>JBGSNK010000036.1:0-77363 GCA_041739665.1 Bdellovibrionales bacterium
AGCACTTTTTCTTTAAGTACTGATCCACTGATATTTTCCCAGCTCCTCTTGTCATCAAGAACATGAAAACTAAGATATAGACAAACTCATAGATCTTGAACGCATCAGAGAACACGCTGATATCGTCAGCATGGGCTGTCATTAAGGCCACTGCCATAGTACTGGCGAGTAAAAATGAAAAGGCCCTGGTGCCAAAACCCAAGATGAGGGCCAGGCCACCCACTAACTCTAAAGAGGCAATAAAAGGAGCCTGGACAGATGCCATGGGAATGCCAAGGGACTCAAAAAAAACAATGACCTGCTCTAGGTTGCCAAGCTTTCCATAGCCAGCCCACAGGAAGACCCAACCAAGAGCAAGGCGTGCCGCAAGTGGAGAGATCCAGTCGAGCTGGTCCAGTAAACTATTGATTTTTCTTATATTTACTTTAATCGATTCCATATTGTTCTCCTTGTTGTTTATAATGAGTGCGAGTTTGACGATGGAGCTTACATTTTATTTGTAATAAAGCTTTTGTTGGCAGCACTCATTAGTGAAAGCAATAACAACCTAACAGGAAGGTACCAATATGAAACAAAAAACAGGATTAGACACAAAGAAGAAGCTTGTTTTGGCAGCAGCTCTGACAGCTTTAGTAGCGGGTGTGACCCTCAACTCAAAAGTGGCGTTTGCCGGCGACCATAATAAATCTGCTAAATCTGAGAAAAAAGCAGATGCTAAATGTGCAGATGGCAGTTGTGGCGATAAAAAAGAGAAAAAAGCCAAAGCTAAATGCGCCGATGGCAGTTGTGGAGACAAAAAAGCAAAAGATAAGAAAAAGAAAAAAGCTGGAGCCAAGTGTGCTGATGGCAGCTGTGGCGACAAAAAGTAATTGTTAAGATGAGTCAAAAATACCCCCATCTTGGTTATGGTTTAGGTCTTCGGCCAGAGCACTTCGATGAGATTTTAAATGGTCAATCGTTGATGGACTGGTTCGAGGTTTTAACTGAAAACTATATGGGGATACAAGGGGGCGGGCAAAGTCCGCTCCTTAAGAAGTTATTAAGATTGCGCAAAGACTATCCCATTGTCTTTCACTGTGTGTCCTTAAATATCGGAAGCACGGATCCCATAGATTTCAATTTTCTTCAACAGCTTAAAGAAATGATTCAGTTGGTAGAGCCGGCTTGGGTTTCGGATCATTTGTGTTGGACTGGGGTTGAAGGGCATAACACCCATGAGCTTTTGCCGTTGCCTTACACTCAAGAGGCGGTGAACCATGTTGCGGAGAGAATCAATAAAATTCAAGATGTTTTAGGGCAAAGATTTATGATTGAAAACACCTCAAGCTATATAACCTATAAAAATTCTGAAATGAATGAGTGGGATTTTATAAGTGAAATTATTAAAAAAACAGACTGTGGATTGTTACTTGATATCAACAACGTTTACGTCTCGTCGCAAAACCATGGTTTTGATCCTAAAGAGTTTTTAGATGCCATTCCAATTCAAAACGTGGGGCAGATCCATATCGCCGGACATGACCGTAGAGAAAATGGTCTTATTGTCGACACCCACGATACAGAAGTCTGTGATGAAGTTTACGATCTGATTTCTTATTTAGGGCAAAAAACAGAAGCTCCCTCACTTATGGCCGAGTGGGACGACAATATTCCCGATTTAAAAACCTATGAGTTGCAAGTTTTTAAAGCAAAAGCAATGTTAGAGAAGGCGGGGACCGATGACACTAAGCCAATTACAAAGTGAAATATTTAAAGCCGTACGCTTGGATGGTGACCTTTCCCAAGTCCAATCGGTTGTGTCGACAAAGGATTTAAGTGCGGTCGAACGACTGAGAACCTATCAGCGCAGCTCTGTTTTAAAAATAACCTCTTGCTTAGAGGATGATTTTCAAGTCACAAAAAGTTTTCTGGGCGAGGACTTATTTGAACAACTGTCACGAAAGTATTTTCATCAATATCCAGCCGACACTCACTTTATCAATGAGTGTGGTAAAAACTTTCCTTCCTTTTTGCAACAGGAGCCTTTGCAAAAGCAGCTGCCCTTTCTTTTTGATTTAGCGAAAATGGAGTGGTTGAGGGTTGAAAGTTTTTTTAATTTTTTTGATTATCGAACACCTCTGCCGACCAGTATAAATCCTGAGCTTCATCGCATCATAATCAATCCTTCTCTTATCAAAATGAATAGTTCTTGGCCCATTCATAAAATTTGGGAAGATGAAGTGGCATACAAGGCTGAGCCTTCGGAACTCTTTATTTGGACAACTGAAAACAGAAAGGTTCACTGTGAAGCTTGGCCCAGTGACAAGACTCTTGTTTTGAATGCGCTATTGTCTAGTGAGACTATTGAAGAGGCCAGTGAGAAGCTCTCACATAATATGGGTGTTGACGAGTTACATACTATTTTTCAAGAAGTGGCACCCAGGTGGGTGAGCGGCGGTCTTTTTGAAATTCTTGTTCCAGAGAGCTAGGGCTAAGGCGTCGACGAAAATGGTGATTTTAAATAGTTAGATTCCGGTACCCCGGAATACCAGGTACCTTGTATACCGGGATTCCGGTATTGTTTAAATGGATGGGGTAGCAGGACTCGAACCTGCGAATGATGGAATCAAAATCCATTGCCTTACCAACTTGGCGATACCCCAGCATTTTTAAGAGTTTGAAACTAACGATTCTTTGCTCGGCAATCAAGAAGAAAATAAAGAAAGCCGCCTCTGAACAGGTATCCAGAGGCCGCCAAAGTCGGAGCAGGGACCCCGATAATGCATGCTTTTTAATCAAAATCTTTGGATTTGTAAAACTAAGTATTGAGCTTTTTAGACACCTCGCCCAAATTGTCCCCAATGCCTTTCAGCTGGTCCTCATAGGCTTTGAAAACGGCCTGTTCGACCTCTTCCCGGGTTTCCTGATTGAGGGGGTGGGCGATATCGCGAAATTGACCGTCTTTGCGCTTTTTGCTTGGCATTGCCACAAAGAGCCCACCATGACCTTGAATGATCTTTAGGTCGCGAATCACAAAGCAGTCATTGAGGGTGATGGTGACATAGGCTTTCAATCGATCTTCATTGACTGGAAAGATTTTGATCTCGGTAATTTCCATATTCATGCTGCACTCCTTGGTGTCGATCGCTGGTCCCCTTATTTTCCCATAAGCCTTTCGGATTGCCTAGACCAAAGTTGAGAGAGATTCTCAAAGTAAGACAGCTGCCTCGATTTATAAGAGCAGGGATAAAGGAGGGGCAAATAAAATAACCGGATGTTTAGGGGCTAGTCATTTTTGACAGATAAAAAAGTTTGAAGTGTGTCTCGTTCTAAGAACTTTCTGATAGAGTCCGTAGAACAAGAACATTTGGCTTCGAGTTACTTGATGCTGACAAACTTCATCTTCAGGTCAGAGAGAAGCTGTTCAATCAGTTTATCTTCCTCTTCAGTTCGATTGTTTTGGCTTTTTTTTCGTAACACTTCTAATAAATCAATATTGAATTGGGCCATTTTTTTATCAATACGGGTTTGGCCACTGCTGGGGTCTGGCGCCATGCCTAAGCTCATAGCAGCCGAAGAGGCAATAGAGAGACAAAGGGTTGAAAAGTCAGCTTCTAAATTTTGTTCCACGCTTGGAGTCCTCCTGTAGTGGGTTTGAGGTCTTCGAGCTTAGTCGATCCAAAGGCAAAAGTCAGCGCCCAACTTTTGCGGGGCGAAAACCGTTAAAATGATTGATTAAAGGGTACTGAAATTCAAAAATAATACTTTATCTATAAATAAGGGGGTCCCTCGTGGAAGTGGATGTAATGGCGCTGAATGCTGCAATCAAGCAAGAGAGTGTTTTTGTCGACAAAATGTTGGCAGAGGTCAGCCGTGTGGTCGTGGGACAGAAAGAGATGGTGGAAGGCATCGTCATGGGCCTCCTTACCGGTGGTCATGTGTTGCTTGAAGGCGTTCCTGGGCTGGCGAAAACTTTGACTATTTCATCTGTGTCCCAGGCGATCTCCCTGCATTTTCAGCGTGTGCAGTTCACACCAGACTTGTTACCATCAGACTTAATAGGAACGATGATCTTCAATCCAAAATCTGGAGAGTTCCTTCCTAAAAAAGGTCCTATTTTCACAAATATTTTGTTGGCAGATGAAATCAACCGAGCACCCGCAAAAGTGCAAAGTGCTTTACTCGAGGCTATGGCCGAAAAACAAGTCACCATTGGCGACACCACTTACAAATTAGAAAAGCCCTTCCTTGTGCTTGCGACCCAAAACCCTCTGGAACAAGAGGGAACTTACCCTTTACCAGAAGCTCAGATGGACCGTTTTATGTTTAAGATAGTGGTTCACTACCCCAACAAGGGAGAAGAGCTAGAGATCATGAATCGCATGGGAAGCGATAATGTGCCTGATGTGTCCTCGGTGATTAGCAAAGAGAACCTACTGCGCGCGCGCGAGATGACAGATAAAATTTATGTGGATGAGAACATCAAAACCTATATTGTCGATCTTGTTATGGCCACTCGTAATCCTAGCGAGTACGGTTTGGGGCAATTGCAGAACATGATTCAAGTAGGGGCCTCTCCACGGGCTACTATCAGTTTGATGCGGGCTTCTAAGGCTCATGCTTTTATTCGCGGTCGTGGCTATGTCACTGCTGAAGATGTAAAGGCCGTGGCTTACAATGTTCTTCGCCACCGTTTGATTCTCACTTTTGAAGCCGAGGCTGAAGAGGTCGTCAGCGAAATGGTCATCAAAGATATGCTCAACGAAATTGAGGTGCCTTAATTGACCATCCCTGCGGAGGTTTTAAAAAAAATAAAACTACTCGAGATGAATACCAAGAAGTTGGTCAACTCTAACTTTGCGGGTCAGTACAAGTCGGCCTTTAAAGGGCAGGGAATGACTTTCTCTGATTTTCGCGAGTATGTTCCTGGCGATGACGTACGCTCGATTTCTTGGAGTTTAACTGCTCGAACGGGCAATACTTATATAAAAAAATACGAAGAAGAGCGAGAGTTGGTTTTAATCTTAGCGGTGGACGTCAGTGGTTCGATCAACTTTGGTTCTGAAAATTATTTTAAAGGCGAGGTGCTCACCCACCTTTCAGCCCTTCTTGGATTTAGTGCCGCTAAAAACAATGATCATGTTGGATTGTTGCTGTTTTCTGATCAAGTGGAGCACTATGTCCCTCCAAAGAAGGGGCGTGGTCATATTCAACGTATTCTACGCGATCTTTATTTTCACGAGCCCAAAAGCCGTCGCACTCAAATTTCATCAGTAGTCGAATACTTATCTGGGGTTTTAAAGAAGCGAGGGACGGTTTTTATCTTTAGCGACTTTATGGATTCCTCGCCCTTTGCGACTTCGCTAAAAAAACTAGCACGACGCCACGACACTGTGGCTGTACAAATCACCGATCCCATCGAAGCTAATTTACCCAATCTTGGCTTAATGGATTTTATAGATCCCGAGTCGGGAGAACTTTTAACTTTAGACACAAACTCAATCTTGTTTAAAAGAGCTTACAAGAAAAACTTTGCATCCTATAGAGACTCCATTTCCCAAGAGTTGAAAAAAGCTCAAATTGATCTTGTTGAAGTGACCAATGGCGAAGACTTTATCCAACCTCTTGCCACTTATTTTAAAAAGAGGAAGCGTTAATGGCTAAAGATCAGAAGGGGACACAGAGCCAAGCCGTAAATGAAGACTCTGCTGCTGAAGCTGTTGGCAAGACTTTGCCTTTTTGGACATGCCAAATAGAGAGTTCTCCAAGCGATGGTGAGTGGACAGTGGGTGAAATCATTCCTCTGTCTTGTGAAGGACCTCGAGTTTCTTTTGGCTCCAGTGAACTGCAATTTATCCATGCCGACCCTTTACAGAATTATTCCCTCAAGATTCTAGAAGTGGAAAGCCAAACCGAGAACAGTTTGCAGCTCAATGTCACCACTTACACTCCTGGGAAAAATGAATTTAAAGCCACAGTTCTGATGGATAAGGGGCGTCCTATCTTGCAGGTGGAGTCCCTCATGATTCCCACAAAAAGTGTTATAGAAAAACCAGATCAAAAACCCTACGGTCCCATCGCCGCCTTTAAGTTGGGGTATCCGCTATGGCTTTGGATCAGTTTAGTGGCATTGATTGTCGGTTTGTTGTTTTACAGCCTCTTTCGCTTGCGTCGTAAAGTACAGATGAAAAAAGTCATCGATGAACTGCAACAACACAACACCGCTCTTGGTGCTTTTAATCAATTTAATAAAGACATTCGCCAACTGGGTCGCAACTATATTTTTGGTGAACAAAAAGCTTGGCCTGAAGAGAAGAAACATAGATATGTGCAAAGTCTCGATGAAATTTTCAGAATGTATCTGTTGCGTGAGTTCTTTGTTCCGGCCTTAGATTGGGAATCGAGTCTTACTCTCAAGACTTTGGCCAAGCAGGACAAGAAGAGATTTCAACGCTACGGTCACGATCTCAAGAGAATCATGCAAGAGCTTGATCAGGCTAAAAAAGATAGCGATAAATTGAAATCACAAGATTGCAAGCAACTCACTCAAATGACCGCCCGAGTGAGTCAGCAGATTTGGAAAGCTAGGAAGTTGAAAGTATGATCTGGCAATCCTGGTGGGCCTTTCTTCTTTTTATTCCGCTAGCTTTTGCTGCCGTGCTTTATTTTTTAAGAAGGAAAAGTCGCTATGGAGCCATTCCGCTAAGTACATTGGCATTGGCTCAAAAAACACGTCCGAGTTTAAAAAGTTACCTTATCCACTTGCCAGAGGTTAGCAAGTATTTGGCTTTGATTTTTTTGATACTTGCGTTGGCGCGTCCACAACAAACAGATGAAAAGATTAACCGCAATGTTGAGGGGATTGATATCATGATCACCCTTGATATTTCTCATTCTATGCTCATTGAGGATATGAAGCCCGAGAACCGACTCGAAGCGGCCAAAGAGACAATCCGCGAGTTTATAGGTAAAAGAATTTCGGATCGTATTGGTTTAGTCGTGTTCTCTGGAGAGTCGTACACCAGAGTGCCTCTGACCTTAGATTATGAGCTCTTAAAACAAAACGTTTCACAAGTCGAGACTTCTAACAATATCAAAATGGGGACAGCTATTGGTGTGGCATTGGCGAATGGAGTATCACGACTTAAAGATTCGACAGCAAAGTCGCGAGTCTTGATTCTTCTCACTGATGGGGAAAATAACACAGGTCTGATTGACCCCTTAACAGCTTTAAAGATTGCTAAGGGATTTGGGATTAAAATCTACACTGTAGGAATTGGTAAAGACGGCCAGGCCCAATTGCCAATATATTCACAAGATATGTTTGGTCGCAAAATTAAGCGCTATCAACCCATTCATAGCGCAGTGAACGAGAAACTCTTACAACAGATGGCAAACGAAACTGGGGGTAAGTATTATCGAGCTGTGACCACCAAAGATTTTCAAGTGATTTTATCGGCTATTGATCAATTGGAAAAAACTAAAATCGAAGAAAATCGCTACACCCTGTATTCCGAATTATTTGAAAAATACCTTTTCTGGGCTGTATTCTTTTATTTATTGAGCCTAATTTTAAATATGACGTTATTACGAAGGGGGCTGTAGATGTTTCGGTTTGCAAACCCCTCTATTCTTTGGCTTCTTATTCTCGTCGCTGTACTTGGTCTCTACTTTGTATTTAAAAACATTAGAAGCGAAAAGTACCTCTTAAAAGTTTTTGGACCCAAAATGTTAGGTTTCTTTTTAGCTGGTTTTTCTCGACCCAAGCGGAACTGGAAGGGCGCTCTGTCTTTAACCGCGACCGCACTGATGATTGTGGCGATGGCTCGCCCCCAAATGGGCAAGGGAAAAACCGAGATTACCAGCCAGGGTGTAGAGCTTATGATGGTGATTGATGTCTCTAACAGTATGCTTGCCGAGGATGTGAAACCCTCGCGCCTTGAGCATGCAAAAAAAGAGATGGACCGTCTCTTAAATCTTTTAGGTGGAGACAAGGTGGGGTTGCTCGCTTTTGCAGGTTCGGCTGTGATGTTGTCGCCCATGACAACAGATAAATCGGCATTGAAAATGTTTTTAGAATCTTTGTCCCCAGGATCTGTAGAAACTCAGGGAACCGAGATTGGCAAAGCCTTAAGTGAAACAATGCAGGCCTTTAAGCGAGGAGGCGAAGAAGTAGGGCCAAATCAAAAAATGACTCGCGTTGTGATTTTAATATCTGATGGAGAAGACCACGAAGAGGGAGCGATTAAGATCGCCCAGGACATGGCTAAACAAGGGGTGCGAATCTTCACAATGGCTTTTGGTTCAGAGCGTGGATCTAAGATTCCGAAGCGCGATGCACGCGGACTTTTAAAAAGTTACTTTAAAGACGACCAAGGGCAAGAGGTGATAAGTCGGGTCAATGACGAGCTTTTGCGTCAGATTGCTCGTGCTGGTGAGGGAAGTTTTTATCACGTCACATTTGGTGGCAGCGATATGAAAAAACTGAAAGAGGACATTGATAAGCTTGAAAAAGCCGAGTTCGATAGCCTGAGTGCAGAAAGTTACGATGAAAAATTTCAATTGCCATTGTTTTTTGCTTTCTTAATTGCGTTTAGTGAGTTGTTTATTGGAACTCGTAAACGAAAAAACAACATTTTCAGGGGGCGTTTTGTTAGTGGCTCCAAATAAGCGACAATATTTCATGTTAAGATTTGGCCTAAAAAGAACCATGCTGGGTTTGTTTGCCTTTTTGTCCGCAAGTCTTGCATGCGCCCAATCGACAAGTCTGCAGGACACTTGGATCAACAACCGAGCCGTTGACGATATGAAGCAAAAAAAGCAGATAGAAGCTTACGAGCAACTCAGTGATCTTGCGGTTCGCAACCCAGAAAATTTGTTGTTTCTATTTAATTTAAGTTCGTCGTTTATTGGCGTTGAGCAAAACAAGAAAGCACTTAAAATGTTACAAGAGTTAGCAAATTCTAAGCAGCCCATAGATCCTATTTTAAAGTTTGCTATTCACTTTAACCTGGGCGTTTTGTTCTCGGATAAAAAGTTGATGGATGTGGATCAGGCTTTATATCATTATCAACAAGCTCTCTCAGTGAAACCCGATTCAAAAGAAGTCAAAACAAATATTGAGCTGCTCCTTAAAGGTGGTCAAGGCCAAGGAAAAGGTGAAAACCAAGAAGATCAAAAAGGTGATAAGGACCAAGAGAAACAAAATGAAGGGGAGCAGCCTAAGGAACCTCAAGAATTTTCTAACAAACCTCAGCAACCCAATCAATTTGATGGCAAGGATATGACCCAACAGGATGTCAATCAGGTCCTCGATGAGCTCAAAAAACAAGAGCAAAAAATTAGGGCCAAGTATGATCGTAAAGGCAAAAGAGAGGCAGACCGTGCAAATAATTGGTAGTGCTCAAAATTGGCTATTTAATTTCTTATTGTTCATCATGATTTCATTTTTGGGCTCACAAGCCCATGCCAAAGTCGAAGTTACGGCGACAGTCGATCGAAATCAGATGGCTGTTGGGGAGACATTCACTCTTCAAGTCTCAGTTAGTTCTGAGGAGGCCGTGCAAGTTCACCCACCCAATTTGCCTGATATTCCCAACACGCAAATCATCAACCAATGGGCGAGCAGTCAGTCCAAATCTTCTGTTGTCTCGACCGGGCAAGGAATAGACTTCAAAACCATTCGCTCTAAGGTTTTTAATTACCAAATTCTTGTTGATCGTGAAGGTGAAGTCGTGATTCCTCCTATCGCTATGGCTGTGGCAGGCACCCAGTATCGAACTGCTCCCATTAAACTCAGAGCTTATGGTGGTGGAGGTGGTGCTTTATCAGGTGGAATGCCTCCTCAGAAAGACCAGCCCGATTGGCCAAGAGACCCCGTAGATGAGTTAGAAGAGCGCTTTAATCAGCTGCTCAATAGACAATTTGGTGGTCCCACACAAGGCAGCTTTATGACCGGGCCTCGCAACGAAAAAGACGCCTTTTTTGTTTTAGCCGAAGTCGATAAAACAGAAGCTTATAAGGGCGAGCAGATCACCGCCTCTTGGTACCTTTATACACGTGGGCGAGTCCAAGATATCGATTCACTCAAGTACCCAAATCTGAAAGGGTTTTGGAAAGAGGATATTCAAATTTCGACTCATCTAAATTTTGAAAGGGATGTGATCAATGGAATTCCATACAATCGCGCCCTCTTAGTTTCTTACGCGCTCTTTCCAATTGAAGAGGGCAAGGCTTTGATTGATCCTTATCGTGTCAAAGCCACTATCGCAGGCGGTTTTGGTTTTGGCCAAGGTTTTCAAGCGACAAAATCAAGTGACGAAATTCCAGTTATGATCAAACCCTTGCCCGTTGAGGGTAGACCTTCAGATTTTACCGGTGCAGTCGGAGAGTTCCAGATGATGGTAGATGCGCCTGCTAAAACTGTGGTGGCCCATCAACCGTTTTCTTTGAAAGTTCGGTTTGAGGGACGAGGAAATGCCAAAACAATTGAGTTGCCCAAGTTAGACCTCGGTGAAAACTTAGAAGTGTATGATATCAGTAACGAGTCGAATTTTTTTAAGAATGGTCAAAGTTATAAAGAATTTAATGTCTTATTAATTGCACGCAAAGCTGGGGAGTTGACATTAAATCCTTTTAAAGCCAGCTATTTCAATCCCAAAACACGTAACTATGCAACCCTAAGCTCCCAGCCTATAACTCTGAATGTTATGCCAGGTGTGAAGCAAGATTCCTTAGGGGAAGAGCGGATTCAACCAGAAGAGCTGCCAGAGGCTAAACTTCCTGAAGTTCGGACCCAGTGGTCGCCAAAGAAGAGCCAGCGTAACTATAGTTTTCTCATTTGGATGACACTTTTTGCGTCGGTACTCTTACTTTTAATCGGTAAGTTGGCTATCGACATGGGTTTTTTCAGTCAACCACCCAACTTAAAAGAAGTCTTGGATCAGCGTTTTAAAGAGCTCGATAAACTTGTTTCTAAAAAGCAGCTGCGTCAGCTAGGGATTCAAGCGACAAACACAATCTACTACGCTCTAGGAAATATTTCAGGCGAGGGTGGTGCCAGCGAAGAGTTTGATAAGGTTCTTGCCAAAGTGGCACCTAGTGTTCGAAGAGAGATTGAAGCTCCTCTCAGAAAATTAGTAGACTACTTTGGTGTTCTGGGCTTTGGGCCCAAATCCTATGTAGATTCGATTGAAGATACAAAAGATGTTAAAAAGTATGTTGAGGAACTTAAAGTGCAATTGCACAAAGCTGCAAAAATCAATCAAGGGAGCTACTCTGCAGATACTTAAACCAGTCAAATTGACGCTTTCTATTTTAATCTACTCTACACTCACGTTTGCACTGGAAGTCAAAGATTTGGGAGATGGTAGCAATTTACCAACTCGTCTGGAACTTGAAAAGGTATCTAACCCAAAAAGTCTAGATCCACTTTCTCAATTGAAGTGGTATCAAAAAAGTAACAATTGGAAAGAGTGCCTTTCGATTGGTGAAAAAACCCAAAAGGATTCTGCACTTGGAGTCTGGGTTGCACAAACCTATATAAGTTGTCTTAAGTCGTCTTATCAAACCAAAAATAGTATTAAAGTTGCTGAGGCTGTCGAGCACTTTTTAAATTTTAAGCAACAAGACCTTCTTTTGAATTCTCCGTTTATAGGTCACAAAGACCTTATCTTAAATGTGTTTGTTGATTTAGCGATTTTAAGCAGTAAACAAGATCATACAGCTTTCGAGGCTCTTATTAAAAAAGGATTTTACTTAGTCGATCATATGGTCGCGTCCCAGAGAGCTAGTTTGTACAGGGCTATTGGACAATTTGCCTGGTCACAGAAACAAAATGATGTGGCTATAAATAATTTTTTGAGAAGTTACAGTCTTGAAGAAAATCCAGAAGTTCTAGCTCGACTTAAAGAACTCAAAGCCGATAAATCCTTAAAACTCGATAAATACACGCAAACAAGTTTGGAGAGTGATCAAGAATACAAACTTTGGAGTCGTTTTAAAAGTTCATATGATAAAGGCGAAACCATCCGGCTTGCGACCAGAGGCGTGGAGTTTTTAAATCTACACCCTGGATCTCATCGCACTGACAAAATACGTGATGGGATGAGCCGATTCTTAAAGAAAGTGTTGTATTTGCGTGGGAAAAAATATGAGGCTATTAAGAATGACTTCGAAACCATACTTTTAAAGGCACCTCCTGAGTACGTTCTCTATTGGGCGAGTTTAGCTTATGAAAGAGGGTATCAAGATTCGAGCTACAGATTATCATCACGAGCTGCAGAAGCATGGAAAGACACGAGTCTTGCTCCAGATGCCCTTCTTTTAGCTGGGCGATCGGCTTTCTATTTGGCCAAGCGCGATGAGGCACAAAGGTATTTTGAGACCCTCATCGAGAAACATAGTGGCCATCAGGCTACGGCTGAGGCTCGTTATTTGTTAGGTCTTTTACTTTTTCGAGAAAAAAGTTTTGACAAAGTTGTGCCGCTTTACGAGCGTTTCTTAACCTCAAAGGACTCAGATAAATGGGAGCTACAAGTTCGTTATTGGTTATGGCGTTCAGTGAATAAAATCAAATCAGATCGTGCTGATAGCGTTGGCGAAAGTATTCTCAATGAATTTCCATTAACTTACTACGGCTTGATCGTCCGAATGAGTACCAAACAAAACTTGCAAAGTCTTTGGACTCAAGGGGAGCCGAGCGCTGAGAAATTTAAAGTTTGGTGGACGGCACATTTGGATAATCGCTACGAACGTATAAAAAAACTTATAACTCTTGGGTGGATTGATGAAGCTGAATATGAAATTCTTTATCTGCCAGATCCGCAGACAGCGACGGGATACTGGTTTCGTTCTCAACTTTGGGAGGCGGCGGGACTAAAGAGTCGAGCCCTTCAGGATTATTCCACACTTGTCCATTTAGACGCTTCTTATCTTAACAAAAATATTTTAGAAAAGGCCTTCCCCACCCTTTATGCAAATACAGTTCTCAAGTCAGAAAATGAGTTTTCTGTATCGAAAAATTTAATTTGGGCTATTATGCGCCAAGAAAGTGCCTTTATGCCCCAGGCGGTGAGTCCTTCACGAGCCTATGGACTTATGCAAATGTTGGCCCCGACGGCTCGCGAAACAGCACGGTGGCTGCGTCACTCAAAATTTAATGTCAGCCGCGATATTTTTAAACCAGAGATCAATATTCGTTTTGGTGCTCACTTTTTTTCGCGTATGTACGGCAAGTACGAAAAGATCGCTCCCTTGGCAATTGCCTCCTACAATGTGGGACCGGGCAACTTAGATCGTTGGCTCAGTCATCGTAGTGATTTATCCGAATGGAAGTCTATTGGAGAGAGTCTTGATGACGACATTTGGATAGATGAGCTCCCTTGGGCGGAAACAAGTTTTTATGTTAAAGCGGTGATGCGCAACTATTTGCTCTATCAGATTATTTACGACAAGCAGAACACCTTAGCTTCGCCTCCCTGGGGTGAATCAGAGATTGAAGAGGCCACCCAGGATAAATCGGCCAGTAACAACTGAGCATAGGTCGAATTCTTAAAACATCCCACTCCTGAGTAAAAGACCTCTAAGTACTTTAAAAGCTCGACTTTTACTCTGTCCTCTGTTTTGACAAGGTTGGGCTAAGAGCTATTTTTTCTTTCTAAATCCTTGATATCACAGAGGTCTTGCAATAGTTTTGATTGATGTCTCTTTCCCCCTTTTGTAAACTTATGTGATTGGAGGTGCCGATGAAAGCATGGCTTGCACTCATTCTTGGCTTATTTTTCGTAGGCTGTGCCACAGACAACCAGAAATCCAATTCAAAGCTTTTGATTGGACAAGATAAAAATGTTCAGATTTCGAACGAAAACTCTGCTGACCTCAACGATAATGAAACCGATATGCAAAAGCTCCCTGGCGAGCTCAACGATAAAGTCACCGAGTGGGTTGAGTATTTTCAGGGACGTGGTCGTCCCCATATGAAGCTTTATTTGTCGCGCTCCTCACGTTATTTACCAGAGATGAAGAAAGTTTTAAAATCCCATGGTCTCCCCGAGGATTTGGTTTATATTGCCCTCATTGAATCTGGATTTAATCCAAAAGCTTACTCAAGGTCGCGAGCTGTTGGCTATTGGCAGTTTATGAAACGTACCGGTAAGGCCTATGGTTTGGAGCAAAACTACTATATAGATGAGCGCCGCGATTTTGTGAAATCCACCGAGGCGGCCTCGATGTATCTCAAGGCCCTTTATAATCTTTTTGGATCTTGGTATTTGGCCATTGCCTCTTATAACGTAGGTGAAAATCGTATTAAACGTTTAGTCATGACTTATTACACCCGTGATTTTTGGGAGCTTGCCAAACAAAACCGACTTCCCAAAGAAACGACAAATTATGTTCCCAAGTTTTTGGCGGCTAGACTTATTGCTAAACACCCGGAGAAGTACGGCTTCACCGATGTGGATTTTGAGAAACCTTTAAACTTTAAGGAAATCTCTGTTCAAAACAAGGGAGTGGATTTCAAATTGTTGGCTAAAAATCTCAATGTTTCCAAAGAGGAAATAGAGGCTTTGAATCCAGCCTATTTGCGTGGCGTTTTGCCACAAATGAAAAGTGTGACGAAAATTCGTGTTCCCTCTGAGTTCTCAGAAGAGGCTTTACAATTGGCTCTGGAAAAAAGCTCCAGCAAAATTACTTTTGATAGCATTGCTAGCTCCGAAGGAGAAATCTATCGCATTCGCAGGGGAGATACTTTGAGCCATATCGCCGCTAACCATAACACTACGATTCGTTCTATACTTGAGGCCAACAACTTCTCGGCTCGACAAACTCTTTACCCTGGAAAGAAGATCATTATCCCTGGTAGTGGTAAACCAAATGGTAAACGTAAAACTGCCGAGCAACCCTTAGACTTGAAGCCAGGTGAGAAAGCCTACGTGGTTCAAGAGGGTGACAATCTTTATACCATCGCCAAAAGGTTTGGAGTTAGCTTAGCGAAGATTAAGGATCGCAATGAACTTCATTCAAGAACCCTACTTAATATTGGAAAGATTCTTGTCATTCCAGGTGGCAGTTAAAATTCAAAGAGTTGTTTAAATACTAGACTTTGGTTTGCTTTAGCACACCATCAAATTTGAAACTAACCAGATTACAACCAAATCCCCACAAGCCTTTACATTCCTCCATGCTAACCTTGAATTGTGCTGGGAGGTTTTTTATGAAAATCCTAATTGTCACAGATGCCTGGAAACCACAAGTCAACGGTGTTGTTCGAACACTTGAGGCCACAATTCTCTCTTTGCAGTCGATGGGTCATCAAGTTGAAGTGATTTCGCCAGTGGGTTTTCGCTCCATTCCTTGTCCTACTTACAAGGAGATCTCTTTGACTTGGTCACCATTCAAAGTGGTGCAACAACAAGTTGAACAGTATGCGCCCGATGCGATTCATATAGCGACCGAGGGACCTTTGGGATGGGCGGCTCGCCGTTACTGCAAGAAAAAGCAAATCAAATTCACCACATCTTTTCACACACAGTTTCCCGAATACATTCAAGCTCGTACTCATTTTCCGACAAATCTGAGTTATAGGATTTTGCGGCGTTTTCACTCTTTAGCCCAACAAGTGATGGTCACAACTGGTTCAATGGAAAAGAAGCTACAAAAAGTTGGTTTTAAAAACTTAATAAAATGGTCGCGTGGAGTGGATACTACATTGTTCTGCCCACAACCACGTAGCTTTAGCACCAGTCAACCCAAGCTACTTTATGTAGGTCGTGTCGCTGTCGAAAAGAACTTAGAGGATTTTTTAGATATGGATCTTGATGCGGTTAAAATTGTGGTTGGTGATGGCCCACAAAAGAAAAGTCTTCAACAAAAATATCCTGAGGTTTTATTCACCGGAGCCAAGTTTGGCCACGAGTTGACCCATTATTATTCCATGGCGGATGCCTTTGTCTTCCCATCGCGCACGGATACCTTTGGTTTGGTGATGTTGGAGGCCTTGGCCTGCGGCACACCGGTTGCCGCGTATCCTGTGGAAGGGCCTATAGATGTCATTCAGACAAGTGATGTGGGCGCATTGGATTGGAATCTTAAAAACGCCACGCTTATGGCTTTGCGCAAGTCTCGTCAGGCCTGTTATGAGTATGCCAGCCAGTTTTCTTGGGAAAAGTGCACAAATCAGTTTCTAGACAATTTGATAAGAGTCTAAAAGGTACCTGGTTCCTTTTGCAGAAGCACTGCATTCTTTCTAGGGAAAATCCGACTCTCAATAGAAAAATCCTAAAGCAGCGGGGTAAGAGTCGGAATTTTTTAGGAAACACAAACACTATCCCAACCAGATCCTGATTTTCTATTTCTCAAAAATTCAGTCACAATATGACTAAGATGTTTCTATGTGACTTTCATATCCACAGCCAAAACAGTGATGGGAAACTCACTATTTCTCAACTGGTGGATTCCTATGGAAAACGCGGGTTTGGTGCCATTGCCATCACCGACCACCTTTGTGAAACCAAAACCCTATTGGGGCAATCGGCTCACTATCTGCAAAAGACCTTAGTTCGTAAGCAGTTCAGTCGTTATCTTTTAGAAATTGAAATAGAAGCGGCTCGTGCCAAAAAACTTTACAATATGTTGGTGATTCCAGGGGTTGAGTTTACTAAGAACTCATTTTCCCACAAAGATTCTGCCCACATTGTTGCCCTAGGCGTGCGTGAGTTTATCAGTCCCGATTTGAGTGTTGATGAAATCTTAGATGCTGTTCACCAGCAAGGTGGAGTGAATATTGCGGCCCATCCCGTTTCCACTCGTAAGGTGGAACCTCAGACTTACCATTTATGGCACAATAGGGATCGTCTTTCTAAAAAAATGGATGCCTGGGAAGTGGCCAGTGGCTCCTACTTGTTTGACGAGGTTTATGAAAGTGGATTGCCCATGGTGGCAAGTTCTGATCTTCATCACCCTCGCCAGATGTCTTCGTGGAAAACTGTGATGAGTGGCCGCAGAAGTGAGACCGATATTTTCACTAATATACGTACCCAGGATTTAAACTTTACCTATTATGAAGATCCAGCGGCGAGTCTTTCTTGGTCTGCATTGAAAATGGCAGAGGGAAAGTTGAGTCTTCCAACTCCCTTACTGAGTTAAGGACTTTTTTAGTTCATCTTGATATTTGCGGTGTTTGACTTCAAATTTATCGTGCAACTTTGAGAGTTTTTTACAGGCCAATGTTAGTTTTTGAATGCAGAGCTGATTGACAGACAGAGCCCATCTATTCCATGGCATGCGGTCAAATAAGGGGTCTTCGAGCACATTTTGCTTTAGCGGTTTACTGATTTTTTCACAATAATCACTGGCCACTTTTTTAGGTGGGATACATAGATCTTTACCGTATAAAGCTTGCCGACAGCTGGGCTTTTTCAACTTTTGGCAGTGTTGACTTTCTTTTGTTGAATACAACATCTTTTCAAGCTCGAGCTCCTTTGAATTTTTGAGCTGTTCTCTGAGATTAAAAATATATTCTAGTGAGTCCTCGCTGGAGAGTTCGGAGAGTTTTTGGAAAAAGAGAACAAAACCTGTCGGCGTTTGGCTGTGTCGAGCCTCAGAGTTATGTGAAGAGAACAAGGCGCATAGAAAAAAAAGAATCACAGTTTTCATAGGATTTTATTGTAACGACGGAAACAGGCTTTGAGTAGGATAAAAAAAGCCCGCCTTGGGGGGGTAAGGCGGGCGAAAAATGGGCGTAGTGTCCATGATGTCCTCCTTACCGGTTACCAAAAAAGGTCTCTTTCGTTGGTAGCTGGCTGACTTAGCAACAAGTGCCTTAGTCCCTTTAGCTTTGCGTCTTCAGGTTTCCCTGAGTTAGCCTTTGGCAAAGAAAGGATCTCTATGAACACTAACAGTATATCTAAGTTATCTTGTGATACCTAAAAAAAATAATCTGTTGTCTTAAAAGAAAGCGAAAAAAAATGCTAAATACAGTTTGCTTGAGTTGGTAAAACTTGTCTCAAACTGAATCACTTTCATTTTTCTAAATCTGCTCTAAGACCTTCTCTGCCATGGTTTGATAGGCTTTTGCGACGGGGTCTTGGCTTTTTCTAGCCACGTAGGGAATTCCGATCTCACAAGATAGTGCGACCTCGGCGTAAAGAGGAATTTCAACTAGGTGTCGCAATTTCTTGCTTTCGATAAAGTTGAGCAAATCGCCTTTGGGAAAAATTTCTTGTTTTTCATCGGGACGATTGGGGTCGTAAAAGAAAGCCATGTTTTCAACTACGCCAAGGCATGGAACATTGACTCGATCAAACATATCGATAGATTTTTTAACATCGGCAAGTGCAATATTTTGTGGAGTGCAAATGCTGATGGCGCCGGCCACGGGAACTTTTTGAACCATGCTCAGTTGCACATCGCCAGTTCCAGGAGGCAGATCAATAAGCAAGATGTCCAATTCGCCCCAATCCACATCGTAAAAAAGTTGGTTCATTGCCTTGAAAAGCATGGGGCCGCGCCAGGCGACCGCCATGTCTTCATCCACTAAAAAACCCATGCTCATGATTTTAACTCCATGTCGTTCAATGGGTTTGATTTTGTTGTCGTTTGTAATTTCGGGTTTTTGTTTCAGAGCGCCCATCATACGCGGCAGGCTTGGGCCATAAATATCGGCATCCAAAAGGCCCACTTTTTTTCCCGCTTGAGCTAAGGCAACAGCGAGATTCGAGGCGATTGTGCTCTTCCCAACACCACCTTTGCCAGAGCTTACGGCTATAATTTTATTAACACCCGGAATGGGTTTCTGTTGATCGAATGGGTTTTGGGGTTGAGTCATGCTGGCCTCCAACGCTTAGCATTAGCAGTCTTCCTAAAGGGACCCTTGTTATGAGACACTTGTCCTATGGATCCAAGTCAGTTTCTATTACTCAATGGTCTTGTTGTCATCGGCCTGGCCGCCTTTTTTTTTCTAGGTCGCCCAAAGAAACACACTCCCACCCAATTTAATCTGAGAAAAACCCTATTTAGGCCCGTTCAGGCCATCGACATCAACAACGAAGAAGAGTTGAATGTCTATTTTAACTTTAATGGTCATATGTGGGACGCCTACGAGATTATTGGTGTGCCGGCTGGAGCCCCTCAAAGTGATATTGAAATGGCTTATATCAAATCTCGCACTCGAATCGACGAAGAGTCCAAAGAGATACTTGAAATGGCCTACGAGGCCATCCAACAGCGCTTGGCTGTAAAGAAAAACTCCTAGATATATTTCTCTGCACACAGATTGAGCTATCACTCGTGCGGATAACCTCTTGAGCCTGGTGTAAAGGGCTTGTGAGATTGACTATTTGGACCCTCGAGGTTAATCCTTGCCCCTAGTCATTCTGCCGGAGGCCATTCCTTGGAAATTAAGAAATTAGATCAATTGCAGACTCTCGTATCGCTCTGTAAAAGGCGCGGTTTTGTTTTTCAAAGCAGCGAAATTTATGGCGGCTTGAATTCATGCTGGGATTACGGCCCCTTGGGTGCAGAGTTAAAGTGGAACATCAAGAAAGCCTGGTGGAAGGCCATGACTTCGCGAGCAGATGTGGTGGGGCTTGATGCCTCAATCTTGATGCATCCCAACGTTTGGAAGGCTTCCGGGCATGTGGATAACTTTTCTGACCCCATGATCGACTGTAAAGATTGCAAATCCCGTCATCGTGCCGATCATTTGAAAGAATTGGTGTGCCCCAATTGTGGCTCCAAGAACCTGACGGCTCCTCGTGAATTTAACTTGATGTTCAAGACCCATATGGGTCCCCTAGCCGACGAAGGTTCCGTGGTCTACTTGCGTCCCGAGACGGCTCAAGGAATTTTCGTCAACTTTGAAAACGTACAGGCCAGTCAGCGTCTGAAGGTGCCGTTTGGAATCGCTCAAATCGGAAAATCTTTTCGTAATGAAATCACGCCGGGCAATTTTATTTTCCGCACTCGCGAGTTCGAGCAAATGGAGATGCAGTATTTTGTGGCACCAGGTACAGACACTCAGTTTTTTGCCGAGTGGAAGGAAACTCGTCGCCAGTTTTATCAAGATATCGGTTTGAATCTTGAGAATATTCGCTTCACTCCCCACAATGAAAAAGAACTGGCCCATTACGCCATTGAGGCCGGTGACTTTGAGTACAATTTGCCAATAGGCTGGCAAGAGCTTGAGGGCATCCACAACCGTGGTTCCTTTGATTTGACTCAGCATCAAAATCTTAGCGGCAAGAGTCTTGAGTATTTTGATCAAGCCCAAAATAAAAAATACATCCCCTTTGTCATTGAAACGGCCATAGGCTGTGACCGCTTGCTGCTCACTATTCTCTGTGATGCCTATCGCGAAGAGCACTCGGAGAAAGACGGCAAAGCCGACGTGCGCGTGGTTTTTGGATTCCATCCTACACTTGCACCTGTGCAGGTGGCCCTGTTGCCTCTTTCGAAAAAAGCAGAGTTACAAGAAGTTTGTCAAAAAATTGATAAGGACTTGCGAGCGCGCGATTTGCGCATCCAGTACGATGAATCGCAAAGCATTGGAAAGCGTTACCGCCGTCAGGATGAAATTGGAACCCCCCTCTGTGTGACCGTCGACTTTGAAAGTGTCACCGATAAGCAGGTGACGGTTCGTCATCGCGACAGCATGAGGCAAGAACGAGTCAACCAAGATCAACTTTTTCATTATTTATCCGATAGCCTTGCCAACTTTAATGGGACTCTTTGAGTCTTTTTTTGATTACGCGTCCTTCAGTGAGGGGACCAGGAGGAGTTATGAGTACAAAACAAGTTTACTTTTTTGCTCAAGGAGAATCCGAGGGACAAGCTTCCATGAAGGATATTTTGGGCGGCAAGGGCGCTAACCTGGCCGAGATGACTCGTCTTGGAATTCCTGTTCCTCCGGGATTTACAATTTCCACTCCGGTCTGTTTAGACTTTAACAAAAATGGCAAAAAGCTGAGTGAGAAGGTTCGCGACGAAGTTGAGGCCTCTTTAAAACGTGTTGAAGACAATATTGGAAAAAAATTTGGTGATGCCAAAAATCCATTGCTCGTCAGCGTGCGCTCTGGCGCTCGCGCCTCAATGCCCGGCATGATGGACACCATTTTAAACTTAGGGCTTAACGATGAAACAGTTGAGGGTTTAGCCAAGTCTTCGAACAACGAGCGCTTTGCATGGGATTCTTACCGTCGTTTTATTCAAATGTACTCCAATGTTGTACTCGGGATGAATTCCTCCTTATTAGAAATGGCCATGGAGGATTTAAAAGATGAAAAAGGATATCAAAAAGACACCGAACTTCAAGTGAACGATTTAAAAAATTTGGTTGAACAATTTAAAAGTCAAATTGCCGATACCACCGCTAAAGTTTTTCCTATGGATCCTAAAGAGCAGCTTTGGGGTGCAATTGCTGCCGTCTTTTCAAGTTGGAACAACGATCGTGCCATTACCTACCGTCGACTCAATAATATTCCTGATGAGTGGGGGACTGCGGTCAATGTCCAATCTATGGTTTTTGGAAACTTAGGTGAAGAATCTGGGACTGGGGTGGCCTTCACACGCGATCCTTCCACGGGTGAGAAACTTTTTTTTGGTGAGTACCTGATGAATGCCCAGGGTGAAGATGTTGTAGCCGGAATTCGAACTCCACAGCCTATCACCCGCAAGGCGGCCGAAGGCACCGGTTTGCAATCTTTAGAAGACGAGTGCCCAGAAGTTTTCAAAGAGTTGGTCGACACCTATCAAAAACTCGAAATGCATTATAAAGATATGCAAGACATCGAGTTCACTATTGAACGTGGACAACTCTGGATGTTGCAAACAAGAAACGGGAAACGTACCGCTCGTGCGGCATTGCGAATTGCCACTGACATGATCGACGAAAAGTTGATCGACGAAAAAGAGGCCATCCGTAGAGTCAATCCGTCGAGCCTTGATCAATTGTTGCATCCGACTCTGGATCCAGAGAGTGAGCGCACTCAAATCGCCAAAGGGTTGCCCGCTAGCCCCGGTGGAGTGACCGGAAAAGTCGTGTTCACCAGCGAAGCTGCTGTCTCCTGGAAAGAAAAGGGTCATAAGGTCATTCTTGTACGGGTTGAAACTTCACCCGAAGATATCGAAGGCATGGTTGCATCTGAAGGCATTCTCACCAGTCGTGGAGGGATGACTTCTCACGCGGCAGTGGTCGCCAGAGGTATGGGTAAATGTTGTGTTGCGGGTTGTGGGGATGTGAATGTCAACGAACACGACAAGCAGTTCCGCACAAACGGTTATGTTGTCAAAGAGGGTGAAATGATCACTCTCGACGGTTCCACAGGTGAAGTCTTTTTAGGAGAAGTGAAAACCATTCCGCCCCAATTAGAAGGCCCTTTTGAACGCATTATGGAAATGGCTGATCGCTATCGAAAAATTAAAGTGCGCGCCAATGCCGACAACCCCGCCGACGCTCAAGCTGCTATCGAGTTTGGCGCCGAGGGAATTGGACTTTGCCGAACTGAGCATATGTTTTTTGCCCCCGAGAGAATCGATTGGGTTCGTCGCATGATTTTGTCAGAGAACAAAGAGCAGCGCGAAGAGGCCTTGAGTCACCTGTTACCCATGCAACAAGAGGACTTTTACGGTATTTTGAAAATCATGGGGGATCGCCCTGTCACCATTCGTTTGCTGGATCCACCACTGCACGAGTTCTTGCCCCACACCGATGAAGAGGCCAAAGAACTGGCTCAACGCTTGGACGTCCCTTACAGCGAATTGCGTACGAAGGTGAAGGTTCTACACGAGTTCAACCCGATGCTGGGACATCGCGGTTGTCGTCTGGCGATCACATATCCCGAGGTTTATGTGATGCAGGCCAAAGCCATTGCCCTCGCCACGGCTCAATTGACCAAAGAGGGGCACACTGTTGTTCCCGAAATCATGATTCCACTTGTGGGCGAAGCCAAAGAGTTGTCTTTGTTGCGAGAGCTTGTGGATCAAACCATCGAGCGGGTGAAGACCACAGAGGAAGTGAGCTTTGACTATTTGGTGGGAACCATGATCGAGCTACCAAGAGCTGCGATCACAGCTGATGAAGTTGCCAAATATGCTGATTTTTTTAGCTTTGGAACCAACGATTTGACGCAAACCACCTTAGGCCTTTCTCGCGACGATTCGGGCCGCTTCTTGAATACCTACGTGTCAAAGGGGATTTACCCCAATGATCCCTTTGTCTCTTTAGATCAAGGAGGGGTTGGGAAATTAGTCAAAATGGGCGTTGACCTTGGTCGAGGTTTAAAGCCAGACTTAAAGGTAGGGATTTGCGGGGAGCATGGGGGAGACCCGGCGAGCATCATGTTTTTTGCCCAAGTGGGTATGGACTATGTGAGTTGTTCTCCGTTTCGAGTGCCAATTGCCCGATTGGCTGCGGCCCAAGCGGCGTTGAAGTAAAACAACTTTACGGGGAACAGACCATTGAGAATTAAAAAACTAGAGCTGATCGGTTTTAAATCATTTAAAGATCGCACAGTTATCCATTTTGATGCAGGTGTTACCGGGGTCGTTGGCCCCAATGGTTGTGGAAAATCTAACATCGTCGATGCCCTTGTTTGGGTGATGGGTGAAATGTCGGCCAAGCATTTGCGTGGATCAAGCATGGAAGACGTGATCTTTGCCGGAGCCGACGGTTATGCCCCCATGGGAATGTGCGAAGTCTCTTTGACTCTTGAAAACGATGGCGGTCCTTTCCCTGTCAAATATCTCAATCACTCTGAAGTTATGGTCACTCGTCGCTTGCATCGCTCCGGTGAGTCCGAATATTTAGTTAACAAACAAGCCGCTCGTCTCAAAGATATCCACGAAATTTTTATGGACACAGGGGCCGGCTCCAAAGGTTTTAGTATCATCGAGCAAGGGGCGATTGGGAAGATCGTCACATCCAAACCTGAAGAGCGTCGTGTGGTGATTGAAGAAGCTGCGGGTATTACAAAGTTTAAAGCCCGTAAACGTGAATCACAACGTAAGCTAAAAGCCACAGACGCCAACTTGTTACGCCTGCAAGACATCATTGCCGAACTCAAACGTCAGTTGGATAGTTTGCAACGACAAGCCCAGCGGGCCGAGCGCTATCGCGGGCTGAAAACTAAACTTGAGGACATTGAACTTTGGATTTCATCTAAAGAATTCTTGGCCCTCAATGAAAAAACACAAAATTCGCAAAACACTTTTGATCAGGCCCAAAATAGTCAAGTTGAGTTGGAAGCCAAAGTCAGCACTCTCGAAGCCCAAGTTGCTGAACTACGTGGTGGCAGTCTTGAAGGCGAAAAACAAATCGAAGAATTCCGTGTGGAATTGAAAACCAACCAAGACAAAGTGCGCACTCGTGAAAATCAAATTCAAGAGTTGCGCTTTGAAATCGAACAAGCCAAGCGTTCTAGTGAAATGGCTGGCAACCTTTTAGGTGAAAGCCAAGTTCGCGAACAAACTCTACTTAAAGATTACAACCAAGTGGCTGCGCAGCTTTCACAGTTGGAGAACAAAGCGGCCGAACTCAAAGACCTCTTTGAAACTAAAAAAGAAAACTACGATGATCGCAAAGCAAACATCGAAGAAATCGACCAACAGCTCAGTGACAAGCGTCGAGAGTTGCTTTCGCTTTCCGGTGCCGAGACCCAAACTCGCTCTCGTCAAGGCTCTCTTGAAGAGGCCGTGGCCAATCTCGAACGCGAGGTCAATCAAGTTCGTGCTGTTCTAGACGAGCTTCAGGATAAAAAGAAAGAATTTGAAAGCCATCATCAAAAGGTCAATGGCCAGTTTGAAGGTGAGCGCCAGTTGCAAATGGACATCCTCAATGATGTGGAAAGTTTGCAGGCCCAAAAGGACCAACTGGTAGCAGAATTTAATATTAAAGAAGAGCAAGTTGTCGAGTACAAAGACAAGCTCAACCAAGTGGTCTCTCGTCTTTATGGTCTTGAGGATCTTAAAGATAACTTTGAAGGTTTTCAAGAGGGCGTAAAGTCGGTGATGTTTTGGCAAAAGCAAAACCTAGCAGCCTTATCTCCGGAAGAACAGGAGGCTCAAAAAAGCTTTCAGCCCTTATCTGAAGTGGTTCGTGTTCCCGAAAAATTTGAAGTGGCTCTTGAGGCCGCTCTCGGTCCTAAGTTGCAAATGTTGATTTCTAAGGATCAGGACAAATCCTTGCAAGCCCTTGACTTTTTGAAAGCGCAAAAGTCAGGTCGCTCGACTTTTTACTCCCGCCATGGTGAAGCTCTGCAAAGCCATGATGGTTCTGAAATGAGCCTGCTCAAAGGCTGTCAAGGTTTTGAAGGTCTTCTCAGTGAAGTGATCGAAGTGCCAGAAAAACACACTGGTGTCGTAGAAAATCTTTTAAGTGACGTGGCCGTTGTCGACAACCTTCGCACCGGCTTAGATTTAAAAAATCAATTTCCAAAGTGGACCTTTGTCACTCTAGAAGGGGACGTGATCAGTCGTGAAGGTTTGATCAGTGGGGGCTACCAAGGGGATGCTTCTATTGGAGTACTCAAACGCGAGCGCGAAATCAATGAGCTTCGCAAAGCCAAAGAAGAGTGGTCTGGTAAATTGGCTCTGGCCACCACCACCCTCAAGTCTATGGAAAACCAAGTCAAAAAAGTTGAAGACAGTCTCATTCAAGCCCAAAGAGACAAAACAGAAAAAGAAATCCTCATTGCTGGACTTAAAAAAGATTTAGAGCGTGCTGAGACTGAACTCCGCAATGTAAACACGGCCTTTGAAAAGCAAGAACGAGATTTAGATAATGTATTGTTGCGCCAAAAACAAAAGCAACAAGAACACGATGAGCTTGTGGAGCACATCAACGAGATTGTCAGGAAAAAACAAAATCTTGAAAATCAAATCGAAACTTTCACCAATGACCTTGAGTCCGAGAAGCTTGGGATTGGCGACTTGCAAACGGAAGTAACCGATCTACAAGTGGAAAGTGCTAAGAAACAACAGGAGCTCATCGGGGTTCGCTCTGAATTTGAAAGACTGGAGCGCTCTCTTAAAGAAGTGCGCGAGCAAATGAGTAAAATGAGTAACGAGACCTCTAAAAACTCTCTAGCCATGAGCGAGAACCAAATCCTTATGGAAGAGAAAAAAGTGGAACTCGAAATCCTCATGCAAAGAGTAGAAGAGCAAGAGGCTCGTTTGAGCCAAATGCGCAATGACTTTGAAGAGTCCAATGCCACTTTGTTCCGTTTGCAAGAAGAACTCTCAAAAGTTCAGTCCGATAAGAACAAGCAACAGTCGATCATGAACGAGAGCCAACTGGCCCTTGAACAATCCAAGATGAAAGAAGAAAACCTTTTGGCTCATATCGAAGAGAAGTATCAAAAAGATCTTCGCTTTGTGGCCGAAAGTTATGCCGAGCGCGAAGGCGATTTGGTTAGCTCGCAAGAAGAAATGAAAAACTTGAAAGAAAAACTTTCTCGTATTGGAGAAGTCAATCTTTCGGCTATTGAAGAGTACGATGAATTAGCTGAGCGCTATGAGTTCTTGAGCAAGCAGTATATGGATCTGACCGATGCCAAAGCCCAGCTTGGCAAGGTGATTGATCGTATCAATAGAATTTGTTCCAAGCGGTTTAAGGAGACTTTTGAAGCCGTTAACGAACGTTTTCAACGTGTGTTCCCTGTTCTTTTTGGCGGTGGCGAAGCCCGTTTGATTTTAATTGAAGATCCTGAAAAGGACGAAATGGGAATTGATATTGTTTCTCGTCCTCCAGGGAAAAAAGCACAAAGTGTGTCGCTGCTATCCGGTGGAGAGAAAGCATTGACCGCGGTCTCTTTGATCTTCTCGATTTTCTTGGTCAAGCCCTCGCCCTATTGTTTACTGGACGAGGTCGACGCACCGCTGGACGATGCCAACGTTATGCGTTTTAACGACTTGGTTCGCGAGATGGCCAAGAGATCCCAGATTATTTTGGTCACTCATAACAAGTACACCATGGAAACTGCCGAAAAACTTTACGGTGTGACCATGGAAGAAAAGGGTGTGTCTAAAATGGTGTCTGTGGATTTAGGCGTCAAAGAGATGCCCTCGATCCGCTAATCAAGTTCGCACTCATTCTTTAATTTTTTGCCGTGTGGAATCATTAAATTGAAGGTCCACGGCGTCCCTCAGTGAAGGTCACAAGAAACAAAAAGAACCACGGCCTTCCTGCCCTGCCTGAATTTCGCCCTTTGGGCGAAAACGCATCCGCTTTCAGGAGGTTCTTTTTGTTTCTTGTGACCTTCACTGAGGGTTATCGAGACTTGAATGGAATTTCTAATCAAATAGTGACCAAAGATATTTGAGAGATTGGCTGCAAATTAGAGAAAAATCCCAAGTCAATCCCATCATTAAAAAAGATATAGAAAGTCAGATTTTTGGTTGTTTAATCTCTTTTGCGGGCGACGACAAAGAAGGCGGAGTTAGAAAAAAGATGATCGGTGATTGTGTGTGCGATAAAACGTTTCCATGAGCTTTGTCCTGGATATGTTTTATGACAGTTCCTGTGATAGACCACATCAAATCCCATCTGATCGAGCAGTCGAGTCAGGGAATCTCTATTGTAGTAAAAGAGATGATGGCTGGTGTCGTAGTAAGCGCCCACTCTTTTTTTGCGCACTTTTATTTTCTCTAAAAAGTATTTCATTCGATTGGATGCTGAAGAGATGTTAGGTACGGCAACGAAGACGAAGCCTCTTGGTTCAAGAATATCTTTGATTTTCTTGAAGTAAGTTACAGGGTTTTTAAGGTGCTCGAGCACTTGGTGCATGATCACCAAAGAAAACTTCTTGTCGATCTTGAGCGAAAAGAAGTCACCGGAGTGAACCGAGCAGCTGAGACGTTCGGCCACACTCTGAGTCGTCACGGGGTCGACGTCATATCCTTCGACCTGCCAGCCTTTTGATTGAGCCAATTCTAAAAAAAGCCCGCAACCACAGCCAAAATCAAAAAGAGTTTTGCTGGCGATGGGGCCGGCCTCTCTTTGCATCGCCTTTTCTGTCAAAGAAAGATAAACTCCGAAGCCATAGTGGCAGGGTTCACGCCAGATTTCATCCTCGTTGTCATCGGTGTAGCCACTGTAAAATTCATTTAGATACTGATCGGAATATTGGGGGTTCATAAACTGAACTGAGCAATCAGGACAATGCCAAATGGCATTGTCGCGATAATCCTGGAACAGTTTTTCGATGCGAGGACTTTGGCAGATTTCACAATTGTTTTTAAGTGTGTCGTAAGAATTGGTTTTCAGCATTTTTAGTACTCGATCTTGTCTGTCTTTTTGATCCACATCTCAAAAACCTTTTGCGCCTCTTCACGCAAAATCTGTTGCATGGGGATTTTTCTTTCTTCAATAGGGAGAGCTATTTCGGTATAGAGAAACTCGTCATCAAAATCAATATGGGCAGCGTCTTGTCTTGTGTTGGCATAATAAATTCTGTCCAAGTGAGCCCAGTAAATAGAGGCCAGACACATGGGGCAGGGCTCGCAACTGGTGTAGATCGTGCAGCCCGAAAGATCAAAGGTCTTGAGTTGCTTGCAGGCTTCGCGAATGGCCACCACTTCTGCGTGTGCAGTAGGGTCATTGCTGCTGGTTACTTTGTTCCAGCCTTTGGCAATGATGAGTCCGTCTTTCTCAATAACCGCTCCAAAAGGTCCCCCCTCATTGGCCATCATCTTCTCTTGGCTGATTTTTATCGCCAGCTTCATCATGTCTTGATTCATATAAACTCCAAAAGAACCGATTGTGCCCCAAACAAAGAGTTTGGGGCAACCTGTTTTCAGTAGACCTTGCGGAGATCACTCCAGCCGGTCATATAGCGTGGGGAGTGATGATTGCGATTCATCTGCCATTTCACCGAGTTGACGCCACATGCAGCCACCAAAATTGTGCCAGCCCCGTCCCGCTGATTGATCTGATCCATGCACTTCATCAGAGCTTCGGAGTGCAGATCGTCGGCGGGTTCGAGCAAACTCATCTGAGACTCTCTTCTTGAAGAGATGTCGTGCAAACGGATACCCGCTTTTTTATAATCATAGCCTGCTCGATAGAGACTTTCTAAAGACTGCAAAGCATAGCGCACAACTTTGCGGGTGTCGGAGGTGGGTGATAGGAGTTGCGCCGATTCAAGGGCGGAGTAGTAGGGGGTGTTGGCAAAAGGAGAGGTGCGGGCGTAGACATCCAGACCCCGACACACCGATTGTTGTTTGCGTAACTTTTCGCAAGCCTTAGATGCGTACTGAGCTACGGCTTGTCGCAAGTCCGACAAGTCGCGAATACTTTGACCAAAACTGCGACTGGATATAATTTCTTTTTTTGCCACGCCCACAATATTGAGTTCAAAGCGCGGCAGGCCCGCCAACTCTTCTTTGGTTTGCAGCCCCACCTTGGTCATCAGTTTTTGGATTTGGCGATTGTTGTGGTAGTCGCGAAAGTCTTTAGCTGTTTTTATGCCCAGTTGCCTCAGTTTTTGAGAGTTGGCCCGTCCAACTCCCCAAATGTCTTCGACCTCGACTCTTTCAAGGGCCAAGCTTTGCAAGTGGGGATCCATAAGAGTGACCACCCCTCGGGATTTTTGGGATTTTTTGGCAACATGATTGGCGATCTTGGCTAGAGTTTTAGTGGGTGCCACGCCGACACTGACCGGAATGCCGGTGTTGCGTTCCACTCGCTCTTTGATTTGTCGAGCGTAGGATTCTAAATTTTGAAAACCTGTGAGATCCAAAAAAGCCTCGTCCACCGAATAGACTTCCATGATAGGCGTAAACTCACTGAGCGTGCTCATCACACGGTCCGACATATTGGTGTAAAGAGAAAAGTTTGAAGAGAAAACAGCCACGTTGTGGCGACGACAAATATCTTTGACCTGAAAGTAGGGAGCGCCCATGGGGACACCTAACTTTTTGAGTTCACTGGTGCGAGACACAAAGCAACCGTCGTTATTCGAAAGCACTCCCACCGGGCGCTGGGCGAGATCGGGTCTGAAGAGACGTTCGCAGCTACAAAAAAAAGAATTGCAATCAACGAGAGCAAAAATCTTTTGCACGTTCACTTCCTTTTACTAGAGAACATCGCGGGCGATGGCAATAACCACTCCAAAAATATCCAAGGGGGTCTCCTGCGGGCGAAGAACAATGTCTTTGTATTTGGGGTTCAGAGAATGCAAAATAACTTGCTCTCCGGATGGCAAGAGGCGCTTACAGTACATTTCGCCATCGTGAGAGAGGATTACAATGCGTTTGTGAAAGCTGGTAATGGATCTGTCGACGATCAAAATATCGTTTTCCAGGATCAAGGGCTCCATGGAGTCACCTTGGGCGCGAAAGAAAAAAGTTGCAGAGCGATTGCGAATAAAGCGGGCATCTAAGGATTGGTATTTTTCAATATGATCTTCACTAATCTCAAACAAACCACAGCGAACAGGGGGAAGACTGACGAGGGGAGGGATCCAATAGAGAAAGAGAGAGTGACGCTTCATATTAACTTACATATAACTTACACTCATACTGTGAGAGCGAGCAAGTCCTGATATTCATCGTCATTGGGATTGTGGCCCACCAGGACGGAGCTGAGGTCGTGACTCGATTTTTCTTTTTGGTTATGGTCATAGGGTTTTCGTTCAGGGGGGCTTTGGGATGGATTACCGATTTATCACGCAAGACAAAAAGTTTGCGCCCTTTTTCTGGACCCAGTTCCTGGGAGCCTTCAACGACAACTTTCTTAAAAATGCTCTCGTGGTTTTAGTCGCTTTTCAAGGCGTCAAGCTTTTGGGAATGGATTCAGGCGCCTTGGTGGCGTTCGCCGGTGGAGTCTTCATCTTGCCCTTTTTCCTTTTTTCACCTCTTGCTGGGCAACTCTGCGATAAATACGAGAAATCACAAATTGTACGCGCCACCAAAATTTTAGAAGTGGCAATCATGGTCCCGGCCGCTCTAGCCTTTTTAACAGAAAGTTATGGTGCACTTTTATTTCTGCTTTTTTTAATGGGTACACAGTCCGCTTTTTTTGGTCCCGCCAAATACTCTTTGATTCCAGAGCTTGTTAAAAATCAAGATCTCACTGAGGGTAATGCACTCATTGAGCTTGGTACCTTCTTGGCTATTTTGCTCGGAACCATTGGCGGGGGTATGGCTGCGGGCCTTGATCAAGCTCAGTGGATCATAGCCATCATATTAGTTGCCATTGCAGCACTTGGCTACTTTGCAAGTTGCAAGGTTGCAACCGCTTCTGCGGGCGATCCTCATCTTAAAATTCAATGGAACCCCTTTCCTGAATTTGTGTCTCTATGGAAAATTCTAAGAGAGCGTCGTTCCGTTTATCATGGGGTCTTTGCCATCAGTTGGTTTTGGTTTGTAGGCGCAGGTGTCCTCTCGGTCTTGCCTATTTATGTCAAAAACTATTTGCTCGGCTCTGAGGCGGTGGTCACCTTATTTTTAGCCATGTTTACTTTGGGTGTAGGGATGGGTTCGATTCTCTGCGAACGACTTTCTTTCAAACGTGTGGAAATTGGTTTGGTTCCCATCGGTTCCTTGGGACTGACACTATTTTTAATAGATATATACTTTGTTGGTTTTCCTTGGGTCATCGTACCTACCACACCCGTAAGTGTTTCCCAGTTGCTTTCGAGCATATCAGGTGTGCGCATTGTGGTGGATTTTTTATTGATGTCGGTATCGGGTGGGCTTTTTATCGTTCCTTTATACACCTTGGTGCAAGAACGCAGTCGTTCTTCAAACTTGTCGAGGGTGATTGCCGCCAACAATATTTTGAACGCTCTTTTTATGGTGGTTTCCAGTGTTCTAGTGATGAGTCTTTATGCTTTGCATTTAAGTACAGTCGAAGTATTCGGGGTCTTTGCCATTTTAAATGTGATTGTGGCCGTCGGAATATACATTATGGTTCCTGAGTTCACCTTGCGTTTTTACTCTTGGTTATTGTCTCACATTATTTATTCGGTAGAAGTTGTCGGTGAACTTCATGTGCCTCGCCGTGGGCCTTTTGTTTTGGCTGGGAATCATGTGACTTATATGGATTGGCTCATTATCATGGGGGCCTGTAAGCGTCCGGTGAGTTTTGTAATGTATTACAAGTTTTTTAAGTTGCCTGTGGTTTCTTGGGTGATGAAACAGGCCCGTGTGATTCCAATCGCTGGTCGCAACGAAGACTTGCAAATTCACAATAATGCCTTTATTCGAGTTTCCGAGGAGCTCAGACGTAAATCTCCGGTATGCATTTTTCCTGAAGGGCAACTCACGCTGGACGGAGAACTTTCTCAGTTTAAAACGGGTCTGTTACAAATACTTGAAAAAGACCCAGTTCCTGTTGTTCCCTTTGTTTTGCATGGCCTTTGGAACTCGACCTTTTCAAAAAATCCAAATAAAAAGTGGCAGTTTCGAAGATCCATTAAAATCGAATTTCTATCCGCCATTGAGCCACAAGATGTTCAGATAAAAAATCTGCAGGAACTCGTCCGCGACAGCATATGCCAAGATCTTTCCAAGTAAAAGTATTGGTGACAAGACTATTTTAGAAAGTGTTAAGGAAATTTAAACCCTGTTTTGACTGGTTTAATCGCCAGGACCCTGGTCTCAGCCCAGGGCCCATCCTCTAGAATCATAAGAATTTTTGATACTTAATGGTCTGACTATAAGTGTAAACACACAGTGATGACTTATCGCCTAAGGCGCCTAAAGTAGAATTCCCGTGTCCTGACCGAGAAAGTTTCTTAGCTCGTCGGGCAGCAAAATATATTAAAACCTGTGAAATATGAAAGTATTACACGACTTATTGACGTGTCGCTTCCAAAAACCTATAGCTGGGTATTGGAGAGGTTTGTGACTTTCATAATTCGATTCTTTTGCCTTTTTATCCTCCTTGATTTGAGCGCCATCGCACAAGCTTCGCTGGCTTGTCGTGATATTTTTCAAGGAGATCTTACCAACCAAACTTTTAATTCTTTATCTGAAGATTCTCCTGAGATCGATAGCACTCTTTTTTCTGAGGGCGAAAATCTTTTTTATTTCCCCAGGGACCTAGCTCAATTGCCAGACCCTAATCTTTTTCCAGAAGATGTTTTCCGTGGGGAGAAGGTTGTCTTAAAGACTGATATAGGCTTCGCCGTCATGACCCACGAGGAATTTGCTTCATGGAGCAATCTTAGTCTTGGTCGCGACAATGAAGTTCGTGCGAGGCGTATTATAAAAAATATTGCCAAAGGTGTTATGCAACCTCTTGGCATTGATAAAACCGTCAGAGAATGGCTGCGTCTTTCCTTAGAAGCATTCAGGCTTACAGAGGAGGCTTCACAGGCTTTAATACCTGCGAAGAGATCTGCTCAGACTCCTCCCAAAACGAATGGGCAAAATAAGAAAGCTTCTTTTGAAGCCTTTGCTCGCAAAATCACTATAGAACTTGAAGAAGAGAAAGCACTTAAAACATCAGTTTTTGACAAATTTTATCAGGGTCAGGATTTTCTTGTTTTTCCATTCCAAAAGGATGCCTACAATGCAAACCCTTCTGCCATATTAAATCCAGTAAACCCACTCCGACTTTTCCGCATGGCACTCGATTACAGTTTGTTAAGCAAGGTCTTTGTATCAACTCCAGAGGGTCGGCTTGAGAGGCTTGCCGATTTACATACGCAGGATACCCTAATATTCCTAGCTCTCGAACCCACTGTGCGCAAATCTCATTGGTATTTTCTCGATCTTGACAAATTTCTTGAACGAAGAAACGCTTTAGTCAACGAGAGAATCTCCCTAGGTACACGCGTAATAAACGTCTCAGAAATCGGATCCAGAGTCTCAACTCAACTTGTTTTAGAAGTTATTTTTGTTCTTGATAAATACGGTCCTGGTTTTTTTACACCAGAATACAGGCTTAACTTTCGGGATCGCTGGGGGAAGAGTCTAAATCCTCATACAGAACTTAGCATGTCTGCGCAGACATTAGGGAATTTAACAGAGGAGGCACTTTCAGCAGCGGATCTGCATCTAACAAGATCATCTCAACAGTTTGAGTCGAACAACCGCATTGCAATTCCAATCAGTACAGCTGTTGATCAAACCGGCGAATTCACTTTTGATATCCACTTTCTGGATCAACCGTCTTTGTCTCTAGAAACCGCTTTTTTAATTGATATTTTAGTGAGTCCAGAGAAATAGACTGAGCACTGATATGATGGATAATATTTAATAGATTTCATACAAGTTGTTGTGTTGGAACATTTTTGAAGCGGTGCTTCTGCAAAAGGAAGCAGGTACCAGAATGAACGATTCATAATATCCACTTAATAACAGTTAAGAGGCGAGAATCTCCTTCTGCTCTCGGATCAGTTTCTTGTCAATTTTTCTGTGTTGCCATGAGCGTACTTTATTCAAAAGTAATTTTTTTTCTTTCTTAATGAGATGAATAACATTCTTACCAACTTTTTTTACAAAAAAAGATTCGCCCATTCCACTTATTGACATCGAAACAGAGAAAAGTCCTTTCCTTTTTTTCTCTTCCTCAATAGTCACTTGCACATCTGGTTCGTTGCCTATTTGGCGTTTAATTTCTCTTACCGCTGCATCAGAATAATTGCGAAACCTATCCGAGTATTCTTTTGCGTGGTATTCGTAATATAGTTCTGAATTTGTTAACTTCATGATATCCCCCTTTCATTGCTAGCTGGCAGTTTCAAATTGTTGGTTTAAAATATTGGAAAATCGATTTCTTTTCCATTCATCCAATTTTTTTTGAATCTTTTGTTCTAACATTCTCAGGCTTTTTTCGGGACAATCACTGACAGAATTGGCCACAAAGACACCTGTTTGAGAGGCAATACGGCACGAAGCCTTAATCGTCCCTTTAGATTGCTCAATAAAAATTTTTAAGCAGGAATCACTTGGCGATTGCCAGTGAATGGCGTCAGCCAAATCACGAAGCATTTTATCCAAATGACTTGAAGGATGAATTCCCCTCATTTCGATGTTTAGATTTTCATAATTCATAAATACCTCCAATATATAGGCAAAAAAATCCATCGACGAATTCAAAGTATTTAAAAGATGACTGAGCTTAGGGCTCAAGCAAAGCTAAGTGTTAACTAGGATGCAATAGGGGAGGTGGAATACTAAAGGTTTTTTGAAAAGGTTTGCAGAAAAATCTTTGTGTCATATTGCACCTCCTTTATAACGTACAAAAATCCCGCACGGATTACATAAGGAAGCCACAAAAACTTGTAGCCTTTCTATTTTTATTTTGTGTACTTGAATGAAATTGTCAAGAGGCAGGATGGAATTTTTTTTTAAATTTTTCTGCTGCAAAATAAATATATGAAAATATTTAGGTTCTCCTGTAGTGATTGATTTGTTGACCTACCTAAATCTGGAACAAGCCTTCTTAAGAAATATTTTATGAGATTATAAAAGATCAGCGATTTTGGTACTTGATATCAATTCTTACCTAAGACGGATAATTTATTCTTGGGTCAGTTGACGTCCCGCCTTTAGAGTTTTGCCTGTGGGTGCGACTTTAAGGTGTTCCTTAAAAAAGCGCAGAATGTGTCCATACTCAAGAACACGATTGTCGCGACGTGTGACTTTGTGTCCCTCATCTTCAAATAAAATCAGCTCGGGTTGAGGGTTATGATTTTTTAACATTTGGTGAGCTTGCAAAGCCTCAGAGACCGGGACTTTCTTGTCGTTCACGCCGTGGATAATGAGCAGGGGAGCCGAAACATTTTTAATATAGTTAATAGGAGAAAGACTTTCGAGTAAGTCCTTGTCGGTCTCTAGACTGCCATACTCAGTTTCTCGTCTCTCGCGACGGTAGGGAGCTGTGTTTTCAAGTAGTGTCACCAAACTGCTCATGCCGACAACGGCGACGCCAGCGTCGAACTCTTCAGCGAAACGGGTCATTCCATAAAGAGTAAGGTAGCCGCCATAGCTACGGCCAGTGATTCCGACAGGTGGAACTTGATCACCAATGGCCCAATTTTTTTTAATATGTTGGGCTACATCGCGAATGTCTCGAATGACTTCAACTCTCTTGCGACCATCATCAGCTTCCAGGAATTTGCGTCCGTACCCACGACTGCCTCTGACGTTAGGTTCGACAAAAATAATTCCCGATTGGACAAAAATTTCTGCCAAGGGATTAAGGATGGGGCGGCTTTGAGACTCGGGACCCCCGTGGAAGTGGACCACAACCGGGCAAACTTTGCTTCGACACTCCTGTGGGCGGCGCACTAGCATGGGGACCTGGGTGCCATCCTCGGCCAAAAAGTGATCCAAGATGGGTTCGTTGAGTTCTTTTAATGAAACTAATGAACTTTTGGTTTTTGTCCAGGCTTGAAGATTGTCGTCCCGCCTATTCCACAAGTAAATTTTATCGGGCAATTGGGGGCCTTGAACTCTAATGGCGACAATATTGCCATCTTGGCTGGTGGATTGAACGGTAAATTGTGTCGGTTTGTATTTTCCAAATCGTTTGAGCTCGGGAATCTTCACAGACTGACGGGTTTTAAGGTCAAGGCCGTGCAGTTGAGTTTTTCCAGACTGATCCAGTTCAAAATAAAGAATATCTTGGCTCGAGTCATAATGGTAAGAGACCACGTCACCGTTGTGCAGAGGCGAGAGGGGTACCATAACTTTTCCATCCCAAAGGTAAAGGCGATAGAATTCAGAATCGTGGTGACTGCGCACAATAACTTTTCCCTCTTTGAGGGGGATCGGTTCAAAGTAACCAAGTTCCGGTAAATTCTTTTTACCAAGGAAGAGGTTGAGTTTTTGTTTAGCGATGTTGTACGTGTATAGGGTGCGATCGCGAATCCCCTTTGTGCGATATAAATAAACTTGTTCAGGTGAAATTTCGCCAAAAAATTTCCAATGTGACTTAGAAAAATGGACTAATTCTGTTTTTGCCGTTTTATTAAAATAACGATAGATCGTAAAGTATTCTGGAGTTTTATCGTTGGCTAGAAAATACACACGCTCACCATCGCGACTGAGCCCTCCAAATTTTGCCTTTGTATTTGGTTTGTGAAAAAGAGTCTTTACTTCGAGAGTTTTTATATCGAGGCGAAACAAGCCGTCGAAATCTTCGCCATTGACATCGCGAGTGTAGTATAAAAATTTACCATCAGGAGAGATAGCCTGCAGCGTGGTCTTCTCCTCTCCTGTTGTGAGCTGAAGGGGTTGACTCTTTGCAGCCTGTAAATTCCATATTTGGTCAACACCACTGGCATTGGAATTGAAATAGACCTGCTGACCGTCAGGACTGAGCAATAAATTATGAATGCTGTTTATACTTAACATTCTTCGTGCGCGTTCACTAATCTGAGAAGAAAGAGGTTTTGGAGCGTATTGACTGTAATCCATTTCAAATGGGACAGGTGAGGAAGGCAACTCTTCTTGCGCAGAAGATATCGACAGGGAGAGGAGAATAAGGGTTGCAACAGAAGATTTAAAAAGCACGATATCTTTAGGTTATCTGATCTCAGCCATTGAGACAATTGGGGGGACCTGAATCGGCGAGACTTAGGACTGGAGCAAGGAAAGAAATCAAATAGGCATTTTCAAAGAGCCCAAAACTAAGTTGTAACTAGCCTTTAGAAAGGCACCTAAAAGTATGCCGACTAAAATCATGGCAGAAACAACTCCAAACCAAGCAAAGGTTTGGCTGACTGTAAATGCGGCCTGAAAGAAACCAAAACTGAGACCAAGAAAGCTCAGAACTAAGACGATGGAGATCGAACCCATCACGCCACCAAATAAAAAGCAAAGGGGCCATTCGAGCATTTGCGTAGGGCGTGATATAGCCATACCCATAAGAGTGGCGACAACAAAGGGAACTATAAAGTATTCACCAAGAGGGATTCGCGTCAAATGGCCATTTAAACCAATGACTATAGCGTAGTAAATAAAACCAAAAAAACTGACTAAAACTAAATCTTTGTTTTTTTCGTACATATTAAACCTCACGAATGAATATAGAGCAATCTTAGTGCCGCTACCAGAGGGTCTTACATTTGATTTGAGGTCATAACTTGTAGAAGAACAATAAAAAGTGACGGAAATTGTCAGCATTTTTACGGCATAAATTATACGCTAAGAATTTGCTAGGATATTGCGGTTTAAACAAAGTGATCACTATGTTGTCAATTAAAACAGCCCCTGTCGGTAGTAATTCCCAAAAAGAACTTTTTGCACAATAAAGCCAACTGGAATTCCAACGATCCAGGAGGACAAAAGAAATAGGCTGTAACGAGCGGTCTGAATCATATGGGTGATCAAGATAGGAAGTGAGTAGTTATCCTCTGTGAAGAAAAGAGTCACTAACGGAGTGGCTGCCACCAAAGAAACTCCAAGCATAAAAAACAGAGCCCACTCTAAGCTTTGGTAGAGATAGTTCATGAAAAGACCAGCTAAAAAGGCAAAGCCAAGAACTATCAAAAACTGTGTTTGTATTGTTAAGGGGAAAACATAAGATGAGGCAAAGTGAATAGACATACCCGCAATCAGCATAATAAAGAGATCGTTGTTGCGACTGATAAAAGGGTTGTGGTCCATTGGTTCCTCCGTAAGAGTTTCAACTAGAGACATTGCAAGGCCTGTTCCAGCTCTCCTGAAGCTCAGGGTGTTTTCAGAAGAGAAAAGACGATTTTTGACTGTCTACAATTTTGACAGCTGTTCGACCGCTTGAAGAAGTCATTTAGACGTGTTATGTCGACGTATGGAAGAGCGCCTTACAAATTTAGAAACAAAGATTTCCTATCAAGATCAAATTATCGAGGATCTCAATCAAGTCGTTATTGAGTTGCAACAGAAGTTAGAAAAGTTAGAGAAACTCTGCAAAGCCTTAACCGATGACTCTAAAGGCTCGAATATCAAAGATCACAGCCTCGAAGTGCCGCCCCCACATTACTAATGGAGCTCAAGATTTATAGGATTGAGTTGATAAACTCAGTAGGCTGGAAGGGCCGAAGGTCTTCGATCTTCTCGCCTACACCAATCATGCGAATGGGAAGCTTGTGTTCACATGCAATGCCAACGGCGACGCCACCTTTAGCGGAGCCATCCATTTTGGTGAGAATCACACCTGTCACTTGCAAGGCTTTATGAAATTGATCAGCTTGCATCAAAGCATTCTGACCTGAATTGGCGTCTAAAACTAAAAGAGTTTCGTGAGGGGCGCCCGGCATGGCCTTTTCCATCACTCGCTTCATTTTTTTAAGTTCTTCCATTAAGTTTTTTTGGGTGTGCAAGCGCCCAGCAGTGTCGATGATCACCAAATCAAAATCTTTGGCCACAGCTTTTTGGACGGCATCAAAAGCCACCGCACTGGGATCCTTTAAGCCTTCGGGGCTAAAGATTTCCACGTCGGCTCTTTGGGCCCACACTTTGAGTTGTGCGTCCGCGGCAGCACGAAAGGTGTCACCAGCGGCAATCAAAACCCGTTTGCCTTTGTTGGCCTCTTGGCAGGCGAGTTTACCGATAGTTGTTGTTTTTCCTGCCCCATTCACGCCAACCACCATCCAAACCAGGGGACGAGAAGTTTGCCTGTCTTTTTTCACTTCAAGAGCCTCTTCAGGAGTGAAGATAAGAGTGAGTTCGTCTTTCAAAGATTGGTTGAGTTGTTGCAAAGAAAGGGCTTGGCCATTCATTTTCTCAGAAACTTTTTGGATTAAGAAGTCCACCGTCTTGGGTCCCAAATCGCTGGTGTAAAGAGCCTCTTCTAAACTTTCCAGATCTTTTTTCCCGAGGTTATCGCCATCTTGAAAACGATTAGTGAGCTGGCCCCAAAAACCGGCCTTTGTTTTTGAAAGAGCATCCTCAAGAGTTTTGTAGCTTTTGCGACCACTCTCAACTGGAGCAGACGGGGGAAGGCTGGTGGGTTTCTGAACCTTCTTGAAAACGAAATAGCCGGCACCCGAGAGCGTGAGAAGGCCCGCAATTGAGTATATGAGAAGTTCCATTTCCATCGTCTCTCCTTAATTTAGATTTCAAGAGGATTTGTGGGCTGTGGTTTAGCACAAAGTCGAGGGCACTGTCACACAAGATGGCAAGGCTGAATTATTTTGTAAAAGTTCCGATAAGTTAGCATGAACTGTGAATGGGGAAGAATCCTTTGCGCGTTTTAGCCTTGGTGCATCCAGACTGTATTCCACCAGAAAAGGCGAGCTTTCATGAAGCCGACTGGGCGTTATGGAAGACAGAGTACTATGTGATCAGCGCTTTAAGAAAGCTGGGTCACCAAGTCGATGTCCTAGGCTTGGCCGATGACCTCGATACTTTGAAAGAAAAAATCAAAAGTGATCGTCCTCAAGCTGTCTTCAATATGATGGAAGAGTTTCAAGGGCGTGCCAGCTTTGAGGCTCATATCCCCAGTTTTCTTGAGATGATGGGTGTTCCTTACACGGGCTGCAACCCGCAAGCCTTGAGTTTGTGTCGCGATAAAGGGATGTCAAAAAAAGTTCTCAACTACCATGGCATTGCCACTCCAGGATTTTGTATTTTTACCAAGAAGCAACAGAAGATTGAGTTGCCCACGCATCTTCAATTTCCTGTGATTGTCAAATCCCTAACCGAAGAGGCCTCACTTGGTATCAGCCAGGACTCAGTTGTGATAAACACCGAGAAGCTTAAAAAGCGAGTGGCCTTTGTCCAAGAAAGCCTACAAACCGATGTTCTAGTCGAAGAGTACATTGCTGGGCGCGAGTTTTATATCGGGGTGTTGGGACATAAAAATCTACTGGTTCTACCTCCTTGGGAATTGGATTTTGGAAAACTCAAGGACAAGGCTTTTCCTATCGCCACACGCAATGTGAAGTTCAGTCGAGACTACTGTACAAAAAACAAGGTGCAGCGTGGTCCGGCTCGCAATCTGGACCCCTTTCTCCTCAAAAAAATGGAGAACCTGAGCCGCGCGGCATACAAGGCTCTTAAGATAAGCGGTTACGCTCGACTGGACTTCCGAGTGACCCCCGAGGGGCAGGTCTACTTCCTTGAGGCCAACCCCAATGCGGAGCTGGCAAAGGGGGAGTGCTTGGCTAATGCCGCAAAGCTCCATGGGCTCAGCTACGAGGATTTGATTTCCAAACTCCTCACCTTAAGTCAATCCTATGAGCCAGCGGCCTAAAAGCCCTGTCTTTTGCTCTTTATTGAGACCATCTATTGACCTGAGGACTTTAAAATATTACTAATGATTATAGGAACTTGTCGATTAAGAGGGCCTTCATGCAAGAAGAAGTTAAAACATATGAAGTGCAAATAGCTGGAGTGCCCCTTCGTCTCAAAGCGAGTCATGACCAAGAGACTGTTAACGAAATCTTAAAAATGGTTGAAGAACATATGGATAAAAAGCTAGCCAAAGCCTCATTGCGCAACTCGGCACTATTGGCCTGTCTGCGTCTAGCTGAAGAACTTTATTTGCTCCGTCAGAAAACCAAAAAAGAACTCGATAAATTAGAACACCAGACTCTTGAACATATCGCTCTTATTCAACAAGCGCCAAATTAAGAAGTTCTTTCTTTAAATAGAGAGACTTTAAAAGTTGTGAGGAGAATTCACGACTTTTTTTAAAGGTGTTGAAGTGGATAAAAGTCAGTTGCGTGTTCAGTTTAAAAAACGCATACACAGTTTAAGTCCCCAAGAAAAGGCTGCACAGTCTGAGGCCATAGTCGCCCAGCTGGCTTCTTTTTTTAAAAAGCAACAGGGTGTTTGGACTTTGTTTTCCCCCTTAAAAGATGAACCTAATTTAGAGCACCTGTTGCAGGATTGCTCTCATATACAATGGGTTTTCCCGGTGGTGATTTCCAAGACTGAAATGGTGTTTAAGAGGTTGTTAGATGTCAATCAGTGGGTGACGAGTGCTTGGGGAGTTGATGAACCCTCCGATAGTGCAGAACCGGTCAGTATCCAAAACATCAACGGAGTTATTGTGCCCGGACTTGCCTTTGACCGACGTGGCTACAGGCTGGGCCGGGGTGGCGGTTATTATGATCGTTTTTTACAGAATTTTAAAGGTCTCAAGCTAGGTGTGACTTTTAGTGAATCATTATCTATGGAGGCTCTCCCTAGCGAGCCCCATGATCAACAATTGAATATTATCGTCAGTCCCTTTGAGTGGATAGATTTGAATCAGAGCGAGGTAAATTATGGAGTTTAGCCTAATAAGTTTAGTGATTGGTTTGGTAGTCGGTGCCGCCCTTTTTTATATTTACAAGAAAATGTTGGACAACTCTCAGAAAAAGTCAGCACAAGTGGAGGCCGAAAAAATCATCAGTCGGGCGAAGAGTGAGTCGAGCAAAATCATGAAAAATGCCGAAAGAAAAAGCCAAGATTTTGAGGTTCGTGCAAAAAAGAATGCCGAGCAAGAAATCCGTCAACAAAAAGACGAGTTAAAGAAACAAGAAGACAAGCTACACGAACGTCAAAAACAGCTTGAAAAAGACTATCGCCGTAAAGAAGAAAAGCTTCTGAGTGAGGAGTCTGATCTAAAAAAACGTGAAGAGACCATTAGGGCTCACGAGGGGCGAATGGAAGAGCTCGAAAAAGAAGCCCGTGGTAAAATCATCGATTTGACCGAGAAGCTTAAAGTCTCGGCGCAAATGTCTCCCGAAGAAGCCAAAGAGGAAATGAAGAAATCATTAGAAGAAGATGCTAAAGCAGAGGCCGCTCGTTCGATCATTGTTATTGAAGAAGATGCCAAACAACGGGCCGAGCAAAAAGCAAAACGCATTATCGGCATGGCCATTTCACGTTACGCCGGTGAGTTCACAACTGAGAAAACAGTTTCAGTTATTCCTCTTCCCAACGAAGAGTTAAAAGGCAAAATCATTGGCCGTGAAGGGCGAAATATTCGCGCCATTGAAGCCCTTTGTGGGGTGGATTTGATTATTGACGAAACTCCTGAGGCGGTTGTGATCTCTGGTTTTGATCCCGTTCGTCGCGAGGTAGCCAGGCGCTCCCTTGAAATTCTAATGGAGGATGGTCGAATCCACCCTGGCCGTATTGAAGAGGTGATCGACAAGACAAAGAAGAATCTTTTCAAATTTATCAAGGCTGAAGGGGAAAAGGCCTGCTTAGAACTGGGTCTTCAGGGTGTACATGGCGAGATCCATAAAACACTAGGAAGTTTGAAGTTCAGAACCTCTTACGCTCAAAACAACTACTCTCACTCTTTAGAAGTGGGAATGTTGGCTGGACTCATGGCTGCCGAAGTGGGTGGCGATGTCAAAGCGGCTCGTCGCGCGGGACTCTTTCACGATCTTGGCAAAGCTATGGATCACAGTATAGAAGGTTCTCATGCTGTTATCGGTGCTGACTTTGCCAAGCGATATGGTGAAAGCGAAGTCGTGTGCCACGCCATTCGTGCTCACCATGAGGACGAAAAACCAAAAACAATGTTGGCTTACTTAGTTATGGCAGCCGATGCGATCAGCAGTGCGCGCCCTGGTGCTCGTAAGTCGATCATGGAAAACTACGTTCAAAGACTTGAAGACTTGGAGTCAGTGGCCAATAGCTTTGATGGAGTAGAAAGAACATTTGCTATTCAAGCTGGTCGTGAAATTCGCGTTATTGTGGATAGCTCCCGAGTCACTGACGAACAATCAGTGATGTTGAGCCGAGACATAGCTCGTAAAATCGAAAAAGAACTCAAGTTCCCAGGGCAAATTAAAATCTCCGTTGTGAGAGAAACTCGTGCTGTCGAGCATGCTCGCTAATCAAGGGAATGTGATATGAAAGTTAAATTTATGCCCCAAGATGAGGAGCATGAGATAGATCCTAACGAGTCTATCTTGCACTTAGCCAATCGCCTTGGTTTTCATATTCAGTCGGTTTGCAAAGGTATTCCATCTTGTGCCGAGTGTAGGATTCAAATTATAGAGGGCGAGCACCATGTGTTGCCTCCTTCTAAAAAAGAATTGGATCTAATTGGTACCGCTCATTATGTGGACCGCTCGCGATTGTCCTGTCAATTGCGCTGCTACGGTGATGTCACTGTGGATTTGTCGGAACAGATTGAAAAAGAAAAAAGGGCCAAGCAAAAGCCACGCGACCGAATGTCCAGGCGCGATGGTCAAGAGTCCAAAGCCGTTCTTGGTGGAATTCTCGATAACGTTGTGGCTGAAGATGCTATCCTTCCGGAAGAGCTAGACACAGTGGTTGAAAAAGTCAAAGTGGATGCAGTCAAGGGTGATCCCAATCTGGATCGACGAGATCGTTTTTACGGCGACTTTTATAAGGAAAAAAAGAAGGGGCAAGCGGCCAGTGGTCCCAAACGTAGCGAAGATGGCAAACCAAAGCCAAATAAGAAACGCAACCGCAACCGTCGCCGTAAAAAGGGTAATGGGGCTGCGGGATCTCAAGCCTCTGCTCCACAAAAAGGGTCCTAAGGTCATGGCAGAGAGCAATGTCCAGCCTTTGATTTATTTGGATCATCATGCGACGACTCCCGTACTTGGGTCCGTTCTCGAGGCCATGACACCCTACTATTGCGATCACTTTGGCAATGCCCACTCCACTCACCAGTGGGGCTGGAAGGGCGAGCGGGCTTATAATCAAGCAAGTCAGCAAGTGGCTAAACTTTTGGGTTGTAAACCTTCGCAAGTTTATTTCACCAGTGGAGCTACCGAAAGTGTGCATTGGTGTTTGGTTGGCTGGGCGCGAATCAACAAAGGTGGAAAGATCCTGACTACGGCAACTGAACACAAGGCCACATATGGGGCCTGTGATTTTGCTCAGGAGATGGGTGCGCAAGTTCGGACACTTTCCGTGGATACCTATGGCCGTTTGAAAATCGAGGATCTGATTGCTGAGCTTGAAAAAGATACCACACCAACTTTACTAAGCTTTATTTACGGGAATAACGAAATAGGGACGCTGAATCCCATCAAGGAAATCTGTAAATTAAAAAATCGTTTTCCTCATTTAAAAGTTCATGCTGATGCCGCTCAGTGCGTAGGTAAAGTCGACCTTAATTTTCAAGAATTGGGTTTAGATTACCTTTCTTTATCGGGGCATAAACTCTACGCGCCCAAAGGCGTGGGAGCACTGATTTTAACCGAACCCAATAGCATCAAACCCTTGTTTTGCGGAGGCGGGCAACAGCGGGGTCAGCGTGCGGGCACTTTGGACGTTCCCTCAATTGTAGGCCTAGGAGCCGCTTGCCAATGGGCATGCGACAATATGAATCATGAGCAAGATCGTCTTTTAGAAATGCGTAGTTTTATCATGGATCAACTCGTAGATGGCGACTCCGTCCTGCTCAATGGTCATCCGAACGAGCGTCTTCCCCATAATGTGAGTCTCACCTTTGAAGAGGTCACAATGGATAAGCTCTTGTTAAAACTACCAAAAGTGGGTTTTAGCGGCAGCTCTGCCTGCTCCTCGGGAGTGGCTTCTGTGAGCCACGTTTTAAAAGCTATTGGGCGCTCGGACCAACAAGCCCAGCGAACTATTCGTTTAGGTTTGGGACACAGTAATCAGTTTGCGGATATTAAAAGCGTGGTGGGGCAAATCAAGAAAATTTTACTGGATAGCAAAAACTTTCCTTCTTCCTCGAAATAAGATAAAATAGACCCATGATTCAAATTACAGATAAAGCCATCAAGCAAGTGAAGCGATTGAAAGAGGACGAAGATCAACCGAGCGATGCTTTTCTACGTGTCTACGTTAAAAAGGGTGGTTGCTCTGGGATGTCTTACAAAATGGACTTCACGACTGAAATGAAAGAGGGCGATAAAGTCTTTGAAAATAATGGTGAGAAGGTTGTGGTGGACACCACCAGTTACCTGCACTTGATTGGTATGACCTTGGATTTTGAAGGTGGGTTGAATGGGCAAGGTTTTGTGTTCAACAATCCTAACGCCAAGAAAACCTGTTCCTGCGGAATCTCTTTTGGAGTTTAAGTTTTATTTTCACTCTTGGGTTTAAAGAGATGATTCCCCAATTTTTCTAAATATTTTTTCATACTGGATAAGTCGCACTGGCCCCAAAAGCTTTGCTAGTGTTGTTGCTTCTTTGACTTCTCCATTTTCAATGGGAGATGAATACAATCTTCCTTAATAAAATCACCTACTCTTGTGTGAATTCCACCGTAGAGTAGCAATCGTTATTGTTATCATAGAAACTACCATTGACTCCATTTTGATTTGTCTCACCATTTGTGAAAACAGCGCCCACAAATGTGTGAGAAAGATTTGAAGTATGTGCAATAGCCAAATAATAGTTTTCTAAGTTTGGCAGCTGATCAATAGCAAATGTTAGGGGTCCTACACCAGTAATATCGATAATAATTTCTGCCCCGTCAGTCTCTTGCACTTCTTGGATTTGGGCAGTTAAGGAAGTTGAGTCGGCTGGGCAGCTAATGCCAAATTGATTTAGAACCGAACCAGAGTATGCTCCGACAAAATCTTCAATCACGTCATCAATTTCAACAGTAGAGCTGTTAGTTAATGAGTTGGTATTGGTGGACAGAGTCGGTGTGTCTCCAGAATCCTTAAGCACAACAGCTAATGTGTCACTCGCAAAGATACTTTTGTTAGATGTAAAATCAACTGATTTTACTCCACTCACTTCAATGGGTAAAGTTGCCGTGATGTCAAAAGTGTCTATAGAGAAATCTCCAGAAAGATTAACTGGAGTCAACGCATAATGATCATCTTCATAGGTCCCACTCAAAGAAGTTCCAGATACCGACCAACTAATAGTAAAGTTAACAACCGCGCGACTTCGAGCATCAGTGAATGTGCCGTCCGTTGTAATCAAAGTCGGTCCTGGTGGTGCGGTAGTGCCTCCTCCATCAGAAGAAGAGCATGCTAAATTTGATAATATTAAAAAGCTAAGAGTAATTATATTCTTCGTAAAGTATCTCATCTTTGAATTCTCCTGATAAGAATAATGATTCAATCCTCTGATAAAACAGTCAATAGATAATTCATTTTTTCTGGATCTGAATTCTATAAGAACCGATACGGGTTTAATCGCAAGGGGGCAAATGAAAATATGACTCAACTTTGAAAGATATATTAAAAGATGATCAATCGCAAAATCGTGGCGAAGTTGGAAGTTGCATGAATAGTCCTTTGGGCTAAAGGAGTTTTTTGAGGTCGTTGGTGATGTTTTTTTGATGGGCCTCAAGGGTGCCGCCGCCAATTTCAAGGAGCTTGGAGTCTCTCCAGAGACGTTCGACCACATACTCACCCACATAACCGTAACCGCCCAAAACCTGGATGGCGTTGTCGGCCACTTGTTTGGCCATGGGAGTGGCCACAAGTTTGACTCCATCAGAGTCAATGCGGTTGCCGGAACCATCAACTTTAAGCAGGCGAGCCGTATTGTATACGTAGGCCCGTGAAGCTTGGTACTGGGCATAGCTTTCGGCAATAAATTTTTGAATTTGTCCGTATTTGGCGATGGACTTTCCAAAAGCTTCGCGCTCGTGGGCGTACTTGTTCATTATGTCGATAGATCTCTTGGCAATTCCAAGTGCCATGGCCGCTAAAGTCACCCGTTCAATTTCCAGGTTTCGCATCATATGGGTGATTGAAGAACCCTCTTCGCCGACAAGGTTTTCTAAAGGGACTTCGCAATTATCAAAAACAAGCTCGGCGGTGTTGGAACCGCGCATACCCATTTTGTCCATGATTTTTTGCCCCACAGAAAAACCCTTCATGCCTTTTTCGATAATGAAAGTGGAAATCTGGGCTTTCCCATTTTTTTCACCCGTTTTAGCGTAGAGCCAGATCACATCACCAGGTGTTCCGTTATCGTCGACACAGCCGTTTGTGATCCACATCTTCGAGCCATTGATGATGTATTTGTCTCCCTTTTTTTGGGCCGTTGTTTCCATTCCGAGCACGTCGGTGCCATAGTTGGCCTCGGACATGGCCATAGCTCCTATCCATTCGCCACTACATAATTTGGGAAGGTATTTTTCTTTCTGAGCCGGGCTGGAGTGGGCAGCCAAATTGTTCACACACAACATGGAGTGAGCTAAGTAAGCCAAACAAAAGCCGGGGTCTGAGTAAGAAAGCTCTTCGTGAACAATGACTGCGGCGACAGCAGCAAGACCTGAGCCCCCATATTCTTCGGGCACGGTTATACCAAGAAGTCCCAGATCACCGAGTTTTTTAAACAGTTCTAGATTGAATTTTTCTTGGCGATCAAACTCAAGAGCTTGTGGTTCGACCTCGGCTTGAACCCATTGTCGGACGCTCTCGCGTAACATTTGATGTTCTTCTGTGGGATTAAATAAATCGAAAGTTTGCCACTGCATTGAGCGATCCCTCCCTAATGAATTGGCTTTATTGGCCGTTTTGACGAATGCGATAGTTATAGAGGTAAAAGGGGCGACTTGTCACGCTTTGCAAGCCACAGAAATCAGCCGAAAGACTCTGTTATCAGTACCTCTAGTTTTAATACAAGCGAGGGGTTTTGCAGCTCTTGAGAAGGTACTGGGCTAACAGTTGTTGACGCTCTTCATTAGAAAGTTTGGGGGGGCCACCCGCCTCATTTATCTTCAAGTAGGCGTATTGAAAGCTGAGGGCGGCGGCGACAGAGATGTTAAAGCTCTGTACAAATCCTTGCATAGGAATAAAAACTTTTTCGTCGGCACTTTCGCTTAAGAGTGGGCTTACACCGTCTTTTTCATTGCCAAAGCAAAGGGCCACGGGGCCTTGAAAGGAACACCGGTCAATAGGGCGTCCCCCATCAAGTTGAGTCACATAAATTTTAAAACCCCGCTGTTTTAAGCTTTCCACACAAGAAAGTGTATCGGGCCACTTTTTTTGCACCAACCATTTCTCGGCTCCTTGGGTCACTCGCTTGGACTCTTTGAACTCTTGGCTTTGAATGATGTGATGGATTTGATAGAAACCAAAGGCTTCGGCACTTCTCATGACGGCACTGCTGTTGCCGCGATCGTAAATATTCTCTAAAACTGTAACCAGGTTTTTATTGCGTTTGTCTACGATGTTCTGAATTTTCAGCCAACGTTGTGGCGTCACCTGATCCTTGAGCTTTTCGATAACATAGGCACACTCAAAAAAGTGCCCTTGGTATTCCACTTGGCTCATGACCAGCTTGGTGTCGGAAGTGGCGAAAGTTGACCGCTATGGGTGTCCAGCATAAATTGTGGCAACATAAAAGAGCCCCAATGTAGCTGAGGAGAGTAAAAAGAAAACTTTTGTTGCACACGTTTGGGGTCAAAGTCTTTGATCGGACAAAGACCTTTGGAGGCATAAGTAAATGACCACAGACCACTGGGATAGGTCATATTGCTGTAGTTGTAGAGATGAACTTTTTTAAAAGTTTGAGCTAAAATATTCACTAATACTGTTTGCATTTTCATATCGTAGTAGGGAGATTCACCTTGAGAGACAACAATACCGTTGTCACTGAGGCGAGCATTAATATCTTTGTAAAAATCAATATTGAATAATGGCGTCGCAGGGCCGATGGGTTCCGAGGAATCGACAATAATCACATCAAATGTTTCCTTGGATTCCTTCATGAATTTCACACCATCTTGAAATAGAAGAGTCACACGTGGGTCCGAGAGCTGTGAGGCAGTTTGTGGAATAAACTTGCGACTCACTTCAACGACCATTGGATCTATCTCAACCATGGTCACTTCGCGGACACTAGAGTGCTTGAGCACTTCGCGCACGGTGCCGCCATCGCCGCCACCAATCACTAAAACTTTCTTTGGATCAGGGTGAGTGAAAAGGGGAACGTGGGTGATCATGTCGTGATAAATATGTTCATCCTTCTCTGTGACCATAGTCATCCCGTCGTGGGCTAAGAGCTTTCCATGTTCAACAGTGTCGAAGACTTCGACCTTTTGAAATTGACTCTGCTCGCTAAAGAGTTGTTCTTTGACACGAAAACGCAGTCCAAAGTTTTCGTGTTTTTCTTCAAACCATTGATTGCTTGTTTCAGACATACTTTATCTCCTAGAAGCGAGTGGGACGTTGTTCCGTTTCATTCGGTTTGTAATAAGAAAAATACTGGGTTTGATAGCCAGCCTTGATTTTCTCAGCATACTGGCGTTTTAAAATATAATCGCCAAATTTGGGTTGTTCCACTTTTTCATTATTAAAGAAAACAAGGTCAAAGCTCATGGGGCGAAAGACATCTAAAACTTTTTGCGCCCACTTCGCCTGTTCGGACTTGTCAAAGGCATTGGTTTCATAACTGATATAGCTGCCGTGATTTTCAGGAGTGATGTGAATGGTGAAATAGCGGTTTTCGTAGATAGAGTTTAAAGAGTAGCCCATTGGCTCAAAGATATAATCGTCGATGTCCCCTAAAACAATTTTAGAAATTCCAGAGCGATCACGCAGATCTTGGTGAAGGCATCCTTTGCAGCCAGTGAAGAGAGCGATCACGGAGGGGTCAATTCCATGCATCAGAACTTCCATTGTGTGGTCGTCCTTGGCGGGTTCGTATTCTTTATTAGAGGCAAATAGGTAGAGATGGTGTTCGTCTTCGCGACCAAAGCGCATGGCCTCTCCATCAAACCACTTCTTTAGGCTATCAATGTCTTTGAAGAAATCCGTTTTTTGCGCCTGAGGCAAAAGTTCATTTTTTCTTTCGTAGAAAAAGGCATCGATTTGGCCGGGGTTAAAATCGCTCATCAAGTTCTCAACGGCAGAAACCAATTGGGTGGTCCCACAAGTGATCATCACCAGGTAGTGGTCATAAACAAAAAGACTGCTCTCAGATAAGAGGTAAGCATCGATGGAGGCGTTTGAAACCTGGGATAAAATTTGAGCATTCGAGGCGTTGACCAGCTGATGCCATCGTTCTTTTGGCATTTGTCGTAAACTGGGCAGTGATTTATTAAAAATGACTTCAATTTTTTTTTCAGAGCCTTCAAAGAACATAATTCAGGTCCCAATTTGCGGTGTGGGAAGTGGCTCAGAGAGCTATTCCCATAAGGGTCGTACAAGTAACTATCGAGGTCTGTGAGTAACTGGAAAAAATATAAAAATCAATACTTTGCAAGAAAAAGAGTCAATTTCGTGATAACTCTCAAATGTGGATTTGAAAGTCTCTGTCATTATACCCACTTACAATCGCATGGCGACCTTGCCAAGAGCTGTCGGTTCTGTGTTGAAGCAAAGCACAGCCTCCTGGGAACTCATTATCGTTGACGATGGCTCGACTGATGGAACGGCAATTTGGTTGTCTGATCTGGCCGAAATAGAGCCTCGAGTCCGCATTTTGAGTCAAGAGCAACTGGGTGTCAGTCGTGCTCGAAACCATGGGGCAAGACAAGCACAGGCCCCATGGTTGGCTTTCTTAGACTCCGATGACGAGTGGCTACCCCACAAGCTCGAGAAGCAGCTCGAGCTTGCTCAGTCTCATTTTGACTGGCCCTTGATCCACAGCGATGAAATTTGGATACGCAACGAAGTCCGAGTCAATGCCATGATGAAGCACCAAAAAATGGGGGGTGATATTTACGCTCAATCACTCAAGCTATGCAGTATCAGCCCTTCAACAGCGTTGCTAAAAAAAGATCTTTTTCTCAGCTTTGGTGGTTTTCGCGAAGACTTTGTCGTCTGTGAAGATTACGACCTTTGGTTAAAGATAACAGCTCGCCACTCGGTAGGTTTTGTTGACGAACCTCTGATCAAAAAATATGGGGGTCACGAGGACCAACTGTCGCGTCGTTACAAGGCCATGGACTACTGGCGTATCCTTTCGATATTTGATCGATTGCAGTCTTTGCAATTAAGTGCTGAACAGCAAAGGTTGAGCCAAGAAGAACTGGAGTACAAGGCTAATATCCTTTTAAAAGGTTATCGCAAGCACCAGAATTTAGAGAACTATGAAGTGATTTTTAATTGTTTATTGAAAACAAAAGAAAATTTTAGGCAAAGAAAAGTTTAAAATATATTTTAAAAAGTGGATTCAAGTTTTTCGATTAGATCATGCTTTTCTTTGTCTCCAAGACGACCATGAGAATTGACAACAACCCCTTTGATAGGGGGGTCTGAGCAGGTTATACTGTAAATTATAGATTGATGAGTTGGATCAGAATCAGACTCCACTCGATAAGTTCCATCAATTTGGCTTTTGCTCAGATTCAGTTCAGTATGGTCGGAAAATAAATGACCGTCCTTTACTAATAGATTGGCAGTGTAACCTTGAGCACTTAGATGATCAATAATATCTTTAACAGACAACATAGTTCTTTATACACGAATTTTGATTGAATTAAAAATTGGAATTCGTAATTCTATCAAACTGAAAATATTTATTAAAATGTTTTCGGTTGCTTTTGCCTCTCTGCGCCCGGTCCCTTTGAGTTGAACAGTACAATTGATTTAAGGACCAAAAAATTATCAATTGTTAAAAAATCAACACATTTACTACATCAAAGCTTCAATGTGAAAAACTCTTTATCAGTTATGCTGCTGCTGAATAATTCATAAATTAAAAATTCAAGGAGGTTTTATGAGTCAAGCTGTTGGTTCTGACAAATTAAATGGAAATAAAACAAGTAGTTCTGTTGAAGAAAAATTAAGTAAAGCGATGGATATGGCCAATCGTGCTAAAAATCAGAAAATATCTGAAGCTAAAAAAGAATTGCTGGATACTTATCATGACACACAAGAGCGCTACGAGGATCTTAAGTCGCAAGCGACAGAAATGATTGAGAGCTCTCGGAAAAGTGTCGAAGAAAACGTGGAATCCCATCCCTATCGATTTATTTTAGGAGCTGGTTTGTTGGGGCTCGCCATCGGCTTTTTGATGAGTAAAAAGTGATGACTGATTTTAAAAAAGTGGTTTCAAACGCGACTCCGCTTTTTGTGGAGTTGACTCGTTATTTGTTAAGTGGTGTTTATCGTGATTTAGAAAAACAAGCCATGCAGATCGCCAGACGTCTTTACTTTCTGCACGTCTTTACATTGGTATCTGCTATTTTCTCAATACTTTCTGTTTTAACTATTGTTTTTATGGGCGCTGGTTGGCTTATTGGTGCAATTGGCTTTGCCTCTTTGAACCTTCTATTCTTTGTAACAGCCTGCGTAGTCTTGTTGTTTTCCACGATCGTATATTTTCGGGTGAAAAAATTTGTGAATAATCAGACGCCTGAAAATAGTCACACCCAAATGGAAAAATTAATTGAACAAGTGGCATTACTCCTAAAGAAGTTTCAAGAAGATGATGGAGACATAAAGAAAGCAAACACTCAATCTATTGAAAGAAGGATTGAAGCAATGGAAAATTCTATTCTGCTTTTGATCCAAGCCTTAGAGACGAGATCACAACCAGACTTGTCCTTAAAATATTCTAAAATCAGAGATCTTTAGGGTTTTCAATTCTGGCCAGGTAAAGATTACGATAAAGACATAGGAGAACGGCAACGGTTGGTGGGGCGATAAAAATCCCTATAAGACCAAACCAAAAGCTGAAAAAAAGCATAGTCATAATTAAGAGGGCCTCGGGTATCTCAACTGTTCCTTTCATGACCAAGGGTAGGATAAGGTTGCCTTCTATTTGTTGGGTAATAAAGAAGACAAGTAAAACCCAACCAAACTGACTAGGTTCTGATATAAGGACGATAAAGCTCACTGCACTTAATACGATTAAAATTCCCACGTATGGGATAATACCAAGTAGACCAGTCAGCAAACCAAACAAGGCCCAGTATTTCACACCGACAATCCAAAGACCAATTGTAGTTAAGAGGCCGATAATGGCCATGTCGAAGAGTTGAGCGCGAAACCAAGCTCTTATAACATTCGCAGATTTTAAAAGGACGTCTTCGGCTTGCTGGCGATGTCGAGGATAAAAAGCGCGAACAAGTTCTTCAAAATAATTTTGGGAATCTACAGCTAGATAGACTCCTAGAATCATCGCAAACAAGAATCCCCCAAGAGCAAAAGAACCCATTTTGGCTCCCTTAAAAATATAGCTAAAGGTAGTTTGAACCGCAGCGGGTATATCAAAGTCTTTGATGAACTCGATAATAAAAGGAAACTTTTCAAAAAGGGCCTCTAGTCTTTCTTGGAAAAGATTTGAAAGTTCGGGCATTCCTCTGATTAAAGCACTCGCTTGTTCATATATCACTTGGCCAAAAAAGAAACTTCCAATTGAGAACAGGATAAATGCACAAATGATAACCAGGACGGCTGCAAAGCCACGTTTGATTTTTAAAAGTTTTTGGATTTTGTCGAGAATGGGGGTGAGTAGGACTCCCATTCCAATGCCAATAAGCGTGTAAATGACAACATCAATAGAAAAATAAAGAATTGCGAGAGTCACGATAACAAAAAGAATTTTAAACAAGGAATTTTTGTTTTCAATAAGCATGTCATCCTCTTTCTTAAATCTCGATGGGATTTAATGCGTAAGCAACTTATTAAAGAAGACTTAACACAAATCATTATTAAGCACACTTAGTAAAAAATTCAGAATAATGAGTAGACGATGACGAAGCTAAGATTAAAGAGGCAGTGGACCCACATCACAGTGCCTAAAGATCTTGTCGACAACATAATGGATCCTAATGTTAGGCCGATAAAAAAAGAAGCTGTAGTCTGTAGGATATGGAAAATTAAGTATGGTGAACCTAAGAGGAGTGGAATCAGGTGTGAGATAGCAAACAGGGCCGCGGTGATGAAATTTGTATTTAAAGGTGATTGGCTTTTGTTCAGAGTCCACTGGAAAAGAGCTTGACGGAATAAAAGCTCTTCGTTGATGGGGGCAAGAACCACTAAGGAGAGAACAACTGGCAACGAGATGGGTCTGTAGGGAAATGGAATTTGTAGGAAGCCTAGTACAAGGGCTGAAATGACACCTAGAATACCCATAGCCATCACATAAGAAAGGCGAGGCGGTCTGACCCACTTAAAATTAAGCTTTTGCTTTTGGACAAAGATAAGTTGAGAAGCAAAAAGAAGCATTGATCCGTAGAAAAAAACGGGAAACCAAATATTAAGGGAGGCAAGGGTCGTAAGGGCGATGACAAGAAGAGAAGAAGTTACTAGCACACTTGTATTGTTCCTCAGATCCTTTGTAAATCAAACTACTTTTGTCGCCAGAGCAAATAAGATAGGTATTTAAGGTGAAAGCCCTAGCCTTTGGTTGGTGTGCAAGATTATTTTTAGAAGAATTCTCCGTTAGCATTTTTCCTTGGAATAGCAAGTTTTGTGCGTCGATAAATTTGTCAGCTCAAGTGGTCTATTATTTTAGTTACTTATCGCTGGCATTGCCTTTGCTGTGGCAGTGGCATTGTGGCACCATGCCAAAAATTTCTTATTGATATCAGTACTATAGAGTGGGACGCTTTTTTTCGCTAGTTTCAGAATCTTTTTCACGAAACAGGAAGGTTTTATTTGTTTGTGAGGCTAGTGAATGAGCAGGGTAAAGCCCTAATGTTCAATTAGGTCGGGGACTTATCAAAATTTTTTACAGATATTTTAAGCCGTGGCACAAGTTGTGCTCTGTGATGGGCCCACAACAAGTTAGTAGCGTGGGGTTACTAAATGTTTATTCAAAAACTTGAGGAGGTTAAATGAATAAATATAAAAAACTAGCGTCTTATACGGTGACTGTTGCTATTGTGGGAATGTCCAGTGCGGCATTTGCTGATAGTCAGCCAAAGGCGCCAGAGAGAAGCATCAGTCTTTATACATATCTTTCTGGTGATGCGCGTATTAATCAAGATGGTTCGAACGCCGCCGAGGGTCTATGGGGACTTGAACTGCAAATGACCAAAAAATTTAAAGCGAACCTAGCGGCTCAGCTAAAAAGCTTGGCTGATGAGGCTGAAGCGGGAGACCTGTCAGATGCTGATTGGGAAAAAATTATTAGCGAGGCGAATATCACCTTTGATTTATCTCTGGGAACAGCTGTTGCCGAAATCCAGTTTGGTAAGCGTGATCGCTCTCCTAGATTGCAGCAAACGCTGACTAAATTAGATAGAACTGTCGACAGTCCTCTAGCTCCCCAGGATGATCGTGGAATTATTGGTCTGTGGGTCACTGTTCCCACTGAACTTTTAGGTGAACTTAATTTATCGATCAGCGAGACTGAGGGTGATGATTTCAAATTCAACGACGATCAAATCCGTATGACAGCGTCTTTTAAAAAGGCGTTAAGTCAGAAATTGACGGCAGTCGGGGCAGTTGGCTTTGAGTCGAACTCAAATGATCCTACTTCCGAGTCAGGTTCTGATGACGGTTATGCAGTAACAGTTGGTGTTATGTACGATGTGACTGAGAGTTTGACCCTCTATGGAGACGTGACTCATTTTGAGGACTACTCCGGTGTTATCGGATCAGAACTTGGTTACAATCTCGGTTTTGATTACGATGTATCTAATAAAACTGTGGCCGGTGTTGCTTACGAAAGTTTTAACGATGAGGACAAGCTTTATGCAGGTCTTAGCCATACCCTTCCAAATGGTATAGTTGCCACTGGTGGCGTTTTTGTAAAAAACATTAGTAAGTCGAACCAGGATGAGGGAATTGAAGCGATGCTCAGAATCCCTGTGACGAAAATTAAAATAAAGTAAACAGTCATTGAAGAGGTTTATTTTATAATGTGGGACCTATTCGGGTCCCACTTTTTTTTATTTTTTTTGAGCACATAAATAGGAAATAGTGTGCTTACCTTCGGGTAGAGGTTTCTTGAAAGTGAGTTTTTTGCCCTTAAGTTTGTACTGGTGAGGTAGTAAAATGTCTCCATTCCCAAGCGTAATAAGGACACGTGGTTTCGCACCCGGATCTTTTACGTCATCGGGAGAACAATCAATGTTCACACTTGTCACAAGCTCAACAACTTTATGACCAATATCACGTAAAATATTTGAATAATTATTCTCACATATCGAACCTACGATTCCATCGGATAGTAAAGACATTCTCTGGTAGGTGTTCCCCATGTTTTGAGCACTTTGACAAGAATTATCGTTAGGTATCCACATAATAGAGTGAAAATTAAACTTTTTCTCTTCACCCAATTCTTGATGGATCAATTCTTTTAAGTTTAGCGGAGAACTTTTGTAAGCAGTCGGAGATGTGCATACGTAATTGCTGCATTCGTCCTCATCGCTTATTAGGACCACAGCTAGAGAAGAGCCCGGGCGGAAGAATTGGCGGTGAGCGGAACTGGACTGACGATGCTCAATAGCTCTGTAAACAGAGTGGATACCGCGCTCTTCAATTCCACCGTTACTACCAACATGGATAGCTTTGGCTAAAAGTTGTTGAGCCTCTTGGTCAGTCTGATCTCCCGCCTTAAGCAAATGTTGCTGGCCGTCGTCGTGATCAAAAGGGCGAAATCCACCATCTCCCCAATTGCGAGATATACCATTATTATCTTGAGTGCTGGGCCGAGGATCTGTGGTCGTCATAGCAATCTGCCAATTTAAATCCTGGATAATCTCCATAAAGCCCGAAATTCTCTTTGATAGTTGGGCTTGTTCCGAGAGCATCGAGCCTGAGTTATCGACAACAAATAAGATGTCGACACCACCGCCATCAACTTCAACTTCTTGAGTCTTGCTGAAGAAGCCATCTTGTGGAATTGGATCAGGAGTTATCGGGACAGAGGAAAGTGGAAGATTGGTAGACTCTAGTTCGTTAAAGGCTACTTTTTCAGAGCATGCAATAAAGCTGACAGTCAGGCTCCCAAAAAGAAATACTTTAAAGAGTTTTGATAAATAATAAACCACGGATGACCTCCAAAGCTGTGTCAAAATGCGAAGACACTCTTGTTAGTTAATAAGTGAGCAAGAAATGTGCTCAAAGCCGCTGTAGAGGCTGAAAACCAGACTATTGTAGAGGTTTATTTTACTGAAATTTTCTTAGAACCATTCCTTTAAGATGTGAGCATTCAAAGCTGGACGTTGGTCTTATATCGAGAGATGAGTAATTTTATGTTTAAAATTGAAAATAATTTTATACTTTTTGTCCAGCTTTTAGGCGTCGTGAAACATATATTAATATTTGGTTAGTTATTTAAAGCAGTTAGAGTTTTTGTTAATTAAATTTACGATGACAGATGGGCTAAGTTCACTTCGATTGTAAGAAATTGTGTGTGCTTAGGATCTGTACCTGCCACTGATTTACTTTCGAAGAGGGATCTTCAAGTATGAGATCGCATTTTTCTCTGCGAGGGGCAGGTGTCCGGCATCAATATTCACCTGAACACTCGGTAAAAGCAGGCGCGGAGCAGAGAGAGTCGAATCGCGTTTGTTACGGAATTCCACAAATTCTTTACGTGTTGTCTGCCAATTGAGTTGAATATTGGATTTTTTCTCTTCACCAATAGTGCTTTCAAATTTTAATTCGCGGTTATTGGGCATATAGTCGTGACCCACAAAGACTCTGTAGTCATCGGGAAGTTTGTAGAGTTTATCGTGAACCGAAGTAAAAAGGTCGTCGGCACTTCCAGCAGGGAAGTCACAACGACCCGTTCCGTAGTCGGGGATAAAAAGCGCGTCTCCAGTGAATACGGCATTGCCAATAACGTAGGAAGCACATGCTGGGGTATGACCTGGAGTGTAGATGGTCTCGACCTCAATTGTACCGGCCATAATCTTTTCGCCATCTTGGATCAGTCGATCAAATTGACTGCCATCGGTTTTAAACTCATTGGGGAGGTTAAAAACACCTTTGAAGACTTCCTGGACAGTCGTTATATTTGCTCCGATAGCCACCTTAGCTTGAGGCCATTGATTTTTTAAAATTTGGGAACCACTAATGTGATCGGCATGGGCGTGGGTCTCGAATATGTAATGGACCTTGAGTTTATTTTCTCTTACAAAGGCCACGACGTCATCTGTAGAGCGGGTTGACAGTGTTGAAGAAGCGGGATCGTAATCCCAAACTGGATCAATCACAACAGCGTCCTGGCTTTTCCCGTCAAAGACCACATAGGTGAGTGTCCAAGTCTCTTTATCAAAAAATGTCTTTACTGTTGGTTTCATGGGGCCTCCTTGATAAACCTATAATCTCACTGGAACATAGTTGTTGAGATTGAATAGGAAAAGCATTATTTTTAAGCCTATGTTTGATCGTTTATGGCAGGATCTCCCTGCCCAAGTCCATGAAGATTTTGAAACAAGCTCTCGCATTTTGACTAAGAAAAGAGGTGAGTTCATTTACCAGGAAGGTGATGATCCCGAAGGCATTTACTTTATTGAAGATGGTCTTGTGGGGCTTTTGCTCGTTGGTTCTTCCTCGGGAAAAGAACATCTCTTGCGTTTTTTTCGAGAAGGTCAATTCTTTGGACACCGTTCTCTGTTTGCAGCAGAGGGCTATCATGGGTCGACCATCGCTTTGAGAGCTACGCGTCTCAAGGTGGTTCCCAAGTCTGTGGTCTTGGGAGCTTTGGATCGCTTTCCTTCACTTTACAAGGATTTGACTTTTGTTCTTGCCAAACAGCTGCGCCGTTGTGAAGTGCAACACGTTATGATTTTAGAAAACCAAATTCTATCCCGCACCGCTCTTGCCCTTATTTATTTAAAAGATCTTCATCCTGAACATATGTGGACACGACAAGAAATTGCAAATTTTTGTGCCAGCACCACCTCGACCATTATTAAGGCATTAGCCGAGATCGAGTCCATGGGCCTTATTCGTCAAGAGGGTCGCAAAATCGAGATCCTAGACCGAGAAGCCTTAATCAACTTACAGGACCCAGAACATTAAATTGTCCTAATATGTTCTAGAACATCATTGTGATCCAATATTTCTGTCATTCTATTACTATGAAAGCTTTGAAGCCATTGCCTTTGCTCAAGTATGTGGCCCCAGAGATTATATTGTATTTTTGACAGATTGCGATAGATGGGCTGATTTGAATCATCCTTTGGCTGGAGAGAGTCTTTCGAATATTAATAAGAGATTTCCAAAAAAGGGAGAAACCATGTCGAGTCCCATAATCTTTCAGCAGCTTTTTGAGGCCCAATCTTCAACCTACACCTACATTATTGCAGATCAAGTTTCCAAAGAGGCTGCGATCATTGATCCCGTCTTGGAAACGGTGGACCGGGATTTGAGTCTAATAGAGGATTTAGGTCTGCGCTTGATGTATACTCTTGAAACACATATTCACGCCGATCATATTACAGGTGGCGGAGAAATTCGCAAACGTCTTGGTACTCAAATTGGTATAAGTCACAGAGCGGGCGCCAACTGTGCTGATATTCAGCTTGAGGATGGTCAAACTTTGAATCTTGGTGATAAGAAAATTCTAGTTTTAGAAACTCCTGGTCACACAAACACATGTTTGAGTTTTTATTTTGAGGGACGCGTTTTTACTGGAGACGCTCTTCTCATCCGTGGGACTGGGCGCACCGATTTTCAAGAAGGTTCGGCAGAAAAACTTTATAAAAGTGTCACGCAAAAACTGTTTCAACTTGCAGAGGAAACTCTCATCTATCCTGGTCACGACTACAGGGGCTTTACATCATCAACTGTGGCCCTAGAAAAGAAATTGAACCCACGTCTAGGCGGAGACCGCAGTCTGTCTGAGTTTGTTACAATCATGGCGGATCTCAATTTGCCTCAGCCAAAAAAGATAGATCAAGCTGTGAAGGCCAACTTGCAGTGTGGCTTAGTCTCTGACATACGAGCCCTTCATCCACAACTTGTGGACGGCATCCCAGAAGTGTCTGTGGAAGATGTTCATCTTCAAATGAAAAATGTGCGTTTAATTGATGTGCGTCGTGATGATGAATTTGATGGGGAATTGCACCACATTCCTGGAGCGGAGCTCGTGACCCTTGGTGAAGACCTCGAAAATTTCTTAAAACAAGGGGATCGTGAGCAAGAAATTGTTTTTATCTGTCGGAGCGGAGGACGCTCTGGGCAAGCCACTGCACTGAGCCTTCAATTGGGTTATACTAGAACAACCAATATGCTGGGTGGAATGTTGCGCTGGAACCAAGCTGGTCTACCCGTTGAGTAAAAGTAAAATAAATTAGAGGAATCAATTGTATGTATCATGAATGGATCAATGCTGGACTCGGTGGAATTTTAATTGGCCTGTCTGTCTCTTTGATGCTGCTTTGGAATGGGCGTGTAACCGGCATTAGTGGCATCGTCAATGGAGTTCTCACTCCACAAAAGGGGGACACACAATGGCGTGTGCTTTTTGTTGTGGGCCTTTTGTTGAGTGGTTTTATCGTTGGTCAGTTTAAGAATGATGCCTTTGCTGACAATGTGCAGTCCTCGAATTGGACTTTGGTGATTGCCGGTCTTTTAGTAGGCTTTGGAACAATCATGGGCGGTGGCTGCACAAGTGGTCATGGTGTCTGTGGGATCAGTCGCATGTCACTCCGCTCTCTTTGCGCCACGGCTTTTTTCATGGCAGCTGGTATCCTGGCTGTTTGGATCTTTAAATCCATGGGGGTGATCCAATGAGTTGTAAAAATAATTTAGCTTCTCTTGTTGTCGGTCTTATTTTTGGTTTTGGGCTGACTATTTCCGGAATGACCCAGCCTGCAAAAGTGATTGGTTTCCTTGATATCTTCGGTCAGTGGGATCCCTCTTTGATTTTTGTTATGGGTGGTTCAATTCTGATTCATTTCTTTACCTATCGTTTGATTCGCAAGCGCAACAGCCCTCTTTTCAGTTTGGATTGGCATTTGCCTAAAAGAACCAAAATCACACCGACCTTAATGATAGGGGCAACACTCTTTGGTGTCGGTTGGGGGTTAGGTGGATATTGCCCTGGACCTGGCATCACTGCTCTGATGAGCTTTAGTCCTCGTCCTTTTATCTTTGTGGGCAGCATGATTGTTGGAATGGTTTTGTTCAAGCTCTACGATAATAAAAAGAGTGTAAGAAGTTAGGTTATGGAAATTTTAGGATATCTTGCAACAATATTTATGGGCCTCTCTTTAGGAATGATTGGCGGTGGCGGTTCTATTTTAATAGTTCCCATCCTTGTTTATCTTTTCTCAGTCGATCCAGTCTTAGCTACCGCTTACTCTCTTTTCATTGTCGGGCTGACGTCCCTTGTGGGAGGATTGTCCTATTTGAAAAAGGGTGAGGTGGACTTAAAAACAGGTCTCATTTTTGCCACTCCAAGCTTCGTCGGTGTTTACGTCACGAGGGCTTTTATCGTGCCCGCTTTGCCAGATCAAATTTTAGATTTCGGAGACATTGTGATTTCTAAAGCTCTGCTCATCATGCTTGTTTTTGCCATATTGATGGTTGTGGCCTCGGTCTCTATGATTAAGCAGAATAAGACAGTCGCCCACAAAAAAGCCGACTTGTCCCCCCTTTCTCGTTACGCTGTCATTGGTATGGAGGGGCTTGTGGTGGGGAGTATCACTGGATTTGTTGGAGCTGGTGGTGGCTTCCTAATCATACCAGCCTTGGTGATTATTGTAGGTCTTCCTATGAAAATCGCTGTGGGAACTTCGTTGTTAATAATTGCCTCAAAGTCGTTATTAGGCTTTGTTGGAGATCTGCAGCAGCAAGCCCAGATGATGGATTGGCCCTTGCTCCTGTCCCTCGCTGCAATTGCTGTTTTTGGTATTTTGATTGGCATGGCATTGTCGCGGAGAGTTTCAGAACAGGCTCTCAAAAAAGGCTTTGGATGGTTCGTGTTGGTGATGGGTTCCATGATCTTGGTAGATCAACTGTTTAAACTTTAAATAACAAAAATAAATGTACCAACGCCTATTTCCCATGAATCCCTTGCATTCCCTTATCATGTGCTGACACGTTGACTGTCCTAACTCTTAGGGACGGACAATCTATTAGCAAAGGCTTTAGAGTCTGCCAAAACTTGGAATGCCAGTGCACGCTTATTCGTGGGTGCCGGAATATCCTTGTTTAGTTGGAGCGAGTTGAAAATCAGAGATTAGAAGAAATAGACTGTGTCTTAATGCAGATAGGTTAGAAAAAGCTTTCGTCGGTACTATACTTTAAGCAAAAGACGGTGTTTAATTCCTTGCATGATTGAACAAGCTCTTGTTTTTATCACTGCTGCAGTTGTATTTGTCCCTATTTCGAAAAAACTGGGATTGGGGTCAGTTCTTGGCTACCTCATTGCTGGAATTGTGGTTGGACCCCAAGGGATTGGCTTTATCACCGATTCCGAAAGCGTCCTCCATTTTGCCGAACTTGGCGTTGTTCTTTTGCTTTTTGTGATTGGCCTTGAAATCCAGCCACGCAAGCTCTGGTCAATGCGTGTTGGCTTGCTGGGCCTTGGAGGGCTGCAGATCCTTGTGACTTCACTCCTGTTCTTTGCCATTGGTCTTGGATTTGGACTTTCGATGGTCGTGTCTGCAGTTGTGGCGATCTCTCTGTCACTCTCCTCTACGGCATTTGCTTTACAGACCCTGATTGAAACCAACCGACTCAACACCACTTTCGGACAATCGGCTTTTTCGATCCTTCTCATGCAAGATATTGTTGCTATCCCAGCACTGGCCATCGTGCCCGTCTTGGGTGCTAAGGCTATGTCTGGAGGGCTGGACCTTAAAGGGGCACTTCTGGTTGTTTGGGCCATCCTTGGCATGGTTATTGGTAGTCGCTATTTAATCAGGCCTTTGTTTCGCTTTATTGCATCAAGCAAGTCCAGGGATATTTTTACGGCAGCAACACTGCTGATTGTTTTAGGTGTGGCGGCTTTGATGCAACAGGTGGGTCTTTCTGCGGCTCTTGGAACTTTTATTGCCGGAGTCCTGCTTGCTGACTCTGAGTACCGCCACGAGCTTGAGTCGGACCTTGAGCCATTTAAGAGTTTGTTAATGGGGCTTTTTTTTATGGCTGTTGGCATGAGCATCAGTCTTGAACTGATCATGGAGAAGCCATTTTTGATTCTTGGCATCGCTCTACTTTATATTTCCTTAAAATTTATAATAATCTATCTGGTGGCGAGACTGTTTAGGCTGAACCACGAAAATGCAAAGATGACCGGACTGATGATCTCCCAAGGTGGGGAATTTGCCTTTGTGTTGCTGACCTTGGCTTTGCGTTCGGAACTTCTACAGCAGGAATTGGTTTTGACATTGGCAGCGATCATCACTGTCTCCATGGCCATGAGCCCACTGTTATTGCTTGGCCACCAACTTTGGCAGCTGCGCTGGGCCCAGGCCAAACCGGCTTTTGACGAGATCAAATCCGAAGTCCCTGATGTGATTATCGCTGGATTCGGTCGGGTTGGGCAGATATTTGGGCGAATTCTAAGGGCCCAAGGAATTCCCTTTGTGGCCATCGATCACGATGCGACTCAGGTTGAATTGGTTCGCCGTTTTGGCAACAAAGTTTATTACGGTGATGCTTCAAGGCGCGAATTGCTCGAGGCAGCCGGTGCCGCAAAAGCCAAGTTTTTTATCCTGGCCGTCGATGATATGGAGGGTAGTCTCAGCGTGGCTGAAGAGGTGAAGAGTCATTTTCCTAACCTGACGATCTTAGCCCGTGCCCGCAATCGCGGCCACGCCTTCGATCTACGAGATCTGGGTATTGAAGTGGTTAAACGAGAAACTTTGGAGTCCAGTCTTCTGATGGTGGAGGAGCTTCTCATGCGCCTTGGTTTCTCGAAAGCAAAGGCAAGCTCCCTGATCACGCGCTTTCGCGAACACGATGAGTTGATGTTGGAGGAACAATACAAGCACCGCTCCGACGATCAAATGTTCATCAGCGTCTCCAAGCAAGGGGCTGCTCAGTTGGAAGAGGTGCTAAAGCAAGATGACTTGCAGACTTACACAAAGGGCTGAGATCGCCGATTGCTCTTCACGACAGGAAAAGTAAAATCAAGCCAACCACCGCTGGTCCAGACTGAACAAACAAAATTTTCCGATTAACCGTCCAACCACCATAAAATCCAGCGATCGCCACACAACTGAGGAAGAACAGTTTGATTTGCTTAGCCATCATGGGGTCCGTCAAAATCAACCCCCATATAAGGCCTGTTGCCAAGAAGCCATTATAGAGTCCTTGATTCGCCGCCAGTGTTACCGATGCTTTTGCTTTCTCAAGAGATTGACCAAAAACTTTAAGGCCCAACGGCTTGGTCCAGTAAAACATCTCCAGAATCAGAAAGGAGATATGCAGAATAGCTACAAAGCCAATGATTGTGTTTGTAATAAAGTCCATTTTGTTCCTATGGGTTCCATGATCTTGGTAGATCAATTGTTTAAACTTTAAAAAACGAAATAAGGCATCTTCTAAACTACATAATGAATAGTATCAGTTAAAATAAGAAAGGCTGACTACAAGAGAGTGAGTCCTTTTGTATATCCACTTTTAGCCAGTTAATTGAAAGTCTCGGCCCGGTGATTCCTTTTGCAAAACCTTATGATTAAATTACGGAGAGGCAGCCTCCGAACTCCTAACACGGGAATAGAAGTTACTTGCAAACCCTTCGTTTTGTGGAGGTATTTTCTGCACTGCTTCTGCAAAAAGAAGCAGGTACCTGGCGGTACTTGGCGCAGTCGGGAGGACTCGAACCCCCAACCCTCTGATCCGAAGTCAGATGCTCTATCCATTGAGCCACGACTGCGTAGTCGGTAAATTAAAATATCTAGTATCATTGCCTGTTGGTCAGGGCAATCATTTCACCATGAAATCTGTTGTGAGGGGGTAGTAAAAATCAGCTTGTTCTTTAAGTTCTGGCGAAGTGGCTTCGGGCCAAGACCAAATTTCAACGCGACACCCACGGGATTTGAGATACCAAATCAAAGGTAGGAAATCCTTATCTCCCCCGAGGATGATAACCACATCGAGCTTGTCGGCCATGGTCACGGCATCGATCACCATAAAGCTATCTGCATTTTTCTGGGGCCGTTTGATTTCGCCGCCTAAACTCCACCAAAACTTTTGGAAGTCGGCAGAAATCTCTTTATATTCTGGTTTGTAGTAAAGAATACGTGTGATTTCACGGTCGCCCACTTTCGCCAATATTTTTTTATAATCGGTGCGGGCTTCGTGGTGCTTAAGGCCTGAGAGCTCAATATTTTCGGCGTCTATAAAAATTCCAACTGTTTGAAAGAGTAAATGTTTTTGTTTTTCTGACTCATGCACGGTGTTTGAAGATCGACTGGTTTTTTTAGCCACGTTTACTCCTTTGAGGCTCATGTATTGTCAGTAAATGAAAAACAGATGACAAGCCTTTGTTTTTGATTTGAAGAAGACGGAAGGGTAATTCCAAAAGAAAATGAAAACCATTATTATTTTATTTGACAACTTGCGAGATCAAAATTACCACCCAGTTATGACCCTAAACAATCCATCTGCCTTACCCGTTAGCGAATCCCATGCTCAACTGCCTAAAAATGATGATTATAAGGGCCTTTCCCACAAGAAGATCATTCGTGAATTAGGGCTCAAAGTCACCCAGCAGCGGGTTCAGATCCTAGAAGTGGTGAGAACAGGTCCCAGCCACTTCACGGCCCAAGAAGTTTTTGAAATCATAGGCGAGAAGAACCCGGATATCGGCTTTGCCACGGTCTATCGTTTTCTGAAAAAGTTATCCGAACAAAATTACGTCACAGAAGTGCGCATGGGAGGTATGCCGGCTCGATATGAGTGGGCCTCTAAAGACCACCACGACCACTTGACTTGTGTAAAATGTGGAAAAATCGTTGAATTTGAAAACCAAAAAATTGAGGAGTTGCAGGATAGAATAGCCGGACGTCATGGCTTTATCCTCACCGACCACGTGCTAGAATTATATGGTATCTGTAGCGAATGCCAACGTCGTTAGTGACGAGAAATGGTTCTTTGCTAGCAAACCCTGTGGGGTGACATCTCATCGCTCTGAGCCCGACGAACAGGGCTTTCACGAGTGGCTAGTCAGCCAGTACGATCAAAGCCTTAGCATCTGTCATCGTTTGGACAAAGAAACCTCTGGTGCCATGGTGTTCGCAAAAAGCAAGGATTTGGCCGCGCAACTGGGTGTACTTTTTCAAGAGAGAAAAGTTAAAAAAGAGTATTGGCTCGTGAGCGATTGTGAATCTCGCCATCAAAGTTGGACTGTTGAGGGTGAAGATAATGAAGAGAGTCCTGCCTCCAAAATGGGACAAGACCCTCTTCACCGAGCAGGGGGGGCTCAGACCACTTTCGAAAAAGTGGTCACTCACAAAGGACTTTCCTTATACAAGGCTTATCCCCTGACTGGGAAGACACATCAGATTCGAAAACATGCCGTTAAGTCGGGAATCCCAATCTTAGGCGACACTTTATATGCCGGCCGTCCCTTCTGTCGGCTTATGCTACACAGCTATAGCTTAAGTTTTCAATATCAAGGGGAGGATAAAAAGTACGTAAGCTCACCCTCGCGTTTGTTTCAAAACTTGGAATTGTGCCAAGAACCCGAATTGGCCAATTGGATTTGTGCTTACGAACGCAGAGAAAGTTTATTTCCACATCTCTTGCAATCACCCGAACAGAGTCTAAGGCTCTTTCACCAAGAAACAGGAGACTTGCGTGGTGACAAAGTGGGGCCCTATTGGGTTTTAGGTTGGTGGAGGGAGGAGAGACCGACAGATTTTGAACTCAACAAAATCGAAAAATTTATGAAGATTCTTGGGCAAGACACTTGGAGCTTTCATTGGCGACCTTCTAAAGCACATCAAGACAATCCTGAACTCGTTCGCACCTCCACTGATTTTCCACAACATTGGGTTTTTCAAGAGGGGGAGGTCAAATACCAAGCTGCTTTAGATCGCGGACACAATTTTGGATTGTTTTTGGACCAGCGAGAGAGACGGCAGTGGCTGAGGGAAAAGAGTCAAAATCTTTCGGTGTTGAACCTCTTTGCCTTCACTTGTGGTTTTAGCTTAGTGGCGGCCCTGGGTGGGGCTAAGCGTGTTGTCTCAGTGGACACCATGGGTAAGTATTTGCGTTGGGGCCAGGAGAATTTTCAACTCAACGAGCTAGACGCCCAAAACTACGAATTTGTTTGTATGGATAGCTTCGACTATTTGAACTATGCCAAGAAAAAGGCTTTCAAGTTTGACGTGATCATTTGTGATCCCCCTTCTTTTTCACGTCAGAAAAAAACGAAGAAAGTTTTTAAAATTGAAAAAGATGCCGCGAGCCTTTTAAAGCTGTGTTCTGACAATCTTCATTCGGGCGGGACTTTGCTCTTTTCGACCAACTTTGAAAAGTGGGATTTAAAGAGATGGAGGCAATTTTTACAGCATGAGGCTTTGGATTTGGGCTTTAAGAGCTGTGCAACTAGCTTCTCCCAATGGGATTATGAGTTGAGTGAGAAAAACTCCAATTTAAAGGCCTTTTTCCTCAAGAAGGCTTGAGGCCAAGTTCACGAAAGGCTATAAGAAGCCGAGGTTACGAAATGTCTGTTTTAAAAAGTCTTCTATTTTATTTTTTGATTATGGGTACTTTATCTTGCCAAAGTCTCCATGTGACCCCAAATAAAACCTCTTGTTCTCAACTGGATTGGTTTGAGATTGGTCGCGCCGATGCGGTCCAAGGCAAATCTGTTATCGGTTGGGAAAAGCAACAACAGCAATGTCTTGATTTTAACGATGTCAATCACGAGCGTTATCTGGCCGGTTGGAATAGTGGCATTGATGCCTATTGCGTTCGCGATCATGGATTTATAGTGGGGCGATCAGGACTGAGTTATGAAAGAGTTTGTCCCCCGTCCGCCGAGGCCGAATTCTTAAAAGGTTATGAGTTAGGACAACGTATTTACACTTTTGAAAAAGACAACCTACAAATTTCAGAAGAACTAGATCGACTTAACACAGCTTTGAAGAAAGAAAAAAAAGAAGCTCAATTTTCCCAGAAGGAACTGAGTCGAATTAACCGACTGGAAACTCGCATGGAGCTCAATCGCGCCATGATCGCTGAGCTTCAAAGAGAATTTGGTACGAGCGCTCGCCAGTAAAGACTTAAGTAAATATCGGCAAAGAGTTAAGTAAATATATAGAATCATTTATAAATTTTAATAAAAGCCGGCGGGTCGCACAAACTATGATCACCTTTAGTTTTTTTACAGAATCTTTAGTAAAAATGTCCTTTTTTACATGCCCATCACCAAATTCCTAAAATCTGTGGTATAAATTGGTCCAAATAGGGAGGTAAGGATCGTGGAAACATTTTCAGATGTGACGTCAGTGGCATTAGATCAGCAAAGCGAGGCCGTATTTCATGGTGTTGAGATGGAAGATCTCAATCTTGATAAATATGACAATATCCTTGAGTTGGATGAAGCCGAGTACCCACAATTCACCTTAGCAAAAAACAAAGCTCGTTTTTTGCGTATGGTGAGCTGGTACAAGGGAAAAGAAGAGTGGATTGAAGTGGCCCCTTTGAGTGGTGTCAATAAGCTCTTCAAAAGACAGACAAAGGAGCTCGAAGGGATTCGCGCTAATAAAATGGATTATGAAATGGAACTGGAAACAGGAACCCTAACACCTAGTCAGCGCTCTTACCGTAGAGACGAGCTTAAGATGTGTAAGGTTCATGAAAAGATGGCTGTTCATCTTATATCTAAATTACAGATGAAGATAAAGTCCGGCCGTCGTTAAAAAGAAGGGCTATTTTGGCAAATTGCCGTTTTGTTGAATCACATCCCAAGTGGATGTGATTTTTTTTTGCCCTCTTCCCAACTAGACCTTTTGATGGTTTAAGATTGTCCCGAAGAATAGATTTTGCTTACAATAAAATTATTGTGATGCAGCAGCCAGAGGCCCTTCATTTTTTAAAACGCGATTTAACTATCGTCACCTCTCACCTTCATATGGACAACTATGCTCAGCTCTTTGAAGAGGAGCTGCAAGAGTATTTCCCCTTTAATCCGCAAATTTTAGAGTGGTTAAGCGAGATCTATCAAAGCGAAAAATACGAAGCTTTTGATGAGGATAAGCTCAGTCTTTATTACGAAAAGAAACATCCCTTTTTATTTGTTCGCGATCTAGCTCACATGAACTCTTGGAACATGGGGCATCAAGATCAAGAACTGAGATTGAATCACATTACGGGGCTACTTTTCTCTGGAAATACTAGTTTAGCGGCTGAAGCTACATTGTGTTTGTGTCGTCCGACGCGGATTAAAAAAAATGCGGGCTCCTGGTTCGACTTTAAACAAGCCATGCAGAATCTTGAGCACTTGGACGAATCCGAGTATCGCTTCCAGTCTTTGAAGGCTTCGGCATTGTTTTATCTTTATTTTCATCTGAGTGATGAGGGGACTGAAATTGTAACTCAGGACTTAGTTGATCTCTTAGAGCCTTACAAAGAAGCCATTGAGCGGGGCCGAATCTGGGGAGCACCAGACCTAAAGAAAGAATGTGAAATTCTTGTACAAATATTCACACCCGGAGTGTTAGGGCGGACTCTACTCGATGGATTCAGCGCCCGTTAAGAAATAAAAAAAACTCGTGCCATACTGCCACGAGTTTTTTATTTCTTAAAATGATAAGTCGCTCCTACTTAAGATATAAAAGCCTGCTTATTGAATAGAGAGAATATTTTTAAGAAACTGAGCTTCCGTTTTTAACTTCTGAGAGCTTCCCGCCACCCCTTTATGTGATTCTTTAAGGGCTTTTGTTAAAACATCACTAATGCGTTTCATATCCTCGGGTTTGGTTTGCAAAATCTCTTGTTTGGTTTGCATATAGTCTTCCCAGCTTTGATCTGTAAGGTACAAATAAGTCATAAATCTTGTTTTATCGTACACAGAAGAATCGCTGTAATAAGATTTTAAAGAGCCTAAGATAGCAGGCTTAAGATTGTCCTGATTAAACTCCTCGGCCTTCATAAAATCCACAGCTTGAGAAAAAATATCCAAACTGCGTTGCAAGTTGGGGTCGCGGTAAGTCGACATGGTAAACAAACCATTTTGCCCAAATGAAGCGCGTCCACCATAAGCTCCCGCTTGTTCTCGTAACTTAGGAATCATATAGTTGTTATTCAAATAGCGTGAATACACGTCCATAGAGCCGTGGAAATTTAAACCATGCTTTTTATAGGATGTGGCTTGAGCTAAGTACTGGACTTCGCCAGGAATGGCATAACCATCGTAGCGCTGTTGATTTTCAAAAGACCACTTTTGATCGGGACCCTTTGCTTGGGGTAATGCCTTTTTGACAGCGCCAATCTCGGCTTTCAGCGATGGCAGGTCGTCACTGTCTGCGGTGATTGTGCTTAAATAAAGACGATTGTTATTAAATATTTGGTTCATCATTTTTTTCAAACGAGGCACCAGCTCTTGGGCTTTAATTGGAGATTGAAGAATATAGCGCTCAAAAGGTCCGCCACCCGTGGCTTCATTAAAGGAACCAAGGTTGGGGAAGAAACGACTGGTGGCGGCCAAAATAGACAAGCCAGGCGCTCGATAAGAGATACCGCTGTTCATATTTGTTTTCATTTCTTCAATTAGGTCGTTCACTCTTTTTTGTGGAGTAAAATGACTGTTGAGCATGATCTCGCGTGCAAGAGCAAAAGCTTTTTCCCTATTTTCGTTAATAAAGCGTAAGCTCACCACAAGAGTGGGCTTGTAGTCGTCTGGTTGAGTAACCGACTGATAAGTGGCCACAGAAAAGCCCAGCCCGCCGACAAAAGTATCAATCTCTTTAGAAAGTTCTTTAAAACCATAATTTTTAGTCCCAGTGCGCTTGAGAAGGCTAGTGAGGAGCTCTAGATCTCGGAGGTCACTTTCTTCCACACCACTTAAATCAAAGTACATATTCACATAATTGATGCCGGTAGTGTTTTGTGGGTACTCAATGACCTCAGTGTTTTCCAACCGTGACTTCGCGAAAGAAATAGGTTTTTCATCGCTTTTGACATCGCTAAGCTCAAGGGTCGGAACCTTCTCGACAATGTCCTTAGGCTCTTTAGCGGCCACCCATTCTTCGTACTTGAGGTGTTCTTTCAGATATTCATCCACACTCTTTTCTTCAAGGGCCTTTTCCAATTGCGTTTCGAGGCCAGCATTAAACTTTTTAGAAAAATCGGGGTCTGGACGCAACACTAACCAACGTACTTTTTCGTTTTCTTTAAAGTAAGTTCTGAAGAAATCTTTAATATATTCTTGGTCACTGAGTAACAAGCGTAGCTTTTTAAAGTGGGTGACAAAATCGAGCGCCTCACTCAGTGGTTCATCTTGATTGATCCAGTTGTCGAGAACAATTGATCCCAACTGCATGCCCTTGTGAGAGCCGTTGCTATTTGTTTCCTTATAGGCAAACTCATATTTATTTAAAATCGATGTGAGAAGCTCGGGGTCAAGTCCCTCTTGAGCAACTTTGTCTATTTCTTGGCTTAAAACATTCTCAAGTTTATCTCTGTTCTTGGCATTAGCTCCTTCAAAGACAAAAGAGAGGCCTCTTTCTTTACCACCTACGCTCATTTGAGAAGTGGATTTTGCTAAACCTTCTTTAAGAACACGAAGTTTTAGAGGGGCGGCGTTGTTTTCAATGAAAGCCTGGGTCAGAACAATGGCTGCACTATTTTCAACGGGAGAAAGGTTTTCTCCTAAAATAAAGCCTTTTGCTAAAAAGTCCTTATCGCTTTTGGCCTCTCCAGGGTAAGTGCCCTCAACAACTGGTGTGGGGTAGTTAAAGTCTTTTTGCACATTAATTTCAGGACGTTTATAATCACTGGTCTTTTCAAACTCAGCTAGAAACTTTTTATCCAAAATCTCCAATTCTTTTTTAAAATCCAAATCACCATAAAGGTATATGACTGAATTTTGAGGGTGATAATATTTCTTATGAGCTTCGCGAATTTGCTCAAAAGTGAGAGTGGCGACTTTGGCTGGCAATCCTCCACTGGAAAAGGCAAAGGGTGTGTCGGGGACAAGAGCGCGAGACATTTCAAACCAAAGTGAGCGGTAGGGGCTAGCAAAAGCACCCTTCATTTCAGAGAGAACAATTCCATTGATGCTCATTTTCTTGGTTTCAGGATTGACCTCATAGCGCCAGCCCTCTCTTTTGATTATTCGCGGATCGTTGAGAACATTTGGAAAAAATACGGCGTCCATATATACCGAGAGAAGGTTATCAAAATCTTTTTGAGATCGAGTAACGAAAGGGTAGAGGGTGTAGACCGAGCCCGTCATGGCATTTATGAAACTGGCTACCGATGAGTTGGCAAGATGGAAAAAGTTAGATTTGGAAGGGTAGAGGCGCGAACCTTCGAGCACAGCATGTTCAAAAATATGAAAGAGGCCGGTGTCGTCATAGGGTGGGGTACGAAAACCCACCATAAAAGAGCGAGCTTGGTCCTCATTTTTAATTAAAACTATATGGGCACCTGATTTGCTGTGTTTGAGCTGAACCAACTCGCTGCCAATAGCTGGAACCTTTTCTTTCGACAGAGTTTGGTAAGCATCGTAACTCTCTTTATTTGTACAACTCAGTGTAAAAAGCAAAATGAGGCCGAGTAAAAAACGAAATCTAGTCATCCTTTGGATCTCCTTGAAAAAGGTACATCTACTATAAAGAGATCATCAGACCAATGCTTTTGATCGGCAGATTCAGTTTGCCTATTTAGAGGGCAACCTGACTGCGCCAATCAAGGGCTGAATGGTCCGACCATGATTCAATGGGTCAGGCGCCAATAGAGTTTGAGTAAAGAAGTGGGCGAGGTTTTGTTATTGCTTTTCCTGTTTCCAGTTCTTTTGAACTATCAATCGGGCGCCCTTTCGATAGGTCAAGTAGGACCAAAGCCATTGGAATAAGACAAAAAATTTATTTTTAAATCCAATCAAATAGTAAATGTGGACAACCAGCCAAACGAGCCAGGCCAAGAATCCATGGAACGCGAAACGCCCCATATTCACAACGGCACGACTTCGTCCAATTGTGGCCATTTGACCCTTATCGTAATACTTAAATTGTCGTGTTGGCTGTCCCTTTATAAGCCGTTTTAAGTTTTGCGCGATGTGAAGTCCTTGTTGCATAGCCACAGGGGCCTGCCCGACGAGAACCTGACCGTTTTGTTCAAAATGAATTTGATCGCCTGCCACAAAAACTTCGGGATATTTTTTTAAACTCAAGTCTTTTTCAACAAAGACACGGCCCTGGGGATCGGTTGGACCGAGAATAGAATTAAGCGAACTGGGTTTTACACCCGCCGCCCAAATAATAGTGGAAGCTTGCAGAAGCTTGTCGTCAATGACGACCCCTTTAGCTGTGACCGAGGTGACACGCGAAGATGTTAAGACTTTGACTCCTAATTTCTCTAGATCCTTTTCTGCTTGGGCGGAGCTCTCTTTTGCGTAGCCTGCCAAAACTCTTGGGCCGGCTTCGACAAGAAAAACTTGAGAGCGAGTCGGATCAATATTTCGAAAATCCTTTTTAAAAGAAAATCGGGAGATCTCACAGAGTGCACCCGCAAGCTCGACTCCAGTAGGGCCCGCACCAACAACGACAAAGGTCAGAAGGGATTTTTGTTTATCTGGATCTTGTTCTTGTTCGGCCTCTTCATAAGCGCACAGAACCCGTCTACGAATCTCGATTGCTTGTTCGATTGTTTTAAGACCAGGTGCATGCTCTTCCCAATCTGTGTGACCAAAATAACTGTGCTCGGCCCCAGTGGCGACGACGAGGTAATCGTAATCTAGCTTGCCAAAATCCCCAATGACTTGTTTGTTCTCTAAATCAAGGTTGGTCACTGTACCTAGAAGAACACTGGTATTTTTCTGTTGGGCTAAAATACTTCGGATAGGGTAGGCAATATCAGCTGGGGAAAGTCCGGCCATGGCAACTTGGTAGAGTAAAGGTTGGAAGAGATGGTAATTTCTTTTATCAATCAGAGTGATTGAAGCTTTTGTTTTTGCCAGCTTTTTAGCGACATTAAGACCCGCAAATCCAGCACCCACGATTACGATATGAGGAAATTGGTCTCGATTCTTCATAGCGACAAAATACAACTTTTGTTCGATTTAAGCTAGATGATAACCCGATTTCTAAATGGTTTCTGTTTTGAGGATATCCTGGAGATGATTGTTCATCTTTTGCACCTTAGTTCTCAGACCTTTCTGATGGGTTCTGAGTTGATTTTTAATCTTGCCAGATCGCAAACCCAGAATGCGTAGCGCGAGTAAGGCTCCGTTGTGAGCGTTATCGATGGCCATTGTGGCAACTGGGACACCCTTAGGCATTTGGGCAATAGAAAGCAACGAATCCAAACCATTCAAGGTTTTGAGTTTCACTGGAACTCCAATAACGGGAAGTGTTGTCAAAGACGCGATCATGCCAGGGAGGTGTGCCGCACCCCCAGCACCTGCTATGATCACTTGAATGCCATCTTTTTCAGATTTGGAGCAAAAGCTTTTCATTTTCTCAGGAGTTCTGTGGGCAGAAACCACTTCTACTTGGTAGGCCACGTTGAACTCTTTTAGTACGTGAGCGGCTTGCTCCATCACTCGCCAATCCGAATCACTCCCCATGATTATGGCTACTTTAGCTTTCATAACTGGATTTCCTTTCTGAGCTTCAGAGCCTTCTTTAAGGCTTGATCGCCATTGCTCCCCAAAGTGTTAATGTGCCCCATTTTTCGACCGCGGCGGTTTTCGCTTTTGCCGTACCAATGAAGGCCTTCAACAGCTTTCAGTGCCACTTTCTTATCCGACCCGATCAAATTAACCATAGCAAAGCCTTGCTTAATTTCAATAGCCTTGGGTAGCTTAAGCCCTAAAAGACAGGCATTGTGCAAGTCAAACTGACTGGGGCCAGGGGTGGTCAAGGAGTAGTGGCCAGAGTTGTGAACCCGCGGAGCTACTTCATTGATCAAAATCTCTTTTTTAGTTTTGAAGAACTCAACGCCCATCACTCCGACGTAATCCAGCTTTTTTAAAAAAGTCTTCAGGCCTTTGATGGTTACACTGTCTGACTTCATCGAAATCGGTCCTTTGACCCAGTCACAGCGTGACTCCTTTTGTAGGGTTTCCACAAAAGGCAAGTGGGTGAAACTGCCATCTTGACTGCGGGCTATGATGACGGCCAGTTCTTTATCAAAGGGAATAAACTTCTCCACAATAAATTGATCTTCCTGAAAAATATTATTTAAAAAATCATTGAGTTGATTTTTGGTTTTTACAACGAAAGTGCCATAACCGTCGTAACCAAAAAGACGCTTTTTGAAAACGACTGGCAAACTCTGTTTTTCAATAAATTGAAGAACATCTTTAAGCTTGTGAGCAGGGGACCACGGAGAGGTGGCCAAGTTATGTTGGTCAAAAAGTTGCTTTTGAGTGAGGCGATCGCGCAACTGGCCCATCACAATAGGCGAAGGGTGCAGAGATATTTTGACATTCTTAGAAATGAGATCGAGGAGGCCTGTATCGAGAAACTCACTTTCAAAAGTGGCCACGTCCACGGACTTTATAAAGCGCTCAAGGTCAGAAGCATTGTCTGTTGAGCCCTGCTGCCAGTTTTGGCTCACTTGGGCAGCTGGATCTTGTTCATGGGCCGATAACACATGGGCCTCAAGACCCATACTTTGCGCGCTTTGAATCAGCATACGAGCCAGCTGACCGCCACCAAGATATCCGACTTTTTTCAGAGGGGGATAAGTTTTCATGATCCAGCCTTACGTTGAAAAGAAGAACAATTGACATTTTTTTCGCTCCGGGTCAAGCCTCACATACAAAGGCTCATGATATCTGAACATTACTCGGAATGAATATTGAAGATGAATGACTCAATAAGCTTAGGCACCAATAACTTTAGACTGAGGGTTTGAATCATGACAAAAATAGTCACTTTTTTCCGTTTTTTGACAAAATCTCGAGCCGCGCAAGCGCGAGTTCTTCACTTTCAATCAAGCCTCCTTCTTTTAGGGGTTTTCTTTTCAGCACATTGTTATTCTTTTTCTGGAAAGATAGTGGCTATCGAGAAATGTATTTTTCCTTTAAACAGCTTTGCATCGCCTCATTGTCAGGAATTGGCAGTCCCTGAGAACCATAACTGTAGTGTTGCCATCCTAGATACATCTGATTTGCAGAAAAATACTGGCAAAAGCTTTCAGGCTCATTTTTCTTTACCAGATAAAAAAATTAAGAATAAGAAGTTTACAGGTCATGTTAACTTTTTTAAGGGTGATTCCATCTCGGGGTTAGTTGTTAAAGACCATGTTAATAAAAAATTTCGGGATCAGAAATTGAGTGAAAAATATGTTGGGTACGTGTCCGCTTGGAAGGGTTTTAGAGATCAAAAGAATCAAAACTTTTCCGTCGATTTAGACAAAGTAATATTTACCTTAGAAAAAATAGAAAGTGCTGATTCCACTCCCAATCGAACATTTATAGACTATATTTGCCAACTCCAGAAATAAAGTCTGCAGCTGGTTCTCTTCGTTTCGCTTTCCACTGAATGAGTTCCCGAATCCAAATATCTGTAGAAAGAGGCCTCCAGTAAACGTGATGTGATTTGCCCGAAGGGCAAATACTGGCAGAGCCCATAGAGGGGCGTGCCTCTTTCT
>JBGSNK010000060.1:0-24328 GCA_041739665.1 Bdellovibrionales bacterium
GGCAGCTTGATGCCAAGATTTTCGCCGATTGGCATCACACCTAAAACTAAGCCTTCGATAAAAAAAGCCAATCCAATTACGACAAAAATGATACCTAAAATGATTTTCGGCAATTCATGAATGGGAAGGTTTAAAATAAAAGTTTGAAAAAAAAATAAATAGGCGACAATAAAAGCAACAGCTTTCATTTGCTCGCTCAGTTTTCTTTTTATGTAGGCCCAGATGAGTTCGTGAGCATCTCGTATGCTTATCAAGAGTGTCTCCTGGTCAATTGATATAATTTAACAGAATCAATAAGGATTGGGTAGTCGCGATTGTAGGTAACTTACTGCAAGCAATCGGCAGGGATGTAGACTGGACCGTTTTTCTTAAAAACTTTGTGCCAATCTTTATCGTGGCTATCCACCCATAGTTTTCGGCCCAAACGCACGCGACCTTCTGCTGCACTGGAGGTCGTAGCCTCTGCAAACATGGTACAGTTCTTCGTAAAAAGGTGCATGCCAGGCCTAAAAGCTTCGTTTTGTGAGGGTCTGCGTTTACTGTTCAGTAATGTGTTTTCTGCCTGTACGCTGGCCTCTTCTAAATTTTCTTCAATGCCGTTTATATCAAGGTCAGAGACTTCTTCCTGATTACTGTCCTCAACTGGTTCTTCAATAGGCTCATTTTCGGACGTGCCTTGAACTAGACTTTCTGTCGGAGTGGGGTCCGATGTGCTTTCACTTTTCACGTTCTGATTTTCATCACTTAAAGGATCATCAAGGACGGCTTCGGGTTCTCGTGGGTTGAGAGTCACATTGTGATTGTCAGGTGCTTCTACAAACTCTCTTAATATATCTTCTTTACTAACATCTTCTTGTGGTTCCAACTGAGTGATGCTTTTATCGAGGTCTGTTTGAGTTCTTTTTAATTTATTTTGTCTTCGGGGGGGAGCCGGCGGAGCTTTGCGAACTCTATTTTCAATTTGGTTTATAGCCTGAGGTGGCTTTGAACTCAGAATCGACTGTCCTAGACACACAATTGTGATCGAGAAGGTCGCGAGAAAGACATTTAATAATCGTGCCATAGAAAACCCCATCGGTGAAAAAACACCCTAATGATTTATCGGAAGAAGTGAGAATAGAGCTTGAGGTTTTTTTTGAAACAGGACCTTAGGTTTGGTTTTCAATCCAACGCAATACGATTTTTGAGGCGCCTCGTTTACTTTGCAAAGCCATTTGTAGTTTGCCTTTATTTTGAGAGGTCCAGTCACGGCCAGCGAGCCCCAATTTTTCGTCGAGTTGATCAGAGTTATTAATAGCTTGAACAGGTTGCAAGCCATCAATCGACTCTTCTTGAAAGAGAAGAGCCTCACGGCTATTACTGTGTTTGGGGCCTATAAATGTGAGCAGACCTTGGGCCAAGGGTTCCATCACGCTATGAACAGAACGATCCATAGAACCCCCAACAAACGCAAAGCTTCCCCAACTGTAAAGTTCGGCTAAGATCCCGACTTGATCGATGATCAAAACCTGTTCGGGGTTCCATTGGTTTACAGCACTGTAGCGGCAAAAAGAAATCCCCAATTTCTGCAACGAACTTTCAAGTCTTAGCAGATGCCGTTGGCTAGGCTCATGAGGAGCCACGATAAAAGAAATAGAAGTGATCTGTTTAGCAATCACAGGCAGGAGGGTAGCTTCATCCTTAGGCCAAGTGGAGCCTGCAACAAGTGTCGGGCGATAAAAGTTTTTAAGCGGTTTAAGTTGACGTGGGGTTTGTAAGCGATGAAAACACTGGTCATAGCGAGTGTCGCCGGCATTAAAAATTTTGTGTTGAGGAAGGCCTTGGGAAATTAAAAGCTGACGGTCCACTTCACTGACGCAGAAAATTGTATCAAGGAGATCTAGAAGCGAGCGAGCCACTACCTTCTGTAAAAGTCCTTTTCTCGAGTTGACGGTTTTAGAAAATAAAAGACTGGGGATTTTTGCACTTTTGGCTGCGAGGAGCATCATGGGCCAAAGATCAGTTCGCGCGATCAAAAGAGCTTTGGGTTTGTGGTGCTGGATAAACGCTTGCCAGTGTTGAAAAGTGTCCCAGGGTGTTGGGCAGTAAAAGTCGACTTCGGGAAAATTTTTTAAAGAGTTTTCAACCGAAGGGGAAAAAAATGTCACTAAGATTTTACAGTTGGGGTGTTCTGTCTTAAGTTGACGAATGACGGGCTTTGCGTATTCAAATTCACCCGAGGCACAGTGAAACCATACAGGTTTGCTTTCTTTAGGAAAACAGAGCCAAGGCGCAACTCCATTTTGCTTTTTTCTTATTTGAAAACCCTTGCTAATTTTGGAATTTATTGCGCGGAACAAAAAAATTGTGACAAGGGTTGGTGTGTAGAATAAGCGATATAGGAATATAAGAAGCACTCGTAAAAGATAGTCTGCGAGAGTCCTGATGTCTAGAATTAAGCCCCTAAATCACGCCGCCTGAAAAAAGAAAAAGAGAGAGGGCAATCCAAGATCCACTGGCGATAAATGCTGCCGATAGGCTATCAAAAGAAACCAACATGACTATTGAGAAAAGTAGAGATACTGTAAGCATAATGTTCTCCTTATATAATTCTATAGGGCAAGATAGGGGCCAATAAGTGGGGCTTGAAACAAATTTACGGGCCTCTCAAATCAAAATGGGGGCATAGATTAAAAATGTTACAAAAATTGTCTGCAAAATGGAGAGCCTATGCAAAAGTTTTTCGCCCAGATAGTCCATGAGCAAAAAAGAAAAAGAAGTCACCTTTGTGTGGGTTTAGACCCTCTTCCTGGAAAGATGCCCTTGAATACTCGGGGACAAAGCGAAGAGCCTTTGCTTTTCTTAAAAAATATCGTCGATGCTACACATGACTTAGCTTGTTGTTTTAAACCCCAGTTTGCCCACTTCGCTGCTCAAGGTTTGGAAGCAGAGTTAAAGACCTTGATACAATACATAAAACACAATTATCCAGAAACACCTGTGATCTTAGACTCGAAGAGAGCAGACATTGGCTCTACTGCTGAGATGTACGCTCTCGAAGCCTTTAGTCGCTATGGGGCGGATGCAGTGACCGTAAATCCCTATATGGGAGGCGACACCATCGAGCCTTTTTCAAATTATCAAGACAAAGGAGTTTTTGTTTTGTGTCGGACGTCCAACCCTGGAGCCGTTGAATTTCAGAACTTAAAACCGTCGGGCTCTCAGTATAAACTTTATTTTCATGTGGCGATGCAGGCCATGGGAGAATGGAACAGACACGACAATATTGGTTTAGTTGTCGGGGCGACCGCAATTGATGAACTCAAAGAGTTGCGTTCGCACTTTCCAGAAGCCTGGTTTTTAATACCAGGTGTGGGGGCTCAGGGAGGAGACCTTGGGGGAGTGTTAGAGTGGGGGTGTCTAAGTCAGGGATCCGGAGGTGGGATTGTAAACTCTTCTCGCGCCATCCTTTATGCCAGCTCGGGCCGTGATTATGCCGATGCGGCTCGAAATGTGGCTCTCGCGATGCAAAAAGAAATGGCACTTTTGTTCAAGAGTAATTAAACTTTTCATTGCTATTCAATTGATTTTCAGTTAGCCTCGTATTAAGTTGAGCCATTCAGATCGAATCCTCTTGTTCACTCTATGACAAGAGCTGCAAAGGGATGTCGATTTTCAAAGGAGAAGTTCTATGAACAGACGACATAGCTTAAAGTTGATATCCGCCCTTCCTCTCATCGCGGCCCTTCCGAGTGCTGCTTTTGCTGAAGCAAACAAAGGTGCTAAAAAAGGCAATACTGGGAACATGCTTGATGAAAATGACACTCTTGCAAAGGCCATGCAGTACAAAGCTGACGCGAGCAAAGCTCCTGCTATGCGCACAAATAAAAAGGCTTTTTGCTACAACTGTTCAAAATACAATGTTTGCATGGCCGGTGATAAAACTTGTAAACCTTTGGATAAAGCAGCTCTAGCTAAGGCCGATGCGGCCCCTTGCCAAATCTTCAAAGCCAAATTAGTTGCAAAAAATGGCTGGTGTTTATCTTGGCAACCTATGGGTTAAACTAAATAGAATTCTGGTTTTGGTACTGGGCCTTTGTCGACGACAGAAGGCCCTTTGCATTTTTGTGATAAAAAAATAGATATAAGTCTATAATTGCACTTCGTCATAAATTCATTTTTATTTGGAAAAAAAACATTTGAGAGCTTGGGTATCTCTGTTCGCCTACGCGGCCTTAGGGTTGGCGCTGCAAACGATTTTTTTTTACTCTTCCTAGTTTCAGTCAAAACCTGTTGAGAAACACATTTGGTTTCAAACCTAAGTCGCGCTTTTCCAGTTCTGTATTGGCATTGCTCGACCAGCCTTAGGTGATGTGAAGAAGTTCCTTGGTTTAGGCTGCCCAAAAAATTCGCTAAACTGGTTTGTATCCAAATAGTTGGGGAATTTCTTTGGGGGAAGCATGCAAAATCACGGAAGATTTTTAAACCACATCAGCACAATTGCTGTTCTATTGTTTATAACATTAGGAGTTAGGGCTGAAATCACTGGCGAGTACGTGCCGGGCGAGTACTTAGTAAAGTTAAAAGAGGGTCATCCCATGGCAAATACACAAACTCTTGATACTTTTGCCAAAGAATTTAACTTAAGTTTTAAAGGCGTGGTCTCGCAGGTTGCAAAAACAATCCTTGTTCAAGGTCCTATGCTTGAGCGAACAGAAGCTGTTTTGCAAGTTTTAAAACAACATCCCGATGTCTTATTAGCGGAGCCTAACTATATATATCGCACGTCACTTTTGCCAAATGACACTCGACTGAATGATCTTTGGGGTCTTGTGAATGATCAGAAAGAAGTTGGTGGGGTTGATGTGGACGCCGAAGCAGCTTGGGATATCCATACTGGCAGTCGTGACATCGTTGTCGCGGTGATTGACACAGGAATCAATTATCGCGATCCAGATTTGATGAATAATATGTGGGTCAACGAACTGGAGCAACTAGGAGAGCCTGGAGTGGATGACGACAACAATGGTTATGTTGACGATATCTATGGATACAACTTTGTTTCTGACAATGGAGACCCCCTTGATGATAACAACCACGGTTCCCATTGTGCCGGAACTATTGGAGCAGAGGGCAACAATGGCGTTGGAGTCGTGGGCGTGAACTGGCAAGTTCGTATGATGGCTTTGAAGTTTTTAAGTGGTTCTGGTGGAGGGACCCTTGAAGGTGCAATAAAGGCGATTGATTATGCCACGGATAAAAAAGTGGATGTCATGAATAATTCCTGGGGCGGTGGTGGAAAAAGTGACCTACTTGAAGAGGCTATCGAACGGGCTGAAGAAGCTGGGATTTTGTTTGTGGCGGCCGCTGGTAATAGTCGCAGTAACAATGACACTCGCCCTTCCTATCCCGCCAGTTACACCACTGCAAACGTGATGTCTGTGGCGGCGATCAATCAACGTGGAAGTTTAGCTAGCTTTTCCAACTATGGACGAAACAGCGTCCATATTGCAGCGCCTGGAGTCGATATTTTAAGCACAGGAAAATCTAACAATTTACTCAAACTTAGTGGAACTTCCATGGCCACGCCCCATGTTGTTGGTGTGGCAGCTCTTCTTTTAGCTAATGAACCAAACTTGAGTTATCAAGAAGTCAAAGACAGGCTCCTCGAGACTTCGGTGCCAAGAGAAAATCTGTCTAGTTCCATTTCTCACGGCGTGCTCAACGCATACAATGCACTGGCTAACGTTGTTGGTGAACCAGATGAGTCAGACCCAATGGGTTGGCCATCTCGTCCTGAGGCTATTTCGAATGCGCACCCCTATGCTAATAATACGGATGAGTCATGGACGGTTAAGGTAGAGGGCGCTAGCAAAGTGGCTCTTCATTTTGATCGATTTGAAACAGAAAGCAATTATGACTCCATTTATTTTTACGATGGAGAGGGAAATAAGATTGGAGAGATGACCGGCCTAAATAATAAAAGTTTTTCGCCAGTGGCTCTTGGAGACACCATTGTTATTCAATTTGTGACAGACAAATCTGTCACTGGTTATGGTTTTGATATAGATCGAGTTCATTACAAAGTTGACTAAATTTTAGTAAAGAGAGGTTCCCTGCTCAGGGGGCCTTTCTTTCCAAATCTCAACCCAAACTTTCCATAGTTTTTCTAAGGTCGAAGTGTTGCCAATTAGGTCCTTTAGGGGACGATCAAGTTCACCTATCATATTGGCCATACGCACGCGGTAGAGATCGGGTGTGACATGTTCCACATAACTGACTAAGAGCTGGTTTACTTCACTGTTATAGCGTGAGTATGTTAGCTCGCGCTGCTCAATCTGCTGACGTAGGATTTCTGTACGGCCTATGACGCTTTCAGCAGTGTGGATTCCTTTTTGATGAGCCTCTCGTGAGCCGTAGAGTTCCAAAAGAATGGCTTGTGCCTTTTTGCCGAGCTCACCCTGAGCAATGGCTCTTTCAATGGCTTTTTTCAGGTCTTTTTCAGCTTGGTTATAAAGTGAATAAGCTTGGTCAAGATCCCGATATGTTTTTATAAGTTCAGGGCTGGGATTGATATCAAAACGACCGTTTTCAATGTTAGATGTGACCATTTCATTGTTGGCCTGATTCATTTTAATTTGCAAATCAATCATGTGGTTGAGGACTCGTGCGTAATTATCTCTGTATCTCAGTAAAGTTTCATTTTGTATGGAGCCCTTATCAAACTCTTCTTGAACGATTTTTTCTAAATCATTTTGCAGACGGTTCCTTTCGTCGCGCTTCGTAGTCAGTTTTTGAGTGAGGGCCTTTTTCTCAGTAATAATATCTTTCATAAAATCATTGAGCTCTAAACGTCGCAGGACATTTTGTTGAGCAAAAGATTTCAGTTCTCCCTCTTCTGGTATAAACTGAGATTGTTGTTGGCTGCGCAAAACATTCATCTCAGATTGAACCTCTTGTAAACGAGCTTCCATTGTTAAGATATCAGAGTTGTTGGGGTCTTTTTTGTGAAGAGCTTTGATGTCAGTTTGTAAAGTGCGGGCCTCACGGGACAGGTTCGCAGTAGTTTCACCCACCTCAGCCATTTTCTCAGTACCATGTTTTTCGACTAAATAATACTGGTGGGCAAATCGTCTAAAAGCCAAGTTATTGTAGTACTCATGGACGAGTCGAGTTACGAGTCCCACCGTTGAGCCGTCAAAATCAGAGAGCAAAGGATGTCCAGAGGACTCAAGAGTTTCACCTAAACGTTCTGAGATAAAGTCTTTGATCAAATTAAAAGTTTCGGGCTTTTGAGTGTCGGGCAGGTAATGATCAAAGATCATGTGAGAGACCCAAGCTTCTCGTCCTTTAAAGTCAGTACGTTGGCCCATGAGATGGACTTTGGTATTTTCAAGTTGAGTGATGTAATCGTCAAATATTTTTTCGCGCCCCACATAAAGGGCATCGCGCTCACCCATAATGGCCACAGTCGGCAGATACTCTGAGCCTTTGTGTTCGGGCAATTTCCAGTTAACAAGGCCCATAAAAGTCTCTGCACTCACACCACTTAAGGCCGAAGATTTTCCTTGGGTGAGAAGTAAGACGCTCAGGTCTCGCTCCGATTCCGGTACAAGCTCCATAAGTTCTTCGTTGCTAACGAGTTCGGACTCGGCCCTGTTTTTTTCTCTCAGGCTGAGGCCAGGAGCATTGTCCATTGGGCCAGATAGGTTCACCAGGCCGGCAAAGGCTTCGCGAAGACCTAAATCTTCTCGGTCCGAGAGACGCATCATATTGTCGGCGTGCAAACCGCCCATACTGTGCCCACCAATAAAGGTTGGTACATCTTTAGGTATGAACTGGTGGCGAAAAGCGACGAGGTAGCGATAGTAATCAATTGGAGCAAGATCAGCCACTCGAGGTCCATAGGCATGAAAAGGGGCATCCATGGAAACGACGACCACTCCATATTGAGCCATGAAATTAGATAGGGCAGCGGCTACGTGATGACCAGTAGTCTTGGTTCCACCTCCATGCATAAAAATCATGACGGCTTTAGCCGTTTCAGGAACCAATTGCTTTTGTCCCATCAAGCTGCGAGCTATGATAGCATCGATAGGCATCCCAATATTTGTCGACATATTTTTGCCTTCCCAATTGTGATTGAGGCGAAGGCTAGTGAAGTTTCCAGGTTGGGCCAGTTTAACGGCTCCCGCATCCGCAGCTAGTAATTGGAAATTTAAAAGAGCTGTGTTTTCAAGAAGAGTGTCGCGAATAGCGCGTGGACCTTGGCGAGTTCCTCTCCAAAGAGGCACAAGGGCCGCTTCTTCTGCTGGGTCAAGAAAGCGAGGCTCGTTGTTTATTCTGTCTTGAGCAGAGCTCACCTGGTCGAGATAATAAGTAATAGATTTGGGCGCTGTTTGTTCACGAAAAACGTTTTCACAGCTGACTACGGCTTGGGCCCAAACAGATTTTGGTACAATAGTGAGGAGAAGGAGTAAGGAGAAAAAGAGTGGACGACTTAATTTAATTAAGTACAAGTTTTTAGCCATGAATACCCCGTATAAGAATGAACGTTCTGAGGCCTATATAAGTATCAAATAGGGGCTTATAATCTAGACTTATTCTCTCCCATGTAAAGCTTACAGCAGTCTGGAAAATATCCAGACTTTGTGTTCTTAGAACAATCAGAATTGACGCATTTGCCAAAGCTGTTGGGTTTTATTGAGGCGACTGGCGTTAAATCCAAAGATCTTTTGCTGAGCTATCAGGCATGAGTCAGTAATAGACTCTCTGTTCTTTCTATAGACAGCTTCGCACAGTTCAGCGACTTCCTCGACAAGGGGGCCGCCACTTTTAACCATCATGATAGGTCCTATTTCTTGAAGAATACTATTTCTCTCTTTTAGATTGCTTGCCAATTCTAAGCGACCGATCATGGATTCAGGCCCCTTTTCAATCCAGTCCAGAGTGACTTCTAAGGCGCGATCAATTTCTACGATAAAAGCGGATTTCATCAATATCTCTTTAATCTCAAGAGGACTGAGATTTGGATTTCGCTTCATCAGGCGATAGGCCAGTCTTGAGACATAAGGGGCTGAAAAAGAAGTGCCTCTAATTTCCTCACCATTCAAATTATCCTCAACAGGGGCAGCGAGTTCTACATGAAGAAGTGAGAAATTGGCGTAATCTGCAATAATATGTTTTTCCACGTCAGAAGTCGTAACTTGTTTAGAAACAAGCGAAGTCACAGTGATAAGGTTGTCTTGCTTGTAGTAGGCTGGATAGATGGGATATTGTTCTGATAGAGGCATGCCAAGGCTCCAGAAAATCCCTAGGTTATAACCATTGCCGGCAGCGGCAACAAAAAGTGTTTGAGGGTAAGAATCGATCATTTCTGCAAAAACTTCGGTGCGTTCATGGTACTCTTCGAGTTGTTCAGAGTACGAAGGGGCGTCGCTTTCATACTCATGATGACCGGCACTTGCAACAGGAAGTTGAAAACCCAGACTCATGTTTGCCACTTTTGCTTGCGGCAAAAAATCTTGAAAAATTTGGTATTCTTCAAAAAGAAATTTTTCACCCTTAAGTAAAACACACTCGTCCGGCTTTATATCGCGGCATGCAATATGAGAAACGTCTTGAGCATGTTCTAAATTATCGTTGAGAGTTTCAACTTCCAGAATAAGGAGTTTGCCCCAAGAGTGAACCTGAAAAAGAATAATAATTAAAAATAAAAAAGATTTCCCCAAAATAACTCCCCCTAAAAAAAACAATATAGTTTCATAATAGAGAAAGTGGAAAGGCCGGTTATTCTGACATGAAACATTTACAAGAACAGGGGATTTTAGGTGGGTAGAAATAACCAACCGAGGAGATATTTATTGTGGGTACTTGTCACGGGAGTAGACAAGAGAATTGGTGGAGCGTTCACCGAAAAAGGCCAACTTTGTTTCCTCCATCAAAGGTTCATCTTAGAAGGTCGAACTTATGACGAAATTGCCTAGGAGTTGGGTTGCTCCCGCACTACGATTAAAAATTTCCTCCGCTTGTACGGAATTTCTAAGAAGTAATGGGACTTCCTCACAAGAAAATTTTGGCAAAAACAATACCGTTATCTCCTATATTCGTGACGAATCAGACGGCCTTTGCTATAGAAATTGGATGACTACAATAGTTTCAAAATTTTATCCAGTTCTTGTTGTTCTATTGGGCATTGTGTTCTTGTTTTCATCTCAAAAAATTAGCGGTTTTACTGGAGTTTCATCAACATATGTATTGTTGGTGCTATTTGCTTGTCTGAATGCTGTAATTGCTTATCGAACAAATTTAGTTAAATCAGTCCTTAGGACTTACAACTTGCGAAAAATTCATCATTTTTTGCTCGGTGTATTAATTGGAGCAGCAATTTTAATCCCTCTGGTTCTATATCTGTTGGCGGGTAAGGTTCGTTCAATTGATCCAGTTGAATTCAATTGGGGTTCATCAGCCTGGGGAACTCTGTGTATTGTTACATGGGAAGAACTTTGGTTTAGAGGTGCTCCTCTCCAATACGCTGCTAAAAAATATTCTAAGTTTGGCGCATGTATTCTATTTGGCCTACTCTTCGCAGGACTGCATGTATTTAATCCATCTATTAATTTGATCTCTGATGGTCTGTACCTTTTTATTGCGGGCTACTCTCTTGGCATTTTATTCTTTATAACAGGTACAATGTGGGCACCAATTGGTGCTCATTTCTCAAATAACTTTCTTGAATTATTGGTAACTAAGGGAGTGCTAGGTTATATTTGGGAACCATCAAAAGTTGAATCGCTTTCAGTCGAAATTGCTGTGGCTATTATTTTGACATTGATTTTTTTGAAGCGAAAGAATACTCAGAAGACTTGACTCTAGATGAATCGTGATATTGGCCATTCTTTCTAAAACCCCAAGGGTCAAAAGTTAGCCTTATTCTGTAAATGGTGGACCAGACTGACCAATATGCAGAATCCGTCCTCAATCCTCGGTTTTCAATGATTTCAGAGGTTTATATTGGGAAACCTTACTTTGAAGAAGATGTCCTCAAGAAAAAATACCTGATTGAAAAGCTCTCGATTCGGCAAATTGCAGAGGAGTTTTCGTCCTCAAAATCCACAGTTCTAAAATATCTTCAGCTTTATAAAATCAAATTTAAAAAGCGGGGCTCCTCGGAACTGGCCAAGCCAAATCCTGCTTATGGTGAAAGGCGATATGGAAATAAATTGATCAAAAATCAAAAGGAAGTGGAGGTCATTGATTTGATTTTAAAACTGCATAAGTCTGGACAGTCTTATCGAGCTATTGCGAGAACTCTGAACAAAATGGAGGTACCCACCAGAATCAGAAATGGTGGATGGCATCATGAGGTTGTAAGGTCTATTCTTATAAGAGTAGAGAAGAAATAATGGCCAATCTTTACAAGAGTCGACGCCAGTTTAAAGATGTTTCTTTCACCAAACCAGTCTAATTAAAATCTGTTGCATTAAATCGTGACTCCTCTTAACCCCTATGTGAAAAATCTTCAAATTTTTGTATGAGTTGGATCTTACACTACATTTTCAGTATAAAGTGACATCACAAATTGGGAGTTAAAATGCGTCAATTATTAGTTATATTTTCAGTGATCTTTTCAACATTTTCATTTGCAAACCAAGATGTTTGTGATGCGCCAGAAGTAGCAAGAGCCCATGCTCTATGTTTTGCAAAAGACAAAGTTGAGGCTGGAGATCTTTTGGACTTCAATCAAGTTGTTAAGCAATATGAGTCTCAGGGGTTCCATTTATTCGCGTCACCAACGGACATTTTGAAAGATGTAATTTACTTGTTTTGGGATTCAGATCCTTCCGCAGATAGCTCAGACCGCCGTTACGCCTACGAAGTGCTTTTGATTCAATTTGACTTTTATAAAGGTGAGACCAATGAATATAAAAAAGCCTATGTAGGTGTTAAGTGGTTTTATCCAAGTGGACAAAAAATGGAAATTACTGGAGTTTACAGTCAAGATCAGCTTAAGAAATTTGTTTTTAAGAATTGATTTAACTGCAAGTACTTCAAAGCTAGGCTTTTAATAGTGACTCCTCTTGCAAAGAACATGAGTCTAGCTGAAGCGAAAAAAGTCCTAATACTCAAACCATTTCAGCCAGATAGAAAAGCTTGACAAATATGTATAAAATATGCATATTGTTTATATGCCGACGATCTTGCTTTTGGCCAACATGATTAAAATTACCATCAACCCAAATGACAAGCATCGGTTTCCTCATGTTCATGTCATTCATGCGGAAAAGTCGGCCCTGGTAAGCCTTGATGATTTTGAAGTTTTAGAAAATTCAGGTTTTTCAGAAAAAACATTGAAGAAGGTGATTGCAGTTTTGAAAGATGAGCATGAACTTTTAATGGACGCATGGAGTGAATATAATGGCTAAGAAAAAGCAAAAAATAACTTACTCGAAATCAGATGGCCTGGAGAACAGTGACTTTTCTGTTTCCAAAGTTCGCATTACAACCATGATTGACAAAGACATTTTGGATTGGCTCAAGCGCGAAGCGATGAAAAGAGATGGCAAATATCAAAGCATTTTGAATCACATTTTGAGAGAAGCAAAAGGCACGAACCCCGACAGACTTTCTGACCTGGAAGCTCGTTTAATCGAACTTGAAAAGAAAATTTCCTAGGTTTCAGATAATGAATGTCCTCAATAATTCCACTTTTCTTTTTAATTTTAAAGGTTTGTGTCAGTCTCAAGTTCGAGTCTGCATATTGGTAAAAATGGTGGAGCGTACAGGGATCGAACCTGCGACCTCAACGCTGCCAGCGTTGCGCTCTCCCAGCTGAGCTAACGCCCCCCACACAAATATATTGAAAGCTACAACTATCTCCAGAAATTAGGGAAATCAAGAGTTAATCGTTGAATTTTTAATAGAATAGGATTTTACTTTAGCCTTTCAAAATATAAGGGAGATTGAAATGGGATCACGTCAATTTTTACTGGCTTTCTTGATTGTTTGCGGTTTTTCCACATCGGCCTTTGCCGTAGATTTAGCCAATCGTTTGGGGGTGGGCTACAGCGATCAAATGTCAGAGCCCTTGCCCAGCATTACGGCGCGTTACTACCCCAATGCCAACACAGGATTGTCTCTGGCCCTTGGAGTGGATACCGAGGAAAATAACTCTAAGTTTGGGCTCATGGCAAAACTCTATCGGATTATCTTTACAGAGGACCATCTTAATTTCTATGTGGGCGGGGGAGCTGGTCTATTGAGTGTGGAACGATTTGATGGGACTCAGTTTCAAAGTCGCTCGGGTTTTGAGCTTCTCGCTTTCCTTGGTGTGGAGTTCTTTTTTAGTGGTTTAGAAAATTTAGGTTTTACTTTTGAAACGGGAGTGGGTGTGCGTTCCGATTCCGATGGCACTCGTTTCCGCACCGTGGGCGACCACCCCATTCGTGGCGGAGTTATCTTTTATTTCTAGGAGGTATTATGAAAAGAGTTATTGAAACCAAATTAGCCCCGGCCCCTGTGGGTCCCTATTCCCAAGCTTTAGAAGTGGATGGTACACTTTTTTGTTCGGGTCAAATCCCCATTGTGCCGGCGACCGGTGAAGTCTTAACCGGTGACATCAGCAAACAGGCTCAGCAAGTTATGCAAAATGCAGAAGCAGTTTTAAAAGAGGCCGACTACTCATGGGGTGATGTGATTAAAGCCACCATCTTTCTCACAGACCTAGCAGACTTTAATGCAGTCAACGAAGTTTATGCCAGCTATTTATCGGCTCCTTTTCCAGCTCGTTCCTGTGTTCAAGTTGCCGCTCTGCCTAAGGGCGTGAATGTCGAAATTGAACTTCTTGCTAAAAAGGCCTGATGAAAAAACGAACTCAAGCGGCTGTTTTGCTCCTAGGTTTTGGACTGATCGTTTTCATTTACCTGGGTAGTGTTTTTTATCGTCACTTTCATATTATCAACCAATACCCTGTGTCGGCTTGGAGTGAAGATCACCAAGCTGATTGCGGAGTGGTTTTAACTGGAAGTGCAAATCGTATTAATGACGGATTTGAGCAGCTTTATCTTAAACGTATCAAAAAATTAATTATCTCCGGAGTTCACCCCGCGACACAGCTTCGAGATATTTTTCCACAGCGCGCTTTTTTTGGTGACTTAGACGAAGACGACATTATTCTCGAAAAAAGATCCCTTACCACTTACGGCAACGCCTTGCAGACTCTTCCCTTGGTCGAGGCCCTCAATTGCAAAGATATTGTTTTGATCACATCGAAGCTTCATATGTTCCGCGCCCACTCGACCTTTCGACAGCATTTTCCTGATGAAATCCCCCTTTATCAACGCTCTACAGTTGGGCGGCGATACGAATCTCACTGGACTTCCGTCGTAGCAGAAGCTGCCAAATCCGTGTTTTACGATCTGTGGTTTTTTTAAGTTCAAATTCTTTATTTCCCTAACAAAATGATCTCTTTTTGCCGATAAAAACTCACTAAGATAAGCAACCCATAAAGCACAGAGAAGATATGATTGTAACCGTGGATCGCCTAGGTCGTAAAGTCTCACAAAATCTTGAGTACATTGCAGACTTGTTACTGTTGACCTACTTAAGTTTCCGCTCGACTTTGATTGGGCAGACTCAAGGTTGGCGGACCCTGTACTCGGTTATTTCTGCTCAAATTTATTTTACTGGCTGGCAGGCGATGCCCCTGATTATCTTTTTAGCCATTGGCTCGGGCGCACTGGTCGCCATGCAGTCGATCATGCAAATGACGTTTTTAGGCGGCGTGGATTATGTGGGCAATTTTATGCTGATGATAATTGTGCGCGAGATTGGCCCACTTTTGACAGCTTTAATTGTGATTGCTCGCTCGGGTACAGCTGTTGCTGCGGAACTAGGCTCAATGCAAGTTAATAAAGAGATCGACGCTTTGAAATCCATGGGTATTAACCCTTTGAGTTTTGTGATCTTCCCTCGATTAGTAGGAGGGATCATCAGTGTTCTTTGTCTGTCTTTTTACTTTGTGATTTTTGCCACCCTATCGGGCGCCCTTGTTTGCCGTTTGATCAAAGGTATGCCATTTGATGTATATTTCACATCACTTTCACAGGCTGCGGGGATGAGTGATGTCTTTGTCTTTGTTGTTAAGAACTTTATGAGTGGTCTTATAATTTTCTCTGTCTGTTGTTATCAAGGTCTTAAGGTCGAGAAGAGTCCTCACGAAATACCACAAATGACGACCCAGGCGGTGGTGAAGTCGACGGTATATGTTTTGGTACTAAACTTTTTAATCACAATTTATTTTTATTTTGGTTCCATTATGAATTTAGGAATATTGTAGATGAGTGCTTTATTTAAAAATATAAAATTTGATAAAGTATCTTTGGGCTTCGAAGGTCAAGAGATCCTACAAGCATGTGACTTTGATTTTCCTATGAATAAAAACTGTCGCTTTGTATTTGCAAGCGATCGTGAAAAATATTTTTTCTTTCATGCAGCCAGTCAAATAGAGGGATTCTCATCAGGTTCCTATTTATTTAACGACGAAAACATTTTAGATATGAGCTTTGAGGAATTTATGAAGTTTCGCATCAAAATGGGTTTTGGATTTTCGACCCGTGGATTGTTGCAGAATCGTACTCTTAGGCAAAACTTATTGCTACCCTTAGAATTTCATAATCTTTTTGTCGGTCCACAGCGAGAAGAGTGGTTGAATAATTGTCTTGATTATTTTGATATTCGAACGGATTTAGACAAACGTCCCTCGGAAGTTTCGCCCAGCTCTCAAAAGGCAACCTTAATATTAAGATCCTTTATCCATCAACCTGAACTTGTTTTTTTGGACACTCCCGAGGCCTTACTTTCCAAAAAGCACCAGGCCAATTTATTGCAAATGATAGATGATCACCGTAAGCATTATAATTTACGCCACTTGTTCTTTGCAACCGCCGACGAAGATCTTTCGGATTGTTTAGCTGATGAATATATTATCTTGAGCAGAAAAAGACTGAACTTGGTCACAACACATAATGAAAATAGGGGTGTTGCGTGAAAATTAAATTTAATCTTTTTGAGAGGGTGGCAGGTCTCTTTGTTTTAGTAGCTGCGTGTAGTGCGATTGCTGTCACCATTGGCATGGGTATTAAAAAGGGTTGGTTCGAACCAAAACTGACTCTTGTTACAGTGGTGCGCACCGCCGATGGTTTGTATCCTGGAACGCCTGTGAATTTTTCTGGTTTGCGCATAGGGGCTGTGGATAGCATTGAGTTGAAATCCAGTGGAATGGTCGAGATTCATTTCAAGGTACTTAAAAAATTCGTTAATCGTATTCACCAAGACAGTTTAGTAAGAGTGACTCGACCCTTTATCATTGGTGAGAAGGCCTTAGAAATTGAGACCACATCTTCCACTGGGACACCTGTAAGGGAGGGGACTGAACTCGTGGCCGCTTATGCTCCAGACTTTTTAGATCTATTGGGTGGCAATAAACTTGGGGCTTATATGGAGTCATTAGGCACGACGATGGGCAACTTGCAGAAACTAGCCGAAGCTTTTTTATCCAATGAACGTTCGGATAAGATGATTGAGCTCTTTGATCAAATATTTCCGCTGATGGAGCAAATGAATGCCATGGCGTCAGAAGTCTCTGTCCTCTCGGCGAGTCTCAATGAAAAGAAAAAAATGGCGAGGGTGCTGGATGATTTTTTATTGATTACTAAAGAGATGAACAAAACCTTACCAGTTATGTCTCGTGATATGCCTGAACTCTCAAAGAATGTTCTGAAGTTGACGCAAAACTTAAATCAGTTGACCAGTGATATGAGCGAAATGGTTCCCATGATGAAAGAGATTGCCCCGGATATTCCAATGGCGACTCGTAAAGCTGTTAACGCTCTCGATGAGACAGTCCTCACCTTAAAGGCTATGCAAAAAACCTGGATGCTTAGAGGTAAAGTAGAAGAGGTAATCGAAGAAGAAAAAAGACTGCCGGCCGGCAAAGACTAACTATGGGTATCAAACAGCAGAAAACTTATCATTTAGACTTAGACAGCTTGGCGCGCAACCTCAAGTTGACCTCTATTGATGTCATCAAAACAACTAATATGGATATTGAAAGTCACTGGTTCCGCTCGATTGGACCAGTCGATCTGTATTATTGGAAGGCACAAGACAAGATAGTCAAGCACCAGCTCAGCCTTTTTGACCAAGTTATCGAGTGGAATGAATACGATGGTGTTAAGACGGGTTATTTTGCCGATGAAAGAGAAGAAGATAAAAGTCAGATTATTTGTTTTGACGAAGACATCAATTCTCAAGTTATCTTGCAGGCCGTTGATTTCTTAAACAGAGTGGAAACTATTGATAGAAAATTAATTGATCAGTTTATCTCGAATTATCGTTTCTATAACCGTTGGAAAAGCGGTGATCTGGCTCGCCCTTTTAGACAGTTTTTTCGTCGAATAATAAAAAAATCATAGACATAGACTGAGGCTATGGACAACACTGATAGCGTGTTGAGTCTCGAATTTTTCTACCGTTTTTTACTTTCGCCACGTGCTGGCTCTCTCGTGAAAACTATTGCTCGTATCTGCATAGTTGGAGTCTGGTTAGGTGTGACATCACTTATTATTGTGGTCAGCGTTATGAATGGGTTTAATAAATCTATTGAAGAACGTTTACTCCAGGTGGAGCCCCATTTGTTTTTAAAATTTTCAGGTCTGTCTAAAACCGATGAGATGCTAGCTCATCCAGTTGTGACTCGATTGAAGCAAACAGATGTGAAACTTTTCAGTCCAGTCAGCCAACAGGACGTTATTCTCAGAACCGAAGAGGGAATTATACAACCGGCTATTGCTCAAGGGGTCACCAAAGAGCGGCTTTTTCAGCTTTTGGAATACGCGAATAAAAAAGCTGGTAAGCAAGACCTGGAACTATGGACCAAAGTGGAAAATCTAGAGCCTGGCGAGGTGATAGTCGGCATGGGGTTAGCCGATAGCAGTGGCTTGTTTTACGACAATCAATTTGTCGTCATACCTCCAGAGTATTTGCTGATGCCAGCAAGTGAGCGCACTCGATTTAATTCGGTAACGGTGAAGGGATTCTTGGTCACTGATGTTGAGCGCATTGACGCCCACGGCCTCTATTATATTCTAGACAAAGCCATCCCCCGCTTACGTGGTTCCGCTAGCGAGCAACTGGGCATGGATGTATGGCTCAACAATCCACAGGATGCGCCGACTGTAAAAGAGCAACTGACCCACCAGGGAGTGGTGATTGAGACTTGGCAAGAGCGCAACGCCAGTTTATTTTTTGCCCTTAAAATGGAAAAGTTTGTGGTCAGTTTTTTAGTCAGTCTCAGCACTTTAATTGCCGGACTGTCGATTATTTCTGTAATGGTTTTATTGCTGACCCAAAAGAAGAAAGATGTGGGCAATCTTCTTACAATTGGAATGACAAAAAAAGAAATTAAATCTTTGTTTGTCAACATTGGTCTATTTTTAGCTTTAAGTGGTGTAGTAGCCGGTGTGATCACCGGAGTTTCGGCCAGCATACTGATTGATAATTTTTCCGAAGGTGTGCTTCCGACTTTTTACGAGGAAACCAATATTCCAGCTGAAGTGCGTTTTTATCAAATTTTTGCCATTATTTTTGTCAGCTTTCTTTTTAGTTTTTTAACTTTAAAGATCACCATGCAAAAACTTTCATCCTTGCAACCCAGCGAAATCTTAAGGGGCTAAATCAAAGCTTTATAGCTAACACCTTGACCTGGTGTTTCGAAAAGGCTGACTTGGAGAGCTTTAGCTCCAAGTTTTGCCATATCTTCTTTGAGTTCTTCAAAAAGCCATTGACTCAAGCACTCCGAGGATGTGTTCACCACCTCGAGTATCAAACAGTCTTCCTTGGGAAATGAGTAGAACTTGTTGTGAAATTTGATCTCGATATTGCTCTCAGTTTCACCAATGTCTAAAAATGGTGAAAGGCTTGGGACGAGGACCTTTTCATCCAAGCGAGCGAGGGTTTCGTCTAGGTATGCCTTGAGAGCGTGAAACTCGGCGGCCAGTCCAGCTTCGGGAGAAATCTTTTTGAAATCCAGGAGGACTTCCACTTGATAGTTGTGTCCGTGTAAGGTCTCGGCTTTTTCTTCGGAAAACAGAGTGAAGTGGCTGCTCGAAAATTTAAAACGTTCTTTGCTTAAGTGGACTTGAAACATTTAGACCGACACATTGTAATCGCGAAGAGCATCGTTAAGAGATGTTTTTTCGTCTGTGGAAGCTTTTCTTTTTCCAATAATAAGGGCGCAAGGAATATGATAGGTTCCGGCTGGGAACTCTCTAGGCAGGCTGCCCGGAATGACAACACTATTTTCGGGAACAACCCCGCGATACTCTTTCTTCTCAGAGGTTGAGACGTCGAGTATTTTGGTAGACCCAGTGATGGTGACCCCGGCCCCAATCACAGCCCCTTTTTTCACGCGCACGCCCTCAACCAAAATACTGCGACTGCCAATGAAGCAACCATCCTCGATAATCACGGGACTGGCTTGAAGAGGCTCTAAAACTCCTCCAATACCCACGCCACCAGACAAATGAACACGAGCTCCTATCGAAGCACATGAACCCACCGTAGCCCAAGTGTCCACCAAGGTTCCCTTGCCAACATAAGCTCCAATGTTCACATAAGAGGGCATGAGGATAGCACCTTCATCGACAAAAGATCCATAGCGTGCCAGGGCTTGGGGCACGACGCGCACTTGCTCGTCGCCAGTCCATTGTTTCAATGGAATTTTATCGTAGTAACTAAAAGGGGGGCAGTGAACAGGTTCCATTTTTTTGTAACGAAAATAAAGTAGGATGGCTTTTTTGACCCACTCATTCACTTGCCAATCATCTCCGACTTGTTCGCAGACCTTTAATTTCCCTTTATCCAAGTGGGCAATAACACTTTCAATAAGTTCGGCATGGTCGGAGAGTGAGGCATTTTGTTGATCAAAGAGTTTTTCAATTTCTGTTTTCACGATGAGTGCTCCAATACTTTGAGGCCCTCGAGAAGGGCGGGGACGTGGATTTTTAAAATAGGTACGGATTGAAGACCACGTTCAATTTCGTATGTGATAGTTGGAATTTGTCTTTCTAGGCCACAGTAAGTGCCGAGTGAGCCGGGAGTGGGGTAACCAATATCATCGGTGATTTGATAGCCAGTTCGTTTGGCAATGGCTTGAGAAACTGCTGCACAATCCCCATTGACATTCAGCATGGGCAACCACGAGTGCATAGAGATCACAAAAGTGGGCTTCTCTTTATGGATAAATTGAACCAGAGCTTGGTTTTCAGGTTCACTGTTGGCGTTGGGTCCTGGATTGTATCTCTCTTGAGCCGCTACTGAAGTCCAATCTTGGGTGGGAAGATTACGATTGAGATCCACGCGGCGAGCGTTGCGTCTCTCCGAGCGCAAGGCTCCATCCAAATTCAATATGGGAACTAGTGTGAGATCCAATTTAAATGGAAAAGATTGGCTGAAGGCTTGTAGCAAACCATTAGTGGCAACAATACCTTCGATTTCATCACCGTGAACGCCGCCAATGACAAGAACTTTGGGGCCCTTATCGCCAAATTTATAGGCAGGTATAACAAGGCCCTCCGATGTTTTTCCAAAATGAAAAGATTTTTGATATGCCATAGGAATGCCACCTTCATTTCTGGTTTAATATTTAATTGCTAGCAAAGCAGGTTGCCAATGTCACTGCCTTTCATCTGGCAGTTTATCCCTTGGGCTTGAGAGCATGAAGCGGTTTTGATGTTTTAAGAAGTTGTGCAGCGTGCTCCAAAAAGTGCGGGGCATGATCCGTTAAATAAATTTGCATCTCACCGGCCTCCTGGGAGGGCTGTTTCATAAGAGGCGCTAAGCTTTCGGCCACGCTACGTGCTGGGTCTATCAATTTCACTTGTGGGCCACACAATTCTGCGATCTGATTCATTAAAATGGGATAATGGGTGCAACCCAAAACGATGGTGTCCACATGCTGTTTTAGGAGGGGCGTGAGGTAACTTTTTAATATAATCTGAGTGACTTCTTCGTCGCCGTAGTCCTCTTCCACTAATGGGACAAGGAGAGGCGCTTGTTGAGAGAAGACTTGAGCCTTATTGTCTAAGTCAATGATATAACCTGAGTAAACTCCACTCTTGGTCGTGGCTTTGGTGGCGAGAATACCGATGCGTTTATTTTTTGTTTGGTTGAGGGCCTCTAAACAACTAGGACCAATGACATTGAAAATAGGGGTTCCTTTGGAAGAGCTATTGAGGTCAAGGGCTACGCTGGATGCTGAATGACATGCTATGACAATCACATCCACATTCAAGCTATCTAAAAACTTGATATTCTCATGAGTGTATTGGCGAAGGGTGACTGGGGCTTTGTTCCCATAGGGGAGGCGCGCGGTGTCGCCGAGATAAGTAAATTGAGCTTGCGGAAGAACTTTTCTAATTTCTCTTAAAACTGTTAAGCCACCGACTCCAGAGTCAAACAATCCAATATGCATTAGGCTTCCTTTGTCTTGAAGCTCCAGCGAGCAAAAAAAGTAAGGGTGATATAAATGGTGAAGTAGAGAGTCACAACCCATGAAGCAGCGTAGAGAGCCAGGCCAGTGAATATTGTCGAGTTCTTGGCAGTCTCCTCTAAAGCCATGGGAGCGAGGGTTTGCAAGACCAAGAAAAAAAGCAGGGGCCAAAAAACACCTCTCACTAATCTTCTAGACTCTTTCAAGGCGTCTTTTTTTCCAAGTTGGTAGCTGGGATCAAAGGCGACGACAAAAGATGTGAAAATAAGTTGCACCCATCGCACAAGCCCAGGAAGCAGTAAAAATAAACTATAAATTCCTGTGCTAATAAGAGCGCGAATGGACTCAATCAGGCACTGGTGAAAATTTTTAACGACAAAAATGAGGGGGCGAGGTCCAATACCGTTTTTACGATGTCGTTCTGTGCTGGCGGCGACAAAAAGAAGCCAGAAAACAGCTACCAAACTTTGTAAAATCACGCCCAGCAATCCAAACAAGACGATGAGCGCCATGGAGGAACCGTAGGGATCTTCAAAGCGTGCTTTGTTGAGCCAGGAAACATAAAACTCGAGTCCCCATATTAGAGCGCTTAAGGGAAGGAGTACAGGTGCTGCCTCCTTGAGCACATGGGGTAAGATTTCAAAGCTATGTTGGAAGCGGGACTTAGACCAAATCATTGTTGTGAACCTCAATTTTTGTAGATGACAAGATAGCATATTTTATGTGAGGTTAAAGCCTAACTTTTCTCATCAGCCCTGGTGGCGAAATGGTAGACGCACAGGACTTAAAATCCTGGGACTCGTAAGGGTCGTGCCAGTTCAAGTCTGGCCCGGGGCACCAAGCGCAAATGCCTTCGGCATTTGCGCCTGATATCAGATATCGGATATCAGATATCGGATATCTGACCGGAAACGGGATTCTGAAACTGAAAACAGAGATTATTGAGACAGGTACCAGTTTTGCTAAAGCTACAAGAAGTGCTTTAAAAGGGACAAAAAATACCAATTGAAGACCTTGATAATGACGGCTATTTTGAGCTAGCCCTATATCCAATGATTGCTGGAAATAATCCTATTACGGAAGCATATATTTATTCAGTCATTGGAAATGAATTGGTTTTTTTATGGCATGGGCAAATTTCACTATGAATGGGGCCCTCATGTGACAGGAGTGACTAAAGGAAAGTGGGCTCAGCCAAATCCCTGAGAATTTCAGTTCTAAGAACGTCAATTAAGGCGCACCAACGCCCCTATCGCCCCTCATCGAAAAGGGAACAGGGTATCACTCACTCAATTCAAATTTTCGATAATTAAGTTTTTTAACCACTGGTGGGGTTCGCTAAAGATTAAATTAACAAGATCGGTAGATCTTTTATTTAAAAAAGTCACCTCATTTCTCTTTTAACTATAGAGAAACAAAAAAGGTTATAAAGTCATTAGCAATTCCGTGAGGATACCTTATTTGGCGTTTTAACAAGAACCCTTACAATTGCCCATGGTCTTGATAAAATAAATTGATGAAATTGATGAGATAAATTCAAAATTAAAGAATTTTGTATTGCTTAAATCCATGGAAGTGGATATTGGGAAGTGGTTAGGTGGGTTTAAGAGCGGCGAAAAATTTGTTTAACAATATCGCTATATGGCTTTGCAAAAAAGGATAAATATATTTCGAGCGCCCCAACAAAAACCGCTATTGGCAAACCGCTTGGTTCCATGAATGCGTGAACTAGAAAAATATTTAAGACAATAGGTGCTAGTACGATCAAGGCCAATGGAACAAATGCACCCATCAAGAGCAATGCCCCGCAGATGATTTCTGTTCCCTTTAAGAGAGGGAAGAAATACTTTGTTACCATCATACCATTCATAAAGGTCACCATGTCTTGGGGGATATCATCTGGTGCCGGAATCAGGTTAAAGAGACCTGCGATTCCGAAAACAAAAAATATCAGACCCAACAATATTCGCGCAATCAAAGGAAATTTTTTTTTCATTCCTGTTCTCCTTCACATGGCCTATCTTATATTTCCTCTTTTGATTTCGTCAACAAGCTGATCGAGGCAAGTAGAGTGGGCCCCATGTCCAGCTAGGAACAGGTACCTGGTCGTTAGAGTATTAAATTTTCATCACTTTTCTTTACTTATTCTTTTTCTCAATTCATATTGTTTCCTTATTGAGCCCGTGTGGCAAAAGGATTTTATATGTCAGTTGCACCGATGTCCCTTTGGATTAGTTTTTCTGTGGGGATTCTTGTTTTGCTCTTCATCGATTTGGCTCTTTTTGGCAAAGGCTCCAAAAAAGGGGGTGTGAAGCTTGCCTTAATTGAAAGTGCCCTGTGGGTGACAGTGGCCCTGGCCTTTAATCTTTGGTTTGCCTTTGAATTTGGTCGGGAATTAGGCATTCAGTTCTTTACGGGCTATATCGTGGAGAAGAGCCTCAGTATGGACAACCTTTTTGTCATACTCTTAATCTTTACCTCATTTGGTATTCCAAGCGCTTACCAGCATCGTGTGCTTTTTTATGGAGTGTTTGGAGCCGTTCTAATGCGCGCCGTCTTTATTTTGGTGGGTGTGCAACTCTTGCAAAGCTTCCATTGGATTTTGTATTTATTTGGTGGGATTTTAGTGGTCACAGCTTTCAAACTTTTAAGAGATTCAGATGAAGCCTCTGACGTGCACAATAGTTTTGGTGTTCGTTTCTTTAAAAAATGGTTGCCGACAACTCGCACCATTAAGGGTGAAAAGTTCTTTATCAGAGAGGATGGGGGTCTGAAAGCCACTCCTCTTTTTATGGCTCT
>JBGSNK010000011.1:0-17592 GCA_041739665.1 Bdellovibrionales bacterium
GATACGCTTTTTAAAAAATAAAATTTCCGAACTTGATGAGTTAGAATTGGTCGCGACTCATCCGGAAAGCGATGAAGATCAAGCCGTAGCCGAGTATATATTACATCAATTGCGAGGGACTCCAACCTCTCTCAAGGCAGTTCAAGGGAGGGTCTCAAAGGCTCTCTGTGCTCATAAGTTTTCTGACCCCTCTCAGGCACCCTTTCCAGAGGCTGATTTGCTCTTGTGTAACCAACCTCTGGATGATAACTTTTTGATGAAATTAAACCAGAAAAACTCGGTTTTCTTTCTTGAAAGGATCGATTTATGAATGATTTTCTTAATCTGCCATCTAGAGCCGCCAAACCCCGCAATGAAGGTATTTCTTTGCTTATCGACAACGGCCGCCCGACCACTTTTTTCAAAGATGTGATTGTGTCCCATAAAAATCTAATTGATATCATTTAGTTTGGCTGGGGAACATCTCTTGTGACCTCAGAACTTCAAGCAAAAATCGATTTTTTAAAAAAGAATGATATCGAGTACTTCTTTGGAGGCACTTTGTTTGAAAAAGCTTTCATTCAAGGTCGCTTTGAAAGCTTTGTGAGCTTCGCTAAAGACTCCGGATGCCAATATATCGAGATCTCTGATGGCACCATTGATCTACAGCCTAGCATTCGTGCTGAACTGATTGAAATGCTCACCAAAGATTTCAAGGTATTGACTGAAGTCGGCTTTAAAGACCCTGAAAAGTCCAAAGTTTTCGCACCTAAAGATTGGGTCAAAACCATCAAAGCTGATTTTGCTGCTGGTGCTTATAAGGTGATTACTGAAGCTAGAGAAAGTGGAACTAGCGGAATTTGTCGTGCCGATGGAGAAGTTCGTTACGGGTTAATTGAAGAGATTCTTTCTAGCGGGATTGAAAGTCACAATATGATTTTCGAGACACCCAACAAATCTCTACAAACCTACTTCATTAAAAAGTTAGGTGCCAATGTAAACTTGGGCAACATTGGTTTTGAAGATGTTGTTGCACTTGAAACACTTCGTTTAGGACTTCGCTCAGATACCTTTTTCACCTTTGATGTGAATAAAACTGAGGTTTAAACATGAGAAATTCTGAAAATGTATTTCACTTGGCTATTCCAACCCATGACCTTGATCTTGCCCAAGAATTCTACACAGAAAAACTCGGTTGTCATTTGGCCCGACGCTATGATGATAGAATCACTCTCAACTTTTTTGGAGACCAGGTTGTCTGTCATTTTGCTCCCGAGAGAATTGACCGAGAGGTAGAAATGTATCCTCGTCACTTTGGCGTGACCTTCAAAAACCTCAGTGACTACATGGATCTTCTACAAACAGCTGAAGAAAATAATCTTAAATTCTTTCAAAAGCCCTTTCTGAGATTCGCAGGGATGAAAGAGGAGCATCGTACCTTTTTCTTAATTGATCCTTCCAACAATCTTTTGGAGTTCAAATACTACCCCAATTCTGAAATGATGTATTAATCACTTTGTAAGTTTTTTTGCTGAAGAACTTTCCATCATATATCGAACGGAATTATCCACAATTTTTGTGGCTTTTTCATCATTACGCCTTAGCACATTAAACCAACCAATACTTCCCATATTCAGAACATGACCGCCAAAGTCCGGCCAATACTCATTGACAACGCTGACTTTTTGCATCGGTTGCTCTTTATTATAGGGATAAATCCATGACCAAGCCAATGGCTTGATATTTTTCGGTATCACATTTCTTCTCAAATCGTTACGGAAGCGCTCCCTATCAATCTCCATCTGATCAGTGAGAGGTAACCCATCTACCTCCAAAAAAATCAGTTCACTTTGCTGACCAAACTCCGGTTCAGCTTTAGCAATTCCTGAAAAAATAGGATGATCATGGGTCAAAATATTCATTCCAGACGCATTTTCGTAATCTTTTTTTAATAAGCCCCCCTGAAGAGCCGTTTCTTCCGAGGTCTTCCTCTGCACAGGGTAGGTAGAACTCGGTACCCCAGGCTCCAAAACCTTTGTTCAAAAAGAACAGTAGGATAAGGCCCATGGGTTTCATCAGGACCACCCAAATAAAAAATTGGCCTTTTTAAGCTCAGTCGGTACTTGCGGCTAGAATTGGATGTATAAAATGAAGCCCCTCCAACTCTAGTATAGGCATTCCATGTAAAGTTAGGATAAACAATTGTAATATCATATTTTTTAAGTTTGTTAGGCAAAATAATAAAGAAGATCCGCTCCGAGCTCCCCTCACTTTCGTCGGCAAATTGCGCATAATAACTTCCCTGGGTTAAATTAGTGTTCAACTCAATACGGGTTTTAAAATCGCAACCATTCTCTTTATAATCAGCACAAACTTGTGATATGGCTTTTTTACCAGATATATTTTCTTGGAAAACAGAGGTATCGTCTTTGATTCTAAATATTTCTACGGACTTCAGTTTTGACGAACTTAAACCAGGATTACGAGCTATATAAAAAATCAGAGAGTTCCCTTCTGGAAAAGAAATATTCTCTGGGTACCCAACAAGGTCTTTCTGCTCAGTATCAATATGAAATTTTTTGCGCAACTCTCGTGACTGCAAAAAAAGTAGAGTCTGATAGTAGGCTTTCTCAACCTCAATAAATCGGTATTGATATAAAATTCCAACGGTTATCAACAGAGGAAATATCAAAGCAAACGCAATTCTTGTCTTAGTCATTTTTAGCCTCATGATCCGCAACTCTCTCCTGAGTTCATTAAACCTCTTCTCCAACCACATCAATTTCCACCATCATTCGTTCATCCCATCTCATCAGGGGTTTTTCGGCAGGAGGCTGGACATTTTTTCTAAACTCAAGATACTTCTTTGGGTTATCTACGATCGGAATCAACTCTTCAGCCCAACTCTCAAAGTCCAATTCCTGTGGAGTCCAAATAAACCCATTTTTACCATGCGTGATCCAAGTTCCAGTATCTCCTGTTTGCAATGTGGCTATGGGTATTCCCATGGCCAACGATTCAATCAACGGGTTTCCTACATTGGAACTGTCATACATACTGAAAAGAACCTGAGCTTTTTTGATCTCTAATACGGCCTGCTCGTGATGGACCGCCCCTACAAAAGTCACTCGATCTTTTAAACCTAAATCCGCGACCATAGCTTCTAATTTAGGACGTTCATCACCATCTCCCACTATTCGATACAGGCAGGGACGACTAGCCTTTCTATTGATGGCTGCAAAAAGACTAATACACCTTTCAACTCGTTTCCATGAAACCAAACGAGAAACTGAAACGAACATGAAAGGACGGCTCACAATACCTTCGATAGACTGCTGAGCATCAGCCCGTCCAGCATCCACACCATTCACAAGAAATTTGAAATTGTAAGATTGTCCTTTCTTTATAGCTTGAACCGCCAGGTCGCCCTGAGTCCCATCATCCGTCATAATCAAAACGTCAGTTCTAATACGGATGGCTAAAATACGATCCCAATTGAAAACAAGACGGATATATTGTTTGTTTTCAAACATTTCATTCAGAAAACTGCCTTGAAAGCGAGAAACCGTTTTGCTTTCTTTTGCCCACCCCAAAAGCCTTAATAGCCCTAAAGCTAAAACTCCATGGGTTTCATAACCATAAATCACATCAACGTTTTCTTTTTTTAAATAAGCTCGTCCAAGCCAGAACAAGCGAAGGGCCACCCAAAGTCCAGCTAGTTTATTGAGTAGTATCAAAACAAATCCGCGACTTCGTCCACGAAGAGATGAAAGGGGCCAATAAAAACGATTGATTGCAATCTCTTTGGGGCTAATCTCTTGTTCATAAAAATAGTTTCCATTAGGGCTGTTATCACGGGCAACGAGATAGGTAACCTTCCAACCGTGATCGCGGTAAGCCTCGGGTGTAATTCGAATTACTTGGATCGACTTCTCCTTAAAGTCGAGAGCTGAAAGAAAAAGAATCTTTTTGGAACCCTTATTCACACCGACCACTCCCGAAAATAGTGGCGATAATAATCTTAAGGTCTAAAAGGATGTTGCGTCTCTCCAAGTATTCTAGATTCAGGTTGAGTTTGTCTGGCATCACCTCATTGATGTAGGTTTTCTCGGGGTCTGAACTTTTAGCCAAAACTTCATTTTCATTAATATATTTAAGTGATGCTAAATCAGTAATTCCCGGAAAAACTTGCAAAACTAGTTTCTGCTGATCGTTGTACATGTCTACGTACTTCTTCACTTCAGGGCGAGGTCCAACAAAACTCATGGACCCCAAAAGGACATTAATCAACTGAGGCAACTCGTCAATTTTGTAATGTCTTAAGAATTTTCCAATATTAGTAATTCGACAATCTCCAAAAACTGTTATCTGGGGCCCGTCGTTTTGCACCTTCATGGTGCGAAACTTCCAGATTTTAAACGGCTTACCAAAACGACCCACACGCTCTTGACGAAAAAACACAGGGAAACCGTCATCAAAAACGATCAGAATAGCCACTACAACAAAAAGTGGCCACAAAACCAAAAGTCCAAAGACAGCAAAAAAAAGATCAAACAGCCTTTTGGACATTTAACCTTTTCCTAAGATGTTTTGAACTCTCTTGATGATGTAATCTTGTTGTTCATCAGCAAGCTGTGGATAAAGGGGTAAAGTCAGACAGTTGTCGCCAACAAAACTGGCATGGGGGAAATCTTGAGCCTTCCAGCCGTATTTTTTTAAGTAGTAAGTAAAATAATGCAGCGGCAGGTAGTGGACAGAAGTGCCGATGTTGGCTTCTTTCAATTTTTCTATAAAGGCTTCACGCCCAATCTTGGCTTTTTGAGGGTTGATTAGGATTGGGAAGATATGAAAGGACGAGTGCTCATTTGTAGTGGGCATCTCTAAACCCGCGATTTGCGAAAAAGCTTCTTGGTAACGAAGGGCTTTTTCTCTTCTCAGGTTAAAGAGCTCTGTCATGCGCGACAGTTGCACCAACCCAAGGGCCGCTTGCATATCTGTCATATTGTATTTAAAGCCCGGTTCGTGCACGTCATAGCGCCACCCACCCCCTTTTTCAAAGCGCTTCCAGGCATCCCTATCCATTCCGTGCAAACTTAGGGAGCGGCAACGATCAATAAGCTCTTTGGGACCGGTGAGCATGCCCCCTTCACCCGTCGTAATATTTTTGTTGGCATAAAAGCTAAAGGAGCAAAGGTTTTGGGTATGGCCCACAAATTTTTGATTGTCATAGGTGTTGGGCAGGCAGTGGGCGCAGTCTTCTAGAACTGATATCTTGTGCTCTTGAGCTAAATTATTAATGGTATCCATATCTGCCATTTGACCGGCAAAATGCACGGGTAAAAGAACCTTAGTGCGAGTCGTGATTTTCTCTTTGATTTTTTTAGGGTCAATCAACCAAGTCTTAGGATCGATATCGGCCAGTACAGTGGTGCCCCCTAGATGCTCGATGACATTGGCTGTGGCACAAAAAGTCAGGGGGGTTGTGATCACTTCGTCACCTGGACCCACACCCAAAGCTTTTAAGCCAAGATGCAGACCTGCGGTACAAGAGTTCAACGCCAAAGCCGACGTAGCCCCAGTGGTTTTACAAAACTCTTCTTCGAACTTTTTTGTCTTAGGGCCTGTGGTGAGCCAAAGGCTTTTGAGGGTGTCTAGGACCTCGGCACATTCAAGTTCAGTGATACTGGGTCGGTTAAAGGGGATAAAGTCTGTTCGCATAGGGGATATCTCTACCATAGGGATTGTTACTTTTCCATATTCAAGACATGGGCATAAACTTGCTCCATAAGCTCTAAATTGTCCTGCCAAGCGTAGTTGTCCACAACTCTTTTTCTACCATGTTGTCCCATTTTTTCTCTAAGATCGGGGTTCTGGATCAGCTCAATGAGCCTTATTGAAAGAGCTTCGGCCGTATTGTCGGGAACCACGTAGCCGGTGACACCGTGTTCAACGACCTCGGGCAGCCCCCCAAAGGAGCTGACCACAACAGGAACCTCACAGGCGCTGGCCTCGATGATGGCCACACCAAAGCTTTCACTGTGTTCGCGACTCATGGCCACATAGATGTCCATCTGATTGAGGACAAGGGGCACTTGGGAGTGGTCGATAAAGCCCTTAAAGTCGGTCACTTGTTCGACACCCAGGTCTTTGGCTAATGTTTTTAAATAGTACTCCTGGGGACCTTTTCCGCAAATAACAAGACGAAGTCTATTAGCAATATGCGGATCCTCTTTGAATAATTTTTTACGGGCCAAGGCAAATCCCTCGATGAGGGTGTCAATACCGTACTTGTCCATCAAGGTTTTGATCGTTCCGATTAGGATAGTCGAGTCGTCAATAGGTCTGAGCTCAGGCTGCTTTTTAAATTTATCAAGGTCCACACCAAAAGGGGTCACTGTCATATTGTTTTCGACATTCTTATAAACACGTTTTGTGGCCCGGGCCATAACCCAACTTGTTGAACACACCCAACGGGCTGTTTTTAAGTTGTAGTGAATTAACAGCTTGTTGAGCTTTGTCATGTAAGGGAAATTGAATATGTCTGTGCCCCAAACAGAGAGCACTCGGGGTTGAAATCTGCTGAGCGTACCCAATGTGCCATAACCGCTGACAAAGTGAACATGCATAAGGTCAGGGGTTTCATTTTTCAGCAAAAGACGAAGAGCTCTGGTATTCAAGATATAGCCTAAAGGTGCTGGCCATGGAAGGTGATGAACGCGCACCAGAGGGTCTAAATCGCCCCCAAGTTTGTGCATGGACACAAGGATCACCTCATGACCCCGTTCAGCCAAGCCGTTGGCCCAACGCAAAGTGTGCACGCTGGAGCGTGCTGAGAGTAGAACAATTTTTTTGTTCCTGGCCGTTGTTTGAGCAAGAGCCGGGAGATTGAGTGGTGGAACTTGAGGTTCGGGCCATTTCAACTGTTTTCTAAACCAAGCTAATGTTTCGGTGAAGTCGTCGTCGCGCAAACCAAAGAGTTTTGGAAAGATGACAACAAAAGCCATAACTCCAAGACTGTAGATCATGCCCCCCAAACCAATCCGCATAAAGACCCACATATCTGGAAACAATGCCGAAATTTTGTAGGAAGCAAACGACAAAAACAAAAATGAAAATACCACCAGCGTTTGACTGATCCAGTAGGGCCAAGGATTGATTTTTAAAATACGACAAATGGACTGAAACTGGACTATAACCAGAGCGCCGTAAACACAGACAATCTTAATAGCAAGCCCCACAGCGCCCAGCTCAAAGCCACCAAACTCTTTAGGACCCACTAAAAAGTAGGACAAAATCATACCCAAACTAAAAAAGACAAGGCCCTGGTTGCGATAGAGTTTGTTTTGGTTGGTGGCAAAATAAATGGAACCTAAGATTCGACCAAAGGTAAAAAAGATGGGGAAAGCTGACATAATAATAATTACTAAATAGGAGTCAGTGTACTGGGCGCCAGCAAATACCCCAATGATGTCGAGAGCATGGAAGACCGTGAAGCAAGAAAAGTAAGCTGCAAAAGAAAACAGAACCGGGATGTAGCGGTTAAAGAGATGGCGCAGTTGAGAGAAATCCTTGCGACCATGGGCAATGCTGAACTCACGCTCAATGAGGGCGGCTATCGAAAACACAAAGAGGGCGCTGATTGCGCTGATCTGAAAACCTAAACTAAAGTAACCTTGCTCACGAGAACCTGAACTGTACTGGAGAAGCCAGCGATCTAATATCGAGGTGAAGGCCTCTAACACAATATAAATCAAAAGTGGAAAGGTGTAGACATAGTATTCGTGGATATAGGCCCGGACTCCTTGAAAGCTTAGAGCTTTAAAGTCGTGAACTAAGGGGAGTTTGCCAAAACGGTAGAGAACAAAGCTAAAACCCAAGATCAAGAAAATCAGGGTGGCATTGTAGTAAATAAAAAATGTTAGCAGATTCAGGCCACCAAAAAAGTAAAGGCCCAAAAGCAGGATGATAGACACAGCCTTTTGAGCCACCTTAACTTTCTCGGCCAGAACAGTATAGCCATAGGCATCGCAGAGTCGCTGTAAAATGGTGTGATACCAGATCAACATCCCCCATGCGGCGGCTAAGTAAACATATCTGGCCTCTTGCTCGGGCCACAGCGCTTGCCCTAACTGATTGTCGATTAATAAATAGATCCCACCAAAAACCACCACCGTGATGACCATAAGATAATAAATATAAGAGACCACAAGGCCCTTTTCTTCGGGGCGTTGAGAGGCCTTTACGAGAGCTCCCACAGTGGATCGTCCATCCAGGATTTCGACCAATTGGCTAAAAAAGTGAGAGAGGAAATTGAAATTCCCGTAACTCGCCGGACCCAATGCTCGGGGCACAATGGAGTAAACAAACAAGTTGGCCACAAGCCCCGCCAGGCTAGCTAAAACTTTGTAAACGTAACGCTTACGAAGGGAGTCTGGTTTTGTGTCCTGAGGCTTGTTGGTCACTTAAGACAAATCTCCCCTAATATTATAGCGCCATTTGTGGATGGCACCTAAAATAGCGTACTGGAAAAAAAGCATGTGAGTCACTTCAGAATCAAGCAAGGTGGCCTCGGTCAACCCACCCAGGTGAAACACAAGTTGGACTCCAAGAAATCCGGCTCCTAAGGGCATAAAGAGAGTGTGGGCGCTGGATCGAATGAGTTCATAGGCCATCTGAAGTCTAAGCAATACAAAAGTGAGAAATGAAAGAAAACCCAAGGACCCAAGACTCGCTATAATTTGCACATAATTGCTATGGGCATGGCTGAGGAATTCAAAGTCGGGCTCACCAATTTTATGAAGATATTGTGGTAAAAAAAGTTCGCTGTGCCGCCAACCCGTTCCGAGTAACCAATGGTCTTTATACATTTCAAAATAGGCCTGCCAGAGAGTGAGCCTATAGGATTGACTGGCCTCTTCTGGATTAAAGAGGTCCATGATCTTTCCTTGAATACTGCTATTGGTCGCCATTAAGGTCAATCCAGCAAACAAGGCCAAATAAGAGAAAGCTTTTTGCTTTTTAGAACCCACAAGCCAAATGAGTAGAGACAAGGAAAGAAAAAAGCTAGCCCAAGCTCCGCGGGAGAGAGTTAGCACTACGGCCACGCTGGCTACGAAAAAACAAAAACTATAAAAAAAACTCAAAGATTTTTTCTTTTCTAAGAACGCAAAAGGTAAAAGAAGGATAGCTCCCTGACTTAGATTATAAGCTTGAGTTAAAGCCATTGAAAAAAATCCAACCGGGCGAAAAAACTGTCCGTAGGCCACCGCACGACTGGGGGTTTTGGCTAAGTCCAAACCAGTAAAAAATTGCACGATCGTATAAACAGCAATTGTCAAAACCAGAGCCGACCACAAGGGCAATCCTTTTTTAAAGCTTTCAATGCTGTAGTACCTTAAAATTAAGTATTTAAGAGCCCAGTACCAAATAGAAATCTTTAAAATATTGAGTGTTGCCTTCCAATTAATGGTCTCCATAGGCCCAAACAAAACGCTCAACACAATCACAATGTTAAAAAGAACTAGAGAAAGGTCGGCCGGATGAATCGCTGACAGTTTAAAGTTTTTGTATTCTTTTTCTTTAATAAATAAAACAAGAGCTACAAGAGACAACAGGACCGAGATCATCTCTAGGACTGCTATCGAGCAAAAAAGTGCTAGTGAATAAGTGAAAAGGCAAATGGTAACAAAAGAGTTCAAGTTGAGTGGCTCGCTTTTATTGTTTGCTGTGTTCAAGGATGTCTAAGATCTTTTGCGCAGTCTGCCCGTCCCCATAGAGATGCTTCTTAAAACTGACTTTATTTGAGGCTGCATTATTGTAGGCGGTAACGATTTTTTCTTTAGAGCTCCCCACAAGTTGATTGGCTCCACCCTCGAGGGTTTCCACCCACTCTGTTTGCTCACGCAAGGTGATACAGGGTTGACTGAAAAAGTAGGCTTCTTTTTGCATGCCCCCACTATCTGTCATAACAAGACTGGCTTTACTGAGAAGATAAAGGATATCACCATAAGGCAAGGGCTCGACAATATGAATTCCGTCACTTGCAATACCATGGTCCTTTAATTTGTTGCGAGTTCTTGGGTGAAGAGGCAAAAGGACTTTTTTATTTTGACTGATCTTTTGAAGAGCCGAAAAGATGGACTGAAGTTTTTGCGGGTCGTCTGTATTTTCAGCTCTATGAATGGTGCACAAAACAAAGTCCGAGTGTTGGGCACAAAAGCTATGGGTTTCAGGGCTGGGTCTCAAGTGCTCTTTATAAAAGAGGGCGGCATCAAACATGATATCGCCAACCTGGTGAATTTTGTTCTCTTCTACCCCATCATGCTTTAGGTTTTGCACAGCCGTTTCGGTGGGACAAAAAAGCCAATCGGAAACGTGATCGGTCAAAATTCGGTTGATCTCTTCTGGCATGTGACGATTGAACGAGCGCAGGCCCGCTTCCACATGGGCCACGGGGATGTGAAGTTTAGCCGCCACAAGGGCTCCGGCGAGTGTGGAGTTGGTGTCGCCATAGACCATCATCACATCGGGTTTTTCTTTTAAAACCAAAGGTTCAAGCTCCATGAGCATTTTCCCAGTCATGGCCCCATGGTTTAAGCCACCGGTTTCAAGACGGTAGTTGGGTTCTGGAATACTCATCTCTTTAAAAAAAACGTCGGACATATTGGCATCAAAGTGCTGACCGGTGTGGACTAGAATTTCGGACACATTAGGACTGCTTTTTATCTGGCGAGAAAAAGCAGCGGCCTTGATAAATTGAGGCCTTGCCCCGAGGACTGTCATAATTTTCATTGCCAAAAAACTCCCTAACCATCTTGTGTGCTTATTGAGCAAAGATGGTAAAACCACATTTACACTGCGTGTAATGATTGAGACAAGTCATAAATCAGACTCTCGTGTATACAAGACAGATGAATATTTTGCTAGTGAATCACTATGCTGGGCACCCAGAGCTTGGCATGGAGTATCGCCCATTTCACCTGGCCTCAGAATGGCGAAAACAGGGTCACCATGTGGAGATTGTAGCGGCCTCATTTTCTCACGTTCGACAGACTCAGCCCAAAACGGAAAGCTGGTTCAATCAGCAGTCCATTGAGGGTGTTCATTTCACTTGGCTCAAAACCCCTCACTACCTTGGCAATGGGGTTCGTCGACTTATCAATATTTTTTGCTTTCTTTTTCAGCTTTTTCGCTATTCAGTTAGTGGTTTAAAAACGACACCCGATGTGATTATTGCCTCTTCCACCTATCCCCTGGATATCTATGTGTGCCGCTACATGGCAAAACGCTTCAAGGCAAAACTCGTCTTTGAAGTTCATGACCTGTGGCCCCTCTCCCCCATCGAACTTGGAGGCGTGTCTAAAAACCACCCCCTGATGCTTTTAATGCAACACGCTGAAAATTACGCCTACAAACACGCCGATGCAGTTATATCGATGCTTCCTTGTGCACTCGAGCATATGAAGTCCCATGGACTTGCTGAGTCCAAGTACTTTCATATTCCTAATGGGGTTTTAGTCGAAGACGAGGGCTCTTTGGAGGAGCCTCCTTATGAGCACTTGCAAGTGATTGAAGACTTGCGTCGCAGTGGTGATTCTTTTTTAGTGGCCTATGCGGGCGCTTTTGGCGTAGCCAATGATCTTGAGAGTTTTATTTTAAGTGCCACGCACTTACCCGGTTCAGTGAGTCTGATCCTGATTGGGCAAGGTCCTGAAGAACAAAAACTCAAAAACTTAACAAGTTCGTTGAATCTCAAAAATGTTCATTTCTTATCGGCCGTAAAAAAGACCCAAGTATTAGGTTTATTTACAAAAATGGATGCTCTTTACATTGGCCTCAGAGATCAACCCCTGTTTCGTTTTGGAGTGAGTCCCAACAAACTCATGGATTATATGATGGCGGCCAGGCCCATTATCTACGCCGTGAATTCGGGCAATCACCCTGTTCTGGAAGCTGGCTGTGGGATTGAAACAAAACCTGGAGATCCTGCAAAAATTGCGGAGTCCATCCTTGAGATGAGTCAAAAAAGTTTATCCAATCGGGACTCTATGGGTCAACAGGGACAAGATTACATTATAAAGAATCACTCTTATAAAACATTGGCCGAAAAGTTTTTAAAAATTTTAGGAGAATTGGCCTAGTGGGTGACGCATAGGGCTCGGCCATTTCCTTCACACCTTATTCATACTAGAACTATTTGAATACCAACCAAAAAAGGGATTAACGGAGTGTGCGGGATTCTTGGTGGCTTTGGAAAAAAAGCTCTGACCATTGAAGAAGAAAAATGGAGATCAGCACTTTGGTCACTGAACCATAGGGGACCTGATGCCAATGGCCTTGAACAGGGACCTCACTACTGTCTCGCCCACGCCCGCCTTTCGATCCAGGATCTCTCGGAGAGTGCCAATCAGCCTTTTCGTGACGATGATTGCAGCTTGGTTTACAACGGCGAGATTTATAATCACTTTGAATTGAGAAAAACATTACCCCGTGCCTCTTTTAAAACCAGCAGTGATACGGAAACTCTTTTTTGGGGCCTTAAACACCAAGGGGTCAATTTTTTACAAAATTGTATCGGAATGTACTCTGGCGTTTTTCTCGATAAGAAAAATAATAAGCTTTTTATTTTTAGAGACAAGATGGGTGTAAAGCCTCTTTATATTTACGACGCTGAGGATAGTTTGTTTTTTTCGTCCGAGATCAAAGCCTTTTGGCACTTGGGCTTACCAGCACCGAAGGCGAACTGCAGTGTTGTTCATAGTTACCTGAGCTTTGAGAACTATCCACAGGGGCCTAGCATGTTTGATCAAGTTCAAATGTTAAAGCCAGGTGAACTGTGGACTGTGGAGCTGGATCAAAATCAACGAGTTGTGGTTGCTAAGAGTCGCATCGAAAAGGCAAATTTGCATGGGACAATTAATGACCGTTCACGGGAGGGATTAAATAAAGGCTTTGATCCACTTGGATCAACTGGTCGCCATGAAACTCTTGAGCCTCCTAAAAGTCTTGCAGGCACCAGTTTTTTGGAAATCCAAAATGCTCAAAGCAAAGATCCTGTTTTGCAGGGACGACGTATCATTGAAAACTCGATCAAAAATCATTTGCTCAGCGATGTGCCAGTGGCTGTCTATTTGTCCGGTGGCATTGACTCTTCCCTAGTGGCTGCAGTGGCGAGCCGTGAATACGGAGGCATCAAAGGTTTTACGGGTTATTTTGAAAACTTGGGAGGGTATTACGACGAAAGACCTTTAGCTCGATTAGTCGCCGAGAAGAGTCAGATTCAATTAGAAGAAGTCCCCATACGCCCCCAAGATTTAGCGCTGAATTTTGACAAGATTATAATGGCACTGGATGAACCGCGAATGGGAATGGGAAGCTTTTCTCAGTATGTCGTGGCCGAACGAACAGCCCAAGACTTTAAAGTTGTTTTAACTGGGCATGGGGGCGACGAAATATTTGCTGGCTACCCTATCTTCAAAGCCTTTTGGATGGAACAAAATAAATGGAAACTACCAAAGTTGCTCAGGATTATGGGAGGTTTGTCTGAAAAGGAACTTGTTTGGACCATATACTTGCTGTTCAACTCTATTTTTCGAGGACGGGTTGATTTCTCATCAGGTGTCTTTAAGGAGTACCGATCAAATCCTTTTGCAAAACATTTTGCGGCCCAAAAGGGAGCGCCCCTTATGGATCAACTTTATGAGTATTATTTAGATGTGTACTTGCCGGCACTTCTCGTTGTTGAAGATAAAATTTCTATGCACCACAGTCTGGAGTCCCGAGTCCCGTTGTTAAGCGAATCGGTTGTGCAATGGGGCTTGAGTCAATCCAACGACGAGAGGATGCGCAATGGTCAGCTTAAGTCGCTACTTAAAAGAATTGCAGAGCCCTATTTGCCCCAAGAGTTATTGGGAGCCCCAAAGCGTGGATTCCCTACACCGTTAAGGCACTGGTTTCGAGTCGAATTGAAAAGTTTTGTGCAAGAGCGACTGTTGTCTCAAAACGTATTTTTAGATGAGTTTGTGTCTAGGCAGGATCGTGAGAAGTTAGTTCGCGGTCATTTAGCATCAGAAACTCAAAAAAACTTTGACGAAGTCCGTGCCCACAAGATTTGGATTCTGCTCTGTCTAGAGTCCTGGTCCCGCAGCTTTAAAGTTGAAAACATCAAAGGTTGAAAACACAAAGGTTGAAAACACAAAGTTTGAAACATCAGAGATTAATTTGATAGCTACAGGAGTTCATTTAAAAATGAATTTATTTTTAAATTCATTTATTCAAGAGGGCGGAGACCAATTAAAGAAAACAGACCAAGAGATGATCACAAAGGTTTGAGTCACCAGCCACGGTAGAGTTTGAAGTGGCCCTTTTAGATAGCTGATTTTCTTTTCCCACTGAGTCCAGCGTTCAAAAATCATGAAAAGACCTTGCAAAGATCCCCAAAGCACGTAGTTCCAAGTCACTCCATGCCAGAGGCCGCAGATCAACATAGCCAAGAAAAGATTTAGGTACAAACGAGTCGTTCCAGCGCGATTACCCCCAAAGGCAATGTAAACATGTTGGCGGATCCAGTGTCCGAGGGTGGCGTGCCATCTTTTCCAAAAATCAGTGATAGAACAACACAGGTAGGGCTGTTTAAAATTTTCGCCACAATTTAAACCAGCTATAAAAAAACACGCCATGACCATGTCACAAATTCCAGAGAACTCTAGAAACAGAATAATGTAGTTCCAAAGACCAAACCCTAGAAAGTTGAGATGGATTGTTTGATCTTGAAAAAAAGGGGTTGGGAAGGTTTCACGAAAAAGTGGCAGCAGGATAAAGAGTTTGAGTATACCTAAAACAATCTTATAGACTGTTTTGGGGTAATCGACTTGTCTAGTCCCATCTTTTAAATGGTCCAATGATGATTGTATAGGACCCATTGAGGACTTTGGAAAAGTCATTAGATTTAAAGCAGTCTCCTTTAAAAATCCCTTGTCCCAAATTCTGTTGAACCCCAACACAAGATCTAAACTGGCCCCAAGGATAATGTAGGAGCCCCCCACAATGGGCGCGCCTTTGAGTTCATGAATAGCGATGAGAACAAAACAGTAAAGCAACGGGAGATGACGATTGAAAGCCCAGTTGTTTTTACGAAATAAATATTTAATAAGTTCGTTGAGAAGTATAAGTCCCAGTCCTAAAACTAAATAGGAGTCATTGACGTTATAGAGACATAAAACTGAGATTATAAAAAACCAGTTCCATCGCCACTTGATAGGGACAAGAAGACTGGTGATAAAGTAAAAAGAAAAAAAACTTAACAGCCACAAACCCATTAGTTCATAATCCTTTTGTAGCAATCAGAATTCACGACTTCCTGACTGATCTTGTGAACACCCCAGTTGGTAAAGTGCATGGAGTCTGCAAATAGATAAGGCTTGTTCCCCATTTCCATAAGGTTGATACCGATCTGATCCGGAACAGTTTTTTGAACTTGATTTTTAAATTTGGCAACCAACTCTTTATGATCTCCCCTAACAGTTGACAACTGTTGCTCGTTGAGAGGCAGGAACACAAGGCACACCGACAGGTTGTTCGCTTTGATTGTGGTTATAATTTTTTGTAACATTGTTGATGTGGGCTCAAGGTCTAGACTGAACATATCTTTTCTAAAAGAGTCTTTATAATTATCCACACGCTCATTGAGCATATTGTGCTTGAGGTTGTATTCATGGTCTTGAGGACGTGGTGGTGGGTTGCTTTTGACTAACTCTTCTGAAGCTAGTTCAGTTTTTATCTTTGAATACTCTTCTAATAAGTTTTTAAAACCGTAAAAAGAAGATGTGAAGATCAGATCACGATACTTGTATTTCCAATGGGGTAAATTGTAGAGAAAAGAGCCTGTTGAGGAAGCACTCATCATCATAGCGACATCGTCTGTCTTGGCGGCAAAGCCAAAGTAAACTGGGTTGATGAAGGCCACAATTCTTTGATCTCGAATACGCTCTGACTCTCCAGCCAAGGATAAAATATAGGCTAGAGACTTGATTCCACGGTGAGCGCCACGGATCTCCCAACTAGAAAAATCCTCGATATCTTTGAAGGCTTGGGAAAACTTATAAGGCATGGTGCCCTCAGAAGCTGAAATCAAGAGCAAGGGTTTGTTCTCGCGGCACTGGGCCTTCATAAATAAAAGGGAAATTCTCTCGAAAACAAAATGGTCCGGAAAGCTTTGGGCCCATGTTTTGTCTTCGTCGTTACAGTGAGAGGTGGCATAGTTATATTCGTAGAATAGGGTCAAAGCTCCGACCAAAAAGTAGGTAGAACAGATCCCAGAAAGAAGACCCAAGGAGAAAAAGTACCTAGAACTGTTCATAGATCAGGGGCGGAGGATTCACCGGATAAAAGTAAAGGGCTAAAATCAGGAAACCCGCACCCAGCAGAAATCCCAAGATAAAAAAAGATGTCCTCATGGCCCGATACTTGTAGATGCCACGTTATGAGTCAACTGAGAATTGGCAAACATGGGGATCTGTGGCGCGAATGGGAGTCATTATATGCCATGGATCACCCACTCGGACACTAAACTTAGATCTAATAAGGCGCGCCTCAAAATGGAATTAAAATTTTAGCTTTGGAACACTGGATATTGGCAGGGTTCTTGTGCTATAATAGAGGCACTATGAGCCATTAAAGCCCATCCCCTCTATTTTTTTATTCCGCCCGATTTCGGGCCCCCGATCCAATTTTATCAAGGAGACCAAAGTGAGCCAAAATCTCATTCGTTTTTTGTCGTTTATTAATCAACTTCAATATTTACGAGGTTTTTATGTCCCGCTTGATCTATGGGTTCTCACTGATTTTTTCGCTGATCTTGGTCACTCCACACCTTCATCGCAGACAAGGCACGCCAACACTTGCCCTAGTGAAAGGCCGACAGGTTGACGAGGAAGATGATCATGAACTTATTCAAAAAAAGCAACTCAAACCGAGGCGCGTGGCTCCTCCAAGCTTTAAGAATCCTCCGACACGTCTACGCTCACGCTGCAATTACTTTTCTACTCGCTCGCGAGACGCCAGGGACCTCAATCAACGTTCGATCCGTCGCAAATTTATCAATAGCTAAAACAGTCCTCGAATATTTCTGGAACCAAAACTTTATAGGTGTGGGACCACGACTGAAATTAACTTGAGGGATCACTTTGCCAACAGTCCATAGCCAATTTAAAAATGTTATTTCATATAAAAATCCGGTGTGCCGGACGTTTAGTTGAACATTTCTCAACGGGTCATCAATAAAATTAAGATTTTAGCTGGGACTCTTTTTTGCACATTGATCTTGAACCTCGATCATTGGATAAAGGAGACCACTTTGGAGCAAAAAAATCTTATGGAAAAAATTATTACAGGCCTTGATAAATTAAACTCAAAAAATGATGTGATTATCAATTTGATGAACAACAATTTTGGTTCACTGAAAACAGACCTTGAACGCTTAGACACAAAAGTCACCCGCATTGACACCGAGCTTGGAGCCGTGAAGGCCCGCCTCGGCAACGTCGAGACCGGACTCAGAGATCTTCGAACCGATATGCAAAAAGGTTTTGCTGCGGTGGCCGAGCGTTTTGGCAA
>JBGSNK010000018.1:0-37365 GCA_041739665.1 Bdellovibrionales bacterium
GAATTAGTTGTTGGATGAGTTCTGGGTCGTCATGACTGGTCTCAATAAATTCTAAGGCTTCCTTTAGATGAGACTCATAGGGGGGGGGTAAATCTTCATACTGGAGAGTTTTGAAATATTCTGTGTAAACAAAATAAACCAATGCAGCTAAGCCTATTTACATGCCCAGAACTATGAGCTTTTTTTTCGATCTTAGGCTTCTATTTTCCATACCTACGATTGATTATTTAGAGCCCACTCTAAATTCAAGGGAGTTGACTAAATTTGAATAATTTACTGCCTAGCTCGATAGTTCCTAAAATAAAAGGGCCATCAGCCGGATGTGGGAGACCTATCTTTACCCTCAATGGAGGGCCCACAACCCAAGGTACCATTTCTTCTGCAATGCTTCTGCAAAAAGAACCAGGTACCCTCCGGCTCAAAAACACTTCCTTTTTGAGTTTTCATCAATTCTGAACTTTACCATTTTCGGTGTTGAAATTGAAACTGCATCTACTCTGGCTTTTTCTTTGTCTTCTGTTATTAAAAGAATTCTTTCATTTTCATCAGCATACACGACTTCATCAAAATGACGACATTTAACTGGAATTTTTTTAAAGTTAGAATTTTTAAATTCATTCTTGAGTAAATATTCTAACTTGTTTTGTTTGTCCTTATATCCTGGGTAAAAGTTCCGTTCTAAAATTTCTCCTGTCTTAGGTGTGATATAAAATTCAGCTAAAACAGTCGAGCCACTATTCTTTAATTGCCATAGTTCTAAATTTTCAGTGCCTAACAATAATGGATCTCCTTTTACTAAAATATTAGCAAAAGATTCTTTTAAATGGTTAAGGTTTTTTATGGTTTTAAACCTTTCGTAGCTTAACTTATCACTTGTAGACATAACATTCCCACTAGCACAAGAAATTACACAAAGGCTGAGAAAAGAAGTAAGTATCATTTTCATCGACACTCCTTTAATTGAAATTGCATTTTTATATTTTTATTCATCCATTTAAATACATGCGGCACTTTATTTTTTAATTTTTCTGGTTCAAATAAATAGTATTCAACATTTGTTGCGAAATCCTCTTCGGGCGAGTCTTTACTATCGAAGGAAAGAAAATCACCATCTCGTGGCGATTTTGCAGACCAATTCGTTGCATCTTTATAGTTTTTAAATTGGGTTTTCCACCCGCTTTCATGTAAATGATGGACAATTTCGTGGAGAACAACCCGAGGAATATCTTTAGGATTATTAAATGCTTTTTGATATAAGACAATTTGACCATCGGAATATGTAGCAGGTGTTCCGACAGAGAAAAGAGACTTTGCTCGTTCTAATTTATAAATACCCTTTAACCCAACAAATGAAAAATTATCTGGCAATCTTGCCAATGCTTTTTCTACCAAGGCTATGTCGTCATTGGAAAAAGGGCTTTCTTTTTCGGGATGAGGCCAATTTTGTGGGGAACCCTTTTTAATCTTTTTTCTTAGGGACTCCTTCAACTTGCAATTCGAAGATTTCTTTGGTTTACAATATTTCTCACAACTTTGCGGACAGTGGAAGGTTGCCATATCAGTTATTGTCGATGCGCATTTAAGTTCACAATTGGCGGCTGAGGGGAGCGCTCCACTATTCTTAAACCAATTTACACATTCATCATTTGCGTAAACAGATGGTACTATAAACATAATAAACCAAGTAACGAACGACATAAGGCAAACTTAAAACATTTAGCACCCATGGTCACTAAATATTTTCTTTCTTGTTCTAACTGATATAAGTCATCATGTTACATGGACATCTTATGCCACCTCAAACTCAGGCTCGACAATGACTCCAAGGACTGCAAGAAGTTCCAGCATTTTATCGACAGACTTTTTTGAATTGGTTTGGTCAAGCAATCTCGCAAGTTGTGAAGGCGATGTTTTTAACCTGCGGCAGACTTCATTCTTTGATAACCGAGAAGCTTTGAGGGCCTCCTGGGCTTTGTCAGTCAGCTTGAACAAGAAAATTTCCTTCAAAAATCCGGGATCCTTATTGAAGTCGAGAAAGACATCAAGGTGAATAGAGTCTTCAAAACCGGAGTCCATCACATAAGTAATGGCCCCTTTTCCAAGCTCCTTATCAACATAGATTTCCGAAATACTATTATCTGCGGTAGGCACTTCGGCAAGCTTTCCAAAAGGCAGAGCATACTCCCCTTTGGCCGTCTCAATAATCACGAGCTTCTTCTTATTATCAACTTCTACACTTTTAATCTTCATTTTAACTTCTCCAATTCCTTGAAAGCGCCTTCAGCTTCTAGCTCTTCAAGGATGTTGACCACTTTTTTGTTAGCCTTACCAGATAACTCCTTCCCTTCAAAAAGCATCCAGCGACAAACGAGCTTTCCACCTTTATAAACGTGAATATGTACAGGAAGGTGATCTCCCAAATGCCATGTAATAATGTAACCGCCACGTCGAATCTTACCCATACAACTCCCATAAACATTACCACTCATGGTAATACATGTCCATCTTTTTTTACAAGTAGGATGTTAGGCACCTATACCTACATGAATTGGGGAGAATGACTGCTTGATGTCTAGTGTTTAGGACACAAATAAAGCACTCTTTTTGCCTAAATTAGCCTCTCCCTCCCGCCAAGGGACTCTTTCACGTGGAGCCCTACTTTATTATCCTTTCTTATATTAGTAATGATGTTACATAGACGGAATTCCATATCTCATTCGGAAAGTTGATTACACAAAATTTTCAACATTCCCCATTTTTAACCTGATTCATCAAGAGCGGAACATTGTCCACGATCTCGAATATACACGAGGTGCTTGATAGATGCTGGCAATGGCTTTCATTTTATCTGACTATTTGAGTATTTATTATATTCAGCCTTCCCATTTGATTGGGTTTTCGCAGTCGTTACGGTTTCGCAACCCTACTGTTGATAGCTGATTTTACAGGTCGTGCGACCTGTAAAAAACTTAGCTCCGATAACTCTTGTAACTTCGATGAATCTGTTGATTCCGATAACTCCGATAATACTAATAACTCCCTTCAATTTGACAAAAAAAATCCAACACACTGGATTCTTCAACGCTCACGTTGAGAGGTAGAATAATAAGGGGCAGAAAAAAATTATCAAAATCCAATTCTTAGCATTCATCAGGTCGCCTGTGCTTAAAAGAGAATTTATCTCACCCATTCCCTTTTTCATAAACATGGACTGAGTTTTGCTGTATCAATTGTTATGACCTCTTATCAAACCCCTCTCCTATGGCTCCTTTGCCTCTTGACCCCTTATACGGTTTGGGGAGAGGCCCTAAATTGTCGCTCTGTCTTTCAAAAACCAGCCCCTCTATACAGCCAGATGACGGTCCAAATAGCGAAAGGACGTCTTCCGGTCGGGTTTGATGTCGCCCTTTTTCCAGAGTCGACCGCGGCTCGGGTCTTTGTGGAAATGGCAAAGCAAGGAATGCTGCTCTCCCAAACCTCTCAAACCTTAGAAGAGCGCAATTTACTCTCGCCCAATGGCGGCCTTTGTGCCTCAACCTGTGTGACCAATCTAATGGGAGCCATGACCGCTCAATTCCATAATTTTCGAGCCTTCCCTCAGCGGGCCCCTGACATCACCCATTGGGTTGTAGAAGCCTATAATCAAAATACAGGTGGAGATGCCCGTTTGGGCGCTAATGTTAACGTGATGTCCGCTGTCGTCATGGGTCTTTACCCTCAGATTTTAAACCAACTGGATTATGACCCTTTGTTCACTCTTTTGGATTTGCAACTACAGAGCTTTGACCAAGAAATTTACGCCCATCGCATTTTTCAGGCCATGCGCCATGACACAATTGCCATCGCCTCGGTCAAGGCTCACAAACCAAGGGAGTTTGGCAGCACAACAGGCCATGCCGTGATCCTTTTGAAAGTGGACACTGAAAAACACCACCTGTATATTTCGGACCCCAATCTTCCCAATGAAATCCTGCGGATTCCCTATAGATTCCACAAAGGAACCGAAATCCTTTTTAATCTGCCCTTTACTTTTGGCGAACATCCAGTTGAGCTCTATCAAATCAATATTTTTCGACGTCATTTATCCAACTATAGATAATATCCCTTATTTGTATTTTTCTTGCCTTGAAGGCAAACTGTAAGACTATTGCCAAGCCACTGGATGTGTTCTAGTTTGGTCATCTAATGGAGGTTTCTAGTGTTTCACAACCCTCAATTTGAACAAATGCAGAATCACTTTGACACTGGAGAGACACGCCCTCTCAAAACTCGGCTGGATCTTTTGACTAAATTGGAAATGGTCATCAAATCGGATAGTGATAAAATTGCGCAAGCTCTTTACCAAGACTTGCGAAAGCCCGAGCAAGAAAGTCTGATTAGCGAAGTGGCCTTCCTTATTGAGGAAATTGGTTACACAAAAAAACATCTAAAATCCTGGATGATGCCCACCAAGGTCAAAACGCCGTTGGCCTTACTTCCAGGGAAGAGTACGATTCACTACGACCCCTTAGGGGTTGTGCTTATCATTGGACCTTGGAATTATCCTTTTCAATTGGCTCTAGCCCCACTTATTGGTGCGATTGCCGCTGGCAATTGCGCGGTCATAAAACCCTCTGAACTGACTCCACACACTTCAAAAATAATTGTGGAAATTATCAAAAAAGTGTTTCGACCCGAGCATGTACAAGTCGTCGAAGGTGGAGTTGATGAAACCACAGAGCTTTTAAAACTAAAGTGGAATCATATTTTTTTTACGGGCAGCACATCTGTTGGCCAAATTATAATGAAGGCTGCTGCCGAGAATTTAATTCCCGTGACTCTAGAATTGGGTGGAAAGAGTCCGGTGATCGTTACAAAAACTTCCGATCTCAATTTGGCGGCTCGTCGCATTGTCTGGGCTAAATTTTATAATACCGGCCAAACTTGTGTTGCCCCTGATTATCTCTATGTGCAAAGCTCTGTTAAAAATAAACTTGTCGAACTTTTAAAAGAAGAAATTCAAAAACAGTTCGGCAAAGACCCTCAAAAATCCAGAGACCTCACCCGCATTATCAACGTCCGCAATCACCAGCGTCTCTGCCAAATGATTGATAATGAAAAAGTCGTTTTTGGTGGCGATGTGGATGAAGACGATCTTTGCATTGCACCTACTCTGCTTGAAGGTGTTTCTTGGCAAGACCCGGTTATGCAAGAAGAGATCTTTGGCCCCATCCTGCCCATTTTAGAATTTGATGACTTGAAAAGTCTGATTGCGCTTATCAATAAAGAGCCACGTCCTCTCTCTGCTTATCTTTTTTCCCAAGCTACGACAGAACAAACGATGTTCACAGAAAAGCTCCATTTTGGTGGTGGCTGCATCAACGACCTCATCGTTCACCTCTCCCACCCCGAACTTCCTTTTGGCGGCCTTGGTAGCAGTGGCATAGGCAGTTATCACGGTCACACTAGCTTTCTCACTTTCAGTCATCAAAAGAGCCTTATGCTCCGCTATTCACTTTTTGACTTTTCGGCCCGCTATGCCCCCTACTCCCAGCGTAAGTTGAACTTTTTAAAAAAGATATTTGGTCTCTCGTAGCTCTACACAAAATGTGGACTCATTGGACGCATTCTCAATACCCATTCATCTAGATTTCACTATTTCTTCATTTGTATCTTTTTTCAGTCTTTAAAAGGGTTTTTGTTGTCAAAGCTGATTTGTCGACAGTATTTCCATGGAACACCCAAAGGAGGCTGCGATGAAAATCCGTTTTGCATTTTTTGTATTATTATCCGCTTTGACTGCTCCAGCACTGGCTCAGGAATCAAAGCCTCTAACACTACCACGTATTGATGTAATCGGTGGAGAGAAGGCTTCACTTTTTAACACCTCGGGTTCGGCGGACTATGTGACTAAAGAACAAGTCAAAGAAAGAAAACCCATCAGTGCCCAGGATGCCATTAAACAAGTCTCTGGTGTGCATGTTGTTGAAACAGAAGGTTTTGGTCTTTTCCCACGGATTAGTTTCCGTGGTTTGAATCCAGACATGAGCCGCAAAACTTTGCTTCTCGAGGATGGCGCCCCTGTGCAACTCGGCCCCTTCACCGATCCGTCCAGCTATTATATGGCCCCCATCGAAAGAATGGAATCGGTCGAAATTTTAAAGGGAAGCAGTGCCCTACGATATGGCCCCTCGACAATCGGCGGAACTATAAACTATGTGACTAAAGCCCCACCTTCAACTCCTGGCGGGGCTCTTACCCTTTCGGGTGGTAATCAAAACACGATGTCGGGCTTACTTGAAGCTGGTGGAACTTTTGATAACTCTGCTGTGTCGGTCAATTGGTTACGAATGGGCAGCGATGGAAACCGTATAAACAATCGTTTTGACATCGACGATGTGATGTTAAAGTTCGGAACTTCTCTTTCCGAGTCCCACTATGTGGGCGCAAAATTGACTTACTACCGCAATCGGGCGCAGGCCACCTACCGCGGCTTAACAGAGCAAGAATTTCAAGAAAATCATCTTCAAAATCCAGCTAAAGATGATTTTATCGAAGTGGATCGCATTGGTTTTGACTTCAACCACGAGTGGGAGATCAGTGGACAGTCCAGACTCAAAACTCTTTTCTACACCAACACGGCCAATCGCGACTGGTGGAGAGAAAATATCGACAGTAACACCTTAGCTTTACAGGGCGATAATCGTGGACGTCTCAGAGCCTTTACTGTTTACGGCCTGGATAGTCGCTATCAACAAAATTTTGCTTTAGCTGACATAAACAACGAACTTGAGTTAGGACTTCGACTCCACGGTGAGAGCATGGACAATCAAGAAATTGATGGTGCTGCTAGCAACTCACGCTCTGGAACCATTCGCACCGATGAAGTTCGCAGCGCCAGTTCCATAGCCGCCTTTGTGCAAAACAAATTTAAGTTGAACGAACGTTTTGATCTCACCCCTGGTGTTCGAGTGGAAAGCTATCGACAAAAGCGCGATGTTTTTCGCACAGCTAGTGCCGACACCTCTGATGTTGGCAACACAGACAACACCGAAGTGGTTCCAGGTATTGGGGCTAGCTATCGCTTGACCCAAAGCTTTCAACTTTATGCTGGAGCTCATCGCGGCTTTGCCCCACCTCGGGTTCAGGATTCTATTGATGTCGATGGCACGGTCGCCAACCTGGAAGCCGAACGCAGTGTCAATATTGAGCTCGGAGGCCGCCTTCTAAATAACGATATGGAACTTGAATTCACCGCTTTCCAACTGGACTTTGACAACCAAATTGTGGTGGCCGCTGAATCTGGGGGAGCTGGCTTGGTCAATACTAACGCCGGGAAAACCCTGCACCAAGGATTTGAAGCCTCTTATCGACTGTTGATGCTCAATCCTATTTTCTTAGACTTGAGCTGGACTTATGTTCCCGTCGCGGAACTCAACAGCACACGCATAATCGATTCTCAAGATCGCAATGGCAACCGTCTGACCTATGCCCCAGAGCATGTCGCAACTTTTGGTTTGGGCTTTCGTAAACAAAGTTGGGGAGTGCGTGCTGAGTATATGTTTGTGAGTGAGCAGTTCTCGGATTTAGTCAACACAGAGTTGGGCAGTGCCAACGGAACTATCGGACTGATCCCAAGTTATAGCTTGGTCAACTTAGCTGGCGACTATCAAATTACAGACAGTTTGCAAGTCTATGCCACGGTTAAGAACGCTATGGACGAAAAATACATTGCCTCCAGAGCCCCGCGCGGGATCTTTCCTGGACTACAGAGAATGATCTTGGCTGGTTTGCGGGGCTCTTTTTAAGCCTAGGTTAAAACAGATTTTGATAAAGGTTTTAGATATTTAGACCTTAAAAAACTCTAGTTGAACGGGAGTTGATATTCGACTCCCCATTTTTTTGACCTGAAGGTTTCGCAATCGACAAAATAAGGGAGTCCGGGCAATCATTAATTATGGACACATTGGATCTCAAGTTTGTTTTTCTTAAACTCAATCCGTTTCTTATCTCGCTCTGCTTTCATAGTTTGGTTTTAGGAGCCGTTGTCTACGCAAGTGCTAACCAAAATGGCCTAACCCTTTCATCTATGGGGGACCTTTCCATTGAACTCGTTGGTGTCGATGGAGGCGAAGGTGGACAAGTTCAAAATCAAAAAAGTGCCACCCAAAAATGGAATAAGCCCGCTCAAAAAACATCCCCGGCTATCGTCAAAAATATAAAAGCTGTTGTCGCCTCACAAAAAGTGGACGATTTGAGCACTGCCACACATGAGAGTATAAAAGAGAAACAAAAATCTAAAGCCTCCCCTACCCAAGACTCTGATTTGCAAAACAGCAATCAAGCACAACGGAGTCAGGCTTTAAATGTGACCTCGCAAGAATCGTCGGGTCGTTGGGGCCGCTCAGGCTCTCAGGGTGGCGGATCTATTCATCGCACCTACATTCAAAATCTTTACACACATTTAGAACGCAACAAACACTACCCTATGTTGGCGCGTAAAATGGGCATCGAAGGGCAAGTGAATGTGAGTTTTCATGTTATGCGAGATGGGACCATTGAAAATGTTCAACTTGTTGGCCCCTGTGGCTCTGAGGTTTTAAACCAAGCCGCCATCAAAACTGTGAAAAAAGCAAGTGGCCAGTGGCCTCTTCCAAGCTCTATTCGAGGCAATGCGCTGCCACTTGAAATCAGTTTTAATTTTCGAATCAATTAAAAAGTACAGACAAGTCAATACAGCTTTTCAAGGTATCTTCACTGGCTATTTTGTAGTTTTGCTTCCACCTTGGCTCGCATTTCCATACATCTATTGTTTTCAAAGAGAGCTTGACGCAGACTTTTTAGTAAACCAAAGGGTAGCTCGTCTTTCTCGGCGCGAATAAATCCATCAATACGATTTGCACTTTTCTGATCACAAAATATCGGGACTAGATAATTGGCAAAATTTGTAGAAAAAATCGGTTCCGCTGTTTTGTAAAGAGTCTCAAGGCTAGAGAAAAAATCATCTGCAAACTGCCGATGAAGACTCTCTTGCTCTTTGGGAAAGAGCCCGGCCATAATACTTTTTTTCTCAGCAAGACTCAGCTGCTGTTGCTTATCTAAAAGGTCGCTGTAATATTTGCGTTTGTTTTCGGCCAGTGGGTTTAGAGCACTTAAATACAAATTATTGAGCTCTCCCCTTTTTGAACGGTCACGGGCCACCTCTTTTGCTAATAAGGCCTGAGCTTTTGAGTGCCCTTGTTTCATCAACTGAGCTAAAATACTCCAACGTTGATCTTGATCGAGTGGAAAGCTGAGAAAGAGCCTTTCTCGTCCCTCAAGCAGGTTGGCAAGTTTATCAAGAATCGGCTGGCTTTCAGCCAAATTCACCAGACTCTCGAACCAAATATTCTGAGTGGCAGGGTCGTCAAAATATTTTTGTACACGGGATAGATAAGACTGTTCAAAAAACTGCACCCAAACCATGCGCTTGTTCTGGCTCGTCAAATGACTATGGGGATAATAACTTTTAAGGATGCTATTCACATCGGATAAAATCCGCATGAGATTGTGAGGATGATCTTCGTTCAGCCCATTAAACTCAGCTATCTCTAAATAATGATCTAAGTCAACTTTACGATCCATAACCATTTGCCACAAGTCCGACCAAATTAAACCACGAGTGAAAGGATCGTTTAATGAAACTAAATTTTTCTCGATGTTATTAAGAGACACTTTATCTAAAAATACACGCACATAACCTTGATCATCATAATTTGGGTAAACAATGCTCGGACAGGCCTGACCAATAAACTTTTTAATTTCAGTTTGCTCCCCTGAAAAAGTGATATCTTCTGCTTTCCAAAGTCGAAAGCCATCACGCTCTTTGTAAAAAAGGGCCACTCGAGTTTTATGACTCCGCAACATGGGATATTCTTGAGTTCCAGTTTGGTAAATTTCAAAAATATTGATTTTGTTATTTTTGCATACGAAGTGGACTTCTATGTCGTTGAGTCTTTCTATCTGCAGCCAACGCTCTTCCCATTGCGACAGGTCCTTACCTGAGGTTTCTGACATAAGAGTCATAAAATCTGAGAGTTTTGTGTTTTGGTTAGCAAATTTTTTAAAATAAAGACCCAATGCCTTTTGATAGGTATTCTCTCCAAGAAAATAAGATAATTGCTTAAGCAGGGAGGCACCCTTTCCATAAGTAATCATATCGAAGTTTGAACCCGCTTCCGCCGTGCTTTTTATTTCGGAAACAACAGGGTGCGTGTTCACTGACAAGTCCAATTGGTAGGCAGGCATTTTCATATTAGTATTAAAAACCATCCAAGCTTCTTTAAACTCCGTCACCTTTGCAACGGCCAAATATGAGGCATGAGAGGCAAAGCTTTCGTTTAACCAAAGGTCATCCCACCAATTCATGGTCACAAGATTACCAAACCACATATGAGCCAACTCATGCATCAAGGTTAAGGCAAGGCGGCGCTGCTGATCACGAGTTTTGGGTCCACGGGAAACAAAGCGATCTTCGCTGAAGGTAACAGCTCCCACATTTTCCATGGCTCCACTGTTAAAATCGGGAACAATCAATTGGTCATATTTTTCATAAATGTAGGGGTATGAAAAATAGCCTGTAAAGAAATCAAACCCCTTTTTTGTCAACTCAAACCATTCGTTAGGGTCGACATACTTGGCCATCGATTGACGAGCAAAAAGACGCAACGGAATCGAACTCCCCTTGACGGCAACGCTGTCTTCCCACACTTGGTAGTCACCGGCGTGAAGGGAATAGGCGTAGGTACTAAAGAGCTTTGTTTGGGGAAAAGACCAGACCTTAAAGGCCCCATCTACAAAGGTTTCAATTTCACGGTTGGCTGTTACCACTTGCCATGGTGCAGGCGCCTTAACTTCGGTGGTGTATGTGGCTTTCAGGTTCGGCTGATCAAAACAGGGGAACATGGCATTGGCCCAGTAGGGTTCAAAATGTGAGTATAAATAGACCTTACCATCTTGACTGTCCTCATAACGATACAAACCCGTTCCATTTTTGCTGTAATTTTGTGAGAACTCGATCTCGACTTTATTGAAGCCTTTTTTGAGCAAAGTCTTAGGTAAAACTAAAAAATACCCGTTGTATTCAATCTTACTAACAATTTCATTATTGACTCGAAGTTGCTGAACTTCTCCTTGTGAGAAGTCTACCGTGAGGGAGGAGGGGGCCTCTAATTGAAAGAGAATACGACTCAAACCACTAAAATTCGCTTTTGCGGTCAAATCAAACTTCAAATCGTAGTGAACGTCCCGGATACTATCTTTTCGAGCCTGCATCACTTCTTGGCTTAAAAAGGGACCAACCTCTCGCAGAGGTGGAGCGCTAATAAAAAACTGGCAACTTGAAAGGGTTAAAAAAACCAAAAATAAGAATATCTGAGCCAAAGGATCCCCCAATAGAGCTAATCATTTTCTAGAGTTTATTGGGCGCAGGGTCAACGTCGTTCCTCAATTTTTTTATCAATGAAGAGATCGGATTCCCACCACTCTTGCTGCACAAAATCATGGTTGACGAGGGAATGGGCTTAAGTGCTTTTCTGAGCCGCTTCCCACTGGACTGGTACTTGGATCTCATTGCGTCTTAAAAACCAGAGGCTAAAGGGCGAATTGTAACGGGCCCAAGTAAAAGGACCGATTGTCTTCACCTGGTTTTCAGCTAACCAAGCCTGCAACTTGTTGAAAGCTTCTTCATAATTGGACTTGGTCCAGCGACCGCTGTAAGTGATCACAGCGACTTGTCTAGCGGGCTTTTCAATCAGTTGCAGTCGACTGTCTTCGGGTTTGGGAGCATCGTCACAAGACATCTCCATGGGCAAAACAAAGTACACAAGATATTTTCCTTCGCCCTCTAAAGCCACTTGTCCTACGGGGCTGGTCATGGGGATTTTCTGACCAGTCGTCTCCTCTTGCCCAACCGGGCTGGTCATGGGGATCTTCACCTGGGGATCATTAGAACCGGATATGTATTGAAAAAGAGGACGAAAGGCTTTATCGCCCACCTCGTCCAAATCTCCATCTATTTCCAGTCCCACAGTGCAGTAAGCTCCGTAAGAGCGCACTTCGATGGATTTGTCTTTAGACAAGACTTGAAAAGGGGGCTCTTCGATTGAGAGAGCTAAAACAGACGACAAAAAAAGACCCAAAGCATTTAACATCTCAGACACCTACACCCAGTAAATAGCCTCTTTCATCGTCCAAGGATGATAGGACTGAAGTTTGATTTCTGACTCACCTTCTAACATTTGCTCCAACAATAACAAGGCATCGATGACAGTAAAAATACCAATTAATTGACTTTTCTCATCGACAATCAAAACGCTGCCCATTTTTTCTTTAGCCATAGTTCTCACCACACAAGCTAAACGCTCTTCTGGAGTGACCATATAGGGATGGCTACACATGATGTCCCCCACAGTGAGTTCGTCAAACTTATTGAGGCCACGGTAGGAGAGAATGTCTCTCTCACTGACAACTCCCACAAGCTTATCGCTATCGGTCACAGGCAGATGGCGTATTTCGCAGTCTTTCATGTACTCCAAGGCCTCTTCGATCGGCATATTGGCAGTTGTAAAAAATGGGTATTTAATCATCTTCTCGCCCACAGAAAAACTCATCTTTGCTCCCTTATTTAAAAAGTCTTTACTTATATTCTTAACAAAACTCGTGCCATCCGTTTCAAAAAGGACTGTAATTTTCTGCGAACAAATTTAACTATTTACATATTAAGACAGGCTTAGATAAAAATAATACTCGACAATATAGCCCAAAGGGTGTGACAGATTGTCACAAGTACTTGCTGAAGACGTCATCAGATGTTGCAAATTGTTGATCTTACCGCACGATTTTTAAAATCAAGTGAACCAGCTCTTTGACATCAACGGGTTTAACAAGATGTTCCTGAAATCCAGAGGCAAGAGCGTGACTGACCTCTTCTTCTGTTGTGCAAGCACTCAATGCTAAGGCTGGCATCTCTCTTTGCAAAGGATTTTTTGAAGCTCTTATTTTACGGATCAAACTGTAACCATCCTCGCCTGGCATGGCAATATCACTGATCAAAACACTGGGGCTTAGGTTTTTTAAAGTTTCAAGAGCCGCAACTGCAGAGTCCACTGCAACAACAAAAGCGCCAAAAGATTTTAGATAAATACTTAAAGCTTCGCGAATATTTTCATCATCATCGACAATTAGAATTTGTAATTCTTTAAGCTTTGAGTATAGCTCCTTATTTTCGTCTTTTTCTTGTGGAAGAAATGCCTCAACATTCCCGTAATGGAATCTATCACTCTGCGAATGTGATGGAATCACGGGGAAAGATACTGTGAAAATAGCACCGTTCCCGTCTTTCGCATTCTCAGCCGTGACAGTTCCATTTTGCATTTCCACTAGACTGTGAACAATAGAAAGTCCCAGACCAAGACCACCTTGGGTACGAGTTGAGCCAGCATCGCCTTGACTGAAACGATTGAAGATGTAAGGCAAAAAATCAGGTGAGATACCCTTTCCACTGTCCGACACTTGGATCTTTGCGAATTTTTGATGCCCATCTTGCTCGTACTTCAACTCAATTCTGAGTGTGCTTTGTTTGGGAGAAAATTTGATCCCATTGGTCAATAAATTCCAAATTATCTGTTGCAAGCGAATTGAATCAGCTAAGATCAATTCGCTACAAGTTGGGAGATCGACTTGAAATTGTATAGACCTGCTCTCAGCTGTATGCCGCAAAGAGTCAGCAGCCGTTCGAATAATGGCAGCTGGATCAAGTGGCTGCAAATCAATGGCAAGCTTTCCAGATGTGATCCTTGAAACATCCAAAAGATCATCAATCAGTTGGTTTTGAGCTTTTGCACTATTCTCAATTACCTTAGCGCCTTTTTGGGCCTGTTCATGATCAATTTTTCCTTGGGAAATTAATTGGGACCACATGAGTATTGAAGTCAATGGAGTTCTTAACTCGTGAGAGAGTGTGGCCAAGAAAATATCCTTGGCAATATTGTCTTTATCAGCGCGAACAAAGGCTTCAGAGCTTCTCTCTTCCTTTTTCTTGAGTTCATCGATATCTGTTAAAGAAATGATAGCCCCATCAATTTTATTTTCAATAGTTTTATAGGGGCGAATCTGCAATCTCAACCATTTGCCAAAATCATTTTGAATCTCTACTTTTTTTGGCGTTAATGTCTCACTGACTGCAGAAATCAAATGATTGAGATCTAAATCAAAGCTCGGCTTGATGTCGGCAATGGGACGTCCAATGTCTGAGGGAAGAAGATTAAACGAACTCTTAGCCTTTGGGGAAAAACGACGCACTCTATAATCTCCACCCACAATCAGTATAGGCAATTCGATACTTGCAAGCAGGTTGTTGAGGTCACTACTTAGGGTGGTCAAATCTGCATTTCTCATTTGCAGCTCTTCGTTGACCGTAATCAACTCTTCGTTGGTCGACTGTAACTCTTCTTTTGCTGTTTCGATCTCTTCATTGGTACTCTGAAACTCTTCATTGGTGCTCTGTAATTCCTCGTTTGCTGAGGTGAGCTCTTCTTGAGAAACCTCGTATTGAGAAATTAAAGACTGTTGATAGTCCTTAATTTCAGCAAGCTCTCTCATTAATTCAGAGATACATCTGTCCTTATCACGCTGCTCATTGGGAGCTCTTGATTTCTTTCCTTGCGAAACGGCATCTTTTTGCTCTTTGCCCTCTTCCATTTTTTCTTTAAAGAGAACTAAAAAAATCAAATCCTTTCCATTTGCCTTGGGATAAAGCGGCAAGACTTCTAGATCCACGGTCAGATGTTTCCCGTCCGAGTCAAAATGAAGTCCCTGGCGCTCCATGCTTCTTTTCTCAACTTTTACAGATTGAATTGTGGAGCGCAGACTGGCGAGCAGCTCTGGTCGCGCCATTTTTAACAAGTTCATACTGGGTTTACCAGATGCTGGCTCAAGAAAAGGAGCTGTACGGCCTCTAAATTGTAAAATTTCAAAATCCGAATTGATCACAACTCCAGGAGGCGAAAATCTGGATAAAATGATTTTATCTGCATCTCTTTGCAAATCACTTCCTGTTTTTGCAAATAACGAAGGTCGTGACGTACCATCGTCACCAGATGTAGAATGAAATTGTTTGTTTGAGAATTGAATCAAGGGAGTGGGCACATTCGATTTAAAATAAATCTTATGGGCTTTGTCCTCTAGACTAAAGAGCTTGGAAAACTCTCCAATATTTTCAGCTAGCCCTAACCATAAACAACCGCTTGGCTTGAGAGCGTAATGAAAGATGGGGACAATGCTTTTTTGCAAAATCGGGCCAAAATAAATCATGACATTGCGGCAAGAAATTAAATCGAGCTTGGCAAAAGGTGGGTCGCCGGTAACATCGTGTCGTGAGAAGAGACAAATATCGCGCACCGTTTTATTGATTTTATAACCTGTCTCCACTTTTTCAAAAAAGCGAGCTAAACGCTCTGGAGAAAGACCGTGCACAGCACTTTCAGGATAAAGTCCAGAGCGAGCTTTTTGAATAGCGTGTCCGCTAATGTCAGTGGCAAAAATCTGGATTGGGTTTTGCTTTCCCGACTCTCTTAGAAACTCTAAAAGGGAAATAGCGATGGAATAAACTTCTTCGCCAGTGGAGCAACCTGGCACCCAAATACGAATTGAGTTTTCATTGGATTTATTTTCTAAAAGATAGGGAAAAACTTTATGAGTGAGCGCTTCAAACGCTTCGGGATCACGAAAAAACTCTGTGACGTTAATAAGGATATCATTGTTAAGAGCATGCACTTCTTCTTTATGTGCTCTTAAAAAGTTCACATATTCAACTAAAGATTTTGTTTTCTGCACCATCATTCGGCGCTGGATACGTCGTAAAATGGTTGTTTGCTTATAACCTGCGAAATCCACTCTTTTCTGAGACTCTAACATAGCAAAAAGCTCTGCAAGAGCTTCCTGGGTGAGGTTATCTTCTGGATCTATAATGCTATCATTTGCACCATAGGGCTCTTTTTTTATTTCGTCATTTTCACTAAAATCATCCATAGTGACGTAAGGATGATCAAAAACTCTTGCAAGCTCTTTACCCATCTCTTCGGGCTGCAAGGTGAGGTCGACAATACCAGCGTCGATTGCACTTTGAGGCATAGAGGGATACTTAGCCGATGTTGGGTCTTGGGCACAGGTCACGCCCCCTTCCGCTTTAATGGCCCACAGTCCAGCTGTTCCATCATTTGCTGTGCCTGACAAAATGACACCAACGGCACGACTCTTCTCAGAGCGAGCTAGGGATTTAAAGAAAAAATCAATACTCATATGCTGGCCAGGGCTCGTCTTGCGCGCGGAAAGCATGAGGACACCCTTTTCAATTTCCATATTGTGATTGGGGGGAATAATGTAAATATGATTGGGTTTAACTGGCGTCTTGTCCTTCACCTCTTCAATTTTGAGTTGTGTCTCTCGAGAGATAATATCGACGGACATGCTGGCGTGAGTGGGGTCTAAATGCTGGACAAGCACAAAGGCCATACCTGTGTCGATTGGCATCTTTTTAAAGACTTTTATAAAAGCTTCAAGACCGCCAGCAGAGGCGCCAATTCCCACAATTGGAAAATCATTTTTGTTTACTTCGGAGCTGGGCTTCTTTTTTACTTTCGCCTTGCTCTTGGTGTTTTCTTTCTTTTTATTTAACTTCAAAATCAGTCTCCTGCTCAGAGGAGTCACATGGGTTGAGAAAAATGAGTCCGCTGATTGATAATATTATTTGTAGGGTGGGTGATGTCCACAATCGATAAAATCGCGAACTGCCGCAAGAAGCTTGTCAGTACCTGCTGGCTTACGGATAAAGCCAATGGCTTTACTCCCTGGAATTTCATTCATTCCCGAAAGAAAGGCGATGGGCACTTTGTTAAGAATAGCTGGCATTTTATCTTCAAGAATATTCATAAATTCAATTCCTGTCATATCTCCCAGATTCATATCCAGCAGGATCAGGCTAGGTTTTTCTATTTCGTTCAGAATTTGAAGGGCCTCCTCACCACTCTGGGCAGTGAAAACCTTATAACCCTCTGAACCAAGTAAAATTTTTTGTAAAGCAAGGATTTCGGGGCAGTCGTCAACCACCAAAATGGAATGGGAAAGAGTTTGCATATTTTCTTCTGATTTTAAATTTTCAGCCAGGTTTTTCATTCAGTAGTACCTTCCATCTATAAGCAAAATAGCACAGAAGGGTTTAACAACCTAAGGAATAGCACGAACATCACCTAATACTTTGAAAGGACAAGTCAAATCGTTTCTGAGCCTGCTCTTGAATCAGATTGGACGCCTCAATTATTAATCAGATGTTTTAGAAGTTTTTCACTAAAGCAATGGCCTTAAACTCAACCGCAATGGGAGTGGGCAAAGCACCCACCTCGACCGTGGTGCGAGTGGGGCCTGTCTCCACACTAAAGTGCTCGGCATAAACAGCATTAAAATCTTTGAAATCTTTTTTCATATTTGTGAGAAAACACTGAACGTCCACCAAGTCTGATAAATCCAATCCCGAATCTTGCAACACCAAGCGAACATTTTCAATCACTGCACGAGTCTGAATTTTAATGTCGTAATCCAGAACCTCCCCACTCTCACTGAGAGTAACCCCTGGAATTTGCTTTTGCCCTCGTTGTCTAGGACCAACACCTGATAAAAATAATAAATCCCCCACTTGCTTGGCATGGGGGTAAGAGCCGACGGGCTCGGGCGCTTTTTGACTTATTTTTTGATGGGTCTCGGACATGGTCTCACCTTCTTTTTTTTTAAAACCAACCCTCTTGGCCCTCATCGAAGTACCAACGGTCGTGATCGGGGTCCCACTCATCCCAAGTGGGAACTTTTTCAAGCTCGGCTAAATATTTTTCGGGAACAATACCAGGGACCACAAATGCTTTTTGCCTTCTCAAGGGATAAGGATTTCGCAACTCAAAACCCAAAACACCTAAAATGGAGCGGGCCACATACCAAGTGGCCTGTGGATTCCAACCATGGGCAATTTTAATCACCACGCCCAAACCTTTGGGATAATCGGGATGCTCAATGGCAAGCCCCAAAAGTCCATCGGCCCCTTCTTTGGCAATGACTTTTCCATGACAGGATTTGATCACAGTTGTATCTAAGCGATTGAATCCGCCCACAATATCAGGTTCGCGAGTGAAGGCCTCCCAAATCCAATCTTCAGCTTTGCGCTCGGCCAAACCGGCATAGCATTGAGCCAACTCGTTAACCGTCATGGCCAGTGTGGGCAAGCCATCGCCATCGCGGGCCACACGCAAGGGTTTGTAGTCCTGACCTAGATATTGTTTCACTATATCCAAGTGGGCTTGAAAAACAGGGTGAGTCGGCAGAGTGTAGCCAGCTCGGTTCCATCCCTTCAATCGACAACCTTTTAAAATCGCGGCGTGATGCCCAGAAGAATTATTGAACCATCTGCGTGGACGCCGAACCTGTCGACCAAATTGCACCAAAGGTAAGTCGAGAGGTGTGAGCATCAAGCCCCACTCCCCTTCGCTGAGTAAACTCTGGGCGGCTTCCACATGTTGAGCGGTGCCGTTATGACTGGCCAGACTAATCGCTTTTTGCCGCCAGTCCGTTGTCTCTTTTAATTCGTCAGAAAAAATTTTAATATAAAAGGGTTTCATCATCGAGCGGCCGTAACAAAGGACGTTGCCACCCCAGGCGTGGATTTTTTGATCGCCCGAGTACCATGAGACAGCGCCATGGATGGTGTTTTCACTGACTCCATTGCGACGAAAATCCACAAGTGGCTCCCACTCCACATCGCGACCTGTGGGAAGGTTTTGATTTTTTTCACCCAGGGGGCTTGAGGGGTAAACCTTCACACTCCGTCCTCTCTATCAGTCACGGCATCTGGGCTCTCAAGGACATTACGATCGCCTCGGTAAACCTCCACATCGTCTTCATCAAACTCTAAATCGGGAGCAGGAGCAGCCACTGGAGTTAGGCCAACTATGGCACTCCCTGTACCCTGCACTGGCTGATACTCAAAAACTTCGCCGGCATAAGCATTGGTTTCTCCCATGATCGCTGCCATCCACCAAAAGGGTTTGTAGTTGACCACTTTTTTGCTCACACGCGCTTCGCGATGGAACTGACGTGAAAGCTGAGAAACATCTTCCAACCGACCCTGGCTCAAAAACTCTAAAAACTTTTGGTTCCACTCTTCATCTTTTTTAGACGAGATCTTGTCGGGACACTCTTTGGGATCGGCAATGGTGTAGCGATTGGACAGACTGCTGACCACAATCACCACGGCTTTTTTATTTTGTTTTTTGAGAGCGTCTCTGGCCCCTTTGCCTAAAATTATTTGCTCGGCCCGATCCGAATAAATATTGCTAGAAACAATGCAGGACTTGAATTTATTTTTAGGATCAATGAGCTTTAAACAAACCACCGAGCCTGTGTCGATTGGAAAACCCTCATAGGCTGTCAGCCGCGACTTCAGACCACGCTCTAAGTTGGCTTCGTTATAAGCTTTGGCAAAATCTGTGTCGGTCTGAAAAGAGTAGGGAATACTACCAAGGCTGTGCCATTCATCATCCACTAAGGTCCATTTGGGATTGGGCAATGCCTGAATCTGATGACCAAGAATACTGGCCCAGTAGGTACTATAAATTAAAATCAAATCGGGATTGAGCTCTTCAACCTCAAGGGCGACTTTATCATAAGCCGTGCGCAATTTTTGCCAAGGCTCGCGCTCTTTGGGCGCAAGCAATGGATGAGGCAAGCCAGGCAAGAAATATCCTTTAAGAACCTGGGGGCAGTGGCTTTCGGTGTACTCAGCTTGAATCATGACATCCTCCACTCGGCCACCACATTTCCGGTTCCAATCACAGTTCCGTAACCATGAATCTTAGCTGGAGTTTTGGGTTTTCCCATGGCCGAGAGCATCCACATCAGACCTCCGGCATCGCACTCACTGATGGTCTGTTCTGTAAAGTCGGTCAGAATGTCGAAGATGGTTTGGGTTTCGCCCTTTTTCATAAGGTCGATCATTTTCATATCCCATAAGTACTGACCGTGATGATAAATGTGTTCGCGACTCATGTCTTCGGGGACTTCGGGTTCGTCGATAAAATGACGATGGGATAAAGAGTGGCTGGCCAGCAACACGCAACGCTTGCCGCTCTCTTCAATGGCAAGGCGAGTGGCCTCGCCGAGTTTGATCATTTCTTCTTGCATCACATCCATCGAAAAGTACGCCGCTCTTCCCACACTCGAAATTCCAACGATGGGTTTATCCCATTGGGGCCTGGTCATGTGCAAAGATGTGATCGTTCCATAATCAATTCTGAAATCGGGGTTTTCCATCATCTGAGTCAACATCCCCAGTTGCTGGGCCTTTTTACAAATAGCTTTGGATAAGGAGACATCCACTTTGAGATCGTAATTAAAGCGGAACAAATGTGGAAAAATAGGGTCGACCGATTTGGATTTAAACTGGGGACAACCTAAAAAATGAGTGGCAATCTGGGTGCGCCAATGGGGCGACTGAACCAACAGAACATCGTAATCCAGTTCTTCAAGACTTTGGCGCAAGCGCTCGTAGGACCAACGTAAGTTTTCCCAACCACACTCGGAACGTGGCTCGTTTTGCGGGGGGTTCTCCCCATAAACCAAGTGCGGGGGATGGGGGGCTAAGACACCTGCGACAATTTGACCTTTATGACTCATACCTCGGGATAATACCTATTTGACATTAAACTACAACTCTCGGTGCACCTGGGTGACCCCAGCCTGAGCCGTCGGATAGACGACCATTTCCTGAATATTAACGTGTTGAGGTCGACTGAGGGACCAACTGACACATTCGGCAATGTCTTCTCCTGTTAAAGGCTGCAGCCCTTCATAGACCCTTTTGGCCTTCCCATGATCCCGCAAGCGGACCTGACTGAACTCAGTTTCCACCAAACCAGGGCAAATATTGGTGACCCGAATATTTTGGCCATTGAGGTCCATACGCAAACCTTCACTAATCGCGCGGACGGCAAATTTTGTCGAACTGTAAACGCCACCGCCAGGATAACTCCACCGGCCTGCCACCGACCCGATGTTCACAATATGAGAGGGGGCATTTTTTTGCAGGTAGGGTAAGGAAAGTCGGGTCATATACAAAAGCCCCTTTACATTGGTGTCGATCATCTCCTCCCAATCATCCAATTGGGCTTGGTCCATAGGGTCTATACCTCGGGCTAAACCAGCATTGTTAATCAAAACGTTTATGCAGGACAAAAGCTCTTTGTTTTCCTTAAAAATCAACTCACAATGGTCGCGGCGGCTGACATCAAAACACAAAGTCTCGACTTCTGTAGCACATTCTTGTTGGATCTCTTTTTTGAGGACATCCAGACGCTCTTCTCGTCGACCAGTTAAGATTAGATTGTGTTTTTGCGAAGCCAATTTTTTAGCCGTACTTAAACCGATTCCAGCAGTTGCGCCGGTGATCAAGACCCAAGATTTCATATTAATCCTCAATATCGAATGCTAACGTTTTGGGTTTCAGTAAAAAAGTTTAAAGAGTCATCGCCACCCTCGCGACCCAGGCCCGATTGCTTCATGCCACCTATGGGCGCTCGCAAATTACGGTACATCCAAGAGTTCACCCACACAGTCCCCGACTTGATTTGACCACTGACTCGATGAACACGATCACTGCTTTGGGTCCACAGACTGGCCGACAATCCGTAAGGGACCGAGTTGGCCATGGTTAGGACCTCTTCTTCGCTTTCAAAGGGGGTGATTGTGACCACTGGGCCAAAAATCTCTTCTTGTTGCACACGACACTCATGATGCAATCCACTGATTACAGTGGGTCGCATAAAGTAACCTTTTGTGAGTGTGGGGTCCAGCCCCTGCACCTCTTCATTGGTGTGCACTAGGCCCCCTTCTTGACGAGCCAACTGCACATAGGATTTTACCTTTTCTAGGTGGTCTTTAGAGACTAAAGGTCCCAAAAAACTTTTTTTATTCATCGGGTCGCCGACGATGAGCTTATCAGTCTCTCTAGTAAAGTCGCTCAAAAATTTTTGATACATAGATTGCTCTACAAAAATACGAGAACCACATAGACAAATTTCTCCTTGGTTGAGAAAGCTTGCTCTTACACTCGTGGAAAGGGCTTTTTCGTAATCACAATCGGCAAAAATAATGTTGGGATTTTTGCCACCAAGTTCAAGACTTAGCTTCTTAAATTGAGGTGCAACTTGAGTGGCGATATGAGCTCCGGTCTTTGTGCCACCTGTGAAAGAAATGACTGGAATATCTTTGTGTTGGATCAGAGCCTCACCGGCCTCTCCACCTGGCCCATGGATGATATTAATGACTCCGTGTGGAATTCCTGCTTCGATCACAAGCTGACTGAATAAAAAAGCAGTCATAGGAGTTAGCTCCGAGGGTTTACACACAGCTGTATTGCCAGTCGCAATACAGGGAGCCACTTTCCAAGTCATGAGATAGAGAGGTAAATTCCAAGGAGAAATCAAAGCACAGGGGCCAATGGGCGGACGATTGATATACTCCACAACATTGGCCGTATCGGTATAAGCCACAGATTTATGGTTCATTATGGCGTGGGCAAAAAATCTTATGTTGGCGCTGGCTCTTGGAATGTCGACGGATCGAGCCAACCACAACGGTTTCCCCTGATCTTGGCTTTCGGCAATGGCGAGAGCCTCTTTATCGCGATCAATCAGGTCCGCTAGCTTCATCATCAAAGACACGCGATCTAAAGCCGGAGTTTTAGACCATTTTTCAAAAGCCTTTTTGGCGGATTCAACCGCCAAGTCCACATCCTCTTTTTTTGAAGAGGGCACTTGGGAATAAACTTCTCCTGTGGCGGGATTGTAATTGTCCATATACTGGCCAGCCAGCGGGGCCATCATTTCTCCATTGATCAAATTTGCAATCCGTTCCATACATTTTCTCCTAAGAATTAAATTCAGGGGCAACCTTCTTCATAAAAGAAGTCATGGCGGCCGAAACCTGTTTATTGTTGTGGTTGTTGAAATCAAACCACAACATCAAGCGATCTTCTGGATGAAAGCGGGATTTCATTTGCTGAAGAATCGTATCCGGGTGCCCCACAAGAGCGTTATCAACGGCCTTAGCAAGCTTCGCCGGATCGATGGTGCCTTGTATAGCCGTCCAGTAAGCCTTGTTGGCGTCGGTTGCCATCTGAAAAGCCTTCTCGTCATTTTCTTTTTGGTTGAGCTTGGGGTCATCGCTGACAAAAACCAAAACAGTTCGCGGCATCAGATCGCGCGACCAGGGGCCACCCTCACTATTAAAAACTTTTGTCATATTCTGATGGGTGACCTCAATCACCTCGGGTGGAGTGATCGAAAGATTAAACACCCCGCATGGTCGATAGCGATTGGCCAACTCATGGGCCTCGGCCCAATGGGCCCCAATGGTGAGTCGCAAGTATTCGAGAGGAGCATCAAAAGGAATCACTCCGATTTTTTCAAAGTCCCAAAAAGGTTTTAGTTTTAATGAGTCGCCTTGTAAGGCAACAGCCTCTTCATTAAAAAGGCCCACAATATTTTGCCATTCCTCTGGTGTTTTAAAAAGTTCTTGTTTTAATTCGATGGGACTGATGTCCTGGATAGAAAGCACTTCGCCATTGAGCAATCTCAAAAAGATTTCGGTGGCTTGTAAAAAGACGCGCCCATTGAGTACCGGCCAAGCGGTTTCTTCCGCGAGGCTGCGCGGTTTTATTCCATAGGGACGAACGGAGAAAGGAAAACGTCCCGCTGCAAAGCCAAGCTCCAAAACCCTTTCTTTGGGGTGATGCAATGAGTGCAGACTTAAAAAGGTCTTCACTGCTTCGGCATGGGCGATGGGTCCCCCATTGCAAAGAATGTTGCGAATAGCTGATCCCACTTTAATTTGTTTTGTTTGGTTAAAGACTAAATGAGCCATTTGTAAGATATCGGTGTTCAAACCAATTTCGCCTTGGAAATCTGGAATCACCGCTTTGGGGTTTTGTTTTTGCACTTGGCAGGACAGATGGGTCTCCGCGATCCAAGCCGTGCCAAAACCTAAATCGTCGGCTAAGCGCACTTGTGAGAAAAAGTTCTCGAACATCTGACGCTCGCTTGGAAGTTGTCCAGCCACCTCGTTTTGGCAGATGGATAAAAAAATATCAAATTTCATAGGCAACCCACTCTTCCACCATCCACTGCAATACTTTGGCCGGTGATATAAGCCGCCTTGTCCGACGCTAGAAAAGAAATTAGAGCCGCTGTCTCTTCAGGGCGAGCAAAGCGTTTCATAGGCACAAGGTTCTTCCATTCCGCTTCGACGTCTTGGACCAATCGTTTTTCTTGCTCGGCCTTGGCTTGGATCAAAGAACTCAAACGAGGTGTGTCTGTAAAGCCCGGCATCACGTTGTTGACTGTGATTCCAAAGGGAGCCAATTCAAAAGACAATGTTTTTCCCCAAGAAGCCACTGCCGCACGTACGGTATTTGAAACCCCAAGATGAGGAATGGGCATTTTCACTGAAGTGGATGTGACCGTAATCACTCTTCCAAATTTATTTTTCTTCATGGAGTCTAAGAAAAGTCCCACCAATAAACTGTTGGCCACTAAATGATTTTGCATGGCCGATAAAAATTCTTGGGGCTCGGCTTGAGAGATGGGACCACCCTTGGGCCCTCCCGAATTGAGAACCACAATGCTATAAGGATTTTGTTTGTGTTTTTCTTGCAGGGCCGATTGCCAACTTTTAGGGTCTCCAATATCACAGGCCAACAGGTCGTGACCCTCTCCAGGCAAAGTCGACAAAATGTCTTGGAGTTTGTTTTCGCTGCGGGCAAGAAGGGTCACCTGAACACCCTCTTTAGCCAATTCTAGGGCTGTGGCTAGTCCAATTCCTTGGGAAGCTCCACAGACAAGGGCTCTTTTGTTGGACATCTTAAAAACTCCTTTTGAGTCTGACAAGCTATCAAAGGGCCCTCAAAAGATCAATCGACCCCCAGTGCCTGATCTGTTACTCTTTGTTTATGGGAAAAAAGGCCTCTAAAAACCGCCCCACTTTAGACCTCCATGGACGCACCGTGGACGAGGTCTTTGACTTAGTCGATCGCTTCCTGACCCAGAACGCCCACCGTCCTGAAGTCTGCATCATGCCGGGCAAAGGAACAGGCAAGGTGCAAAACGAAGTGGTGCGCTACCTGAAACTAGGTGGCTACCCCTGGTCCTACGAAACCTTGGCCAACGGACAAAAAAACACCGGTTCACTGATCATCCACCTCTAAAAATTGGCTGCACTGCATTTAGCACCTCCATCCAATTCACCATACAATTATTCCATGGAAAAACTACTTTGGATCGATATGGAAATGACGGGATTGGATGTGCAAAAAGAACGCATCATCGAAGTGGCGGCGATCGTCACAGACCAAGACTTTAATGAATTGGAAACCTTTGAGTCGGTGGTATTTCAAGAGCCTGTTTTTATTAACAGCATGGACGACTGGAACACCGAACATCACACCGCCAGTGGTTTGGTGTCCAAAATTCCAACAGCTCCCAAACAAGATTTTGTGGAAATTAAACTTTGCGAACTGGTGCAAAAACATTTTGCTAAAGAACCAGCTATTTTATGTGGCAATAGCATTGGCCAAGATCGCAAGTTCATTGATCTCTATATGCCCAAACTGGCTTCGCTGTTGCACTACCGAATGTTGGATGTGACGTCTTGGAAAATTTTGATGGAAGGCAAATATAACATTAAGGTGGAAAAACAAGACCGCCACCGCGCTCTTGAAGATATCCAAGAGAGTATTAAAGAAATGAAAGCTTACCTGAGTTACGTGAAGGTCCCAAAGTAAGTAAAGAAATCGCCCCATCGGTTAAATCGGGGATCTTTCTCGAATCTGTAGCCAACCTGTAGATACGTTTTTATTAGCCTGGGCGGACATCCTGACCTCGCCAGCTTTACAGGCATTTGCCCCATAGACATATATTGCGAGCACCTAAAATTTTGATCCACTTGATGTCTGCTGGTTGCAGGCCCACCAAAGGTTTCTCTTCTAAAACAAATTCCATTTCCACGCGGTGGAACTGAGAGGTCAACAAATTCTTTTGTTGAGACACAAACTCACTGACCACCTTGCAGCCTTGATTGTTCGACTCAACACCCACATTTATAAATAGGTTTTCATTTCTTTTTTTAGAAACTTCTTGCAGCCCTTGAAAAGTGAAGCTCACTCCGCTTGCGGTCTTATCCATATAACGTGGCCAAAAATAACGGCGGTTGTGATTTGAAAAACCAGATACAGGCTGACCCGAGTCGGTGTCTACAAAGTAAACCCGAATAGGCTCAGAGCCTGTCAGTCGACAAGTGCTGCTGTCATACTGAAGGTCGTAGACCATGGTACGGTGTTCATAATAGTTTTTGCGAAAAATTTGGAAAACCTGTTTATTTGCTGCGAAAAGAGAACTGCTGAAAAGCACTGTGGCGAGCACGCTAAAAAAGGACATAAGACCTCCTGCTGGTTTATAGCCTTGTTTAAAAGCAAGACGCTTGGGATGCAAGAGGCAACTTTGTGCCTACTTGGAAATCAAACAAAAAAGGCTCCCAAAGGGAGCCTTTACAAAACCATCCCATCCACAACGGACAAGAAAACGTCTGTTTTAATAACGGTAGTGACCAGGTTTGAATGGACCTGTCTTGCTTAAGCCCAAATACTGAGACTGCTTGTCGGAAAGAGTTGTGATCTTCACACCAATTTGCTCGAGGTGCAAAAGTGCCACTTTTTCGTCGAGCTCTTTAGGCAACATATAAACGCCTACATCTTGGTACTTGCCTGGATTTTGGAAAAGATCCATTTGAGCCAAGACTTGGTTGGTGAACGAGTTGCTCATAACAAAAGAAGGGTGACCTGTGGCACAGCCCAAATTCACCAAACGACCTTTTGCCAAAACAATGATTTCGTTGCCGTTTTTCATGCGGTGAATGTCGACTTGAGGCTTTACTTCACGCATTTCAGAGTTGGCATTGAGCCAAGCCATATCGATCTCGATATCAAAGTGACCAATGTTACAAACGATGGCTCCATTTTTCATCACATTAAAATGTTTTTCTGTAATGATGTCGCAGCAACCTGTCGTGGTCACAAAAATATCAGCACGCTGAGCAATGGCCTCCATGGTGGTGACCTCAAATCCTTCCATAGCTGCCTGAAGGGCACAGATAGGATCGATTTCGGTAATCACAACACGAGCGCCGTAAGACTTCATGGAATGGGCACAACCCTTGCCAACGTCGCCGTAACCGGCCACAACAACAACTTTACCCGCGAGCATCACATCGGTAGCACGCTTGATTCCGTCAGCTAAGGATTCGCGACAGCCGTAAAGATTGTCGAACTTAGATTTGGTCACAGAGTCATTGACGTTTATGGCAGGAACTTTCAATTTTCCGTCTTTCAACATTTTCTCAAGATTGTGTACACCAGTTGTGGTCTCCTCAGAGATCCCAATAACTTTTTCCATCATTTTTGCATATTTTGGAGAATGCATCATGTTGGTGAGGTCTCCACCGTCGTCAAGGATCAGGTTAAAACCTTCGTCACCCCATCCTTCGATAGTCTGCTCCACACACCAGTCGTACTCTTGGTCCGTCTCACCTTTCCAAGCAAAAACAGGAATACCGGCCGCCGCCATGGCCACAGCCGCGTGATCTTGAGTCGAAAATATATTACAAGAAGACCAACGGACCTCGGCTCCAAGGATCTTCAGAGTTTCGATCAAAACGGCTGTTTGAATGGTCATGTGAAGACAACCCGTGATGCGAGCCCCTTTTAAAGGTTGGGTGTCACCGAACTCTTTGCGAAGAGCCATAAGGCCCGGCATTTCTTGTTCGGCAATTTTGATTTCTTCACGACCCCATCTTGCCAATTCAGCAAAGACCTTTGGGTTTTCCATGGCTTCACGACACACTCTAAAGTCGTGTTCACCTGTTACTGTTTTTGGCGTACTCATGTCCTGTGACATAGTGGCTCCTATCATTCATTCACCTCGATGTTAAAATTACAACACAGTCAATCAGCCTATCGCCCCGAGGTCAACCCTGACGTGGGAGGCAAAGAACCAATCTTCTCTATTTTTGTTTAAAGTATCTTGAACTTTTTCATATTGCAACAAACTTTCTATTAAGGAAGAGTCAAAATCTCGTAGCCAGAATCTGTAATCAGCACAGTGTGCTCAAATTGGGCAGATGGAGTTTTATCTTGGGTCTGATAATACTTAATTGTGGAATTGGGTATGGCCACTTCGACTATAGGCAGAGCATTCATATTAATCATGGGCTCCACAGTGATCGTGCCAAAGGGCACTAAAGACTCACCTTTGCCTTTGCGCCCAAAAGAGGGAACGAAGGGGTCTTCATGAAAGTTACGTCCAATACCATGTCCTCCGATTTCTTGAACAGCATAGTACCCCTTGCGAGTCACAAACTTATGAATAGCAAAACCAATATCACCCACTGTCCCATTGGGTTTTATGGCCTCAATGCCTTTATACATGGCTCCTTCGGCCACTTCGGTCAGTTGCTTGGCAGCATCTGAAACTTCTCCCACAAAAAATGTAGCCGAGGTGTCGCCGTGAAAACCGAACTTATAAGAAGTCACATCTACATTGATCACATCCCCTTCTTTTAAAGGAACGTCATCTGGGACTCCATGACAGATACAGTGATTCACAGAGGTGCAAATGGACTTTGGAAAACCATGATAATTTAATGGAGCTGGTTTGGCTTCGTGGGACAGGGTGTAGTCGTAAACAATTTTGTCTAACTCGTTGGTTGTCACCCCAGGCTTTATAAATTTGGCAACATGGATAAGGGTTTGAGCTGCCAATTGGCAAACCTTTTCCATAGCCTTAATATCACTTGCGGTTTTCACAGTCATAGAGAGCAATTTCCAATGAATCCTCTGAAAATGCAAGTCCACAACAAAAAAAGGGGCTTATGAGCCCCTTTTTACAAGTAAAATTACAAAAACCTTACTTCAAGTGTTTGCTGACAAGTTTGGTCATTTCAAACATAGAAACAGTGTTTTTGCCGAAAACCTTTTTAAGGTTGGCATCTGCATTGATGTTTCTTCTGTTTTTAGCATCTTGAAGGTCGTGCTTCTTGATGTAGATCCAAAGCTTCTTCACAACTTGAGTGCGAGGAAGAGGAGTTGTCCCAACAACAGCCGCCAACTCAGGGCTAGGAGTCAAAGGCTTCATGAAAGCTGCATTTGGCTTACGCTTTGTCTTTGTTTTCTTAGCAGCCGACTTTTTAGCAGTTTTTTTCTTCGCTACTTTTTTCTTTGTGGCTTTTTTGGCCGCTTTCTTTTTTGTGGCTTTCTTTTTCTTTGCCATTAATTAATCCCCCGTTGCTAGGTTGGTTGTTCTCTTCCCCTACAGTTCATAGTCAACTGGTTCTTGAGTCAACAAAAAGTACAAGAAAAAATCATTTCCCCTCTGGGAACATGCTTTTTTAAAAAGAATCGGGAGCGGATACCCCTTTCTTGAACTGTATAAAAAAGGCTTTTTCAGCCCCTTTGTTTTCGACAAAACTCAATACAGAAAAGGCTTTCATGGCAAAGCTTCCAGTACCCCCTCGAAGTCAAGCTCCTAGAGGAACCCTCAGATTTACCCCTCTGGACCTTTAAGGAAAAACCGCATCATCCGATAGGAAAACATGGGTCAAAATGCGACTTTTGAGCAAATTTTAGAAGAAAAAATGGGACTTGCCCCTGAAAACAGCTGGAGTGCAGCCCCCTTTTGTCCAGTTTGGCCGAAGCTCGAACGTCCCATTCCTTGGATTTTTTTTAATCATCGAGTCCATATTCCAAGAGCTGGACTGCGAGCCTACCCAAAAAAGTCGATCCCATCGAAGCCAGATTCCCTCTCCCCACAGCGAGAGGTTTTAGAAAAACCCCCAACCCCTCCAGCAGAATCCTGCATGAGCCATGAGGTTTTTAGCAAGGGTGGGCAAAAGCAAATAGCTCTTCTTATATATTTGGGAGCTCAGCTTGACCCTCAGGCGTTCACAGCAAGTGAACTTAAGCAAGAGTATCGACGTTTGCTCAAACGCTATCACCCCGACCACAATAAAGCGCAAACGGCTGCACCGACCTTAAATCAAGTCGTGTCTTCTTACAGAGGGCTTTGTTTGGAAATAAAAGGCCTTGTTGATCCAGCAAAGCCCATGCGTTCAAAGAATGCTAGAAATTAAAGTTCAAAAAAGTAATTTTTAGTTTTTGAGCTTACGGTAGCGAATACGTTTAGGCGTCAGAGTCTCAAGGCCCATCCGTTTTTTATAATCCTCTTCCCACTCAGAATAATTTCCAGTAAAGAAGTTCACCTGGGAATCATTTTCAAAGGCCATAATATGAGTGCAGATGCGATCCAAGAACCAACGATCATGGCTGATACAGACGACGCAGCCACCAAACTCAAGGATGGCCTCCTCGAGGGCTCGCATGGTGTTCACATCCAGATCGTTAGTCGGCTCATCTAAAAGTAAAACGTTGCCGCCAGACAAAAGAAGCTTGGCCATATTCACACGGTTACGCTCCCCTCCTGACAACACACCAGTTTTCTTTTGCTGATCACCACCAGTGAAATTAAAGCGTGAAACGTAAGCGCGAGAGTTCATCTCTTTATTGCCCACTTGTATCGTCTCGTGACCACCCGAGATCTCTTCCCAAATGGTTTTATTGGGATCGAGAGTGGCGCGGTCTTGGTCCACGTAAGCCAACTTCACTGTGTCGCCAATTAAAATTTCTCCAGAGTCTGGTTTCTCAAGGCCTGCCATCATCTTAAAAAGAGTCGTCTTACCGGCACCATTGGGACCAATAATCCCGACAATCCCCCCTCGCGGCAGGGAAAAACTAAAGTTGTCTATTAATAGATTTTCGCCAAAGGCTTTGGATATATTTTTCCCCTCGATAACCGTTTGTCCGAGCCTTGGCCCCGCAGGGATATAAATTTGCATGTCTTGTAATTTTTCAGGAGAAGGGTCTTTTAAAAGACTTTCGTAGGCTTGCAGGCGGGCTTTTGATTTGGACTGTCGCCCCTTACTACCTTGGCGCACCCACTCGAGCTCTCTTTCAAGAGTCTTATTGCGCCGGCTTTCTTGTTTGTCTTCGTTTTGCAATCGTTTGTCCTTTTGATCCAACCAAGACGAGTAATTTCCTTTCCAAGGGATCCCTTCACCACGGTCAAGCTCTAGGATCCAACCGGCTACATTGTCTAAAAAGTAGCGATCATGGGTCACAGCGATAACGGTGCCTGGAAATTTGTCCAGAAAATGTTCCAACCAGGCCACAGTTTCAGCGTCCATATGGTTGGTGGGCTCGTCCATTAAGAGAATGTCGGGGTTGGATAAAAGAAGTCGGCAAAGTCCAACACGGCGCTTTTCACCGCCGGATAGATTCTTAATCAAAGCATCTTCAGGGGGGCAACGTAGAGAGTCCATGGCCTGCTCAAGCTTTGAGTCAAGCTCCCACCCGTCTTGGGCTTCTATGCGTTCTTGAATCTTGCCTTGCTCATCGATCAGCTTTTCCATGTCTTCAGGTGTGATGTTCTCATCACACATTTGCATGCTGATCTCATTGAATTTTTGGAGGTCTTTACCAAGTTGACCAACGCCCTCCATAACAACTTCTTTGACAGTCTTTTCAGGATCGATCTCGGGTTCTTGTTGCAAAAAGCCCACTTTAAAATCACGGGCCGGAAAAGATTCACCTAAAAAATCTTCATCTAAACCTGCCATAATTTTTAACAAACTCGATTTTCCACTTCCATTGAGCCCCAACACTCCAATCTTAGCGCCGTAAAAATAAGAGAGGTAAATGTCCTTAAGTACATATTTGTTGGGAGGGTAAACCTTGGAAACACCCTTCATAGTGTAAATGATTTCTTCAGACATAATTGCCTCCTCTTTTAACATCTCTAGAAAGAGATGAGGTTTTCCAGCGATTTCTCTTGTCATCAGGACAAAAGCTTTTTACGATCCTCACTTATGTCGCAAAACAAAACAGCATCCGATCGACTAAAGAACACTCTCAACGAGTTGGATTTCGCTATAGAACAATGGGATAGCCTTACCAATAAGCCTGATGGAGAGCAAGTCCCCAGTGAGACCCTGATCCAGAAAAAGACGAAAACTTTGCTTAAAGAGCTACGTGACCAAATAAATGAGTTTGAGGCGATCCAGCAACCTCAACAATCCGAGCCCCAAGACACAGAAAAAGTTTCCCATTAAGAAATTAGATCTGAGAATCATTAGAGTTGGAATAACGACTGGTCTTATTTTTCTAGATAGGCTTCATGACCCAACACTTGCGAACGATAGGCAGAGGGAGTCTTGTTTGTGTACTTCTTAAAAGCCGTGTTGAAAGAGGACTTGCTATTGAAGCCACATTCGTAAGCAATATTGATAATTTTTTCTTGAGCATACTGTGGATCAGAGAGACGTCGCTTGACTTCTTCAATACGGTGAAAGCTTAAGAGGTCAAAAAATGTGGTATTTAGACCAATATTAATCACTTGTGAAAGTTGGTAAGATGGAATTCCGATGGCTCGCGCCAATTGCTCTGATTTGAGGTTCGGATTTAGAAAAATCTTGTCCTTTTCAAGGACATTTGTAACCCTTTCTGCCAATTCAATCAGTCGATCTTCGTCGAGACTTGAATTTTGGTACTTAACTGACTCACTTTCTTTTTGCAGTTTACCCAGCTCTTCCAGAACATTCTCTCGACGAAATTCGTTTTTTATTAGTTGATTCATACGAAAGGCTTCAAAAAGGTTGGATAAAAACACAATGGGAAAAAAGAACTCTAAGGTAAAGGGTAAAAACGCGTTTTCTAAAATTGAAGAGAAAATAGTGAGTGAAAGACCGAAAATAAAGAACCCATCCTTAGACGACCTCAACACAACACTCAGTAAGTAAACAGCAAAAAGTGAATTTATAAAACCTGACAAAGATAAAATACTCATCCCAAGAGGTAAAGTTGCGCCGATATGAGCTGTGTAAGAGTTTACAAAGAAGTTATCGGTTTCTACTAAATTGCCGTGATCAAAATAGACACTATATGAAAAAAAGAAATAGCTGATAATGGCAAGGAAAGCAAAAATACTAACCACTAAACAAGAGTTGAAAACCAGTTTGTAAATATCCTTTGGAACCGTAATAAAGTAGTTTATGGCCCTTATATAAAAAATGGATGACAAACTAAGGGCGAACACACCGATCAAGACATAGACATGGCCAAACTCTGCGGAAAATCCTCTGGAGTGGGCAACAAATGGCCCCAGTGCATAGATAGATGCAAAAAAACAAAAAAGGGATAAGTCTCGCGAACCCTGATAACCCGTTTTTTTGTACAATTGGCCTTGAAGAATGCCAATGATGAAAAGGAAAAAAAAGCAAGCAAAGCCCAAACCGGGCATAATGCTGATTAAATAGACCATAACCAGAATCTATCATATTCAATTCACAAATAAAGCGAATGAATGCTGAACAGTGCTATTGACTAGACAAACTCTCATCCTATAATGGTAACAGTCATGAATGAGGACAGAACTTGAAAATTAGTTAGAAACAATTGTCTTTAAAAACGGCCGTACTAAATTTGAGAACGTGAGCTGGCAGACCATAATCAAACCAAATGTGAAAAGTCTTGCAAGAGGTGTTATTTCTCTTTTGAACCTACACAATTTGGACTTTGAAAAGGATTTTGAATATGAGGAGCCTCAGAGGGTGTGAGTAAACGCAAAGACAAAGCGTGCAAACCTAATTCAAATTCATTTTTTAGCAACCCATGAATATGGCGTTGACGTTGGACGCGACTCAAGTTTTCAAAAGAAGGCGAAACCATGAGGATCTTAAAATGACTCTCTTGCCCCTTTCTGCCCGCGTGCATATGACTTTCATCTACAATGTCTATATACAGCAAATCGGGGAAGGCAGATTGAAGAGTTTCTTGAATTCTTTGCGATCTCATTGGCACAACATCCTCTAAACATGGAGCAGGTACAAGTATTTTTTTCTGAAAGAAATGACAAAATTCAGAAATTTAACACCATCAAAATTGTTTTATTCAAGAATCTCTCAAAGGGGGATTATTGGCTGTTAAGGATAAATTTCTGAGCAAATGGGTTGCCAGGTAATCCAGTTGATCGACCGGTATATCATTCTCCAAGGCCAGCTGTTTCACAATTTGATTTATAGAACGATTGCCATCTACTAATTTCACCAGCTGCAGATTGAATCTATAACCTTTTTCTAAATTCATTTCTTTCACCGCAATCTCAACAGGAGCATCCTTATCTAGCTCCCAATCGTAGAACTCTCGACTCTTTCTAATGACTGGCTCCTCCACAGTTTTAACCTTTTGGGCCCGAAATGTTAAGACTCTCTCCCAGCGATGATGGTTCGAAGCCGGAGAATGAAGATATGGAATCATCTCGTATTTCTCATCTTTAATCTCAAAACCAGCCTTAGCCACGAGGTGCTTTACCTCCTCGTATGAGTAGTAGTCTGATAAAATAGGATTATTAAAACCTAAGGGCCCGAAATTGACCCAGTAACCTCCTTCACATAAGCAATTGTTTACTAATGCGCAGAACTCGGCAAAGTCCATAAGTAGAACATCAATCAACCATGGAGTCATAACCATATCAAAAGAATGGGGGACAAATTTAGCTTCTCGAATGTCACATAGATGAAAGTTAAAGTTATCAGATAAACTCTCTGGCGCTGATAACTTCCTTGGCACAGAATAATTTGCACTATCAAAGGGGACCAAAGGAAATTCGACCAATTCAAGTTCATGTCCACGAATCACTTTTTCTGCTGCAAGGAAAAGTAGGGGATTAAAATCGGCGACATGAGTCTTGGCAAATCCCATTTTTCGATGCATATCGTAGGCCAGTCGGCAGCCTCCAGCACCAAGAACAAGAGCTTTATCGAGCTTTAGATCAGGATTCCAGATTTCATCCAACAATTGTAAGCATGCCGTGTTCTCGGCCTCACCCCAAGCCCAATCTCGAAAAAGATTGCCCATATTTTGAGTCAGCTGACTTTCGTGTGGAGATTCAATCATATAACCACTGAGAGCACGGGGATCAATTTTGTGCCAATTGAGGGGAGAGAGTAGCTCTTCTAATGAAACAATCTGAATATTAATGTTGGCAATTATTTTTTTAACTCTCTGTCGAGAGAGCTTTAGGTTCTTAGGCTGTTTTGCTTGGAAACTAAGCCCTTGTTGTTTGATTCTTAATTGTTGCAATAATTTTGCAGCCTCAAAAGCCCAAAAAGTCTGGGTCACTTTGGGTTCGGCGAACTCACAAACTATCTGAGAAATATTCCACTTTTTTGAATTTGTTAACATCTTTTATATAATAAAAGAATAATCAATTTGGTCAATAAATCTCTGGAAATAAGAGTTTAATCAACTTTTCTGAGTCGAAAATTAGCGTCTAGAGGTGTCTGGAAGAAAACAAGCCTTAAACCTTCAGGGGAGCCTATAAGTTCATCCATATAAGCCAAAGAACAACCATCTTTGGATATATCTGGAGACTGTCGATAAGTATACTGAAAGAAGCTCTGAGCCATACACTTTTGAGCTTTGCCACTGTCTACGATGAGTTGATTAAATTCAGATGGTGAACTGGATGTCATAGAATCCCCCAAATGAATATTTGGTTGCACCACAGGGTCAATTGGGATTTGATTCACTTGACGTCCATCTGAATCAAAAATGATTTCCATATCCCGTATGCGCCCAAAAGCATCAAAACTTTCAAGAGCAAATCCAAGTGGATTGATGGACTGATGACAGGAGTAACAAGCTGGAGAAGACGTCTTTCGATCAAAACGCTCTCTAGTTGAAAGTTGTTGATCTGGTTCGGGTTCACGAACCATATTGCCAATGTTATCTGGAGGGGGCGGAAGCTCTTCACATAGAAACTGATTTCTTACCATTAATCCACGAATGATTGGGCTGGTGTGAGTACTTCCCGAGATAAGGAAGGCTGCTCGCCCAAGAAGACCCGCTCGTCCATCTCCAAACGGAACAAGCGCCCCACCAGGTTGATAGGCTTGAACACCATAAAGGGTCGATAAATCTTGATCCACGGCAAAAGAGTGGGAGCTTAAAAAGAGGTCTGCAAAACTTCCATCTGTCTCTAATGTGTAATAACTTGTCATGGTCTTGAGTTCATTTATTAAACTTTGTCGTTGTAGCTTGGCACCATTTGCAAATGCCACTTCTTCGGGGTTCATAGGGGTAATAGGATGGGCAATATTCTCATAGCCAAGCCAGCCGGCGTAGAAGTCAGCCACTGTCGATTGGATAAGTTCTGGATAATCTTGTTTCAAGCGCTCTATTTCTAATCGTAGCCCCTCATCGTTATCTAACTGACCATTGCCTGCCGCAGCCAAGAGCTTGTCGTCAGGTGCTGATTTTAATAGATAAAAGGACAGTCGACTGGCAACTTCATAAGGACTCAGTCGAAGAGTATCACTGGTTAAAGGGGCCCCTTCTAGCTCTAAGTGAAATAAAAAATTAGAATTCATTAAGAGTTGAGCAATAAACCACTTGTTATGATTCTCAGTGAAACTCGAATACCTAGTTACAAAACCTTCGATCTCTTCTTGTTTTAAAGGTCGACGCATTATTTTGGTAGCACTTGTCTTTAAATAATTTTCCAAACAAGCTTGAGTGAGCTGAGTTGTGTTAGCACAGGAGCCCATAAATTTTTTTATGAGAGTGCTGCTTTTGGCAATCTCTCCAGAAAAGGCCGTGGCTAATTCAAGATATGCATTCACATGTGATTGAGACAAGCCCGAGTCATCTGAATCAAATTTTAATCCCAGATCTTCTGGAATTGTATTAAACCAAGGAGCAAGCTTCTGTTTAATATTCTGAGCTTCGCTTAACGAGAATACAGATAGGAGACGATCATAGGAACGGATCATCTCAGTTTTAGTCAATCGTCTAGCAGAACTAGGAGTTGGCCCCGCACTTGGATCACACTTAAACTTCTCTATGTTGTTGGTCAACTCTCCCGAGGAACTTTGACTCTGAATAGAGTTCAGAGCCTTCATTTCGCCACAATTCTGGTAACTTAAGAAAACAACCAGGGCAGAAAGCATTGTAATATGCGGTAGTTTAGATTAGTGTTTACATGACACTCTCAGTTACGGCTTTTATCCAGCTAGTGTTTCAACGTCACCTCCTTTTCATCAAGTACATATTTTTTATAAAGCTCGTAGCTGTCATCGAACGTCTGACGAGGTGTA
>JBGSNK010000019.1:0-21592 GCA_041739665.1 Bdellovibrionales bacterium
TACACCTCGTCAGACGTTCGATGACAGCTACGAGCTTTATAAAAAATATGTACTTGATGAAAAGGAGGTGACGTTGAAACACTAGCTGGATAAAAGCCGTAACTGAGAGTGTCATGTAAACACTAATCTAAACTACCGCACCTAAGTTCTTCATTAACATTTTGTCAGGTGGTGTTTTTGGTTCATCCACGGATTACGCCTCTGAAAAAATGTGGAAATATCAAGATCAAGTAACAATTCCTTGTAAATAATTATTTCTAAATTAGAACGGGGCCTGTCGATGATCTATTCTATTGCCCCGTTTTTTTCTATACTCTTATTTCTCTACCCACAGTTTATTCTATCGGCAGATTCTTTTAACTACCGAGATTGGGAAGCACTCCTACATCAATCCAATTGGTCCTCTCGAATTCAAGATCAGAATTTTTACTTTTCAAAAACTCGTTCTTTATCTTCTGAACAAACTGAGCTCCTCGCAGAGTTCAGATCGGGGCGTGGTCTATCAACAGCTTGTCGGTTTCCTGCACGCTATATTTTTTTAAAAGATCAGTTTGATATTCCTAATTATGATTTATCACAATGTCAGGAGCTTCATGAGTTCTTGCGGAGTGTGCCGGTAGACAATGTTGAGATCATCTTTGCTGCCGAGAGCATATCCCAACCGGCAAGTATGATGGGTCATGTGATGCTTAAAGTTTCGGGCAAAAACAATACAAAGGCTATTCCTGTTGAGCATGTTGTGTCTTTCTTCACAAGAATGAATGATGTGACACCGCCAGATCTAGTCTTAAAAACATTTATTACAGGTAAAGAGGGGCTCTATTCGTTAACTCCCTACGAGCAGACTAGAAATTATTATTTGTTTATTGAGAATCGTAATTTGTGGGAATATAAATTGAAATTGGATTCGCGACAAAAAAGAATTTTGCAATATCACTTATATGAGCTTAGGAACATTAAATTTACTTACTATTTTCACAGCTTTAATTGTGCCACGTTCATTCGAGATTTATTAGCGGTGACTGAGCCGCGGCTGTCCAAGGCTGGAAGCTTATGGGTCACTCCTTTAGATGTCATCCGAACAATTAAGGAATACGATTTATTTGATAGCCGTCAACTGCGTTACACTAAGCGCTGGTTTATAAAGAAGATATTAACATTCGAAAGCTTTGATCAAAAAAAATTAAAACATATTAAAAACTATGAATGGGATTTCTTAAACACCCAAAACGACACCGCCTCATCAAAGCACTACATCCTAGCAAAGGCATATAATGGTTTTGGTCTTGAAGAAGGGACGAGAACCACGGAGGAGTGGCGAGAGGGCAATAATAATCTAAGGCAGTACTTTGGATCCCAAGCTGAAGATGTTGAAGTTAGTTTTGAAAACCTGAAGGGTCCCGAGGAAACGATTCAAGATAGTCAGATTTCAATTGGCTATTCAAGTAACCCTGCATTTAATGGCCTAAGATATTCGTTTTTACCAGTTTCACACCGCTTAGAAGATTCTCTTGCGGGTTATGCCTTTGAGTCCGATGTCGTCCTCGGGGAAGTGAGTTTTCTCACAAATGTTAGGAAAAATAACACGCTGCTGTACAGTTTTGAACTCTTTAAACTTCAATCGTATCAAGTTAGCGATTATTTAACTGGCGGATATTCGCACCAGATCCATGTTGGTTATAACCACTTTTATGATGAAGATAATAATTTTATTCCTGCAAGCTATGTAAAGGCGGGCCTTGGAAAGACCTATAGAGTCTTCGATGATTTAGATTTTTATGTCAATGGATCATTCTTATCTCGTTATGAAAATAGGGTTTTATTCTATACGAGTCTTGATTCTGGTCTTATTTTAAGGGGAATATTTAACACAAAGACCATAATAAATTTAAGTCGTATAACGCGTTTTAACGATAACCCAATTGACTTATTTACACTTCGACAGACTCTAACTTTACGAAATATCGTTTTTGGAGTTAGTTATGAAAATCCAATACAAATAAGAGGTCGTGAAAATTGGAACCTGTTTGTGAAGTTTTTATTTTAATAGAGAGCTTTGAAGAACCAAACACTCTCTAAAATGCCCTAATTAAATCCTGAATTGAGGTTTCTTATCATTTTAACATTAAATACTCTGGGTTTGTAAATTGAGAGTTAAGTTGATCTTATCTTCAATGATCTTATCTTTTGCAATCGAGATGGCTTTGTTCAGCAAGTTTGCCTCTTGGTTATAGCTCACATTGTATTTAGTGCGATTAATTTCTATATCGCCCCTTGCGATCATTTTCTTACCTTTTTTCTCGATAATCAGTTCAAAGGTTTCGGGGTGGGTGGTACCTCGGATAGTCATGTTTCCTGTCACTTGATGGGAGTTGCTGCGAGTTGCCGTCACCTTAGTGATTTTAAAGCTGGCATCCCTGTAATTAGCGACGTCAAAAAAGTCAGCAGATTTTAGGTGATCTTCTAGCTTCTTTTTATAACTTCCAGACAAATCCATGTCGTTGATCATTGTCATGTCTAAAATGATGGTGCCGCCCACAAGCATATTGGCATCGTCGAGGTTAACCGTTCCTTTTTTGATTTGGATGGTTCCATTATGGCTGTCACCAGTGAACTTCTTTTTGCCCGACCATTCGATAGAGCTGTTTTTATGGTCAAGAGGGACTTGTTTGGCAAAAGTGATTTGAGCAATGAAAAAGCTGCCGAGTAAACAAATAAAGTATCCCATGAAGACTCCTTGGGGCGGGTTAACAAACAGATTTAATATGAAGGCTAAAAATCTCGCTATCAAGGACTTATTAGGGTGCCTTTTGTCGCAAAGCGCATCGAGTTCATCTTTTATCATTTCTTAGAGCTCCTCGACTTCCCGAGGAGAAAGCTCGATTTTTCCGACACAAGGACCTATACTGATAGAGGTACCGAAGCGAGTTTCGCCAATGCGGTCGCCAGCTCAATTTACAAAAGGGTCCTATGTACAACGGAATGGAATTCGAATCTCTCACCTTAGAAAATGGACTCCAGTTGCTCGCCATTAGTGACCCACGTTTTGTGAAGTCCTCGGCTGCTCTTGCGGTTATGGCTGGTTCGATGCAAAACCCTGAGGAACACTTGGGTTTGGCCCACTTTTTAGAGCATATGTTGTTTCTCGGCACAGAGGAGTATCCACAGGTAGGGGCCTATGAAGATTTTTTAAATAAAAATGGCGGTGGACACAATGCTTACACTTCTCTTGATCACACCAACTATTTTTTTGATGTGACCCATGCGGCGTTTGAGGGAGCACTGCAAAGGTTTTCTCGTTTCTTTGTTTCGCCGACTTTCGACCCCAAATACGTAGAGCGCGAAAAGAATGCTGTTCATAGTGAGCACGAAAAAAATTATAAAGATGATGGTCGACGCGAACATCGTTTTCTACAAATGATCACCGATCCACGGCATCCCTTCTCGAAGTTTGCTACCGGCGACAAAAACACTTTGAGTCAAGCCAATCGCGATATCGTCATGAAGTTCTATCAGGACAGCTATTCTTCGAACCTAATGCGCCTGGTTTTGATGAGCCCCTTGCCAGTTAAAGAAATCCAGGATTTAGCGAAAAAGTATTTTTGCGACATTGCCAATAAGAAACTTCCAATGCCTAGCTTTAACGATAAGCTTTTTGCCCATCTCAAGGAGCCCCTCTTTCACAAGGTCCAGACTGTTCGCGACCAACAGACGCTCAAGCTCAGTTTTTCAATGCCCGACGATATGGCCTACTGGAAGAGCAAGCCCACTGGTTTTCTAGCCCATCTAATTGGTGAAGAAGGGGAGGGGTCACTCCTTTCTTTTCTCAAAAAGCGCAACTGGGCCTCTGGTCTTGAAACATCCACTTGGTGGAGAATGTTTCATGTGCGGGTGAAGCTGACCGACGAGGGCAAAGAGCATATTGATGAGATAATCAAAACTCTTTTTGCCTATATCGAACTGATCAAACAAGAAGGGCTCAAAAAATATCTTTTTGAGGAAAGACAAGTTTTAGCTGCTGTCGAATTAGATAATATTGAACCCAAAAGCTCTATGGGCCGAGCCAGTAACTTTAGTGCCGCCTTGCTTTACTATCCTGCAGATGAATTCTTAAAGCGTTATTATCTTTATCATGAGCATTCTCAGTTGGACTTCGATTTATTTTTGAAGCATCTCAATGTGGACAATATGCAGGTGACTTACTTAACTAACAAAGCTCTTGAAGGCGATGTCCTGATTGAACCCTATTACGGCATTCAATACAAAAGTGAGAAGTTTAATGACAAGTTAAAGAAGCAACTGGAGCAGATAGAACCCTTGTTGGACCTCCACTACCCGGCGCCCAATCCCTATATTCCAAAAGATCTTGGTTTGATCGATAAACCTCAACTTGGTAAACCCAATAAAGAGGTATTGAACGACTATACCACCCTTTACTCACAAGTGGACACGGAACTCGGGATTCCTAAAGCCTCGCTTTCAATAACCCTAGTTTCTGATCGGGTTGCTGGGGACCCCAAAAAATATTTACTTGCTAAACTTTATGCTCGGCTCAAAAACGAGGAGCTCAATGAGTGGGGATACCCCGCACGTCTTGCTGGGCTTAACTTTCACTTTAGCTTTGGTTACAATAGCCTCACTTTAGAATCTAGCGGATACTCAGAGCATCTTGTCAAACTTCTCAAACGTTTAATCTGGGATGAGACCCACAATAGACGTATTGATCGAATTGACATTGAACCAAATGTTTTTGAGCGCATTAAACTCAAATTTAAGAGAGCCATGATCAATAAGGATCACGACGCCGCCTATCAGCACTTGATGTACGAGCTGGGTCAAATGCTGACATCATCATCTGTGCATAGAAAAGACTATATCCACCTTATTGATGAAGTGACCTTAGAGGAAGTGAATCAGTTTGCCAGCGACTTTTGTTCCCGTGTTTCTATTCGCACCTTTAGTTATGGGAATATCGAAGAGGAAAAAATTAAAGAGGCATTGCATTGTTTTAATGAAAACATTAGCGCCCAAGGTTTTGTCGATGAAGAAGTCGAGGGATTTGAAAATAAATTTGTTGTACCCCCAGAAAAGGCCACCTTCCATCAAATCCAAGGTCTGAATAACAACAACAGTCAGTTGAGTATTTATCCACTCGCAAAATGGTCCATAAAGGACCAGGCCTATATTTCTATAATTAGTAAAGTGTTAGAGCAGCCCTTTTTCACGGAACTGCGCACCCATCAGCAATTGGGATACGTGGTTGCAGCATTTGGCTCTGTTAGCTATGGTTTCACTGGTATTGGGACTTTGATTCAGTCACAGACACACAATGCCTTGGATATTTACAATCGATCAAAAGCTTTCCTGGATGGGTTTTTGCCGTTGTTGGCCAATCAACTGACATCAGAGGATCTGGAGTCTATAAAACAATCTCTTATCTTGGAGCTGGCTCAAAAACCAAACTCTCTCAGCGAAAGATTGGGGCGTTTTACAATTATGGCTGGTACTTATCATGGAGATTTTCAATTCTTTGATAAGCTCATTGCGGCTATTGGAGCCATCAATTTAGAAAGCCTTGGTCAATACATAAATCAGCATTTAGCTAAGATGACAGGGACTTCACCCTCACAACATATGTGTCTACTTTATCATAGTTCAGAATCCAAAGAGAATAAGGTTCAGCTTCCAGATTTTGACGAGATAACGGATATTCAATCTTTTCAGAGGAACAAAGAGCTTATTCAGCCTTATAAGCGAGGACTGTAAGCAGCCTCCCCGTAGAGTGCTTTCCTATTTGCTTTTGACGCTAAAACCAAGCTTTTTAATTCCAGAAGCTTTAATTGCGTCGATCACCGGGGTGAGGCCATCAAGAGTGACGTCTTTATCTGCGGTCAGAACAACAGAGGCATCGGCAGAATTTTGAGCCTCTTGTGACATCTTGGCTTGCAGCTGTTCGGCATTGACCTGTTTGCCGTCAAAGAAAATGGATCCATTTTTACTGATCAGAACTTCAATGGTCTTGGGTGCCTGCTTTTGCTCGCCCGAAGCTGCTTGGGGTAAATTCACGTCGATAGTGGGTTTAAGAACAAGAGGGGCGGTCACCATAAATATAATCAAAACAACGAGGATAATATCGACGAGTGGCACAACATTGATATCGGCAATGGGCTCGTCAGAGCCAGAATTGTAAGATCCCGCCACGCTCAGGCTCCCTTTTTGCTTTTAGCATAAGCCAGGCAGAGTTCGCGGGCTACATCAATGGACTGAAGACTTTGACGAACTAATTTTTGGAAGTAGTTGTAACCAATAACAGCAGGGATGGCGACAAACAAACCAACAGCAGTGGCGACAAGAGCGTGGGCAATACCGGCCATGACGGCATCATTGCCAGCACCACTGCTTTGAGCCAGGTCGCTAAAGGCCTTCATGATACCAAGGACGGTACCTAGAAGTCCGACAAAGGGAGCGTTAGAGCCAACTGTAGCTAGAAAGTTAAGGTTTTTTTCGAGTTTTGGTTTCTCAATCATAAGGAAAGTATTAAAAACCTCAGCAAGACCTTCAACTCCTTGAGCCTTGCAATGACGTAAGCCATAGGCAAGTGCGCGACTCGGTAGACTGTCTTTATTTTTGGCAAGGTCGTCGATTTCATCAAGAGAGTGACTCTGCAACAATTCCTGGGCCTGATTGCGGAATTCCAGATTTTTTTGAAAGATGCTTCGCAGGGTTATAAAGCGCTCAATGATCATGCCTATGCTCAGAATGCTGGTGAGTAAAAGAAGCCATAAGAGAGCGTCAGCACTTCCTTGGGAGAGCATAAAAAATTTATCGACCAACACAAGATCTCCTTTGTTGTGACCACCCTATGGGGCCCGTTGTCAATGGATGGGCCTAATATAAGCCAATTGCCATAATTAATCCATCCATTACAATAGGCTTGGCCATAGCGGTCAAGTGAAGGGAGATTTTTCTGAGAGATTATTTCAGTTGGGTTTTAGTTGCTCTTTCTCTAGCATCTTGCTCCCCTTTTACGTCGAAGAAGCCACCGCTTGTCATGGTCCTCGTTGAGTCTTTAGAAGAGGGGGACTACCTTTGTTCTGAATCGCTGCTTTTTGAGGGGTTAGATGACCTTAAAGAAGAGTGTGAATCCTTTCTTCGCTTTACCCACGCTTTTGCGCCCAGTCCCCTTTTACAGCCCCAGTTGGCCAGTCTCGTTACGGGTCTAGAGCTGAATGAGCATAGAGTTACGAATAATGGGGCCCAAGTTATCTCTGGTGACCTGGAAACTGTCGCCGAGCGAGCGATCCAACGCAGGATGAGAACAGCTTTTTATTCGGGAGGCGTCCCACTGCAACCCAAGTTCGGAATCACCCAAGGTTTTGAAGTGTTCAGCGACAGTTTTGACTCGACATCGGGTCACTTTTTTCGTCCCTTCAGCGATGTGGTGTTTCAGTCATTGCGTTGGCTGGATACCGAGGTGGGTGGGCGCTCGTTTTTTTTGACACTTTATGTGCCCGATATGTTGTCAAGCGAAGTGCCAGATGAATCTAGCTTAGAAAATGAACGGCCTGTTGATCGAAATAGTCGTTTGCGTGAGCTCTACCAGAATCTTGATATTTTTATTAAAGAGCTTAAAAAACGCAAACGTTGGAACAACACTCATTTTGTCTTCTTAGGTTTAGGTGGAAGCTTTGAAGACTTAAATCCGCATAACAAACTAGGTTCCCGGCTATTGCACGTCCCTTTGCAAATCAAACTTGCTCGTGGGGTTGAAACCAACTTACTCGATCTCAGTGAGAATCTTATCACGTTCTCTCAGATCGGGTCATGGATTCGTAGCTTAATTGATCACAAACCCTCGCAAGGAAAGATTCGTCTTCAAGAGAGTGAGGAGGTGTTGCCAATCAAACAACAGTCTCATCTCTGGCCCTGGTTGGGACTCAGTAACTGGCCCCATTTAGGTCTTCGTTACAAGCAGTACCTGTTCACAAGTTTCGACATCCTAGAAGGATATGATAGTTTTGTTGACCGTAAAGAAATCGAGCCCTTGTCCCAAGAAGAAAATCAACGACTTGTAGACTCTTTTCAGATTCAAGAAAATTTAAGTAGAGCATTTCCAGATCAGTGCCATCTCAACCTTTCGCAGTCGGAAATTCATTCTCTAAATTGCTCTCGCCAGCCTACAGTCAACACCCAACTTCTTGCTGAGTTAAAAACAATGCATCAGTGGTCGATGCAGCTGGAGAAAAACGAAAAACCTATCAAGAGCTTACAGAATTGGTCCGAGCACAATCGCAAGTTGAACTCCCCCTATCTGACTGGCTGGATGGCAGCTCAAGCGCTTCGGCAACGAGAATGGGCTATACTTTTTGAGTTGGGCCAACGTACTAAAATGAAATCATGGAGCTTGGTTTCTCAGATGAATTTCCGCGAAAGTCCCGAAGGGAAAGTGAGCGGATGCTTAACTTACTTTACAAACGTAAATAAAAGCATAAGTGACTTTTATAAAATTTGCCAAGATAGTGAGCTGCGTAAAGTGGTGGAGGGATTGTACCAACTGAGGCAAAAGAAGAAAGCTTCTGAAAGCTTTTGGGCACAGGTCTCGCTGATGAATCAAAGGAGGAGAGCTAAAATTATAAACCTTCAAATGTTATTTAAGAACGACATCGCCAAACCCTTTGATTTTTCTCCCTCTTTAGCTGAGCTATACTTTTTTCTGCCAGAAAATTCTAGTTTTCTAAGTTTCCTTGACTTGGAAAAATCCTAACCAAAATGGAGTATTCTCGCTATCAAAGGCTAATACATCCGATATGCCCTGTTTATTGAATTCTTCAAAATTTAATGTAAAAAAACGATTCGGCAAATAGGTGCGACTGACTAAAGCCAGTTTGTCATCTCCCTGTAAACGTATATTGCCATAGGTAATCGGTGGATGTTGACCGAGACCAAGTAAATGGTTGGGTAAGGGGTCGTATGTTGATTTTTCTAGGCTCAAAACATTCAGATCTAAACTGTGGGTTATTGGGATCAGGCCAGAATCTTTTCGAAATAGGACAAGCGATGGTTGTCCACAGCTAACGTAGATCCATTGCGGACCCTCTTGTACGGCAGCAAATATTTCGAAACCACATGTGTATTCGTCTTTGTTGTATTGTTTAAAAATTTTCTCACTGGCCATGATGACCGCCATACGCAGAACGTTGCCACGCTGGTGCAGGTTTTCTTTTCGGGTGTAGGGAACAGTAAGTTCTGAATCCTCTGAGGCGAGTACAATAAAGTTCTTAATTGAATCGGCTATTTGTTCACCAATTTGACTTTGACCCCATGAGGTCACGCAAACCAGCAAATTGTTTGCAGGCTCTTGGTAGATTTGAGTTTGCGGGCGGAACTTTTTCCCACCATAAGATCTCTCTTCAAGATCAATAGTGATAGCCATACTGTCTTAACTTCCGTTTGGATTTTTTAAAGTATTCACCATCTGGGACATCAAGGCGAACAATCTCTTCCCATTTCAACCGACTCGACTCAAGATTGCCAAAGCGTTCTTCGATTATACTGTCCATATAAATGTTTCTCATTTGTCCAGTCAGCTCTCTTTCCGCATTGTATATAAATGTCGAGATCTTAGGGTCGTAGGGGTCTACCTTCTGAGCCATACGAGCTGTTAGTATCGCCTCTTTGAGCTTAGTGTTGCCGTAAAGACCTTGTGCAGACTGAATCAATTTTTGTTTTTCAGTGCGGATTTTTTTCTCAATAGTTGCAAGCTTTCTTTTTGAAGTCTGCACCAAGTTACTAGGATCGGGGAGGCCAGAGTGAATATGATTTTCATAAGCCTCCATTGCCTTGTGAAAGTCTTGCCCCTGATGCAACGCTTTTGCTTTTTCAAACAGCTCTTTGCCACGACGAATTTTATCTGCCTGTTCTTGGGCAATCTTCTGTCGAATTTTTTGCTCTTCAGCGCGAGCACTCACTTCTGAGATTAATTGACTGATGGCTGGATTGTTCGGATCCAAATCAAGGGCCGGGGCCAAACAGGCTTTAATACCCTCAGTGTCTTGTGAGTTCTGATATTCTTTGTGGCATTGGGCGATGAGAGAAAGCACCTGAGCCTCAAGTTGAGCTTTTTCTTTTCGCTGTTGTTCAATGGCGGCCTGTTGACGGCGGATATCACGTGAGTTTATGCAATACTCTTCAATTTCTTGCGAATCTTTATAGGACGGGATGATGGAGTGGAGTTTTTCTAGCTGTACAAGGGCGAGCTCAAAGTTGCCGCTCAGATAAAGCTGTTTGGCCAAGCGATGGGTTTGAATTACAATTTTTTGTTCGGCCGGTGAGAGCTGACTAAAAGGATCGGCGGTGACAATTTCACGATTGTCTTTTCTATTCGCATTTTCGATAAACTCTTTGGCAATCACAGCACCAACCAAAACAATAGCAAGCGCTGCTAAAATAAATTTCTTTTTCTTTTTTGGATCTGAAAACAGGTCTTGCGAAACCACTTCGGCCTGACCAGAGCTATCATTTGTGTCATCGAGTGACACCATAGCCACTTCTTGATCAAAGAAGACGAGAGGGTTTTTATATAAATTCAAAGGAATATTACTTACCTTGCGCTGGAAAGCTTGATCACGAAGTTCAAATTGCAAGGACGTCTCACCCACTGTGACAATGTCACCACTGAGTAGGCGCGAGGCTTTGTTCGCATTAAGTCTTTGCCCATTGAGTTCCGTTCCCTGGCCTGATCCAGAGTCGACAATGAAATATCCCTTATCCGTTTTGGAGATTTCGAAGTGATTTTTGGCTGCATTTGGGTCTTTGATAAAGATCGAGGCATTTTCGTCGCCACCGACAACCCAGAGGTTTCCTTCAAGGCGAAAATATTCTGATTTCTTACCGTTTTGGCCGATAATTTTCATATAGGGAACGCCACTAAAGTTTTGTATCGCTGTTTTTTCATCGTTGCCGTCAAAATCCTCTCCTGGAGAATTGGCTTCTGCAAGATTTTCACCATCTTGGTTGATGACAGCTAGTTCAGATAAATCTTCAGAGTTATCTTCAGATGCATATTGATCCTCTAAATGACTTTTTGGATAGGTGACTGGAGATGGCCCCGGTAGAGAGTCTGCTATCTCATACTGAAAAATATAGGGATGAAGAGTGAATTGACCCGATCCTGCAATTGTGAATTCGTCTCGCTCTTCGTCTTCGTGTTCCACCAGCATGACTTTTGATAATACCTGAACGAGCCAGACACCTGGCTGCTGCTCACTTATTTCAAAGTGTTTGCGCGAGATGCCAGGTATTTTGTCCAACAAAATATCGCAACCTTCTTTGCGTCCGGCTATATAGGTTTTGCCAGACCCAAGATTAAGTTCGTGAATAAGCTCTTGTCTGTTATAAACTTTGAGTTTCATTTAATAACCCCCTTGGAGCATACGACACTCCTCCAATTGAGTTTTGGCCAAACGAAATCGATCACTATTAACATTGTTAATAAGTACAATTGCTTTTTCAAACTCAGCGGCACAACGCTTGTACATCATTTTTTCGCGGTAGCGAGATCCATCACGCATATGGGTGTCAATTAGGTCGCCCCTCATCTTTTTTGCAGTTCGAGCGTATTGTTTAGCGCGAGTGTGATTTTGATCTGTGGCAATGGTAGTGCCAAAAGAGTCAATTGCTCGTCCATATTGACCGTTTTGGAAGTCCCGAAAGCCACTAATGAAATGGGTTTCAACGTCATAAAGGTATTTCTTTTGTGAAAGCTTTATTTTCTCGTCCTTTGAATCTCTTATCAATTCCATACGAGCACGGCTTTCTTCGATTTGTTTGTTCACAGCTTCTTGTGTTAATAGTTCGGTTTGTTTGTTCTCAACAGATTCCTCTTGTACGAAAAACAATCCTACTGCTAACAGCACAATGATCCCTAGAAACTGTTGAAAGCGCCTTTTGCCAGCATCACTCTCTTGAGTATGACCTAGTTGGGACGGATTGGTTCCCGGCAGTTGTGGTTTGGCCTCGGGACGAGTGCGTGTGATAAATTTTAAACTGGTGTCTCCAAAAGTGATCACATCGCCTGGCTTAAGCTTGCTATTATGACAGGGCTTTCCATTAATCTGGGTCGTTTTGCGTGAGCTAAGATCTAAACAGACGATGTCTTGGCCAAATTGAATCAGGCATTGTTCACGACTCACCTTTGGATCGGTCATAACTATTTGGCTTTTGGGATCTCGACCAATCATGATTTTAGGAGGATGAATACGATAAACGCGCCCCTTATCCGGGCCACTTTCAACCTGAATAAGAAAATCAATAGCATCAAAGAGCTTCAACTTTAGGGCGCTCATTCTTTGAAAGCCTCCTCGTCGTCGTAAATCTCTGTAAAGCTAACCAGATAGTAGCTAATGCTTCCAAGCTCTTGAATAGATTTAATCGAAATCTCAAATTTTATGCCATTACCTGATGGTAGTGAGTTGCTGTGCTTTTGATTGGGGTTGTCCACTGCTTTTTGCAAGAGGTCTTTAACACTGTCAATCAGTGAACTATCAGTCAGATCTTCTAAAAACTTATCTTTTATATTGTTGTCATCAAAAAGAGGATGGTCTTGAATCAAATTATTGTGGGCAATGATCATTTCGTTTTCTGGAGAAATGGCGATAGCAGCCACGGGAAACATGTCTACCAGTTCTGCGGCTTCCATATTTTTATCGCCAAGGCCGACCTGAATACCGTGTGATTCGTCTTGGCCCATGCGCGAAAGGGCACTGTTAATATTTGAGACGAGTCTTTGAAAAATAGGAGTGGGGGTCTCAAGCTCGATATTATTATTCCCTTCTTTTAAAGCCACATTTATGGCTTCATTCAAATCATAAAGAGGCTTTGTAATCACTTTGTATAAGAAGAAGTAGAGAATGCCGCCCGCAATCATTGTGATGAGTAAAATTTGAATCATCAGGCTCAGTGTGCGAGGAATATCTAAAGCGGCTTTGTCCAAGCTGTAAATAACGACAGCATGGGCTCTGGCAGATGGTTCACCAGTTTGTGGGTTATTATATAAAATCGGGCGACTGACAGCTATTTGACCATCCAAAATTTCTTTATAGCGTGACGATTTTTTTCGTGCTCTTTGCACGAAAGGTATTTTCGAATAACGTCCACGTTGGTTTGTAGGGGCTATTATACGTCCATCTGTTGTATCAATGATGAAAGCCTGGTCCACTCCGGGTTCGTTGGCGACAGCTCGAATATTCACACTGATCTCGTTATCATTGATCACATATTCACGATTCTCTTGGACTAACATTTTAGCCAAAGAGTCTGCACGTCGACCACTCTCTGCGACCACAAAATCTTGTGACACTTTCAAAACAGGAATAACAGATAGAGCAGTAACTAAAAGCACAAAAAATATTACAAAAGAGAGGACTACGTATTTTAAGTCAAATTTATAAGAGTATTCATAGACTCCAGGCAAAGCCACGTTTTCCACATAGTTTTCAAACTTTTCCTGCAAAGTCAGTTGAGGTTTGGCTTCTTCGGACTTGTTGTGGGCACTCATCATAGGACCAGCAGCACTAGCATGTGCTAATGAGGACAATTCTGGAGTGGTCGCAAGCGCGTTTGCTCCGGAGCTGATCGGAGATGAATAAGGGACACTCTCTGGCATTATCGATACAAAATTGGGTAACTTGATCACGTCAAATAGAACTTCGCCAAGAGCAAATTTATCCCCCGAGCGTAAGACCTTGTTTTGAATGCGCACTCCGTTGACCACCACTCCATTGCTGGATTGGTTATCAGAGAGAATCACTTTGTCCTCGGTGATCACAAGCTTGGCGTGCACTTTTGAGACGGAGTGGCTTTGAATCTTGATATCCGCTTGCGCAGAACGGCCTAAGGTATGGCCACCCATCGGCAACTGATAAACTTTTCCAGCTTGGGGTCCGTTGAGAACTTTAATTGCCCACATACAAAAGGTCTCCAACTTCGATAATATCTTGGTTCAATATGCCGGCGGCACTCTCAATAACAGAACGAGCACTGAAAACCGGTGCGGGTATTCGCCAGGGGGATAGCTGTGTTTGAATCTTGGTCACTCTCATGGCCTTGTCTAAGTAGATCACATCAATAGGCATGGACATAAAAAAGGTGTGAATCCAATTGCATTGTGGAAAGTATATGGCTTTTTCTTTGGGTAGACGTTTTGTCCCAATCAAGCCTATCAAACGGGTCTTAAAGCTTGTGGCAGTTTCCACAGTTTTAAAGATCGTTTTATTTTTACTTTGATTGATCAGTTGTGCCAAAGCTTAATTGCTCCCATAAATAAATTGTAAACCAACCGGTGCAAATACCATGATAAAAACGGCAGGTATGATAAAAACCATCATCGGAATCAAAATCGCTTGCGAGGCTCGCGCTCCAGCTTTTTCTGCTCGCACAAAACGCTCTAGCCTCATCTGCTCGGATTGCTCCCTGAGTACGTCGCCAATGCTGGCACCCGTTGAGTCCGCATCGGTGAGTACGTTAACGAAACTGGAAACCTCGGGAATATCGAGGCGTGCCGACATGTCTTTCAAGGCTTTCTCGCGAGTGCTCCCCAAACGGGTGTCGCGCAAAACTTTATCAAACTCTTGGGCCAGAAGGCTGTGTTCAGCCGCATCTGAAATTTTTTGAATGGCGCTCATAAAGTCGGCGCCCGCTTGGGTGGACAGAGCCAATAGATCCACAAAGAAAGGCAGATCAATTACGATGGACTGATAGCGCATTTTCTTTTGTTTGTTGGCGTGAAAGTCTGGGATCATGAATCCAAAGGGCATGGCGAGCACAATCACAAACCAGGGGTAGCCTAAGGTGAGTGAAACATTCAGTATCCCAATGAGAACTGGAAAGAAAACACCCCAGAGAAGTTTAAGACCAATGAACTCATCGGCATTGAGTTCGTTCTCAAGGCCACCGGTCATGATTTTGTATTCGATGTTCCTTCTAAAATTCTCGTTTTGAATGCGCTTTGCATATTTGAGAGTCAGTTGGTGGACCAGGGGGCGAGACCAGTTGATAATGGGTGATTCAGACTTGTCGGGTTGATCGCCTGTGGCCCACGACAGAGCTTTGTTGTCTTCGTTTACAGAGAAAATGGTGTACACGGTCCACATCACAGAAAAACCGGCGAGAATAATCCCTGCGTAAAGCAAAATTTCAGTTCCCATTTTTCAACCTTTTGTTTTACAAATTCCCCATGCACAAACTCATTTTAGCCTCAAGCTCACCTCGCAGAAAACAAATCCTACAAGACAGGGGCTATGAGTTTCGTGCCTTCCCATTAGAAGTATCGGAAATTCTTGATAAAAATTTGAATATTTCGGACCAAATTTCAGATTGTGCCCACCAAAAGGCGGTGGCTGCTTTTGACTCACTTAAGCTGCCGAAAACTCAAGACATTTTGATCCTTTCCGCAGACACAGTTGTGGTTTTGGATGGTCAAGTATTGGGTAAGCCTAAAAATAAAGCACACGCTTGTGAAGTCCTAGCCTCTTTATCGGGAAAAAAACATCAGGTGATCACAGGCTTTTGTCTTGTTGAGGTGAAGTCAAAACGTTTCATTTTGGGACACGAGACCACGCAAGTGGAATTCAATAAACTAACTGAAAACGAGATTTCTGATTATGTGAATAGTGGCGAGCCTATGGACAAAGCCGGTTCCTATGGTATTCAAGGTGAAGGTCAAAAATTTGTTAAAGAGATCCAAGGGAGTTATTTAAACGTCGTTGGATTGCCCATCGAAAAAATCGAACAGGTTATTGCTGCAGAAGGATGGTCCATTGAAAAAAGAATTTGAAAGTCTCAATAAAGAAATTCAAGATTTTTTAAAGAAAAATCCCAGTCTGGTAAAACCCACGGTCATCGCTGTTTCAAAGCGACAGCCTGTTGAAAAAATTCGCGAACTTTATGATTTGGGGCAGAGGGACTTTGGTGAAAACTATTTGAGCGAGGCCTTAGATAAACAATCTCAATTGCAAGGTTTGGATATCCGTTGGCACTTTATTGGCAACATCCAATCAAAAAAAATTAAAGAAATGGTGGGTAAATTTAACCTGATTCACTCTGTGAGTCGTCTAAAGGAGGCAGAGGGTTTGGCTCTTGCGGCACAAAAGGACAATCTTGTTCAAGATATTCTCATGCAAGTGAATATCGCAGATGAGGAGAGCAAACTGGGCTTCTCACCAAGAGAGGCCAAAAGTGCGGCGCTTCGGATTAAAGATTTAATGGGTCTTCGCTTGAAGGGACTTATGGTATTTCCTCCGTTGAGTCCCACTCAAGCCGAGAGCCAGCACTGGTTTGAGCAAGGTCGCCTTCTTTTTGAACAGATTAAAAGTCTCATCGGACCACAGTTCGAGAGACTTTCCATGGGAACAAGCGGAGATTATTTGCTTGCCATGAGTCATGGTGCCACGGATATTAGAGTTGGAGAGAGGTTGCTTGGGCCTCGCACCTAAGCTCATGAAGCCTTTTGACAAACCTTATGTCTCTTGGGGGGATCATGAACTATTCTTTGGATCAAAAGAAAATTGGGTTCATCGGTCTGGGCAATATGGGCCAAGCCATTCTCTCGGCCCTCATTAAAAGTAAAACCTTAAAGGCGGAGCAAGTCTTTGCCACCAACCGAACGCCTGGCAAATTAACAAAAATGGTAAGCAAATTTGGAATCCACGCCCTCGCCACAGCTGAGGAGGTTGTGGAAAAGTGCGATGTTGTGGTTCTCGCCACGAAACCCCAAGATCTTCTTGAGCTCCTTGAACCCTTGCGTAACAGTTTTACTTCCGACAAGGTAGCCATAAGTCTAGCTGCCGGTGTTGAGCTCAAAACTCTTAAAAAATATTTACCAGAGGCCAATTTGGTTCGAGTGATGCCCAATACACCGATCTTTATTTGTAAGGCAGTGGTGAGCTTTTGTTTGGCTCGTCCGGACATCATATTAGAAAGTCTAGTGAAGAAACTCTTTTCACCCTTGGGTCATGTGGTCTCAAGTGAAGAGGGTGAAGAGTTTTCGGCCCTGACTGTATCCAGTGCCAGTGGTTCGGGATTTATTTTTGAGTTGATGCAGTATTGGCAGGATTGGATTGAAGAGCATGGCATTGAGTCTGTTGAAGCGCGTCGCATTGTGACGGAGACCTTTTTGGGTACGGCACTCCTTGCTCTCGATGAGTCCGAGCTGTCTTTCAGCCAACTGACGGAGAAGGTTTCTTCAAAAAAAGGTGTGACCGCCGCCGGACTGGCATCGATGCGTGAGCTAGAGCTTGAAGGAATACTTAGAATGAGTTTTAATAAGGCCTTAATGCGAGATCACGAGTTAGCTAAGCAAAACTCATAGGATCTTGCGGACCGGGAGGGAGATATGAGAGTCGCACCCATAGATATTGCTCACAAGACATTTGGTCGCAAACTTTTTGGATTAGATACCGAAGAGGTCTATGATTTTCTCAGAGACCTAGCTGATGAGGTCGAAACCGTTACCCGAGCCCAAGAACAGCTTCAAGAAAAGCTGAAAGACAATGAAAAAACTATTCAAGAGTTCAAGCAGCGCGAAGAGTCTTTGCAGCAAACCTTGCAATCCGCTGCTCAGATGTCAGAGAGAATTCGCACCGAAGCCCAAAGAGAATCCGACTTGGTCATTCGCGAAGCCCGTCAGCGTGCTGACATTATTATTAAAGAGGCGCGCGAATCTTTACGTAAAATGTATCAGGATATCAACGACCTGAAGAAGTCGCGCATGCAGTTCGAGGCCGGTTTAAAATCTCTGGTGAAGGCCCATTTAGCTATGATCGATCAGGGGCATAGTGTGGTTCCCGATCCGAATATTCAGCCCGCAGAGTCAGTTCCATCCCATGCTCGCTCCGAGAAACCTGCTGAGGCCTAATTATTCATCACAGCAAGAACCGTGGCCCATAGGTTCTTGCTTAATTTGTCGACCAGGGGCACATTGATTCCATGACAGCCGACCAAAAGCGATCTCTGGGAATCATATTTTTCACTGTTTTTTTAGATCTCGTCGGTTTCGGTATTATCCTACCACTGACTCCCTATTTAGCCCGCGAGTTTTCCGCAAGCCCTCTTCAAATTGGTCTTCTCATGGCGATCTTTTCGTTCATGCAGTTTTTGTTCTCACCTCTTTGGGGAAAACTGAGCGATCGTTTTGGTCGAAGACCTATCATTTTAATGAGTTTGGTGGGATCCGTTTGCTCCTATGTGATGTTCGCCTTTTCTCACACCTTGTTTTTGCTTTTTGTGGCCCGTGGTTTGGCTGGTTTTTTTGCCGCCAACATTTCGGCGGCTCAAGCTTACATTGCCGACATCACACCCAGGGACAAAAGATCGGTGGGGATGGGGTTGATCGGTGCCGCTTTTGGTTTGGGCTTTATCATGGGACCGGCTATTGCGGGATTAACAGGACCCATTGGAGAATACCTTGGCGACGAACCGCCCTTTGGCATTCAGTTTTCAGCCCTAGTCGCCGCGGGACTCAATGCGATTAACTTTATACTCGCCTACTTTATGTTGCCAGAGACCCTCAAACCAAATAGCAAATCGGGTGGAAGTGACCGGGTGGGGCGCCTGGAGTCGTTCACCTTTATTTTCAAGCAACCTTTGTTGCGTTCTCTTTTTCTTATTTTCTTTTTGATTAGTCTCTCTATGGCCTTGATGGAAGTGATGGTTTTCCCCTTTGTGCAAGACCGCTTTAACTGGGATTACAAATTAGCCTCGATCAGTTTTGCCTACGTGGGTGTGGTCATGGTGCTCACGCAAGGGTATTTTATTCGCAAATGGATCCCACGCTTTGGTGAAAAGAAAACCCTCCTTTTTGGTTTGATTGCAATGGCGCTGAGTTTTGCTGGAATTGGATTGAGTCACAGCATATTACTTCTGGCTATTGCCATGACTTTACTTGCTGTCGGCAACGGATGCATGCGTCCTCCTATTGTTGGTTTGGCCTCGGTCATCGCCGACGAAGAAGAACAAGGTTATGTCTTAGGGGTGATGAACAGCATGGGAGCTATTGGTCGAATTGTAGGGCCCATCATCGGTGGCTGGCTCTATCAAGAGTACTCCCAAGGGGCTCCATTTTATACGTCAGCAGCTATGGCCATGGTTTCTGTTTTACTTTTCATCATGATCATCAAAACCCTTCCCGATCCCCAAAAAGCTACGAAATCCAAAGCTTAAAAACATTTCATAAAATCTAAAGGTCACACGCCAGGTTGGAAGTTGTACTGACATTTGCAACGGCAAACGCCATTGTGATTCGCAAAACCAGATTCAAGTGCAGATCCCGTTGGAAGACACAAATCCAGTTACAGGTCGCAAGACTCGTTGGTAGACACAACGCCAGTTACAGGTCGCAAGATTCGTTGGAAGACACAACGCCAGCTACAGGTCGCAAGACCCGCTGGCAACCACAAAGCCAGTTACAAATCGCAAGACCCGTTGGAATTGGAATTTTTGATGGAGAGTTCTTATTCCAGTTTCTGTAAAATCAAATTACCGTTGACGAATCTGGTAACTTCTTCATTTCATAGCCTCGTTTAATTAGTAAAAATTTCGATTCTTTATTAGGAGTCTATTATCTTAAAGGCCTTGCTCTAGGTGTGGTAGATTCTGAATGTGTCTTTCGACAGGGGGCTTCATGATTCGTATGCTATGTGCATTGTTGTTCATTTCAATATCAAACTCTGCCAGCGCTTTAGAGTGCTTTGGAACGAACCAGGTGGAGGGCCCAAGTTCGGGCAAGCCATCTCAAGAAGAGCTGGTTCTGTTGCAGACTGTTTTAGAGGACCCAGCAACTTTGAGAATGGAAGCTGATCAGGGTGATTCTCATTTTTTCGTACAAATGAACAAACAGAGCCATGAGTATATGTTGATAATCACAAGAGGACCGGATTACACCCAGGGAGTTGTGAGTGTGGTCACATGGGACCAAGAGAGTGAAATGCGTTTATCAAGAGTTGATGGCAATCTTGTTTCCAAATTAGTTTGTCGGCCTTTTTAGTGCTTGGTTTGATTTCAATTTGTTTCTATTTCTCTTCTCAGAGGGGAGCCGAGGAACTTCGACTAAGGTTTCTACATGGCCACAGATTAAAGAGGGTTAGGGTTGTCTAATCCCTAGTCACTCGAAATTAAACATTCGAGTAGTTTCTTCACGTAGCGGTGAGTTCTCAAGCAAATTTATATTTTCTTAGGTATTCTTCTTGTGAATTGATATTCAGAGGAGCTAAAAAATGCCTAAGTTAACACTTTTATGTTTGTGCTTTGGATTTGTAGTTTCTGCTTGCAACGGTAAGTTGCCTCCACAAGAGTCTGTCTTGGCGTCAGAAGCTCGTGACTTAATTCAAGAAAAAGAAGTGATATTGCAAGAACTCTCAAGTGTCGAAGAAGTTTCTGAAGCGTGGGCCGACATTGAACTTGCCCAATACGAATCGAGATTAAATCGTCTCAGTGAGATTGACACACAACTTTCTGTAATCGAGACAAAAGAAGGGTTGCTAATAGATTCTCCAAGCAGTGCTAAATATGTAGCTCACCGGTTAGCACTTTTAAAAGAAGTTCGTGATAAAAAGGCACTGAAAACTGAAGTGAAAAAAGATTTGGCTGGGGAGAAAGTCTTTTCCGAGTCTGTTCTGCGCCACACTTTTCTGGACCTCAGAGATAAAGTGACAAGGGAAGATTTTATTCATCCCGCTTTGAGCGAAGAGGAGTTGAGAGAAGCAGAATTGCAACTACTCAGCTATCAAACAGTTGGCCAGCTTTACTCCAGTGAATTACAGAGTCAGATTAAAAGACTTAGTCGCAAACAGGGTGACGAGGAAGATCAAGCTCAATTAGAGCTTCTTCAAATTCAACTTGAGCCTGCAAAAAAGAATCAAAGGGAACAAGTTGTGAGTTCTCTGCAAGAGAAAATAAATTCAATCCGTAAAGACAGAACTTTAGAGGATTCAAAATGAAAACTTTAGTGCTCAGCGCGCTCCTATTCACATTGCCCTTACCTTTATGCGCTTCAGACTCGTGGAGCGAATGTACAAGTCCTGATGGTCGCTTTCAAATTGTTTGGGATCGTCTGGTTGAAGCCAATCCTAGCAAAAATGAAACCTTTTTATTGGGGCAAAAGAAAAAGGAAGTTTTAATCAAGAAGATGACAGAAACCTGCGTTTTAAAAAATTCCAAGAAGAGAGTGGTCATAATGGAAGAGGTCACCACTTTCCAAGTTTTTATATTAAAGAGCAGGGGACTTAGGCTGGAACAGGATTTTATCTGTGTCAGGGGTGGCGCCGGGGTGCCCGTGGACGACAGTTGCACTCAAAAAAGTATTGAACTTACAACGACTTACATTAGCAACTGAGCCTTGATCTGATGGGTTGAGATGTCCCATTGCACTTGTGACCCCCGTGTCCTTGTGCTAATAAACAGAAATGTCAGAAAGTTTATCGGATCGCTACGATCCCACCCAAGTCGAAGATGAGATTTATAAATTCTGGGAAGAAGGTGGTTACTTCAAGGCCCAAGATAAATCCACCAAAATCCCTTATTGCGTGATATTGCCCCCCCC
>JBGSNK010000027.1:0-21870 GCA_041739665.1 Bdellovibrionales bacterium
GGTTTTCAAAAAGCATTGAAAACATCCCCCTTAGTTCTCGAGAGTTCACCACAAACACTTTTACAAAATACAAAATACCAAGAGTTGCTACAAAGCGAAGCGGGGCGCCAACAACTGTTTCGCCAGTACCGAGGAGCTTTTTCCAGCCTGTCCGTCGTAACGGGCGAAAATCTGTCTCAACAAACCAAGTTTTTACAAAATGACCTTCTCAAACAAGTGCGAGCCGAAAGTAATTTCTCGCGATATAGTTCAGAGGTCCGAGCCCAAATGGAACAACTCGAAGTCAATCGCCGCTTGTTGCAACATGCTTTTAGCGACCAACAACGACATCAAGCTTTGGATCGCGTTTTAAAAGCCCAAAAAACTTTGTCTGATCCTCGCAGCCGTGCCCATTTTCATTTTTCTAACGGACTCATGGAAGGGAGAGCCACACCGGCTCGTGCCTCTTTAAATCCAAGAATTATAACCAATCGCTTGCGAGGTAACATCACTCTGCGTGTTCCCGACCCCTTTGGCAAAGATGTGGACATCTCTTGGCCGCGTAGCGCCCAGGGTCTTGAAAAAATGAATGCGCCCGATTTCATGCGTTCTGTAAAAAGCGGCACTATTGAAACCGGTCGTCTTGGTGTTGTCTTTTTAGTTATCATGTATGCCATTGCCGAGTTTAAAATGCTCACTGACTACGAATCTAATCCCCAAGCATTTGAACAAACTTTGGATCAAACAATGTCCTGGGCCATGCCCCTATCCGTAGCTTCTTTTTTTGTAGGCGGATGGGCCACAAAAACTGGTGTGGACAAGTTGAATGTGGCCCGCCACAGCTTAGCCAATCTTTATAACCTTGAAAAACAAGGTCAAATGTTTTCAAAAAACCCGACTTTGAAGCAAAATTATATCAAGGGCAATATGACCGCACTTGCCTCTTCAGGTTTTTTAAAGAAAGCCATGTCTTACTCCGGGTTAGCCGGTGGTTTTATAATTTCCCAACTAGTCTATGGGTGGGCAGATAAACTTGAGAGTTGTTTAAAAGTCGACGAACTCGACAGCGGCCGTTACACTCCCCAACAACAAAAGCGTTTTGAAGATTCCTGTCAGCGCAACTTTTTAGAATTTGCCGGCCAGCTAGCTCAGTCCCCTGAAACTTGGATGCAGCTCACAGGACTGTTATCTGCCAAAGCCCTGCTCACTTTTGGTATGAGTCGTGCCCAGATGATGCGTTTTGGGGTGGCTCAAAATGCTCAGTCCAAAGCGACTTTAGCTAAGACAAATCCTCGCAATTTTGCCTACAAGGTTCGCATTGCTGCACGTGGCGTGATGGCACCTCTTGTGACAACAGTTATCGGAGTGGCGGCTTTTGTTCTAATTTTTGAAGTCCTCTATGCCGGTATGGAATGGGGCCACCGCCGCCTGACCTTACACATCCCCACCCGAAAAGCCCACGATGACCTTGTCGACCTTTTAGAAGATTACAACGCAAGAGGCTGGGATATGGAAGGTCTATGCGACAGTCGCACTCTTTTAGAGGGTCAACTGAAAGATTATCTCAAACCCCTTATGTTCTGGCGAGACAACGAAAGTTGCGGTCAAGAATTGGTGCAAGCTTTTCTTGCCAACCACCAAAGAGCCAATGCCTCGTGGCGCCAAGATCTTGTGGCGCCAATTCAAACTTCTATTGAACAGTGGTCTGAGTTCACTTTTAAAGCCACAAATCTATTTAAGGCTTCTCGTCTTCTTTACGAGGATGTGATCGAACAAATTCGCCTGCAAAAACAAAGTCCCACAGCTTTGCGTTTGCAACGCACTCACAACCCCCAAACCCAAGCCGAAGAGGCTTTAGGTCATGTGAACAGTCATTTGTTCTCCCACCCCTTGCCCCTCTTCCGATCAGAACCTCATTTTGGTTGGTCCTCTCGGCTTAATCCCACAGAAACATTAGAAACCATCGCCTACCCAGTTTACGACGGAGTGGGTACCAATTGGCAAGACCGTTGGACGCAACAAACTGGGGTCGAATTTTTAGAAGAAAGAATGACTCGATTCTTGGATCAAGTCATTCCAAGAGCCGTTGAGAAACTGCAAACCTATGCACAGTCAATTCAGGATCCCAACGAAAAAGCCGACGCCCTTGCGATCGTTCGCTATTTGCAAACAGACTCATCCAATACGGCTAGCGATCTCGACGAGATATCTTACGGTCTTTATTTGATTTCAAAAAAAGTTGAGGACGACCAAGGGGCTATTCAATGTCGCGCCCTGAGTGAAGAATGTTTTTGGGTGGAGTTTCAAAAAGATTTTTTAGACGAAGAGCTTTGGTCAGAAAACGAAGATGGCGAAATGATCTTTAACAAGGGTCAACCCGGCTTGGCCGGCTATCAAACTAGCCCTTTTAAACCCTTTGGAGTCAAACCCTTGGGCCCCGGACAAGGCTTTTTTGTTCGCTATCACCAGCGCTTGCAGAACAATAAAATTGAGACCAGCTACTTCAATCCTGATTATCAAAGTTTGACTGATTTCATCTTAAAAAATATGGTTTGTGGAGAAGACGCTAATCATGTTGAGTCCAAAAGTTGGCTTCCTGATTTTATAGCGGATTCCCGTTTGATGCGGCCCAGACTGAGCCCCGAACTGCAACTGGCTCGCATCCCTCTGAACCCCAATAGTGATATTTGTTTTGATGATACTTCGCAAAATAGATGGAGACGAGGCGTGATGCCCGGAGTTCCTGGCTTTTATAATTATATTGAAGAGAAAAACAATCCCGAGATCTCTTATGGCGGAATTGTGGACTACCTTTACCAACAAACTTCTGATGATATCCTCAACGACTTCGACGGCTGGTGGGAGCGCGTGATGGAGCCTCGTTTTGAAAAAGTCATTGGCGATCTTTACAATGAACTTTTTATTGAGAAAATGATTGGTAAGGATTTTGAAAGCTTGTTGAGCCTGGATAATTCCGACAACAACTGTGTCGAAGCTTGCCATGATTTTAAATATGAACACAAAAAGGGCCTTGCCGCTTCCGTTAAACAAGAGATGGACACACTTTTTCATGGCTTTTTAATTCCCTTAAGTGAATCTCTTCCCTTGGATTTGCGTTTTGTGGACCACGAAATAATGGGGCGCGGACGAGAACAAGTCCGCCATGACTTAAACGATGTTCGCGCTCGTATCTATGATCTTTTCTTTTTTATTTCAAAAAGAAGCAGTGATTTGAGTCATCCCCACAACCAAGAACTTTTTCGAAGTATAGTCGCCGACCTTCAAGCTCAAAATGTTTGGCAAGAAGGAGCACCACCGCTGAGATCGACTCAACTGGAGTTGCTCGCCTTCCCACTTTTGGTGAGACAGGTTTTTTACGAAATGGCCCTCTTATTTAAAACCGACAGTCAAGAGGGTCTAGCTCGTATCTACGAAATGCAAATCGAGTTGGTGCAAAAGCAAACTCATCTAACAGAGGCCCAGAAGAACCGACTCATGGGCAAGATTCGTAGTGAATTCTTAGACCTACTTGATTCTTTCTTAGATCAATCCAACCGAAACGGGCGAGTTCTCTTGGACTATAAGGATTGGCCAGAGAGCACCGGTTTGAGCCCGACTCTGATTGTTGTCCAAAAAACGTTGGACAATATCCAAGACCTTCTCATTGAACTGCATCAAATGAGGCGCTTTGAAATCACCTTAGAAAAATAGAAGCATTATGTTACACAGTATTTTGGCAAGCTTCTGACATAAAAAAACCAGGCCGGTAAGCCTGGTTTTTTAAAATTAATTCTTGAGGTTTTAAGACTTAATTTTCTGGAATTTCTTCTTCAATCGCTTCACCGGCATCTTCCATAGACTCACCAGCATCTTCCATAGCCTCATCGGCTTGATCCATTGTCTGCTCAGCTTCTTGTTCGAGGGTGTCCATGGGAGTTTCTGATTTCTTTTCCCAACAGGCGGTCATAGAAAAAGCAGCAAAAGTAATCAAAAGGATTCTTAATGTTTTTGTCATGTGAACTCCTAAAAGAGACGTTTTCACGTCGTGTTAGTTTTATACGCTGCCTGTAAAGCTATGGTTCCAAACTACAAATGTCAACTGGAAGCAGGGGCAGTTGCTTTAGATACGGGTTCTATAGGCAAATATAAAATTTTGATGGGTACTCTTTTCAGCAGCCCGAGGCGTTACAGAATAAGTATGTCGGTAATCTAAAATAAAGGCCGAGTGGGTTTGAGGGCCAAGAGGTAAGATAAAACGAAAGGAGCCCTCAAAGCCATGATTGCCATAGTTGTGGGCCGATGTGGCGTTGGTCTTACTCTCAGTGGCCCCAGATAACACCTTCACATCTCCCATACGGTAAGAGGCGAAGGGGCCTGCGCCGATAGAGAATTGCGTTCCTAAATTCAGTCTAATCAAAATCGGAAAGTGCAGACGGGTTGAAAGTTCACTTAAGGGCGTGCCCTCGGGGCGTCCCATATACTGGTAATTGGCAATAATCATATCGAGCTCAACGGACAAATAGTTCTTAAGAATGTACTCTGCACCCACAAAAAAACCCACATTGTTTCTTTTTAAAGGTCGGGGCTGCAACCACGGATCCTGGTTCACATCCAACTGATTCACCACAGGCCCAATGGCGGCATTGATCCGAGGCTTTTTAGGGGATTGCGCCCAAGAGCTGTTGGCCGAGAAAAAAAATATCAATAGAGAAGTTATTATTTGAATCAAACCGAGTATCCCTTGAGCTTTATTTATTTTTATAACCTTAAAGTGGTTCCTAAAATAGGCCCCATAATAGGATACAAAGATTATCCAAATTCAGCGCAGCTGAATAGTAACGAATCGTGTGATCCCACTCGAATAGACACATTATGACTTGCCGCACCAGCCAATAGGGAATCCTACATTTTAAGAATAATCCTATAATTTTAGCACTTTTTCGAAACTATCGAGGACCCTTAAAAAGAAATGTACAGGATATGGTGAGATAAGTTAAGTTGCCGACTCACTCATAAAAAAACATAGGGGGGATTCTATGAAAAAAATATTAATAGCCATTTTATTAGCCGCTTCCAGCTCAGCCTTTGCCAGCTTTTCAGTGAGCCTGCCAAATCTTTCCGATTTGGACCAGATCCATAAAAATGCAGAAAAAGCAGTCGCAGACTACGCCAAACAAACATATGGGTTGGACGATCAAGACTTTGTGGTCGGTTACATGAAAAAGAAAAATTCTATTCTTGGAAAAATTATTTTTGTGGTCATAGAATTTGAGAGCAAGTGCTCTTTTCAAGCTGATGCCCGTGTCAACTTTAAGAAAGGCAACTGGACAGTTGTTGAAATTCCAAACACCAACACCTGCCTTTAATTTTTGGCAATGAAGAGTCCCAGATCTGGGGCTCTTCTCTTTTACGATTTGTATAAAATCCAAATAATCAGATCAAAAAAAATGGCTCTCGTCTTACCCATCCGTTTGTGTTTAATCAGAAATCAAGATTCTAGGGTCTTTTGAACCTCGTCCACATTTTCATCCGTGCCCTGAAAATTGGGTGACTGTAAATGTGTGATATAAACTTTAGCTAAATGCACATCTCGTTCTTTTTGGGTTTTAGCTGCAAACTCCAGCATTAAAAGCCCTGCATAAAAATCACCTAATGACATGGCAAAACTTCGAGCCCCCCATTGGCTCTTCTGTGGATCTGCAATTAAAGACACCAACCAGTTCTGCAAAGTCTTAAATAACTCATACAAGGGACCTAGTAAGCTTTTCTGTTTAGGATCTTGAACTAGGCTATCGAGCCTTCTCTGAATTTCTAGGAGACTCTTTTGCTGTGACGCCGGTGCTCCTAGAGCGCGCAAGGTATCTAAACTCATTATATTTGTTGTTCCCTCCCAAATGGAAAAAACCTGGGTGTCGCGCAAAAAACGAGGCAAATGTGTGTCCTCGATATATCCAGCACCGCCAAAAGACTCGATCAATTCACTGACTTGCATCATAGCTTTTTTGGCTGTCCACAACTTCGCTACCGGGGTCAACAAGCGAAGCAAATGATCCTCATGGGGCTTGCTTTGCTGAGTCTCTTTTTTTCCCAGTAACTTTGATAAATGCACTACAAATAAAACACTGGCTTGGGTGTCGGCTCTTGATTGCAAAAGAGTCAAACTGTGGAGTGGGTGATGAATCAAGGTTTTACCAAAAGCTTTTCTTTTGCAGGCGTAATCGGTGGCAAGAGACTGCAAACGCAGCAGGGTCCCCGTTGCACAGGCTGCATTGTACAATCTTGAAATATTTAAAACGCAAGTGATATTCTTAACTCCTTTGCCGAGCTCACCCACTAAATAGGCCGGAGTTCCTTTGAGCTCAAGTTCGGCCGTGGGCATGGCTCTTGTTCCCAACTTATCTTTGAGCCTTAACACTTCGATGTTGTTTAGTTCGCCATTTTCATTGCGGATGGGGACCAAAAATAAACTCAATTTTTTTTCACCCTTCACATCGGTTTGAGCCAGTGCCATAGCTAATTGCGCGGTGATCGCTGAAGTGAACCACTTCACACCCCAAAGATGGTAAACACCATTTTCAAAGGTGGCGTAAGTTTCGGATTGGGAAACGTCAGAGCCCCCATTTTTTTCTGTCATCCACTGCCCAGCGGTCCAAAAAGTAAGGGGATCACGACTGGTTAAATGAGGAAAATATTTTTCTTTAAGCTCTCCACCAAACTCTTCTAATACCGAGGCCGCACCATCTGTCATGGCCAGTGGACAACTGTAAAAGGCCGATGAGGGGTGAAAAATCATAAGCTTTAAAAATTGGTGCAAGCGAGAGTCTGCACCGCTTTCTCTTTCGTATCCCAAGGCCACAATACCTTGTTGAGCCGAAACAGCGTGAAGTTCATTCCAAGCTGGGGTCATTACAATCTCATCAATACGGCGTCCCCATGGGTCAAACTGTTGATGTTGAGGTGGACTCGCTTCTGCTCTAAAAGCCAGATCTAAGATGGTGGTCGCAGCCAGTGAAGAAAACTGAGACAAGTCTTGATCCACCCTGCTCTGACAGTCTTGATCAAAAAAATGATGGACAATATCTTTGAGAAAGGTGCCTTCTTGATAAAGGTCTTTGTAAAAAAAACTTTCTTGAAAAAACGCCATATGAAATCTCCAAACTGAAATTAAAGAGATCTCCAGTCTGGCTTAAGTTGTAAGTAAACACAATGTTTGGGTTTATTTGCCAGATTCTGTCATATTTTTTAAGTTTAAGGCGCTCTTCGTAAAAGTGTCGCTTTAAGAAGTATTAGTAGGAAGTAAAATTTGCCGACTGATCGTCGATGTAAAGTTCCTCTTCTGAAACTTTGGTTTCAAAGAAGTCCGGCTCGTAACAAACAAAGCGCTGATATTCTTTCGCAAGAAAATATTCTCCCTTTGGGAAAATTTCATAGGTGACCGAATCCAGCATAGCGGATTTAATAATGAACTGAGCTCTTTCGCCTTTTTTTGTTGTCGGGTAAATATGGACATCTCCAGCAAGGGTCAAAGCTGGATGTGGGGTTTCAAATGACTCCGCAATATCTTTATCGCGAATTAATTTATCCAGATTCTCATAGGGGTTTTCGCTTCCTTCAAGAGCTATGTTTTTATAGCGAGTCAATTTGTAATTCATTTTCGTTTTAGTGTTCATAAATAAGCTCTTAAAATCCTCAACGGATAAGTGGCTCTCGTCTTTGGACTGAACGATAATAATCTCGTTGGTCAACTGGGGTTCAAAGGTGGTGCCCATATTGCGTTGACAAAGATAACGGACATAGCTTCCGGCAAGGGCAGATTGGGCAAGGATTAGAACAGCTAAAGCGGTAGAGAGTTTAAATCCAATGTTGCTCATAATAAAACACCTCATGTTGTTAACTTGATTATAACAAGAATCGTGCCTTTTTATTAAACTATTGATTTTGTTTATAAAAATTTCAGCCTGGAGGATGAGTCACAATTCATATCAAAAATACAGTCCACTGAACCTTTCACTTGTCAAAGTTATTGTCACTTTCTGGCCAAATCCAAAAAGCCCATAGCAACGCGCCTTTGCCGGGAGCTATTGGGATTTATCTCATTTTGATACAAATGGTTAAAACCCCTCTGAGCAACTGTTAGCATCTGTTACAATTTAAGATGAACCTGGAGGGGGTTTTTGTGAAAAAATGGGTTTATGCCGTCTTGCTTTTTGCTCTTTCTTTGGATGTCTCCGCACAATCGTCTTGGCTTGATAGTGCAAAGAATGCGGCTGTCAAAACTTGGGAATCGGCTCAGAGAGCTTTTATCTACGACGATCGCCCCGTACGGAGTTTTGCAGAACCCTTGCGCCAACAAATTCGCCAAAGAGTGAGCGAAGAAAATCAACGCATCCATGGCGCCCATGAGGCCGCCATCCAAGTCCGACTTGAAGGTGAGCAATGTGGGAAATTAGGTATAGAAGGAAAACCTCTCAGTCAGCTTTTAGAAGAAGAATTCATAGAAAAATGTCAAGTCCCTGAAATACACGACTCTTGCACTAGTGCCATTAGTAAGACCCAGTCTTTTTCATCTAACGAACCACTTTTACAAGCTAGCTCCCAGGATCGCGTGACTCTTCAACAACTAAAAGCCGTTCACAAGGGAATGATCCACAATCTCAATTCAATAGTGGAAGCTCGCGAAAATTGCTATGAGTTTCTATCTAAGCCCCTTGTTGACGGACAGAGTTTGGAATGTAAACAATCCCTTGAAACCACTCTAAACCAGAACGCTGAACGAGTCGCCGCCTATTGTTCCGAAAAGGATTTTGACAGTCAGATTGAAGCGTTTATTGAAAAAATGAGAAGTCCTCAAGGATCAGCCCATCAAATTTATGTTGCTAAAGAAAAGTACATTAAGGTTCGCGAGACAGAGCTTCAAATGGCCCACCTTCTTTTAAGTTTGACTGAGACCATTCAGGCTCGATTGAGCCATGAAAGAGCCACTGCCTCAAGTGAAACCCAGCTCTTGCAAAAGGGCCAATAAGATGTTGCCCGTGCTCCACATCCTGCTATTTTTTTTACTTTTACCTTACTCGTTAGGGGCTGAAGATATAGAAATTATTGATCTGCGAAAAGTAATGGCCGATGATGCCATCTTTTCCCCAAATGGCGTGACCTCTGATTCAATCCAGGCACGAGAAAAATTAGGTCTTACATTCCCGGGCACACAGTCATCACCCGCTTCTATACCTCGTGTGGCCGTTCGCTCTTTCTCGGAATCAAATGCCGGTGAAGGTGGCATCATTGAATCTGTGAAACCACGTCTCAAACCCATTGAAGCCAGCCCCCCTCAAGGTGGCCTTGGCAATGATTCCAACTTGGAAGGTCAGCCTCAACAAAACAATTCATCCAGTCAAAACCAAGGAGAAGAGGATTTCTCATCTTCTGCAATCTCGGGATTAGACTCTGGAGGTGCCGCTTTCGGCCTTCACTCTGGAAGTGGTCATGTGCGCGGCGGACTGCTTTACAGCGATGAGCCAGCACCCTCCCAGGCAAAAGCTTCGAATCCAGCCCAGATCGTGACACCCGGCCAAATCATCAACCCTGTGGCCCTGAATCGTGCCAACCACGGCGGTAGCAGCTTGGGCGAAGACAAGCGAAATACAGCTTCGGCGGAACAAAATCCAAGGGCTACTGCTGGGAGCGGGCTTATGGCCACCTCCCCCCTTGGACAATTTGAGTCGTCTGGACAATCAGGAGCCGCTTCTAAAAATAGTGAATCCAGTGGCGGCAGCGTGTTGGATAAAATTGCAAAAGGACTCGGGAGGCTGGATAATTTTTTTGGCACCAATGGAGCCTCGAGCGCTCGCTCGCAAAGAGGTCTGGCCTCTGGACAGGGTCAGGGATCAGCAAGTGTTAATATTGCCGACCAACCCTTAAAGGATCCCAAAGCTATTCTCCAGGCTCAGTTTGACAAATTCAATAATCAGCGTGGGCTGGCGAGTCGTCTTGAATTTGGCAGTGCCGACTCTTCCTTATTCAAAGGTATGTGTGAACATTACAAAACCTATGCAAGACGTCATCGAATCCCCAACAAGCAAAACCCTTGCACCGACTGATCGAGTGGCCCCGACTGGATTTGCAAGATTGACCAGATCGGCTTTCATTGCCATGATCAACCTATGTTTTTAGAAAGAACTCAAAGCTTACGAGCTTAACGCATTTAACCCCATCTAGAAAATGATCAATCTTAATATAGTTTTCTTAATTTCTTTTTGCTTCCTCTGTGTGCCCCAAGCTTGGGCGCAGGAGCCCCCGACCGATGAAGTTTGGCTGGAGCGCAATCGCAAAATCTCGGAGTATTTTGACAATCTCGCCACAGAGTTGGACTACCAACTCGCCGGGCGCAGGACGGATGAGCGCAACACCAGTCAATTGAGTCTTATTGGTTTTGCTCAAGCTGCTGAGAGCAACGGCTCACTCGTTGATGGCCATGTGGATGTGAACCTGCACCTACCCGCCTTTGAAAAAGCAGTTCAATTGCGTCTTTCCAGTTTTGATGCTGAAGATGAGTTCGAGGGTCTAGATCGAAACCGAACCAATGCCCGTCCTCAAGAACAAAAACTGGGCACTAGTGTGGCCGTTGGGCAAAAGCTTTCCAACATAAATGTGGTGTTTCGTCCACGTGTGGAGCTGCGCGACCCTCTGCTGACAAGTTTTTTACTCAAGTTTAGCAATACGATCACACGCATTATGTTTAACTTTAATTCTCAGTTGCGTTTTCTCACCCATTCACGCGACGGAGTCGGGCAATCTCTGAGCCTCTACTTTGACACTCCACTAGCAAAAAGCTCACTTTTTCGTATTTTCACGGAAGAGCAATACCTGGATAAAACGAACTTATTTTCAACCGCTCATGGATTGATGTTTTTAGAAAAAATGTCGGAGGAAGTCAGTCTCTCGCAAACGATTAGCTTCAACTCACAAAATCGCAACCTATTTGGCCCCGATACTCCCGAGAGATTTCGCTACGATAGTTTTCACTTAAACAGTTACCAATTTATTTTTTCGTTTCATCATAAATTGTACAAAAATGTTTTCCATTATCAAATCAGTCCCAGTCTCAATTTCTATAAACGACTTAGTTTTCGCGGTGACCCCGCCATCTTGTTGCGTACAGAATTGATCTTTTAGATTATATCGTTTTTAGCACGCATGATGGCGACGGCAAAAAGAAACCAGGCAATAAGAAAAAAGACACCTCCCACAGGAGTGATGGCCACAAGCCATGGAAAGCCAAAAAAGGCATAAGCGTAAAGGCTGCCAGAGAAAAGAACAATCCCCAGAATATAACTCAAACCCGCAAACAAAGTAGCCGACCATTTTTCCCAGTGGTTCCAAAGTCCTAAAGCTAAAAGCGCAAAGGCATGATAGGATAGGTATTGGTTAGCCGTACCAATCAAACCCATTTGATAGTCATCAAAAACCGATTTTAATCCATGGGCCGCAAAAGCACCCAAGGCCACAGACAGAAACCCAAATAGACAACCCCATAGCAACCAAATTTTTCCCATTCTCTACTCCTGAAACAAGGGTCGAAAACCCGACCAACAATCGGCATAATCTTTATCCAAGGAAGACGTTTGAAGAGCCATTTCCGTAGGACAGAACTTATGACATGTTTCGAACATAAAAGCCATGGTGTCCGAAATTTTTTGAGGAGCTTCTGGCCCCTCAATGGCTTTGTAAAAAGTTGTGGTGTCGGGGCCGTGGGGAGTCATACAGTTGTGCAGACTGGCTCCGCCTGGCACAAAACCACCGGCTATTTTGGCATCGTACTCGCCAACAATAAGTCCCATGTATTCGCTCATCACATTGCGATGGTAATAAGGGGGACGGAAAGTATTTTCTCCCACAAGCCAGCGCGGCGGAAAAATAACAAAATCTAAATTGGCGGTACCGGGTAAAAGTGAAGGCGAAGTCAACACTGTGTAAATAGAAGGATCCGGATGATCATAGGAAACTGTTCCCATAGTGTTAAACTTGCGCAAGTCGTACTTGTAGGGGGCGTAGTTGCCATGCCAAGCCACCACATCCAAGGGACTATGATCTTGTTGATAGGACCAGAAGTGGTGGCCAAACTTCACTAGCACCTCGCATGATAAGGACATGTTTTCATAACCGGCCAGGGGATATTGAAAATCTCTGGGGTTAGCCAGTCCATTTGAACCAATGGGCCCTAAACTTGGCAACACAAAAGGGTGACCTAGGTTTTCACCCAAATAACCCCGACTCCATGTTTTTTCACTCTCAAGTAAAACTTGAAACTTCACTCCGCGTGGGATGACTAAAATTTCTTGGGGCTCCACCTTGAGTTCGCCCATTTCGGTACGGACTGCGAGGCTTCCCACCTGGGGAAGAAGAATCAACTCGCCATCGGCATTGTAAAAAAAGCGATTCTTCATGGATTGGTTGCAAGCGTAGTGGTGAACAGCAGCTCCCGTCTCGAGGGTGTTCACCATGGTTTGCACGCCCTCAATAAAATCACAATTTTTTGTTGGAGTCGGCATAGGTTGCCAGCGCATCTGGGCGGGGTTCGGGCGAGCACCTTCTTGGGGGCGACTCAACCAACTGGCGTGCTCAAAGGGTTTATAGGTACTGTGAGCGGTGGAGGGACGAATTCGATAAAGCCACGAACGCAGGTTGTGCTCGCGAGGCATGGTAAAGGCCGTGCCCGAGAGTTGCTCGGGAACCAAACCTTGCAGAGGGCGCTTGGGACTGTTTTGACCCTGGGGCAAAGCTCCAGCCTTAGCTTCCGTTGCAAAGTGGTTCCCAAAACCTGTTTGATACTGCATGTAAACCTCGCAAAAATAAAGACCCTTCACTTATCCCGTGTCTAACAGAGGGAGACAAGCTTCTGTGCAGCACAAAAAACCCAGGGTCTGTCCTGTGAGTCTAAGTTGCAATCCATGCCTAACTGGGTTTTATTGGGCCATGGGTTACTGGAAGCTTTTGCTCAAACATCCTCGCACCTTGGCGTACGGCTTCACTCTCGCGTTTTTCTCGGGCTTGGGACAAACCCATTTCATTGCCTTGTTTAATCCCACCATCATGGACACCTACTCCTTGAGCCACTCACAGTACGGCTCGCTTTATTCGCTGATCACTCTCCTCAGCGGATTCTTGATCACCTTTGTCGGCCCCATGATCGATAAATATGACCTGCGATTTTTTGCTCTCTTAACCGGTCTTGGCTTAATGATGAGCCAAACATTTTTAGCGATGGAGTCCTCTTATTTCACGTTAGCACTTGGACTCTTCGGCCTGCGCTTTTTTGGCCAAGGGCTTTGCTCGTCTTTGAGTTCTATTTCCATAGCGAGGTACTTTGAAGTGCAACGAGGCACGGCCCTTTCCATAAGCCAACTGGGCTTCCCTGTCTTTGAAGGTTTGGTCACTCCTTTTTTTGGTTGGCTGATTTTATATTGGAGCTTTTCCCAAATTTCTTGGTTTCTTGTCCTCTTTGTTGGCTTTGTCTTTTTGCCCCTTGGCTATCTGCTTACCCTCGGTTTGCCTCAATTCAACAAAGTTCCAGCAACGGCCGTCCACACAACAGTTGTGAGTGAGGAGGCAACAAAGCATTGGACCCGAAAGGAAGTGCTTTACGACAAGACTCTTTATTTGCTTCTTCCTCAGACCTTGATGCCACCATTTGCGCTGACTGGTTTATTTTTTCATCAGTCCGCACTTGCTGACAGCAAGGGTTGGAGCTTGACCCTTATGGCCTCTGGCCTATTCTTCTTTGCCCTTGGACGGATTTTAAATACCTTTGTGACCGGCCCCCTAGTTGACAAATGGCAAGCCTTTCGCCTTTTCCCCTACTATCAACTGCCATTAAGTTTTGGTTTTTTGCTCTTATCCCAAGGCCAGAGTTTGTGGATTCCAGGTTTTAGTTTTTTTCTTTTTGGGCTCACCGTTGGAAGTGGTGGCCCTATCAAATCGGCCATCTGGGCCGAACTCTATGGTGTGCGTCACCTAGGTGCCATTAAAAGTCTTTTTGCTACTTTTATGATTCTCTCCACAGCCTTAAGTCCAGCTTTGTTTGGCTGGATAATTGACTCCAATGGAGGTGTGACAATTTTGCTTTTGTCTCTTGTGATTATAAGTCTAGGTTCTGCCTTGTTAGCTGCCCTGACTTTGCGCTGGTTTCAAGCCCGACACTTCATCTAACTGTCCCTATTTAAGACACTCTCCTACAGCTGATGTTTTTATTTGCCCCTCTCTTAAAAAACTTAAAAATCTTGCCCTTTTTATGAAATAATAAAGGGATTCGAAAAATGAACACGGGGGAACCGAAATGTATCGTTGGGCGTTTTTACTGTTAATGATCACATCGACCGTACTTTTTCAAAATTGCAGCGCACGTCACGAGAGTGTGGGGTCCAATGTGCTGGGTTCGGGAGCCGAACTGAATATGGCTCTTTCCCTTGAGGCCTACGAAAGCACACTTTATCCATTGATCAGTGCATCCAACAGTTGTGCAGCTTGCCACGGCGTCAGCCAACAACCTTTACATGCCATCCCTGATCCAGCCTTAGCACACGATATTACCACCAGTTTTGCTTTAGTGAATTTAAGGCAACCGGCCGAATCCAGGTTGGTACAAAAAATCAGAGGAGGGCACCAAGGATTCCCCGCTAGTTTGGCCGATGAAATGGAAACGGCCATCCAAGCATGGGCCGATCTTTACGTGAGCCTTGGTGGTGATCTAGGAGTGCCAGAAGGTGAGCTTGGAGCCTCTTTTCAATCGATCAAAGAGTTTATCTTAGATAGTCAGTGTGTGGCTTGTCACAGCCCCACGGGTGTCCATCCCAGTATAGACTACACGGATTATGTGACGACATTAAACACAGGCGGAGTGGTTCCCGGCAACGCAGCCGCAAGCCCCCTTTACCAGTCTTGCCAAGACGGAAGTATGCCACAGGGAGGACCCGCTCTCTCTGCAGAACAAATCACAGCTCTCCAAGACTGGATCAATAACGGAGCTTTGAATAACTAAAACAGGTCCACTTTGCCGTTGAAAATTTCCCGATCAATATTGTCGATATAGGCTCTGGCAAGCTGGACGCGTTTTCACCCGTAGGGTGAAATGCCAGTTAGGGCATGGAGCCCGGCCTAGAGCTACAATATTGATCGGGAAATTTTCCACAGCCAAGTGGACCTGTTTTTATTTTTTAGAGCCCCATGGTTTTCTAAATTTCAGAGTCATCCTATCGCTTTCACCAATTGCTAAATATTTAGAGCGATCTTTATCTTGCAAACGAAGGCTGGGTGGCAGAGTCCAGACACCATTGTTGTAGTTCTTTGTATCTAGGTAGTTGGCATTGATTTCGGATTTAGCTAAGAATTCAAATCCCGCGGCCTCGACAAGTTGGATCACATAATCTTCTCGAATATAGCCGCTTTTAACTTTGGGATCTTGAGCTTTATCGCTGGAGGCGCGATGGTCTACAATTCCTAAAATCCCACCTGGCTTCAGAGCTTTGTAAAGCTCAGCTATGGCTTCTTGGCCTTTGCCAGTGCCCACCCAATTGTGGAGATTGCGAAAAGTTAAGATGCGATCCACAGAATTGGGTTTAGCCACTGGGCCAAGGACAGCAGGAGGTTCAAAAACCGAATAAGTCACATTTTTGTAATGATCAGGATTGTCTAGAATTATTTTGCGCAGAGCTTTGTTGTTGGCGACATGATAAGACCTGTCGCTGTTGTCGCGAGGTAAAGCTAACACCAACTGACCATCTTTTAAGTAAGGGCCTAAAATTTGAGTGTACCAACCCTTTCCAGGAGAAACTTCGAGAACAGTCATATCAGGACGAATATCAAAAAAACGCAAAGTCTCCATAGGATTGCGGTAAGTGTCTCGCAACTTGTCGCTTTCACTGCGGTGGTCACTGTGAACAGCTTTATTCAATTGGTAGTAGGCTTTGATCGCCTCGCGATCTTTTTTAGAATAACTGCATCCAAATAGGTGAAAGACCATACCCAATAATAAAAGAGTCTTAAAAGTGAAATTGCCCATAGCAGAGTCTCCTTATTTTTTGTTCAAGATAAACATCACAATTAAAAAAAACAAGTCCACTTGAGTTGAATTTACCGCACTTAAAGCTCGATAAGATTTAAAACCTCTTTTTCTAAATCTTTATAGGGCAAAATGGTTATTCCATCTTTTGTCTGCCTTTTCTCCGACTCAAAACATAAAAGTATGGAGTGTTTTACCTCTGGATGATCGATCATTAGCTCTCTTAAGTTTTTTAAGTGATGTGAATTCACTTTGGAGACAGCCTTGGCTTCAATGGCCACCTCTAAGTCTCCGATAATAAAATCGACCTCAGCTCCGGAAGTTAAACTCCAATAGCTTAGGTCTTTATCTGATTGTGAATAGACCAATAGTGATTTAAGTTCGTGGTAAACCCAGTTTTTAAAAGCCTTTCCATAAAGTTCAGACCCCAGCTTTAGATCACCCCGCTTAGCCAACACATTAACCAAGCCAACATCAAAGAAATAAAATTTTGGAGATATGGTTATTCTACGTTTTGGTTTTTTTCTGTAAGCTTTTAGCCATGAGCCAATAAGTGTGTCTTCTAAAATGTTAAAATAGGATTTTGCAGTATAAGCTGTTATGCCACAGTCCCTTGCGATTGCTGTAAAGTTAACATTATTAGTATCTGATAAGGATGCCACATCTAAAAATTCTGAAAAACTTTGTAAATTTCTGACAAGGCCTTCGGCTGCAATCTCGTCTTTCAAATAATCTGATACGTATGACCTTAGAGCAAATTTATAATCTTCAGCTAAGTAGTGATTTGGAATATAACCTCGGTTTAAGATTTTTTCGATTGAAAAAGATTTTCCAAGTTCACTCATTTTTAAACCATAAAGCTCATACCTTCTAGCTCTGCCACCTAAATGATTGGCATGTCCTCTTCTCAGTTTTCGAGCACTAGAACCACACAAACCGAAAACCTTTTGTTCACTTTCAATGAGATAATGAACTTCATCTAGTAAAGCTGGAATTTTTTGGATCTCATCTATAATTACAAATTCATCATCAAAAACCATTTCTCTTAACAGCTCGGGATTCTGGGAAAGTCTTCTAAAAAGCTCTGGCTTTAATAGATTGATCGTCTTTGTATTTGGGTATGTGTTTTTTAAAAGCGTAGACTTACCAATTTGCCTTGGACCCCATAGAAAAAAAGAGTTTTTAGGTGATTCTGGCAAGTTAAGTTTACGAGTGTACATATCCCATTATTTAAGATTTACATGAAAAAATCAAATTATTTTTTAGATTTTCATGTATTTATAAAAAACTCTAATATTATCGAATTGAGACACTGATGACTATTATTTAGCCTCAAATCAAAGTGAATAGACGGAGATCATATTATGTTACATAGACTGAGATCCAGACATGATAATATCTATGAGTTTTTAAGGAAATACGCAGCCTAGTAGCTTGCCTTGAGTTAGCTCTTTTGACGTTGGATATAGCGTTCCACTTGTTTTTCTAGCAAGTTGAGCGGCAGGGCTCCACCACTTAGAATCACTTCGTGAAAATCGCGAATATCAAAAGAGGGACCTAACTCTTTTTTGGCTCTTTCTCGCAACTCTAAAATTTTGAGTTGTCCAATCTTATAAGCCGTCGCTTGCCCTGGCATAATGATATAACGTTCAATTTGGCGCACATTATCGTCGTGATCACCGGGCAAGTTTTTATCTAAATAGGCAATGGCTTGCTCACGCGTCCACTTCTTCCAATGCAAACCTGTGTCGACTACCAAACGAGTGGAGCGCATCAGCTCCATAGAGAGTCGACCAAAATCGGATTTGATATCCTTATAAAATCCATATTCTTTAGGAAAGGCTTCAGAGTAAAGGCCCCATCCCTCAGAGTAAGCCGTGATAGGGGCCATGGTGCGGAACTTTGGCAGGTTCTTTTTTTCCTGAGCCAAGGTGAGTTGCATATGATGTCCTGGAATGCCTTCATGATAAGCCAAAGCCTCAGCTGACCAAATGGGCAAAGCTTTCATATTCGAAAGGTTGACATAATATGTGCCAGGTCGTTTGCCATCGAGGCTTGGTGTTTGATAAAAGGCCATTCCCGCTGATTTTTCTCGAAAAGGCTCAACCGCTTTAACAACAATCCCCGCCTTGGGTTTGTTGCGAAAAAAGGAATCCAACTTTTTTTCCATACCTGAAATATAAGACTTGGCCATTTTTAAATAGCGAGCTCGCCCCTGGGAATTTGCCGGTAAGTGAAACTGCGAACTTTGCATATAACGAAAGAAGGCTTGCAAATCCCCTTTGAATTTCATTTTCTGACGAATCTTATCCATTTCCCGGTGAATTCGCCTGACCTCAGCCAAACCTGTCTGATGGATTCGCTCGGGCGACAAGTCCACAGTGGTATAATTTTTTAGGCGAAACCGATAATACTCCTCCCCTTTTGGAAATTTCCAAGCACCCGCTTTTGTATTGGCCCTCTTTTTTTGGCTTTTTAAAAAGTCGATAAGATCGGCATAAGCAGGTCCAACAGAATCAGTGAGAGCCGCAGACGCCAATTTTAAATATTTAGTATGGGCTTCTTTTTTAAGTTTTAACTTTGTTAATTTTTGTTGAAAATCTTCATAAAGTGGAGAAAATCGAGGACTGTTATCAAAAGGCTGCCCGCTTATAATATTTTGAGAGTCTTTAATAACTTTGTCGAACACAAAAAGTGGAGGCACCACTTTTTGGCTTTCTGATCTCATCAAATTGTTAGTAACTTGATCAAATACTTTGCGGAAAGCCTTCAAACGTGAAATGTAATTTTCGGCGTCTTGAACTTTTTCAATACGATGGATGTTTATCAAAAAACCTGGCAGAGTCGACTGAACACCAAACATCTGGTTGACTGGATAACTATAGTGGCGCCATTGAAAGGATTCGATTTGATCCTGCGCAAGCTCTGCATAGAAATCATAGCTCAACTGATCTTCGACACTGAGTTGGCTGCGATCAAAGTTTTTCAAAATCGCCAGATGCTGTTTCACCGTTTGCTGTCTTTTTTGCGCGAAGTCTTCAGAGAAATCATCAAACTCTCCCTGTCTTTTATCCACACCTCGATAGGCCATGAGCATGGGCGATTGAGCCAATTGTTGCTCAAAACTCCATTCAAAAAAATGATGCAACCTTTGGGCCTCAGTATCTCCCTCAAACTTGGGCCCGGTATGAGAACAGTTTGATAAAAGAAAAATAATACTGATTAGATAAAGTATCGGTTTCATATGCCCCTCACCCGTTTAATTAAACTGAATAAATACAGGACCATCCTTAGCTCAAGCTGTCAAATGGGGAAAACTTGCCAGGTTTCATGGTTTCTGGCAGATTTATATCTTCTCTAAGAGGGTGCTGAACATGGTCGAAATGGAAACTATTGAAGATGTGATTCAATCTGTACATGGTGTTGTGGTCAAGGATTACGGTGATTTTAAACGTAAAACAGTCACCTACCTCAATCGCTTTGCAGAAAACAATAAACTGACCCCAGATCAAGAACAGCACTTGCAGTTTATGAAGTGGTACATCCAATTCCACCCCAATCATCAACTCACTGAAACCAAACAATGGACTTTGCAGCAACTTGAAAAATTTCGTAACTAGAGTGAAATCCCTTGGTAGCTCGAGATTGCTGCTCTTGGCCGCCTTCATATTGCCCATGGGCAAATCTGAATCTTGGAAGATCGTTGACTACGGTAAGATTCCAGCCCACCTAGTGAGCTTTGCCGACACCTCGATGCAAATCCAAGTTCAAAAAAGTGCGGCCCCTATTGTCTACCCCTTTGAGAAACCTCTATTTGTCACAGGCGTGCAAGTGCAATCTTCAGTTTCGGGAGCGCTCCCACATCTACCTAAGGGCCTCCAACAGGGACAAAAGGGTGCTGATGATGCAACCCTCAGATTGGGTCTTATTGTGCGTGGAGATAAGAAACTAAATTGGTTCCAGCGCAAAATAGCCCCACGCTGGCTTCTAGAGCTCGAAAAACTGATGCCGCAAAACTATGGCATTCGTCATGTTCAGTTCATTAGCACGTGTCAGCAAAGAGAGCTTTTACATAAAAAACGCACTCATTATTTGGACTCAAGCCTTAAGGAAGAGTGCGTGACCTTTTTAGAGAAAGCAGGCCCTTTTACTCTCAGTAAAAAATGGACCCAACCATTGCAAGTGCTTGGTGTCTGGATTGCCACTGACGGCGACGACACTCAATCCCGCTTTGAATTAAACATTCACAATATTGAAATCAGTCACAAGTGAAGATCATTCGAAACTCTTTGTAAGCGCCTTGTGGGCCACCCAATTTGTCGGAGCGAATGCTTCTTGATACAGTGTAACCTTGGCTGCAACGCTGGCGTGCACGCAGGTGACACTGTTGCAGCCAAAATTTACAAGTGACCTCGTGAAGAGGCTGGGGCTGATCGGGCGTCGAGCAACCCGCAAGAATAAATACAAAAAAACAACAGATATAAAACTTCATCGCCTCTAGGCTAACTAACTTTCGTACTTTTGCCTATTTTTTTTCTTTTCAGAATGGTGCTTTTTTTCTTGAATGCGCTTTTCAATCGCAGAACGCTTGGGTTTGGTCGCATGACGCTTTTTAGGCACAGTCAGCGCCTGGCCTAAAAGCTTGTAAAAAAGCTCTAAACAAAACTTTTGATTGGCTAAACGGCTGCGAAATTTATCCGTCTTTAAAATCAACTCTCCCTCTTTATTGATCTTATTCTCTAGTTTGGATTGGATCATTTCAATTTGTTCAGAATGGAAGACAGATGTTTTGGTTACAGACCAGCGCAGCTCAACTTGAGTTTCCGTTTTATTAACCTTCTGCCCACCAGGTCCTGAACTCCGACTGTATTGGAAAACCAATTCTTCTTGCAGCTGTCCTTTCTTTTTTTGGGTGAGGGTAAACACTATTGACTCGCAGGTTGGTTATTTAATTGATTATACTCTTTTTCTCTCGGAGCGACACAAAATAGTTGGCACTCAAACAGGCAAAGACAAGCAAGATGCCCAAAAGTTGGATGACAGATAATCTCTCATCAAAAAGAGACCAGCCGAGAATCACGCCCCAAAATAAACCAAAATAGTTGAATACCATGACTCGAGCTGCGGTTTCAATTTGATAAGCGACGGTCATTAAGTACTGAGCTATTTGGGTGAGAATTCCTATGGCAATTAGAACACCCCACTCCCATCCTTGCGGGAGGATCCATTGTGAAACGGCTAGCGGTCCCATTAATGGGATAGTCACGAGTGGAAAATAGAGAATCACGACCAATGGGTCTTCACTTAAACGCAACACTCTGACACAGGTGTAAACCAGTCCGGCAAAAAAAGCCGAGGCCACACCTAAGAGCATCCAAACTAAAGGCACCGGGTCTGTTTGCCCGCGTACTAAATAAACTCCAAGAAAGGAAAACAACAGCAGCAACCACTGCAAGGTTGAGGCTTTTTCCTGTAAAATAAGGTGAGCTAAAATAACCGTAAAAATGGGAGAGAGATTGATCAATGTGACGGCAATAGCCAAAGGAATTTTTTGCACACAAAGAAATAGACTAAAGAGTGCAAGGGTTCCAAAAAATCCACGTAAAAGTAGAATTTTGCGATTTTGCCCCAGAAAAGAGCCACCCTTTCTCCAAATAAAATAGGCACATATAACAAGTGAGATCGAAGCGCGAAACAAAACGACTTCAGAGGTCGGCAAGTGGGAAAGGATTTTAACTCCCACATTGATAAACGAATACAGAAGGGTGGCAAAAAATAGGTAGAGGACCGCTTGATTCACGAGAGGATTCTAACCACAAAAAGCGTGTCAAATGCAC
>JBGSNK010000039.1:0-13809 GCA_041739665.1 Bdellovibrionales bacterium
CGAATTGTTTAAAAAAAATCAGATAGTTTTGCCAGTTAAACAGCTCACTCAGAATTTGCAGGGACAGCCCCGTACTCTAAAAAAAGGGTCTGTCATATTGAGTAATGAAAAAAAAATGTATGTGGTTGAGGAGGTCTTTCAAAACGGACAGCTTGCGGTCACACCTATTGTCTCCAATTTGAATAGTCGCCATCGTGTCAGTGAAAACTTTGCCCGCTTAGATAGAGCAAATATCGAAGTTCTAAAAAAAGAAGATATTTTAGCGGTCGAAGTGAAATCCTTTGCCGGTTATAAAAAAGGAACTCGCTACCAGCATATTCGAGGTTTGCCCATTTGTGACGCAAAGGTTTTGCAGAGCTATCAGCTTCCTCTTGGATTGCGGGACAAAGAGCCTGTAAGTTTCAGCTGCGGCCGTGCTCGTGAGGGTGCTCTTGTTCACGCCGTGTTCTCGGACGGCACGTTGTCTATAGATAGACATATCTTTAATCCTTTTCCGAGATCTCGTGACAAGTACATCAGTCCTGTTGAACCCCAGCAAGAAGCCCAAAGTCAACTTTAGAAGAAAGTGACAACGCTTCAGTTTTCACTATAATAGCTCTCCATGTACAAACTTCGAGAGTATCAACAAGCCGCTGTTCAAAATACCTTGCAGTTTTTTCGAGTCAAACGGGATCCGGCATTGATTGTTTTGCCAACAGGTGCGGGTAAGAGTCTTGTTATAGCCGAGCTAGCGCGCATCGCCCAAGGACGTGTGTTGGTGCTGGCGCATGTGAAAGAGTTGGTGGAGCAAAACCACGAGAAATTTGAAAGCTATGGACTTGAAGCGGGGATTTATTCGGCAGGTCTCAATAAAAAAGACTCCAAACAAAAAGTGATCTTTGGCAGCATTCAGTCTGTGGCCAAAGCCACCTCCAAATTTTTTGAAGACTTCACATTGTTGATTATTGACGAATGTCACCGCGTAAACAGTGAAGAGGATACCCAGTATGCTCAGGTGATAAAAAAAATTCGCGAGAACAATCCCAAGCTTTGTATTTTGGGTTTGACTGCCACTCCCTATCGTTTGGGTGTGGGTTGGATCTACAATTACAATCATCAAGGGGAAGTGAAGACTCAAGAGTCGCGATTTTTTAAATACTGTGTTTATGAACTGCCTCTTAATTATATGATCAAAAACAACTACCTGACGCCACCGGTGAAAGTGGATATTCCGGTGACCTGTTATGATTTTTCAAGCATCTCCGAAACAGGGCAAAAGTACACACTGGCTCAAATTGAAGAGGTCTTAAAGCAGCAGCGTCGTCTAACCCCTCTCATTATCCAAAATATTGTGGATATTACAGAGAGCTACAACAGACAAGGGGTGATGATCTTTAGTAGCACAGTCAAGCACGCCCAAGAAATCCTGGAGTGTTTACCAGAGGGACAAGCAGCCATTGTGATCGGTGACACCGAGAGTGGCGAGCGCGATCGCATCATCGAGCGCTTCAAAAATAAAGAGTATAAGTACCTTGTCAATGTCTCGGTTTTAACTACTGGTTTTGATGCGCCCCATGTGGATGTGATTGCAATTTTGCGTCCCACAGAATCTGTCAGCCTTTATCAACAAATTATTGGTCGTGGTTTAAGACTTCATCCAGGTAAAAAAGATTGTTTTATCTTGGATTACACAGGGATGAGCCACAACATTTATGCACCTGAAATTAGCGATAAGAAGCCAGTTAAAGAAGCGGTGATCGTACAAATCCCTTGCCCTGAATGTGGTTTCATCAATGATTTTTGGGGAAGGGTTGATTATGAGGGCTTTATCACCGAGCACTTTGGACGCACTTGTCGGGGCGGGGTGCAAGACCCCCAAACCTACGAATTTAAACCCTGTGGTTTTCGTTTTCGGTTTAAGCTGTGCCCCAGCTGCTCCACCCAAAATGATATCACCGCGCGCGCGTGTTGTAATTGCAAACAGGTTTTGATTGATGCCGATGCAAAATTAAAGCAAGCCCGACTTTCCAAAAATGCCCATGTTCTGCAGCCAGACTCCATCGAAATGCGGGAGGGTTTTGATAAGAACAAAAACCCTTATCTAGAAGTGCGCTACTATGACTATGATGCCGAGTACTTATCCGAGATTCATTACCTCAATAATCAAACAGCCCTTAAAAAATTCAACATTAACTTTTTACGGTCCCACTTAAAAAAGCCAGAGCTTAGGCTTGATATCAAAGCTGTTGATGAAATCGTACAGCTTCAACCCCATTTGCGCATGCCAGCTTTTGTAATTGGACGCAAGCAGGGCAAGTTCTGGAAAATTACCGAAAAAATATTTGTAGAAGAGTTGGTCTAGAACCACCTTGTGTGTAACCCTCTACGTATTGGGTCACTACAATTTTGCGCCCGTTAATAACATCCAGCTCCCGAAGGTAATACTGGTTTATCAATCAGGCTTATTGAGCCAGAGGCATTTTCGATAAAATTAATTTCGCAAATCATGGATCTGCTTTCACAGGAATGAGCTTGCGCTGCAGGATGAACAGCCAATACGACCTTCTTTTCGCTATAATTCACTGATAAGAGGTCAAGCTCTGGTTCGCCGCAATCGATGCCATCGTCGCCCGCCCAGAAATAATTTAGGATCTGTGATTGGAGAATAGCGTTGAGCATGACTTCTTTGAATGGGTCATCAGAAATTTCAACGAGGTTGGTAGGCTCGCCATAACTTGAAGTTGTAAAAAAACTGGTAGCGAGGAAAAAGGCAAGCACAACACTTTTCATTTTTAGACCCTTTGTAGCGATTGAGGGAGAAGGAATACTGCCCTTAATAGTTGAAGTAAAGTTGTTTTATATTTTTTTTGATTGAGAGAGGAATAGGATGATTCTGAAACCTGCCAGTACTAATCATTATAGAAGCGTTGTTCCAAATAAGTGTGTCGCTTTTAAATGTCCGCCGAACTTAAATTTTTTGGAGAACTCTAAATGCTAGCAAAAGTTTAATTGGGGCTACTTCTGGGGCTCGTTGAGCAAATCTTTTGCTATGTTCTTCAGATCCTTGGGTGAGGGGTCCAATCCTTTTTCGGCTAAGAAATCAGGATTGTAGAGTTTTGAAAAACTGCGATCACCCACATCACAAATAAAAGTGACAATGCGATGACCCGCTCCCATTTCTAATGCTGTTTTGAGAGCGCCCGCCATGTTAAGGGCGGCACTTGAGCCGAGCAGAATGCCATCGTGAAAGCGCACGTGATTGGCCAGATGGACTAGGTGTTGATCGGGTAAAGTGACGGCGTCGTCGACCTGGGCTTTTTCAAAGTTAGCTACCAGGCGCATGATCCCAATGCCTTCGGTCATGGAGGAACCGTTGGACTTGAATTCACCTGTTTTTAAATAGCTGACAAGGCCCGAGCCTTCGGGGTCGATCAAACGCACTTTGGTGTTTTTGTTTTTTTCTTTTAGAAATGTACTCACTCCGCCAATAGTGCCGCCACTGCCAGCAACAGAGACCAGGGCATCGACTTGACCATTCATCTGTTCCCAAATCTCGGGACCAGTCGTGGTGTAGTGGGCCTTGAAGTTGCTCAAGTTTTCGAATTGATTGGCCCACCAATACTTTTGGGGTTCATTTTCGGCCATTCGGCGTGCGGTGTGATAAAAATGATTTTCGTCTTTAAAGGGAACGGGGTCTACAAGAATAACTTTTGCACCAAAGACGCCGGCCATACGCTCTTTTTCTAGGCTTTGGCCTTTGGGCATGACAATAGTCATCCCATAGCCAAGAGCTGCGCAGACCAGGGACAAGCCAATCCCCGTATTGCCTGCGGTGCCTTCAATTACACTCATGCCGGGCTTGAGCAGACCGCTTTCAATGGCGTCTAGAACCATTTGCTTTGCCGCTCGATCTTTGATCGAACCACCCGGGTTCATGTGTTCGCACTTAGCAAAAATATCACAGCCAGTGAACTCCGATACACTTTTGATTTTTAAGAGGGGCGTGCGTCCGACAAGTTCGATTGTGTTTGGGGCCACATTGAGTTTCATAAAAGTATCCTCATGCTGGATTTAAAGATTCGGGGTAAAGACCTTCTTTTGCCAAAATTCGCAGAGCATTGGTGCTAGTCGAGGGTCCTTCTTTGATTTTATAGTCAAATATCCAGTCCTGATCTTGCCAGGTTTCGCCAAAATGAAAGTTGGCAATTTCCTCAGAGACCTCACTGAGTTTAGTTAGTTCTAGATCGTGAGTGCACAAAAAACCAGCCCCTTGAGTGGCCAATATTTGTTTCAGGTAACTTGTGTTGCCGATCAATCTCTCTTTGTTGTTGGTGCCACGCAAAGGTTCGTCTATCAAAAATAAGATCGGCCCCTGTTTGGCTTTTTCTAAAATAGTGCGCATACGGCGAACTTCGGCGTAAAAGTAAGATTGGCCATCGCGCAATGAATCACTGACTCGAATACAACTAACCAAACCCATAGGCTGAAAACAGAAACGCTTAGCAAAAACGGGGGCTCCAATGTTAGCCAACACTAAGTTGATGCCGATAGCGCGCAAAAAAGTGGATTTGCCACTCATGTTTGACCCCGTAATTATGATCACTTTATGGGAGCCGGGTTGAAAATTGTTTTTTACCACGTTGGATTGATTCAGTAAGGGGTGAGAAATCTCCTCAAATTCTAAAAAAGTGCGGGAACTCAGTTCGGGCCAAGTGGTGTCCTGATACAATTTTAAATTGGCGAGACATGACAAAGTTTCAATGTCGATCATTTCTTGGCACCACGATTTGAAGTGAAGAGCAAATCCCACACGCGCCCTTTCACAAAGTTCAGAGAGTAAAAAATCCCATGGCAAAAGGAGGTTGAGTATGTAAAACAAAATGGGATTGGTGCGCAAACTCATCAGTGAGATATAGCGCGATAAACTGCGCGTGTCTTGGGTGGCCACGCGCTCTTTAAGAGAGGGGGCAAAGCTCAATTGGCTGGCAATTTTCTCCATAGCGTGGATTTTCTCTGCCAAACCTTCAAAGTCTTTCTGTAGATCTTGTAACCTGGAAAACAGATGTTTGGTTTGTCCTAAGTAAAGGAGCACACTCGCGATATAGACAAAGAAAACCACTTTCAAAAGCACAGTTGGCACAGGTAGGAACAGAAGTGTCACAAGACCCAGCCAACTGATCGGCACGATCCACTTCCAAGGTGTATTCTCTGGAAAAAAAGAGCGCTCCACTTCTTTTTGGATTTGATTCATGCGCACTGGATTTTTTAATGGGGGCAGGGCGTGCAAGCGACGCAGAGGTCCCGAAAGTTTGATCAATTCTTTGAGGTGTCTTTGCCGAACTTCACGACTTGAGTCCCTAAAGTCTTGGCAAAGCCAAGCGTCCAATTGGCGCTGACCCTCTTCGCTGAAACAAAAGTTTAACTGTGGGTAGAGGAGCCCTAAATCTAGGTCGCGCGCTAGATCGGGAAGGCTCATTTGTTCGGGGGGATGGCTCTCCAGGATGCGACCTTGCTTGAAGTCCAATTGTCGTTGGTAAAAGGAGTGCAGGCCGTCGATTTTTTTGAGAAAACCAGCCCGTCTGCGACTGCGGCCCACGAAAAATAAAAAAAGCGGCAGGAAAAACAAGACGGCCACCAGCTCAAGGTAATAGCCACTGAAGATTTGGGACAGAATCAAAAGAAAAAAGATATTAAGCCCCGCCGTCAAGCGCTGCTGTTGCACTCTTTGCAATTTTTTTTGTTCCTCATCTCTGAGATTTTGTAGACGGCCAAGCTTTTGAGATAGGGACATTTGGGGTTCCTCGCTAAGATACCCCCTATTCTATTGAAAATAGAAAAAATAACAAAGGCTTATGCGCCACAACTCATCTCAAGACTGTTCGCACCAGTTTTTCCAAGCTAGACAATCCTTGATGGGATCTGTAATTTTAACTGGTGAGTGAAACTCAACAAGAGCTTCAATTTGGGGAACTTTGCCTAAGCGATAGAGGTGAGGTAAAAAGGCATCATCATCGATAAAGGCCACCTCGCGTATAGGATTGTAAGTAATGCGAAAGGGCTGAACCCAAGAATTGATTTCTTGAGCCACTTCAAAACCACCTTTGCGCCAAAGCTCCGCAGGCCCAAGGCTGGTTGTTCCCGATGGGAATAAGGTGACTCGTTGTCCTGCTTGCAAAGCATGAATGATAGCTTGGCGTGCCGCTCCTCTAGAGTTCGAATTGCTCCTGTCAACAAAAACTGTCTGAATCCGCTTGGCACCATAGCCAAACACGGGCCAGCGAGAGAGCTCCTTTTTTGCAACAAATGAAGCTCCACGCGCCACACTCATCAATAAGGGAATATCCAAATAACTGAGATGATTGCCAATAAACAAGAGGGAGGGGAGATCAGAGATCTCTCCCTTGACGGTCAGCTTGACGTTCAAACAACTCATCACTTTCTGGGCCCAATCCATTTTCAGATCTTCGATATTTGCAGATAGAGAGCGCGAGGTATGGAGTGAGCGACAGGTGTTGCCAACAATCGAAAACACAGGTGGAAAGGCTTTAATTGCATTCATACTGGTATCATTGCAGCAACTCACTCGCTTTGCCCATCAAGATCTTGTTAGGACCTCATTTTTACGCGGTATTCCTGCGCCAGTTAGGGTTTGAGATTGGGAGAGTCGCGACTTTCAAGAGTTCATAGGATGACTTGGCACCCCTGTTTTAAAGAGATATGTCGAGTTTTTCTCAGCAATTTCCAGCTTATAGACAGGCAACTCGTTGCCTTTGGCCGAGGGTACTGATAAAACTTAAATCTTATGGAAAAACTCAGCGACCGTGAAGAAGCGAACAGAAGACGCACCTTTGCTATTATTTCTCATCCCGATGCCGGTAAAACAACAATCACCGAAAAGCTCATCTACATTGGTGGCGTCATTCACGAAGCTGGAGAGGTCAAGGGTAAAGCTGGAAAAAAAGCAGCCACATCGGACTGGATGACCATGGAGCAAGAGCGGGGGATATCCGTCACTTCAAGTGTGCTACAATTTGATTACAATGGTCAGAGGGTAAACCTTCTCGACACCCCAGGACACAAAGACTTCAGTGAAGACACCTATCGCACCTTAGTTGCAGCCGACACCGCCCTTATGCTCATCGACGTAGCCAAGGGGGTCGAGGAGCGAACCAAAAAACTCTATGAAGTTTGTAATTTTCGTAAAGTTCCCATTTTTACATTCATAAACAAGTGCGACCGTGAGGGTAAGGTCCCTTTAGAGCTTATCGATGAAATCGAAACCACTTTGAAAATGAAATGCTATCCCGTCAGTTGGCCCTTAGGTCTAGGCGGATTGTTCTCTGGTATATACGACCGCCTACAAAAAAAAGTTTTTCTCTACAATAAAGAAACCGAAGAAACCCAAGAAATAGATGTGGACTCTCTCGACGACCCCAGATGGAAAGAGTGGATTCATCGCGACATCTTAGAGTCAGTCATGGAAGAGATCCAGTTGATTGAAATGGACAACGAAGAATTTTCTCGGGAAAAGTTCTTGGCCGGCGAATTGTCTCCTGCCTTTTGGGGCAGTGCCAAGCTTAATTTTGGAGTGGATCAATTTTTAAAATACTTCACAGAATGGGCCCCAGGTCCCGGCTCTCACAGGACAGATAAAGGGGTGATCGAGCCCACCGACCCTCAGTTCTCTGGTTTTATTTTTAAAATCCAAGCGAATATGGATCGTAAGCACCGCGATCGCATGGCCTTTTTGAGAGTGTGTTCCGGCAAATTCGAGCGTGGCATGAAAGTGCACCATATGCGCTTGGATCGCGAAGTCCGTTTGTCACACTCTTCTCAGTTTCTAGCTCAAGAGCGCGAAACGGTTGAGGCCGCTTATCCGGGAGATATTGTCGGGGTGAGCGACCCAGGATTGTTTCGAATTGGCGATACGCTAACTGGTGGCAAAAAGTTTTCTTTTGAAAAAATCCCTCAATTTTCACCAGAACTGTTCACTAAAATCCATGTGTCTGATGCCATGAAAAGACAAAAGCTACAAAAAGCTTTAAAAGAACTTTCTGAAGAAGGTGTGATCCAATTGTTTATCGATCCCTTTGTGGGTGCTCAAGATCCAATCATTGGAGTGGTGGGGGAGCTGCAGTTCGAGGTTCTCAAATACCGACTTGAAGATGAGTACAATTTAGAAACTCGCTTAGACCGAGCCCCCTATACGGTGGCCCGTTGGCCTAAAGACGAAAATGGCAAACCCGTCTTTGAAATTAAGGGTAGTTCGACTGTTTTTCACGACAAGGACGCGCGGCCAGTTGTGTTGCTTTCCAGCGAGTGGGACATCAACTGGCTGCAAAAAGAAAACGAGGGGGTCATCTTTGGTTCCCCTTTTACCGAGGGCGCTGAGCAATGGAACTAAAATCCACCACGCCTCTTAAAATCACATCTTTAGTAAAAAAATATGGCGCTTTTACAGCTGTGCACAATGTGGACTTTGAAATGAAGCCGGGCGAAGTTTTTGGTCTCTTGGGCCCCAATGGTGCTGGGAAAACCTCTATCATCGCGTGCATCGTCACCTTACAAGAGCCAACAAGTGGGCAATGCCAAGTATTTGGTTATGACCCTCAAAAAGAGCCTCTGAACTCGAAAATGCTCACCGGTTATGTGCCCCAAGAGATTATCAACCACGGTTATTTTTCTGTAGAAGAGATTTTAGTTTTTCACTCGGGTTATTTTAGAGTTTGGAACAATAAAGAGCGCATTCACTATTTGCTCCATCGACTGGGTCTTTTTGAACATCGCCATAAAAAAGTAAAAGCCTTAAGTGGTGGTATGAAAAGACGCCTGCTCATTGCCAAAGCATTGGTGCATGATCCAAAACTTTTATTACTCGACGAACCCACTGCCGGTGTAGATATCGAGTTACGAGCCTCTTTGTGGGACTTCGTGCGCGAGCTGCAAAAAGATGGCATGTCAGTTCTGTTAACAACTCATTATTTGGAAGAAGCCGAGGAACTTTGCCAGAGAGTGGGAGTGATCAATGGTGGTAAATTGTTGCAAGTCGGACCCACCCGAGAACTGATCGAGACGATGACGAAGCGAAAAGTAACTTTGAAATTTAAGGGTGCTTGCAACCCTCACCTCAAATCCGAATTTTTGCTTCATAAAGCTGAGACCGAGGCCGAGTTTCTCATCCCCCAAGAGTTAGGAATTGGCGAGCTGTTGCTCTCGATTGCTTGTGACATCAGTCAGCTGATGGATATCCGAATCAGCGAAGGGTCATTGGAAGAGGCTTTTGTCCGCATTCTCGACAACAATCGTGGGGGGGCTTCGCTGTGAATATTTCTCCTTATGCCAAACCCTTTTTGACTTTGTACTATCGCGAGATCATGCGCTTTTTGAAAGTGGTGGTGCAAACCATACTAGCACCTATTGTCAGTTCCAGCCTTTATCTGCTGATTTTTGGTGTGTCGTTGGGTGATAAAATCACATTGAGTGACGGCACTTCTTATCTAGCTTTTTTAATACCTGGGCTTGTGATGATGTCGGTATTGAACAATGCTTATCAAAACTCTTCGAGCTCGATTATATCGGGCAAATTTGGTGGCGATCTTGAGGACTGGCGCATTGTGCCTTTAAGTGCCAAAGGGATTCTTTGGGCACTCTCGTTAGGTGGGCTCACTCGAGGTCTCATTGTTGGTGCCATCACCTTAGCTGTGGGCCAAATCTTTTTTTATATCGTGCAGGGGCAGATCATGGTGCCTGCTCACCCGGGTCTCTTATTATTGTTCTTGATTATTGGAGGCTTAAGTTTTTCCATGTTTGGGATCTCCATTGCCTTTTGGGCCAAGACTTTTGATCATGCCAGTGGGGTGGGGTCCTTTGTGATCTTGCCATTAATTTATTTAGGTGGTGTTTTTTTCTCTCTAGAGGGCTTGCACCCTTTTTGGCAGGGAATCTCTAAAGTGAATCCACTTCTCTACTTTATCAACGGAGTTCGTTTTGCCACCCTTGGCACTTCGGACGTGTCTCTGTTCTCGGCCTTTATGGTCTCTTTGTTTTCCATGGCAATTTTCTATGTTGCCGCTCTCCGAGTTTTAAAGAAGGCCCAGTACACCCGTTGGTAAGAAAATTGGTCTATAATATTTTAGAGGTACAGTGGCTTAGAGTGCTCCAATAGTTTATGAGCGCTCTTTAATAAGACTTTTGCGAAGCAGTTCGACTATAAGAGATTGATATTTTTTGCCGTCCGCTTTGGCTTTGAACTTAAGAGCTTGTAGGATGTTACCAGGGACTCTCAGGCTAATGGCAACGGTGGGTTCATCGATTTGCGAGGTCATAACTCTGATGTCCTCTAAAAATTGCAAAGCCTCTTCTGGGGAAATATCCTGTGTCTTTGTTTTTTTCTTATTTTGTTTTTTTTGCATGAAGTTTACCTTGAATTTGTTTGATATCAATAAGGTCTTGGGGGCGTCCTGCAGCTAATTTCATTTTAAGGAGATCCTCTAAGCTTGCTACAGCGATTGTTCTGCCACCTACAGAGATCTTATTGATTTTTATATCTCTCACATCATGAGTGATATGAATATCAGCCTGGCGTGAGGGGTCTTTGTAGTCCACAAAGGACCATGCCAAGAGATTGCGATTTTCGATATATTCCTTTCGCATTTTAATAATATCTTGAGCCCGAATGGGGAGTCGCGACTGGAGGCCAATTTCTTCGAGCGCGTTTTCTGCTAACTGGTAATCTTTTTGACGTAAACTGATCACAAAGTCTACATCCATAGTGGCGCGGACAATTCCATGGAGAGCCAAGGCATAGCCTCCTATGAGAGCGTATTTGATTCCTCGTTTATCTAATACATCGACAATCTGGTAAATAAGCATATTGGGCCATTATATATACAAGTATATACAATTGCAAATGCTAAGGATGTTTTAAAGGTATTTCTCTATAGAAGAGGCAATATGAGGAGCACAGTTTTGTTGTGAGCTTTCTTTTCCTATGGAGACTTACTCTAATAGGGGTCACTAGAGACCGTGATGCCACTACTTGTATAGGAACCAACTCCAAGCTGGTCAATTGTATTATCCCCCCAACATTTAAGGGTCTCTGTATTTGTAATACCGCATGTGTGAAGATTCCAATTCGTGATCTGCGAGTAGTTTATCCCAGAGTCAATGACTATGGGGTTTATCCTTTGAGTTGTAGTCCCATCTCCAAGCTGGCCACTTGAATTTAATCCCCAACATTTAAGTACGTTAGTTGTCGTGATCCCACATGTGTGGTTGGCTGCAGAGATCTTGGAATATTGAGTGCCAGAGTCACTGAGTACTGGATTGAGACTGTTTGTAGTTGTCCCGTCTCCAAGCCGGCCATTTGAGTTTGAACCCCAACATTTGACAGCGCCAGTTGTTGTAATACCGCAGGTGTGACTTTCTCCCGCAGAAATTTGAGTATAATTTGTGCCAGAGTCAATCAGTGTAGGGCTCGTTCTTTGGGTTGTTGTCCCATCTCCAAGCCGACCACCTGAATTCGAACCCCAACATTTAAGGGCCCCAGTCGTGGTAATACCACAGGTGTGAAATTCTCCAGCAGAAATTTGAGTATAATTTGTGCCTGAGTTAATCAATGTAGGGCTCGTTCTTTGAGTTGTGGTCCCATCTCCAAGTCGACCATTTGAATTCGATCCCCAGCATTTAAGAGCTCCAGTGGTTGTGATCCCACAAGTATGAACTCCTCCGGCAGAAATCTGACTATAATTTGTGCCGGAGTCAATCAGTGTTGGGCTTGTTCTTTGAGTTGTTGTCCCATCTCCAATTTGACCGTTTGAATTCGATCCCCAGCATTTAAGAGCTCCAGTGGTGGTGATTCCGCAGGTGTGATATTCTCCAGCAGAAATTTGAGTAAAGCTTGTCCCGTAATTAACAAGTGTGGGACTTACTCGTTGAGTTGTGGTTCCATCTCCAATTTGGCCATAAGAATTTGATCCCCAGCATTTGAGAGTCCCAGTGGCGGTGATCCCACAAGTGTGACCACCAGCCGAAATTTGAGAGTAACCTGTGCCGGAGTCAATAAGAATGGGACTAAGTATATTAGTACTAGTTCCATCTCCTAGCTGATTTTTTAAATTTGAACCCCAGCAAATTAGACTCCCTAGATTTGTGACCCCACAGGTGTGCGACCATCCAGCAGAAATTTGAGAGTACTGTGCTCCAGAAATAGTGAGGGTAGGCAAGAGTCTATTTGTTGTTGTGCCATCTCCCAGCTTACCACTTGAATTTGAACCCCAGCATTTTGTTGAATTCGTCGTAGTGATTCCACAACTGTGATTTGATCCATTCGTAATTTGAGAATACGATGTGCCAGAGTCAATCACTGTGGGGTTGAGTTTATTTGTAGTTGTCCCATCACCGACCTGACCCGAAAAGTTTTCGCCCCAGCATTTAAGTATTCCCGTGTTTGTAATCCCGCAGGTTTGATTAACGGAAGCAGATACTTGTGAGTAATCAGTTCCAGTATCAATAACAGTGGGGTTTATCCTTTGAGTTGTAGTCCCATCTCCAAGCTGACCAGAGGAATTGGCTCCCCAACATTTAAGAACGTTAGTTGTCGTGATCCCACAAGTGTGGTTGCCAGCAGAAACCTTAGAATACTGGGTGCCGGAGTCAATCACTGTGGGGGTAAGTTTATTTGTAGTTGTCCCATCTCCAACCTGACCACTAAAATTGTATCCCCAGCATTTTAGTATTCCGCTGGTGGTGATCCCACAGGTGTGACTCCCTCCTGCAGAAATTTGAGAGTAAGTTGTGCCCGAGTCAATCAGTGTAGGGCTAGTTCTTTGAGTGGTGGTGCCATCTCCCAGTCGTCCATGAGCATTGACACCCCAGCATTTCAGATCCCCAGTCGTTGTGATTCCACAGGTGTGAGAGCTTTGCCCTGAAACCTGAGTATACTGGGTGCCAGAGTCAATCAGTGTTGGGTTTGTCCGGTCGGTTGTTGTGCCATCTCCCAGCTTACCACTTGAATTTGAACCCCAACAATAAAGAGCTCCTGTCGTGGTAATACCACAGGTGTATTCAGAGCCGGCTGAAATTTGAGAGTAACTTGTTCCGGATTCGATAGGAATGGGACTTTCTTTTTGAATTGTAGTCCCGTCTCCAAGCTGACCATCAATATTAAACCCCCAACATTTAAGTATTCCTGAAGTTGTGATCCCGCAAGTATGACTTGTTCCAGCAGAAATTTGAGAGTAAGTAATACCAGAGTCAATAAGTGTAGGGCTTTCTCTTTGAATTGTCGTTCCATCCCCTAGTCTACCATTTGCGTTATAGCCCCAACATTTAAGAACCTCAGCTGTAGTGACCCCACAGGTGTGAAACATTCCAGCAGCAATCTCAGAGTAGTTTACTCCGGAATCAATAAGTGTAGGGCTTTCTCTTTGAATTGTCGTTCCATCCCCTAGTCTGCCGTTTGCGTTAGAACCCCAACATTTAAGTGCTCCTGTGGTTGTGATCCCACAAGTATGAGAACCTCCGGCAGCAATTTGAGAGTAGTTTACTCCAGAATCAATAAGAGTAGGGCTTTGTCTTTGAGTCGTAGTACCGTCTCCGATCTGGCCATTTGAATTTATACCCCAACATTTAAGTGCTCCTGTGGTTGTGATCCCACAGGTATGATTTGTCCCAGAAGAAATTTGAGAGTAGTTTACTCCGGAATCAATAAGCGTTGGGCTTTCTCTTTGAGTTGTGGTTCCATCCCCTAATCTGCCGTTTGCGTTAGAACCCCAACATTTAAGTGCTCCTGTGGTTGTGATCCCACAAGTATGAGAACCTCCGGCAGCA
>JBGSNK010000065.1:0-28352 GCA_041739665.1 Bdellovibrionales bacterium
CGATGAAGTTTTTGAAACTTTAATTGTTAACAAGATTATTCAAGGTGAGTCTTCAATGCTTATGCCCGCATATGAAGGGACAGAATTTTTTGTGATTCATAATGGAACTGACAGTCGTGAACGGATCGATCCTGAAACCTCAATGAGTGAAGAATTCGAAAAGACGAGCTTAATATCAGTTGGTAGCCAATATTTTGCCGTGGCTATTCGAGACGAATCTCAAACAATACCAAACTCGCGAGTTCAATTTCAGGCAAACGATAGCTATGCCTACGGTTGGTTAACCCACTCTGCCAAGACGGATGGAATTCAGACTGATATTAATATGACGTCTTTTTTGGGCCCGAAAAGGTTCGACCTTTTAAATGGCATCCACAACGATTTTGCTCGTATGATCAATTATGGAATATTCAGTATATTGAGTAAACCCATGTTGTTCATGTTGAAATGGCTTTATAGCTTAGTCAATAACTGGGGATTGGCCATTATTCTTTTAACAGTTTTGATTCGCATAATCTTGCTACCGATCAACCTCTCCTCTTTGAGATCGATGAAGAAGATGCAAAAAATTCAACCTCAGCTTAAGGCCATAAAAGAGAAATTTAAGGACGACCCACAGCGCATGAATCAGGAAACTATGGCACTTATGAAGCGCGAAAAAGCCAATCCTATTGGTGGCTGTTTGCCGATGCTCTTACAACTTCCTGTTTTCTTTGCTCTATATTCCGTTCTTGGACAGAGTGTGGAGCTCTATAGATCGCCCTTTATTTTTTGGATTCAGGATCTCTCCTATAAAGATCCCTTTTTTGTTTTACCTATTGCTGTCGGTGGTCTGTATTATATCCAGATGAGCATTACCCCCCAAACTATGGACCCGGCTCAAGCAAAAGTTATGAAATTTATACCTATAATTTTTAGTTTTTTTATGATTGCTGTCCCTAGTGGATTAACCCTTTACTTTTTTGTAAATACAGTTTTCGGGATAGGACAACAATTATTATTTCAAAGAGAAAAGCGCAAAGCCGCAGCCTAAGGAGGTAGTACATGGGTTTTTTTACAAAGATTTTTGGAGGCAAGAGCTCTTCAAGTGAAGCACACACGCTGGTAAGCGAACTATTAGATGGGACCATTGAAAGAGCAGATCTCTCTATCTCATATGATCTGACTTCACAAAAAGATGGGGATCGTGAAATTATCAAGATTGACTTCTTTGGTGAAGATGAAAAACTTTTTACCGATAAGGACGGCGCTCTTCTCGATGCCTTCCAGCTCTTTTTAAAAAGAGCACTTCAGCATCAGAGGTCTTCGGATCACTCACAACTTGTTTGTGATTGTAATGGTTTTCGCGAGACGGCCAATCAATCTTTAGTTGAGTTAGCAGAGAAGCTTAAAAATAAAGCCTTAGATCAGGGTAAATCTGTTTATTTAAGAGCCCTCCCACCCAAAGACAGAAAAGTCATACATCAGTTCTTGGCCAATGATGATCGAGTTAAAAGTCGCTCTATAGGAGATGGTCTTTTCAAGAAAATTAAAATCTATCCTAACAAAAAAGATGGTGAATTACCGACGACCAGTTAACTATGATTCGATACCTTGACCTAGTTTCCGATACAGTTTGTGCTCCCATAACGGCCCCTGGCCGTGCGGGTGTGACTGTCACTAGGGTGTCAGGAAATCTTGCCCTTCCAATTATTCATAAGATTACAGATATTAAAAAGCCTCTACAATCTCATCGTGTCTACCTGACAAAAATAATTAGGAATGGAAAACCTGTCGATGAAGTCTTAGTCACATATTTCAAACAAGGATCGTCCTTTACCGGTGATGAAGTTATAGAGATTTCGTCACACGGAAACCCATTGGTGTCGAACCAAATAGTCAATTTACTTTTGGAAAATGGCTGTCGTTCGGCTGAGCCGGGTGAGTTTTCCTTTCGCGCTTTTTACAATGGCAAAATTGATTTACTCCAAGCCGAGTCCATCAATAGCCTTATTCATTCTAAAAACACTTTGAAAGCGAATGTTTCCCTGGATCAGCTAGGTGGAGCTCTCTCAAAATCTCTACAACACGTCGAACAGTCCCTTCTCTCTGTTATGGCGGAGCTTGAGGCCTCTATTGACTTCAGCGAAGAAGACCTTGTGACCAATGAATATTCCACATTGTCTGAAAAGATTCGGCAGTCTCTTGAGGCTATTCATAGTTTAATAGGGAGTTATGATGTGGGTCGTAATTTGGACCGTGGCTCTCAAGTTCTCCTTATTGGTCCGACTAATGTTGGTAAGAGCAGTTTGTTTAATATGCTTTGTAATGATAATTTAGCAATTGTTACAGACATACCGGGAACAACTCGCGATCTGTTGCGAGGGCAAGTTTTTGTTGGCCCTTACAATGTTGAATTTTTAGATAGTGCTGGTGTTCGTTTTAGTAATGATCAAGTTGAGTCCATAGGTATCAAGTTGAGTCTTGAGAGGACAAAAGTTGCAGATGCTATTCTGTGTGTTCTAGATTCCTCATCCGAATTTGATGAGGATTTTATTAAAGATTTGCCAATAGATAAGACAATCTTTGTCCTCAATAAAATCGATCTCTTGGATACGAACGAGAAGCAAGGGCAGTTAGTTGACCGTTTTCACTCTAAGGTTCGACATGTTAGACCTGATAATGTTGTAATGCTTTCAGTTTTGAAAAAGAGAGGATCAGATACATTAACTCGTCGACTTGAAGCGACTCTTGCGGAGAGAAGTTCTGGAGATGAGAATTCTTATATTTTACAGGCACGACACTTTAGTCACCTCAATCAATGTCGCACTCATCTCATAGCGGCCTTAGGACAAATGGATCAAAATGAAAGTGCCGACATTATTTCACAAGAGTTGTTTCTCGGGTTGTCTGAAGTCCATCGTATATTAGGCAAGGAATACGATGACGAAGTTTTAGATCGCATTTTCAGTCAATTTTGTATAGGAAAGTAGTATGTTTGATTCAATAGTTGTCGGAGCAGGACATGCGGGTGTGGAAGCCGCCTATGCCTGTGTGCGCAAGGGTCTAAAAACACTTTTAATTACTTCTGATATAACGAAGTCTGGTTTTATGAGCTGTAACCCATCTATAGGAGGATTGGGTAAGGGCCATATTGTCAAAGAGATCGATGCTTTGGGTGGCTTGATGGGGCTTATGGCCGATCAGTCCACTATTCAATTTAAACGACTCAACTCCAAGAAGGGACCTGCTGTTCGTGGCACTCGAGTTCAGTGCGATAAAGACCTTTATTGTTCAAAGGTTGCAGATTTTTTAAAAAATCTGGATGGACTTAAATTATTAGAGGCCGATGTTGTTCGCCTTATTATTGATAAGGGGAGTGTAGAAGGTGTTGTCTTAACTGACGAGTCTGAGATCCGATCTAAGACGGTCATTATTACAACTGGTACCTTTATGAACGGTGTTATGCACATCGGTGATAAGCGCATTTCTGGAGGCCGAGTCGGAGAAAAGGCAAGTATAGGTTTATCTGATCAGTTGCTCGAGAGAGGGTTCTCTGTATTGCGCTTAAAGACAGGTACTCCGCCTCGGCTCAAGCGCGTTACAATAGATTGGTCTAAAACGACCCCCCAGGATGGAGACCCCGATTATCGTCCCTTTAGCTTCAAAAGCTCCAAACAACTTTTATTGCCGCAGATCCAATGCTTTTTGACATATACAAACGAACAAACTCATCAAATTATTCGTAAAAATTTACATCTCTCACCGATGTTTTCTGGTCAGATTACGGGGCTTGGGCCACGCTATTGTCCCAGCATAGAAGATAAAATTCATCGTTTTGCAGAAAAGGACTCACATCAAACCTTTCTAGAGCCCGAGGGCCTTGAAAGTGACTCCATCTATTTACAAGGTATCTCCACAAGTCTTCCAGAAGAAATTCAACTCCTCTTTTTACAAACAATACCAGGTTTAGAGAATGTGAAAATGCTCCGCCCTGGATATGCTGTTGAATACGATTTTATCGTTCCAACAGAGCTCTACTCCACGCTCGAGACTAAAAAGTTGCGCAACCTATTCTTGGCCGGCCAGATTAACGGAACAAGTGGTTACGAAGAGGCGGCTGGACAAGGCCTTGTTGCAGGAGTTAATGCCGCTCAGAAAGTTTTGAATGGCGAGGCTTTTATCTTAGATCGTGATGAAGCCTATATTGGAGTCTTAGTTGATGACCTGGTAACCAAAGGTACCAAAGAGCCCTATCGGATGTTCACCTCCCGCGCAGAGCATCGTCTTGTTCTGAGAGAAGATAATAATATCGAGCGCTTACATGATAAAGGGAAGTTCTACGGTTTGCTTTCAGAGGAGCACATTACCCAGGCAGAAACCCTCTTGATTGGGCGTCATCGACTCACCTCTTATTTGGATAATCATAAAATTAGTCCAAACGCTGAGGGGCTTCGTTTTTTGGACAGCCTTGGAACAAGACCGATTACAAAACAAGTCTCTTTATCTGATATCTTAAAGCGGCCCGAGATCACGCTGTCTCATTTTGAATCCTGTTATCCAGAGACACGAGCTGTCTCAGAAGTGCGTGAGCCAGTTGAAATCCGTATCAAATATAGAGGCTACATCGATCGCCAAAATGAATATATAAAACAGTCCAAAAGACTTGAGAAAATGCAAATTAATCCGATAATTAAATATGAAGCGGTACGTGGGTTGTCGAGAGAAGAGGTTGAAAAACTTAATCAGATTAGACCATCTACCATTGGTCAAGCGCAAAGGATCAGTGGGGTTAACCCCTCAGCAATTCAAGCCATACTCATGTACTGCAAGAAAGAGTTTGGCAATACATGAGTGATATCAATAGATTAAAAGAATTTATGCCCGACGTCAGTTCTGCGGCTTTAGAACAATTTATGGCTCTTTTCGAGCTCATAAAAAAATATAATTTGAAGATGAATTTGATTTCTCGTAGTGCTTTGCTCGAAATTGCAGCGAAACACTTTGTTGATTCCTATGAGGGTATTCAAGTCCTCAATGAATTAGAAAAGATTAACAAACCTATTTTTGACCTAGGTAGTGGCAATGGCTTTCCGGGGCTTGTTGCCGCCATTCTTCGACCAGATCTTGATTTTATTCTTGTGGACCGCGACCAACGAAAAGCAGAGTTTCTTAAAATTGCGTACTCACACCTTGGGCTTAGCAATGTGGAGGTCCACCCGGGTAATTTGTCCGATCTTGCTGATTCAAGTTGTTTTCTTGCAATAAGTCGCGCTATGGCACCTATTCCGAGATTTTTATTTGAAGCACGCTCATTTGTTGCCTCCGGTGGACAAGTTTATATGTTTAAGGGAGAAAGCTGGACAACGGAGCTTGGAAGTTGCCCCCCTCAAATGTTTGATTACTGGTCTGTAAAAATGAAGAAGCGCTACTTACTTCCAGACAAGAACCAGTCAGAACGCTTCATTATCCTGCTCGAGAAGCTTAACTAGTCATTTAGATACTCAAGATCACAGTATGATCAGATGTTCCACGTGGAACAATTGAATACTCACAGTTCAATGGCTGTTTTGTATCTATTTTTCCAGGGCGTTTTGATTGGTTTTAACTCTTTTTGCATATTATAGCGCCCAACTTCAGCGAGAGCCTGTTCTTTCAGGTTATTTTGATCTTTTCTTTCGTGTAGGGATGCGTATCGTTGCTTCCTTTGCACTTTTAAGTAGGAGATCCACTGCTCAATCTCGCGCTGATAGCGCTCTCCCTCGAGAATTTCCTTGCGAATACTCTTTTTTAACTCAACGGCGATATCGTTGTCATTGAGCACAACTCGAACCTGATCAATTTCACTGGTCAGAGTAGTCAGATCTTCCTGAAGCTGACCAATTCGAGTATTCAGGTCAACTATCATGGCGTCGGATTGAATATTATAGGAGCTCTTTCCCGAACAACCGACGGAAAGAGAGAAAAATAAAAGAAAAAGAGATAATCTTAAATAAAAAAGCATGTTCCACGTAGAACATCGGCCTTTTCTCTTGAAAAATTAACAATATCCAAGTTATTTTGCATAAAAAGGGAGTTCAATGGCGAAAATTATCTGTATTGTAAATCAAAAGGGCGGAGTTGGTAAGACAACATCATCAGTTAACATTTCAGCGGCACTGGCTCACCTGGGAAAAAGGGTTCTTGTCGTCGACCTTGATCCACAGGGCAACGCGTCAAGCGGCTTGGGACTCAAGCGCCATGAGTTTCAGGACTCCAACGTTTATCATTTGCTTATTTCTGAGGCAGAAATTCAAGATGTTATTTACCCAACAGCTTTCAAAAACTTATCCATAATCCCGGCCAATGCCGATTTGGTAGGTGCAGAGATAGAATTGGTCAACGAAGCGAGAAGAGAATATAGGCTTAAAGAAGCTTTTGAAAAGATATCTGAAAACTACGACTATATATTAATAGATTGCCCGCCCTCTTTAGGGCTCCTGACTCTCAATGCTCTGACCTCGGCGCACTCGTTTTTGGTACCCCTCCAGTGTGAGTACTATGCCCTAGAGGGCTTGAGCCAGTTGCTAAATACCGCGGGGCTCGTCAAGAAAAGCTTGAACCCAAATCTTAAAATTGAAGGCATTCTTTTAACTATGTTTGATAGTCGCAACAACCTTTCGCACCAGGTGGTTGGCGAGATACGTAGTCACTTTAGTGACAAAGTATTCGACTCCATCATCCCGCGAAACGTAAGGTTGAGCGAGGCGCCTAGTCACGGACTACCCATTTTTGAGTATGATCAAAAGTCCGTCGGATCGCGCAAGTATATGGAATTAGCAAAAGAAATTGAAAATAACCAAGTCTCGGATCCTCGCCAAGCAGATGCTCAGAATAGCCAGGATGGTCAAGATGCCCAGTACTAGCCACAACAAGAATATCCAAAGCAAGGTTAACCAAAAGAAGAACAGGCTGGGGCGCGGACTGGGTAGTCTTTTGACTACTCACCCCGATGAGTTTGACAAGCAGGGCACATCAGTTTTCACCGATAAGCTCAAGGTGGAGGCAAAAGAGCCGAAGCCGACACAGAGCGGTTCCTCTGAGGCCCCATTGACTCCTCAGGCGCCCATGAGCGCCGGTAAAGAGTCGGATTCAGTTCAAGAAAAAGATATAGAAAACAGAGATTTAAGTGAGTCTAATCGGGTTTGGAGTATGGCCATTGAAAAGGTTTTTCCAAACAAATCCCAGCCGCGAAAAGACTTTAATAAAGAGCCCCTAGAAGAGCTTGCCCAATCCATTCGCACACAGGGTATTATTCAGCCAATTACTGTTCGGAAAAAAGACGGGGGTTTTGAAATCATTGCCGGCGAAAGGCGCTGGCGCGCTGCTCAGATAGCGGGGCTGCAAGAGGTTCCTGTTATTATTAAAAATGTCAGTGATCAAAAGGTAATGGAGCTCGCCCTTATTGAGAACTTGCAAAGAGAAGATCTCAACCCATTGGAAGAAGCTATGGGGTTCCAGCAGCTTTTAGAAGAATATGAGCTCACCCAGGCTGATTTGGCCCAAAAAGTTGGCAAAAGTAGAAGCTCCATTACGAACTCTCTCCGAATTCTGAGCTTGCCTGTCGATGTAAGGCAAATGTTGCGTGAAGGAGCTCTTAGCATTGGACACGCAAAAGTATTATTGTCGATTCAGGACCCCGAACAACAAAAAGCCCTGGCAAAGAAGTCCTCAGCAAGACAGTGGTCTGTTCGAGCGCTTGAAAGGGAAATTAAGTCGGGAGTGGGCGCGGTCCCGGAGAATTCTGAAAGACAAGACGCTAGAGAAAAATTAGCTATACAATTAGTCGAGCAGGTTCAGAGGGCGATAGCCACCAAAGTTGGGCTTCGCTATAAGAAGGGAAAAGGGCGAATTGAGATCCACTTTTATTCAGACGAGGAGCTATCAAGCCATTGTGAAAGACTTAAGGAGTCACTAAGCTCTCTTTAATCAAAGATAAGTTTTTCTTGACCCCTTGCACTCCGAAGCTTAAATCAAGACTCGATCAAAAACCGTAGGTAATAGGTAAATGAGTCAAGTAATTGAGATTCTTACGTCCCTTGGCATAAACCAAACTGTATTTATGCAATTTGGAGTTTTCTTTGTGGCCTATATCGCCATGAGTCGCATAGCTTTTAAGCCCTATTTAGAAAAACATAATGAGCGCTTGCGTCGGACGGTGGGCAGCCAGGAAGAGGCAGAAAGCTTAATCTCGTTAGCCGAAGAGCGCGAAGCGGCCTACAAGCTGGAGGCACGGAAACTGAACTCCGAAATACGATCTATTTTCTCAAACGCAAGCTCCCGGGCAAAACAAGAATCGGAGACACTCTTGCGCGAGGCCCAAGAGCTTGCCGAAAAAGAAGCACAAAAGGCCCAGAAACAATTGGAACAGGCCATAAAAGAAACGCGCGAAGAGCTAGAGCGGCACATTCCTGAAATTAGCACAAATATTCAAAACAAATTTGTGAGGCATTAATGAAAGCAACAAGACCTTTGTTCATACTGGCAGTCGGCATCCTCTTACCGGGTTTCGTTGTTGCGGCCAGCGGAGAAGGCATCCCCGTCACAACAGTCACATATCAAATTGCCAATATCGTAATCCTCGTTGCTTTGCTTTATTTTTCTCAGAGAAAAACAATTTCACAAGCCTTTGCTCAAAAAAGAAAAGACTATCTGGCCACTCTCGAAGAGGCGTCTGAGTCCAAGCGCGCTGCACAGCAAAAAGTAGATGAAGTTTCTGCTCGCCTTAAAAAGATGACCCAGACTTATGATGAGCAAGTCCAACAAGCAAAGCTTCAGGCTCAAAAAGATTTTGAAGAGCAGTTACAAAAAGCAAAAGCAGAAGCCGGTCGCCTTTCAAGCTTGGCGCTTTTAACAGTAGAGTATGAGGTTCAAAAACAAATTGAGAAACTACGAATTGAGACTTTTCGTAAATCAGCTGATTTGGCCGAGCAAAATCTTCATAAAAATCTATCTCTAGAACAACTCAAGTCTTGGAACAGTCATTTTAGTCTCACCTCAGAGGGAGCCCACTAAATGTCCCAGCTTGCCAGCCGTTACGCCACAGCACTTTTTGAAGTGACCCAAAAAAATGGAATCACTGCCGAGACCTTAGATTCGTTACTCGCCTTAAGCTCAGCTCTTGAGAGCAACCCCCGGGTTAGGGAGGCCCTTAAAGCCCCCTTATTAACAGACAAAGATAAAGAAGAAATCCTAAACAATGCTTTAGGGGGATCTCCAAGCCGGGAAGTAGAAACTTTCATTAAACTTCTCGCCAAAAACAATAGACTTAATGAAATTCCACTTATGGCAGCAGCTTTTGAGAACAAAGTCTCTACAAATAAGGGCATCATGAAGGGCACTGTTTCTTCAGCAACTGAACTGAGCCCGGACGAAAAGAGTCGCGTGCAAAAAATGATCGAGAACAAGCTCAAAACCACAGTCGAGTTGAGTTATCAGACAAAGCCCGAAATGATTGGTGGTATTGAGGCTAAAGTTGGCAGTTATATCTTTGAAGATAGCGTCAAATCCCATATGTCAAAATTAAATGATTTTATAACCAGGAGAGTACAGTAGATGGCCACTAAAATTCGCGCCGATGAAATCAGCCGCATCCTTAAAGAGCAAATAGAAAAATTCAACACTCAACTCGAGGTTAAAGAAACAGGAACAGTCTTGTCTGTTGGTGATGGAGTCGCCCGAGTTTATGGGTTGCAAGCGGCCATGTCTGGAGAGCTTGTTGAGTTCCCGGGTGATATTTATGGAATGGTTTTAAACCTTGAGCAGGACTCAGTGGGTGTTGTTATCTTTGGCGAAGATAAAAATATTAAAGAAGGCGACACAGTTAAGCGAACACAAAAAATTGTGGAAGTTCCCGTCGGTGAAGGTCTTTTGGGAAGGGTTGTAGATGTTCTTGGTAATCCCGTAGATGGACAGGGCCCCATACAGGCTGCCGAAAGAAGAGTGATTGACGTAAAGGCACCGGGCATTGTCGCTCGCCAACCTGTTCACGAGCCTTTGCAAACTGGCATTAAAGCCATCGATTCTATGATCCCCATTGGGCGCGGTCAGCGAGAGCTCATTATTGGTGACCGTCAAACTGGTAAAACAGCCATTGCGATTGATACAATTATCAATCAAAAAGGTAAAAATGTTCAGTGCTTTTATGTGGCCATTGGTCAGAAGCAATCGACTATTGCATTGGTTGTCGAAAAGCTTCGTGAAGCTGGCGCTCTAGAGTACACTACGATTGTCGCTGCCGGAGCTGCTGCTCCTGCGCCCATGCAGTACCTTGCGCCATACGCTGGTACAGCTATGGCTGAATATTTCCGTGACTCTGGCCGACATGCTTTGATTGTCTATGACGATTTAACAAAACAGGCTCAAGCTTATCGTCAGTTGTCCCTTCTTCTTCGCCGTCCACCGGGACGAGAAGCCTTTCCAGGTGATGTTTTTTATGTTCACTCTCGCCTGCTTGAACGAGCGGCTAAAATGTCGGACGCAGAAGGTGGAGGTTCGTTAACGGCTCTTCCTATTATTGAAACCCAGGCTGGTGATATCTCTGCCTATATTCCAACCAATGTGATTTCGATCACAGACGGACAGATCTTCTTAATTGGAGACCTTTTCTACAAAGGTATTCGCCCCGCTGTTGACGTCGGTAAATCTGTGTCTCGCGTGGGTGGTGCCGCTCAAATTAAAGCCATGAAACAAGTGGGTGGAACATTGAAGTTGGCACTGGCTCAGTATCGCGAACTCGAGGCCTTTTCTGCTTTTGCTTCGGACCTGGACCCCGCCTCTAAGGCTCAGTTGGCCCGTGGTGAGAGACTTGTCGAGCTGCTTAAGCAAGCTCAGTACACTCCCTATGAAGTGGCCGATCAGATTCTATCCATCTATGCGGCATCTAAGGGGGCTTTGGATGATCTGCAGGTTAAAGATGTCCAGCGTTTTGAAGCCGAGTTTTTGCAGTTCATGAAACAAAAGTTCCAGGGTGTAATTGATTCGATTAATAACGAAAAGAAACTAACAGAAGAAAATGAAACAAAACTTGCAGCTGCGGTCAAAGAATTCAAAGCTGTTTTTGAAGCCACTAAGTAAGGTCGAAGATGCCAAGTTTAAAGGACATTCGCAGTCGGATCGACAGCACTAAAAATACTCAGAAGATCACAAGTGCGTTGAAGCTTGTGTCGGCGGCCAAGCTTCGCCGCGCCCAACAGAATATTGTGAATCTTCGTCCTTATGCGAAGAGCTTGCGGACCTTGATTGCGGACATCTCCGAAAGTCAAAAAATTCAGCACAAACTTTTAAAACAAAACGAGAATTCTAAGTCGGCGCTTTATCTGGTCATTGCTTCAGACAGAGGGCTTTGTGGGTCGTTTAACTCTAGCATCGCCAAGGCAACTGAAAAAGTGATGGCCGAGAAAAAAGGCAACTTCGAGAAGCTTGATTTTATTTTTGTAGGTCGTCGAGTGCGGGATTATTTTGCCAGACGTGATATTGCTCCGATTGATTTCATAACCGGCCTTGATAAAGATATTTCCTATGAGTTGGCTGCGAGTGTTGCGAGCCGAGCCATTCATCTTTTTAAGTCAGGCGATTACGAAGAGATTCATATTATTTATAATGAGTTCAAGTCGGCGATATCCCAAGATGTGATTAGCGAAAGGCTTTTGCCCATCGACTCGAGTGACATCAACAGTTTTGATAGCGCCGAAGACCAAAGTTTTGCAAAAGATCTTATTTTTGAGCCAAGTGCTGAACAGATTATTGATGAGTTGTTGGATAAACATTTTGCCATTCAAGTTTACCGATGCATGTCCGAAAGCGTGGCTTCTGAACACGGCGCTAGAATGACCTCTATGGAGAACTCAACCAAGAATGCCGGCGAGCTTATCAACAAACTAACAACAACGTATAATAAATTAAGACAAGCTTCGATTACTAAAGAGCTTATTGAAATCACAACTGGAGCAGAAGCTCTAAATGGTTAAATGTTTGAGAAAAAGCTTGTGAACAGCTGAAAAGCGACTGACGTAAAGAACTTTAAAAGGAGAATATTTAATGGAAAAGGGTGTAGTAAAACAAGTGATGGGTCCTGTTGTGGACGTAGAGTTTGCTTCAGGTGAACTTCCTGCCATTCTTTCTGCTCTGACAACAACGAACAAAGCTATTGATGATCGACTAGATAATTTGGTTCTTGAAGTGGCCCAACATTTGGGTGACGGATTGGTGCGAACTGTTGCGATGGATACATCCGAGGGCCTTACTCGCGGACAAGAGGTTACCCAAACGGGGAATTCCATAACGGCCCCAGTTGGCAAAGAAGTTTTAGGGCGCATTATCAATGTTGTCGGCGAGCCCGTTGATGGCAAAGGTCCCATTAACACGAAGGAGCGCTGGTCGATACATCGTGAAGCTCCAACCTTTGAAGAGCAAAGTACGAAGGCCGAGATGCTCATGACAGGAATCAAAGTGGTCGACCTTCTTGCTCCCTACGCAAAAGGTGGAAAAATTGGTCTCTTTGGTGGTGCCGGAGTTGGTAAAACAGTTTTGATTCAAGAATTGATTCGCAACATTGCAACCGAGCACGGTGGTTACTCTGTGTTTGCTGGAGTTGGAGAACGTACTCGCGAGGGGAATGATCTTTGGCTCGAAATGACAGAGTCGGGTGTTATTGAGAAAACAGCCCTTTGTTTTGGTCAAATGAACGAGCCTCCAGGTGCCCGTCAGCGGGTTGCCTTAACAGGCTTAACGATTGCTGAGTACTTTCGCGATCAAGAAGGTCAGGACGTTCTTTTGTTTGTTGATAACATTTTCCGCTTCACCCAGGCAGGAGCTGAAGTTTCAGCACTTCTCGGTCGAATTCCCTCTGCTGTGGGATATCAGCCAACCTTGGGAACAGATATGGGAGCTTTGCAAGAGCGTATTACTTCAACTAAAAAAGGATCTGTAACCTCTGTTCAGGCGGTTTACGTTCCTGCGGATGATTATACCGACCCTGCTCCCGCCACAACCTTTACGCACTTGGATGCCACAACCAATCTGGATCGCGACATCGCAGCTATGGGTATTTACCCGGCGGTGCATCCATTGAACTCTACATCTCGTTTGTTGACCCCTGACGTTGTCGGAGAGGATCACTATAAGGTGGCTCGCGATGTTCAAGCCTTGTTGCAAAGATACAAAGAGCTTCAGGATATCATTGCCATCTTAGGTTTGGACGAACTTTCTGAAGATGATAAGATGGTTGTGAGTCGCGCCCGTAAAGTTCAAAGATTCTTATCTCAACCCTTCTTTGTGGCCGAGCAGTTTACAGGACAGCAGGGCCGGTACGTGGACATTAAAGATACTGTTCGCGGCTTTAGAGAAATCTTGGATGGGAAACACGACGGTTTACCCGAACAGGCTTTTTATCTTGTTGGAACAATTGAAGATGCCATCGAAAAGGCGAAGTCCTTACAATGATTTTCAAGCTCAATATTGTCACGCCCAGTAAAAGACTTGTCGCAGATGGTGACCTTAAAGAAGTATTTGTTCCCGCTCATCGAGGCGAGCTCAATATTCTTCCTGGTCACGCACCACTTGTCAGCACTCTAACGGAAGGTGTTTTAAAGTACCAGCTAGATGGCAGTAACAGTCTTGAGGCGATTGCTATCAGCTGGGGCTATGTAGAAGTCACTCCCAATGGAGTGAACATCTTAGCGGAAACAGCCGAAAGCAAGGCCGAGATTGACTTAGGGCGCGCCAAGAAAGCCTTGAAGGGCGCAGAGGATTATCTCAATAAGCCAGATGCGAGTCCCGAAGATATCAAAAAATATCATCGCAAAAGATTGCGTGCGCAAGCGCGAATCGAAGTCGCTCAACAATAAGCCCCGGGAGTCTTAGGTGACTCCTGTGCGCATAAAATGTATTCCTTCTCAATATAAAATTGAGGTTGAACTGATCGATCTAAAAGCTTCAAAACTTCATTTTCTAAGCCAAGGTTTTTCCCACAAGTTGAATTTGACACTCACTCAGAAAACTCTTGGACAGGACTGGACCCTCCAGTGTGAGGGAACTTTGCGCTTGGGCATTAAGACAAGCCCCGTCTTCGTAACGGCTCAATATAAATTACATGAAAATCAGAAGTTCTTGGAAGCTTTTGACTTTGAGGCTGCAAAATTTAAATACAAGGAAAGTTACAAAAAAACGACGTCCAACCAGTATGATTACAATAAAAATGGAAATGTCACCTTGTTGAAAGAAATTACAAAACAGATTTATGAACCTATGGCTCTTATTTGGAAAATGTTTCAACAAGGTTCAAATGACCCAGAAAGTTTTGATGGAAAAGAATTCGATGTGCTTGTCGGCGGTAAAATAAAAAGACTTCTTCTTGAAAAATCAGGCTCCGGCTATCTGGGTACAGTGAATGAAAAAAAGATTTTCAGCGTCCATAAATCAGAACAGGAAAAAGGGGTTATTGTGCAAATACTCCTGTTGCCATTCAAGCCGGAAATAAAAATCAAGCTTAGTTAGGTTGTTTTTCTTGCTCAACTTCAGAGCTAAGTTCTCTTTGCAGGGGCAATTTAGGCCGAGTAAAGTGATGAGCGGTTATCGAACCAAGATTGGGGTGGTAGGAGTGGATATTAATAACCTTTGCAAAAGAGGATTCGCTTTTAATATGGGTTGTGCTGCTAGAGTTAATAACCAAAATTTTAGATTTTAATTCAGCGGGGGCTTTATAGAGAATTTTGGCAGTCGTTGGCCCAGACAAATGGAAAACAATCCAGTCCGACTTTTTAAACATCTCCCATGTCTGAAAATTTTGCAGATGATACAGGCGGCTAGCCTGCTCCTGTTTGTAAGTCGTTAAAAAGCGCCAAGAGTAGCTAAGTACATCCACTTTCTTTTTAGTGAGATTGACGTCTGCAACCTGGTTTTTAAAAACCTCGTGAAATATCTTGTCGTAGGTCTTTGTTAAAGGAATTGTGGCTAACTGAGATTTTAAACTTTGTTGCGTGCTTTTTTTATAGAACTGCATTTTATATGTAATAAGACGGCGCATGCTCTTGTTGACACGTTCCTTTGATATCTTTCCAGACTTCATAGCTTTAACGACCGCATCGAGGGCGCGCTTTTGAACAGCGTAGTTCCAGCCAACCATAATCAGATCATTGCCAGCTAAAATAGCATCGACCGCTCGCTCCTCAATACTACTATCGTCACTCTTGGCGCCTTCCATCTGAATATCATCGGTTAAAAGAATTCCTTCAAAACCAAGGCCGCGACGCAAAATATTGTCGAGCAACAAGGGTGAAAAACTTGCGGGCTTGCGACTTGGGTCTATAAGTGGGTAAGAGATGTGTGAGGCCATAATGGCAAAAGGAATTCGATGTTTTTGCATTTCTTTATATGGAGCCAGGTCATTAAATAAAAGCTCGGTTAGAGAAATCTGCTTATAGGGTTTGGCCAGATGAGAATCCACCGAAACCCCACCGTGTCCTGGAAAGTGCTTGGCCGTAGGCAAGACGCCAGCGTCGATAAGTCCCTTTGAAAAGGCGGTGGACATTTTGTTGACGACCTCTTTCTGGTGGCTAAAAGATCGGCTGCCCAAGAAATCAGTGTATTCGGCATTAGAAATATCGACAACAGGTGCCAAATTCATATTGAACCCTAAGCTTGTCATCAATTGACCCGTCACATAACCGGCGTCTTGGACCAAGGATTCGCTGTTGGTTAAGGCCAATGTGCGTGCGCTTGGAAGACTGGGAGAAGTTTTGATTCTTATCACATTCCCGCCTTCTTGATCGACGGCAATAAGCAAAGGGACCTTAGATATTTTTAGAGCTTCTCGTTGTGCTTTTTCATTGAGGGCTTTAATTTGGTTGAGGCTTTTAATGTTACGGCCAAAAACAATGATTGCACCAGGTTGTATATTTTTGATCTGTTTTTGTAGGGCCTGTTCATATTTGGAGCCGGTGAAGCCAAGAATAAAAAATTGACCCGCCTTTTGTTCCAAAGTGAGGTCGCTGATAATCTTATCGACACTTTTATTTTCACCAAAAGATGAGGCCGAACAAATAACACTAAATAAGGAGACTAGAGCCGCAAGTTGTAACTTCATCTCTAAATTTTAGCATTTCAATTAAAGGAAAACTATGACAGTGGTTTGGCTCGGACCAAGGTCAGTTGGGTTCTGGCGGGCAGTAGGCTAGGAGTTGATTCACCTCTTCATAGACTCTTGGCCAAGTCAGTTCTTTCATGCGCACCTTCAGTCGATTGTTGGGAGCGATTGCATATTTCTTATTGGCTTGAGAGGTGAGCTCTATCACTTTTGTCGGAGGCAATTGCGTTTGTTCTGTAAAGCTGAGAACGAGATTGTCGCGACCGCTGGAAAGATCTTTAACACCTAGACGAATGCACTGGTGTCGGATAAGCATCAGGCCTAATAAGTTTAACACTTCCTCTGGAGGCTGGCCAAATTGGTCCTTTAACTCCTCTTCGATAGAGTCAATGTCATTGGGGGATTGGATTTCAGTTAGGGCCCGGTAATAGGAGAGCCTCAGTCGTATATTGCCGATATATGTGCTGGGTATAAAGGCTCGGATTCTTAAATTGATATCTGGCTCAACAGTTTCAAGGGCAGGCTTACCCTGGGCCTCTTTTATGGCCAATTCCAAAAGTTCCATATAAAATTCATAGCCGAGGCTCTCGATGACACCAGACTGTTCCTCGCCGAGTAGAGTTCCTGCGCCTCGGAGCTCAAGATCGTATTGGGCGATTTGCATTCCGCTGCCGAGTTTGGTGTTTTCTTGGATGACTTTCAGGCGCTCTTTAGCCACATCACTGAGTACTTTGTTGGGCTCGGTTAACAAATAACAGTAAGCCCGGCGACCACTGCGCCCGACCCGACCTCGAAGCTGATAAAGTTGACTGAGTCCAAGCTGGTCGGCTTGATTGATAAGGATCGTATTGGCATTTGGAATATCAACACCAGACTCGATAATGGCAGATGCGATGAGAACCTTTATCTCATTTTTAAAAAAAGAGATCATAACAGATTCTAAATCCTTCTCTTTCAGTTGGCCGTGGCCGACGCCTATGGTTGTGCCTGGCAAAATAGAGCGAAGCTCTTCTGCGATCGAATAAATACTTTGCACACGATTATGAAGGAAGAAGACCTGTCCGCCACGAGAAACTTCGGTTTCAATGGCCCGCTTTATAATCTCTTTGTCGTGTCGGCAAATAAAAGTTCGGATGGCGAGTCTGTCGACGGGTGCTGTGTTGATCAGACTCAGATCGCGCATCTTAAGCAAGCTCATATTCAAAGTTCGTGGGATTGGTGTTGCAGATAGGCTTAGCGTATCTACAGTTGTTTTCATTTTTTTAATTTTCTCTTTATGTTTAACTCCAAATTTTTGTTCCTCGTCGATGACGAGTAAACCTAAATTTTTAAAAGTTACATCCTGGCTGAGCAAGCGATGGGTTCCGATTAAGATATCCACCTCGCCGGCAAGGGTTTTTTGCAAAACTTCTTTGACCTTTTTAGTTGGTTGGAGTCTGTTGACTACCTCGATACGAATGGGCCAGTCTTTAAAACGTTTTTTTAAGGTTTCAAAGTGTTGCATGGTCAACACGGTTGTCGGAGCTAAAAAGGCCACTTGTTTGCGATTGTGAGCGACAATAAAGGCCGCGCGCATGGCAAGCTCGGTTTTGCCAAAGCCCACGTCGCCGCAAATCAAGCGGTCCATCGGTTTATCCAAAGACAAATCCTTAACAATATCTTCCATGGCCGCCAGCTGATCTTGAGTTTCTTGATAGGGGAAAGCGTTGAAGAAATCTGCCACATCCGATGTGTCTAATTTATAAGGGGCTCTTTTTGTCTGCGATCTTTCTGCATAGAGTTTAACTAAATCATGTGCAATTTCACGCAGCCGTTTTTTTGTTTTAGTTTTAACGTTTGCAAAGCGGGAGCCACCAAGTTTGTCGAGCTGTGGAGCAACTCGTTCAGCGGTGTATTTATGAATTTGATGGATTCTGTAAATGGGTAAAAAAAGTTTATCTTTGTCTTTAAATTCAAGAGTAATAAACTCGGTGTCGACGCCTGAAACAAGCATGGTCTCTAGGCCCTTGAATTGGGCGACTCCGTGTATGGAATGAATCACAAAATCATTTTCTTTGAGCTCTCCAAAACTAAGGTGTCTTGCACGATCGGCAGCCTTTTTGTTGGAAGATTCTTTAGGCTTAGAAAAATTTAAAAAGTGATCAAAACTAAATAGAGCAAGATCTTCGGATGGTAGATAAAAGCTGGGTCCATGCTTTTGTAGATAAAAGTATATGCTCCTTGGGTTGTTTTGGGTCCTTAGGGCGTCTACATCGACAGCCCCCTCTTCTAGAAAACAGTGGAAGTCTAAATTATTTAAGGTGTTTTTAAGGCGATCAAACTGGGGTCGTCCCTTCACAGAAACAAGTTTAATAGTCTTTTCAGGCAGACTTTTTATTTGATTGCAGAAGATATTAATTTGCTCTTGGATTTTTTTAGATTTTTCTAGAGAAAAGGACTTAGCAGAAATCCGGATGTCTTCCTGATTCAAGCCTTCGGCAGAGTCAATAATGTTCAGTCGATTGAGGCTAATCTGGGTTCCCATATGTTCTTTTAAAGTACTGAGTTCGGTAAAAATTTGGTTTGGAGCCAGTGGGTGGCGCTTTTCGTTGAAGAGTTGAAAATAATGGTCCACGGAATATTGCCTTGTGGTTTCTATATTAAGCTCTTCTAGAAACCAAGTTGTTGGCTTCTCTGAGAAGTAGTCCAATGGGTGCCCACAGTTTTCATAGAAAAGAGGCAAGTGGTACTCTAGGTTTTCAGAGTAAAGCCCTCGCCTCAAGTCATTAACGATGGACTCAAGGTCGGGTTGGTTGAGTTGTAATAACTGAGGGCTGGCTTGCAGGCTATTTTTTTCATTAAGAAGCACTTCGCGGGACGGGATGAGGGTCACTTGATCAATTTCACCCAGGCTGCGCTGTAGGTTTTGATCAAAATAACGCAGGCTCTCGATTTGGGTGTCAAAGAGTTCAATGCGAACAGGGTTTTCCATTTGCGGTGAAAAAATATCGACAAGACCGCCACGATTGGAAAACGAACCCGGATCTTCAACAAGTGGTCGGGACTGATATCCCATTTCTTGAAGGCGATCAAAAAAACCAGAGGGAAGTTCGTCGCCCTTTGCCAGCTCAAAGCAATGATCCATTAGAGTTTCGACAGGAAGAGTTTTTTGTAAAAGGCCCATGATGGGCGCCACAAAAATATGACTCTCATTTTCATTAAGGGCTAGGAAAAGCCACTTGAGTCTTTCATAGATCTGTCTGGGGCTAAGAAGTACGTCGGAGTAAACGCTTGGATCGTAGCTTGGCAAAATCACCACATCCTTGTCTGACCAGAAGCGAAAAGCGTGGGCAAAGGCTTCGGCTTGGCTTTGGTTTTCGGTGACCACAAGCTGAGGAGAGGAGGACCCCTTAGTTTGTCCCAAGTAAAAGGCCAAGACTTCAAGTGGCAGCGGGGTGGTCAGATGGAATGACGTTTTGTCATTCTTCTTGAGAAGACCATCTAAATAAGTGCGCATGAGTTCTTATTCGTGAGTGCACCGGAGTTGTCAAAGAGGGTCTGGATTTCAAAAAAAAGATGCTATGCGGCAGCGAGTGGAAACTGGAGCCCCAAGAATTCTCAGTGTATATAAGGTCTTTAAAGACAAATGATCGATAGGAAGTGGTTATGGAAGCTATTGTGCCGATTTTGGTATTAACCCTTATCGTGGCCACCTTTGGAAGCCTGCTCGTCTACGTTTCAAGTATTTTGGGACCAAAGAAACACTACACCAAGGCAAAATACATGGCCTACGAGTGCGGTCTCCCTGGTGAAGAGAGCGAAAAATCCACCGTTTCCGTTCGTTTCTATCTGACCGCCATTCTTTTTATCGTTTTTGATATTGAAATACTTTTTATGTTTCCATGGGCCTTAACTTACAAAGAATTTATAGCTGCTGGCCATGGTGCTTACATTTTTTGGGTGATGTTTGTTTTCATCGCTCTTTTTCTTTTTGGATTGATTTGGGAAGTGAGATCAAAAGCCTTGGAGTGGGACTAATGGGCGCGAGTGGCTTAGAAATTCTAATCAATGTTGTAAAAATGGTCGCAATCTTTTTGCTAATGGTTCAGCTCGTTCCGATTCTAGTATGGGTTGAAAGGCGGGGGTCTGCCTTTATCCAAAATAGATTTGGCCCCAACCGCGTTGGCCCCTTAGGACTGACTCAGCTTTTAGCCGATGCGGTGAAGTTTCTTTTTAAAGAAGAGTTTCGCCCACCTAAAAGTATCGCATTTCTTTACTATGCGGCTCCTGTTGTCGCAATTATTCCCGGGGCTCTTGCCTTTGGCGCCATTCCTCTTTCGGCTCCGTTTACTCTTGAGTTGGGCGGCGAACTTGTTCAATTCAATTTCCAAAGCTTTCATCTCGGCATAGGAATTGTTTTTGTATTAGGGATCTCGTCTTTAGGAGCTTACGCTTTATTGTTTGCCGGCTGGGGCTCTGGAAATAAGTACTCCTTGATGGGGGCTTTAAGAGCCAGTGCTCAGATGATTAGTTACGAACTAGCCCTCGGCCTTTCCATCGTTGGAATTTTGCTTATTTATGGCACGTTCTCATTTGACGAGATGATAACAGCTCAGCAAGGTCCTTTGCGATTTATGCTCATGGGAAAACCCATCGTGGTTGATTTTCTACCTAATTGGGGGATTTTTTATCAACCCCTTGGCTTTATATTATTTTTTGCAGCCACCTTTGCCGAAACAAATCGAGCACCATTTGATTTGCCAGAAGCAGAGGCTGAGCTGGTCGCCGGTTATCACACCGAATACGGTGGTTTGAAAATGTTGATGTTCTATATCGGAGAGTACGGTCACATGATGGTTGCCTCGGCCCTGTTGGTGACCTTTTTCTTTGGAGGTTGGGACCTCCCCTTTGGGTCTGAGGGGGTTCGTGAGGCCATTGGCTCATCCTTTCTCTACTCACTCGTTATGCACCTTGTTTTTATGGGAAAAGTTTTGCTTTTTCTTTGGATTTTTATTTGGGTTCGCTGGACGCTTCCCCGTTTTCGCTACGACCAGCTCATGGATTTGGGTTGGAAGACAATGCTGCCGTGGGCCCTGTTTAATACAGTAGCAACCGCTGCGATTGTTGTGCTTTTTAACTCCCAGGGAGGTCTGTCGTGACGGAAGTTTTTATTTTTTATATTTTTGCAGCGCTCACAGTTTTCGCAGGGCTTGGTGTGTTGTTACATCCTAATCCTATTATGTGTGCGCTTCATTTAGTGGCGGCCATGATTGGGATCGCGGGCCTCTTTTTTAATCTCAATGCCCCCTTTATTGCGGCTGTACAGATTATGGTTTATGCCGGCGCGGTTATGGTTCTTTTCCTTTTTGTTATAATGATCTTTGATCTGAAAGAAGAGGGGCGAGGCATTTTTTCCTATGGAGCGCTATCCAACTTCTTAAAGATTCTCTTTGCTGGACTATTTTCCGGCCTCCTCTTATCTTCTATATTGTTTAAGATCAGTCGGTTTGGTTATCTGATCCCGGATAAAACAGCTCCTCAGTTTGAAGTTCGCAACCTTGCAAAAGTTATGTTTACAGATTACGTTTTTGCGTTTGAAGTTCTAGGGCTTCTTCTTTTGGTTATACCCATTGGAACAGTGGCGCTCTCACGTATCCGCGGAGGCACCCATGCTCAGTAGCTTGCTCACAATCGGCCTTGGTCATTACCTATTCGTATCTGGGGCGCTCTTTGTCATGGGTCTTTTGGGCGTTCTTTTGCGAAAGAATATCTTGGTCATCCTTATGTCTATTGAGTTGATGTTAAATGGGGTCAACTTGGCATTCGTCACATTTGGCTATTTCTTAAATGATGTGAATGGTGCGGTTATTGTCTTGTTTGTCATAGCCATCGCGGCCGCAGAAGCTGCAGTTGGTTTAGCACTGATCGTGACGCTATTTAAAAATTTTAAAGAAGCGAATATTCGTTTTTTCGAACACTTGAAAGGATAGGGCTCGACATGTTTTTTACTCTCCTCTTTGCTCCCCTCATTGGCTTTCTCATAAATGGTTTTCGCTTTCGCTCAAAAGACTATAAGGTGGCCGGACTGATTGCCAGTGGCGCTATGCTGGTGTCCTTTCTTTCGGCGCTTGTTTTATTTGTCCAGTTGGCTGGGATGCCCGAAGACTCAAGAGTGATAAACGTTCACCTGTTCAATTGGATCAATGTTGCGGACTTTTCCGCCAACATGGCTTTCACCCTTGACCCTCTTTCCATGACGATGACCTTGATCATCACTGGGGTTGGTTTTTTAATCCATCTTTTTAGCATGGGTTATATGAGCCACGATGAGCGGCCGGCTAAATATTTTTCTTATTTGAACTTCTTTGTCTTCAATATGCTTTTGCTCGTCCTTGGCAGCAATTTGCTTGTGATGTTTGTGGGTTGGGAAGGTGTGGGCTTGTCCTCTTATCTTCTCATTGGTTTTTGGTTTAGCGATCCGGCAAAGGCCGCCGCCGGCATGAAGGCTTTCATCACCAACCGCATTGGAGACGCGGGGTTTCTTATTGGTATCTTTATACTGTTTGGGCTTTTTGGAACCGTGAACTTTTCGGAAATCGCTTCGCGAGTTCCTGCAGAGCCCAGTCTGTTGTGGTCATCTCCGATCACCCTGGCCTGTTTATTCTTGTTTATTGGGGCCATGGGCAAGTCGGCACAAATTCCACTTTATGTTTGGCTCCCCGACGCAATGGCCGGACCCACGCCAGTATCAGCCTTGATTCACGCGGCGACCATGGTCACCGCTGGCGTGTATATGATCATTCGCCTCAATCCCGTCTTCTTGGCGGCACCCAACGCAATGATGGTTGTGGCTATAGTTGGGGCTTTGACCGCGTTGATGGCCGCGAGTATTGGCCTTGTGCAAAACGACATTAAAAAAGTTTTAGCCTACTCCACCGTCTCTCAACTGGGATATATGTTTCTCGCCGTCGGCGTGGGTGCGTTTGGCGCAGGCCTTGCCCATTTGATGACTCATGCCTTTTTTAAGGCCCTTATGTTTTTGGGCTCGGGCTCTGTTATCCACGCTATGCATGAAGAGCAAGATATGCGCAAGATGGGTGGTCTTAAAAAGCACATGCCCATTACACACCTCACCTTTGTCTGCGGGTGGTTGGCCATAATTGGGGCGCCTCTTTTCTCTGGATTTTTCTCTAAAGACGAAATTTTGTGGATGGCCTATCATTCGCCCCGCGGCCATGTGTTCTTGTGGGTGATTGGTGCAGTGGCTGCCGTATTCACGGCCTTTTATATGACTCGATTGATGGCCATGACTTTTTGGGGAAAATCACGTGTGCCTACAGATGTTCACCCCCATGAGTCTCCAACGATAATGACTGTGCCCTTGATGGTTCTTGCCTTCTTGTCTGTTTTTGCGGGCTGGCTAGTTGTTCCCCATGGTGTCAGCACCATTTTGCCAGGTCATCCTTCCAACATTTTGGAACATTGGATTGCGCCCCTAATGGCCCCCTTTGAAGTGGGTCATGGCTCTCTTGCAACGGAGTTCACCTTAATGGGCCTGACACTATTGCTTGTTATTTTGAGTGCCGGACTTGCCTATTATATGTACGTGATAAAACCAGAGCTGCCGGAAGCCAATGCCCAAAAGTTCCAGTCGACCTATCAGTTGCTTCTTAATAAATACTGGGTGGATGAAGCTTACTTTAAAGGCCTTATCAACCCTCTAATCAAGCTCAGCCGTAACCTTTGGTCTTTTTGGGATGTAAAGGTTATCGATCGGGCCACCTATTTCTTATCAGACAGAGTGAAAGACGCCGGTGGTGGACTGAAAATGGTTCAGTCTGGTAATTTGCAGATTTATGCTCTTTATATCTTAATCGGATTGGTTGCTGGTCTGTTCTACATAATGAAGGGATAATTTAAAATGTTGTTAAGTTCTCTGATATTCCTGCCGTTTCTTTTTGTTCTTCTGGTTCTATTGGCACCAGAAAAACTCACTCGACCTATCACCCTTTTAGGGACGGTTATTCATTTTTTATTCTCTCTTCGTCTCTTTCAGTCTTTTGATCCAAGCACAAGTGATCTTCAGCTCGTTGAGAAGGTCAGTTGGTTGCCCGAACTGGGCGTCAGCTACTTTGTTGGTCTTGATGGTATTTCTTTTTGGCTCGTACTCCTGACCACATTTTTAACTCCCATTGTTGTCTTGGCAAGTTGGACGAGTATCGACAAGCAAACCAAGGCCTTTCATATTTCGTTGCTTGTTTTAGAGTCGGCCATGATTGGGTCGTTTGTCGCCATGGATGCCATTCTTTTTTATGTGTTCTTTGAGCTTTCTCTTATACCGATGTATTTCATGGTGGGCATTTGGGGTGGAGAGAATAAAATCTACGCCACTCTCAAGTTTTTCATTTACACGATGGTGGGATCTCTTTTTATGCTTGCGGGTATCATTTACTTGATTTTTCAGTGCGATGCCCAGCTAGGTGAGCTGAGCGCCAGCGTTCTTGATTTTTACAGACTGAACTTAGCTTTTGTGGATGGTCAGTTCATAAGTCCACAAAACGTTTTGTTCTTTATATTTTGTTTGGCTTTTGCCATCAAAGTTCCAATGTTTCCCTTTCACACTTGGTTGCCAGACGCCCACGTTCAGGCGCCAACTGGCGGCTCAATGATCCTGGCCGGTGTTATGCTGAAAATGGGGACCTATGGTTTTCTTCGCTTCGTTCTGCCGCTTTACCCTCAGGCGGTCACGGCGTGGACACCTCTCTTTATGACTCTTGCAGTGATTGGAATTATCTATGGAGCTTTAGTGGCGATGGTGCAAGTGGACATGAAGAAACTTGTCGCCTACTCATCTGTCTCCCATATGGGATATGTGGTTTTGGGGCTTTTCGCCATGAACATGTATAGTCTCCAGGGCTCTCTTTTCCAGATGCTGGCTCACGGGATTAGCACTGGCGCCCTCTTTATGCTAGTAGGAATCATCTATGAAAGAACTCACACTCGCAAAATTGCCGATTATGGGGGCTTAGCCAAAGTCACTCCGATCTTTGCAATATTCTTTTTGATTATTACCTTTTCCAGTATTGCCGTGCCAATGACCAACGGTTTTGTTGGTGAGTTTTTGATTCTTTTTGGAACTTTTCAAGAGTCGGCCCTATTTGGAGGGCTAGCGGTGCTCGGTGTGATCTTGGGTGCTGCTTATATGCTCTGGATGGTAAAAAAAGTTTTCTTTGGAGAAGAGGGGCCAATTTTTAAAAAATACAACGTTAACGATATGAATGGTCGGGAGATTGCGGGCCTTGTTCCCTTGGTTATTCTTGTCTTTTGGATGGGCCTTTTCCCCGGCCACTTCCTCAAATACTCTGAAAAGAGCATAGAAAACTTAGTTCTTAATAAAGAAACTTACAACATTCGTGTGCAAGGTTCAGCACCTTCTGCTTTAGGAGATCGTCGTGAATTTTAATGTGTCGGACCTTATAGTCGTCTCTCCTCTTATCTGTATTTTTGTCGCGAGCATTATTCCAATCACGGTGAAGGCCTTTAATGATGGGCAAGAGATGAGTCCGTTTACGGCCCTTATGTATTCCATATTTGGTCTCATTGGGGCTGCCGGGTTGACTCTATCTGCAGTGAAAGGCTATTGGCAGATTTCTGGCCTTAACTTTGTCGAAGCCTTTTCGAAAGCCATCATTATCGATGGGATTACCGTCTGGTCCTCTTATATTATTTTTATCGTGGTTGGATTTTGTCTTTTTCTTGTCTACGACTCAAAAGCCACGCGAGATCGTCAGTTCTCAGAGCATTTGTTTTTAATCCTGAATTCCACAATTGGTATGGCCCTCGTTGTGATGTCCAACAACCTTATTATAACCTTCATTGCTATTGAACTCATGTCTTTGACCCTTTATTTACTCATTGCTTTGAACAAAGAGAAAAGGCTCTCCAAAGAAGCTTCATTTAAGTATTTCGTGTTGGGCGGACTCGGCTCGGCTATTCTTTTATATGGAATTGCTTTTATATACGGCGGGGCCGGAAGCCTAAACTTCCAAGAAATTGGCGAGTTGTCCTCTCGTCTTTATGAAACCAATAGTTTGTTCCGCTTTGGTGTGGTTATGACCGTTGTTGGTTTTGCCTTTAAAATATCGCTTGTTCCTTTTCACGCTTGGGCGCCTGATGTTTATCAGGGCTCTGCCACACCTGTGACAACGATTATGGCGACTGCAGTAAAAGTGGCGTCGTTTATCGCTTTTTTGCGTTTCTTTTTATATAGCGATTACTACGATCTCAATACAGATCGCTTTGTTTGGTTTATGCAGTGGCTAGCAGCACTCACAATAATCGTCGGCAACGTCGCGGCCATCATGCAAGACAACTTCAAAAGAATGCTGGCTTACTCGGGGATTGCCCACACCGGATACGCCTTTATGGCACTCGTCGTGTCTTCTTTCGGGGTGAATAGCAGCGGTGCTGTTTCCAGTCTTTTATTTTATTTGATTTCCTATTCGGTTATGACAGTGGGAACATTAGCCTTAGTTGTCTTGCTTGAAAAAAATGAAGACACCATTGTTTTAACAGATGATCTTCGCGGTCTCGGCAAAAACTCGCCCCTTTTGGCCTTTTGTTTGGCAGTTCTTCTCTTTAGCCTTGCTGGCCTCCCACCAAGTGTCGGCTTCTTTGCCAAGTTCTATGTCTTTTCTAGCACCATAGAGCAAGGCTACTACTGGTTAACCTTCATTGGTGTATTGGGTTCTATACTTAGCGTATATTATTATCTGCGTCCGGTGGTGGCGATGTACATGCTTGAAGGTAAAGGTCTCGAAGTTCGCCCCGAAGCCTTTTATTCGCGTTCCATTGTGATCTTGTCGGCCATTGGCGTGTGTGTTCTGGGCGTATTTGCCTCGCAGGTCTTCAACTTCGTCCAAACCTCTATCTCGAGCTCTCTCTAGGTCCACAGCCTGTTTCTTTCTGAAAAAAGGAATGGACGGCTCCTGCCTTGCCAGCATTTTGCCCTGCGGGCAAAAGCGCATCACGCTTGCTGGATCCATACCATTTTTCAGAAAGAAACAGGCTGCAAAAGCTAAAGAGGGCTTTCACGCGGGTTGATGTGATTTAGGTTCTATGTAGCTGCATATGGTCTTCTTCAACAAAAGAGTTGATCAAGATAGAGTTTCAAGTTACCCGAATCCATGCAAAAAAGCCTGTTTTTTATCTTCGTTTTAGGCTTTGCTGGGGCTTGTGCTCTGAACCCTGTCGATGACAGTAAGTCTATCGTGACCTTTCACTCATCAGATTTAGCAAATTTTTGGAGGGCTTTTGACTTATCAAAAGGGAAGTCGGTTGAAGATTGTCAGCAGATTTTTGAAAATGAATATAAAAACGTTGGCTCAAAAGGGTTACAAGACTTTTATGAACTTCGAATAGATACAAATACCTCCCTTTGCAAGACTATCAAAAAATTTCGACCATATTATGACCAGTTCAGAAATATCAGCCCGAATCTCGATACCTACTCTGCAGAAATTGTCGACAGTTTCCGTAAGTTGAAAAAAATCTATCCTGAGACAAAACCTGTAGAAGTTTATTATCTCATTGGAAAAACTACGACGGCAGGAACAATCAAAGGGAATCGACTCTTAATTGGGCTTGAAATGTTTGCCTCAGGAGATAAAAGTGTTAGATCTAGTGTGATTCCCGAACACCTCATTCCTTATAGTATTGATTTTAGCAAACTGACTGCCCTTGTTGTCCATGAACTTATCCACACTCAGCAAAATCTTCCCAAAGATCTGGAAACTCTTTTAGAATACACGATAGTGGAGGGAAGCGCCGACTACTTGACCGAACTCATACATGGCGCTCACCCTAACCATCGTCTTTATAGATATGGGTTTGAGAATGAAATAAAATTGAAGGAAAAATTTAAAAAAATAATGAATGGCAAGGATCTAAAGCCTTTTCTGTACAATGCTTTTGAAAACCCTAACCCAGATCTTGGATACTTCTCAGGATATAGAGTCACGGAGAGCTACTTTCAGCATAAGGGCAATATAGAAGAGGCGGTTGCTCAAACTCTTAATATTAAAGATTTTAAGTCTTATTTGAGAGAGAGTCACTATCTTCAATAATTGGACTCCATGGCCTGTAGGTGCTAGTGACTGCATGACCCAAGCAATTCGTGCAAAAACCGATTCCAACCCCCTTAGAGTGTTTTTCTTTGATAAGACCCCTTTTGGAGTGGTGAGCTTTTGTGAGGGTCCAGGAAGCGTGATGC
>JBGSNK010000047.1:0-10792 GCA_041739665.1 Bdellovibrionales bacterium
GATGGAGCTGAACTTCGTAATCCATTTCAAAATCAGGGCGGGGCGGCACCCTTAAATCCAGGAGAAGTTTATGGCCCTTTTCTTAAAGTGCAAAACTTTACTCTTTCGCAATTTAAGTTAAAGGGTTTACTTTGGAAGACAGATCGCCCAATGGCCCTATTTGAGGGGCCAAATGGTCAGCAGTATCGTCTTGGTATTAAGGATTATATTGGTGAGAACTTTGGTTACATTGCAACCATCAGAGAAAAAGAAGTGGTGATTATTCAAACAATTGAAGAAAACCAGAAAAGATACTCAACAACAAAGGTTGTGTTTCTTAACGAATGATCAAGGAGAGATTCATGACAAGGATGTTATGTTCATTACTAATGTTCGGACTCATCAGTTTTAACGTGACGAGCTGTTCACTTTTTAATTCTAGTGATGAGAGCTCAGCTCCTGCTGTAATACTTGACGAGCAGGCAGGCACCGACAATCTCTTAGAACCAGATGCAATTGACTCTGAGCTTGAGAGTCTTGAACAAGGCCAAAGTTTTAATGAGGACAGTTCGACAGATTTTTCCGAAAAAAGTTCTGATCAAGTAGAGTCCTTAGATAGTTTCAATGCAGATGAGCTCGACGGTGATGTCGATTCCTTTGCGGCCGAAACCCTCTCGGATCCCTTAGATGAAGATAATTTTGCCTCTGAATTTCAGTCCGCACAGTTGGATACTGATTTTGAAAATACACAGGAGGCGGTTGCGCTCAGCAATACTAACGAGAGTCAGGTAGACCCGATTCTGGCGACTGATGAGCTCAATGAATTTTCAGACTATGATGCCGATGCTGATCAGTTCGTCATGGATGCACAACCCGTACAAGAGGACCCTTTGCAGGGCGATGATTTTATGTCCATGGATCCGCAGCCGACTGATTCTATGAGCGCGGTTGGTATGAGTGCTAGCAATCAAATTACTAATCTCGGTTACAAAGCTTTTGAAAATGGTGGTACTGTTGTGATCGACACGGCCTCACCCGCCATCTATAATGTCTCGACAGATAAAAACCTCAATCAAATCGTTGTACTAATTAATGATGTGCAACTCCCGCAGCGTTTCAAGCGTCCTTATATCACCAAAGACTTCAAGCAAGATATTGCCACTATCAATGCTTATCAAGAAGCCGGATCAAATTCTGCGAAAATCGTGATTCAGATGAAGCGTCCAGTTGAGCCCATCGTTCAGAAAGAGGGAAATTCAATTTTAGTTATGACAACAGAGGGTGAAGGCCCCATGGCAGTTGCTGGAAACCAGCCTAAAGAAGAATCTCTTAGTGACCTCGTCAGCGAAAATCAGATGGATATGTCCGCTTTAGCCACAAACGCCAATCAAGCGGCCCCATCACTCAATGTCCAGTCATCAGTATCACAAAACCTCATCAAGCCAAACAACTCTGGAAATACTGGCATTTTGACAAACTCTCTAATGGAGAGTCCGAGCAGCAACAGTCTGGATATTGGTGGTTCGGGTTACTCCGGAGAAAAAGTGAGTCTTGAGTTCGCAGACACAGATATTCGTACCATCATTGAAGTGATTGCTGAGAAGAGTGGTGTGAATCTTATTATGGACAATGATGTGGGTGGAAAAACAAGTGTGCGACTGCGCAATGTTCCTTGGGATCAGGCTTTGGTTGTGATGTTGCGTTCTCGATCTCTTGGCTACGTCAAGCAGGGTAATGTATTGCGAATAGCCAAGCAAGAGACTCTAAGTAAAGAGGCGGCCGCAGTCAGCGCCCAAATTAAGAGTGAAAAGGAAGCTCAACTTTATAGCAAGGGAATTAAAGTTAAATATATTCCTGTGAGTTATGCAAAAGTAGAGAGCTTAGCGACTAAGCTGAAAGAATTTATCAGCAAAGAAGGTAAAATTGCCTTTGATGAGCGAACCAGTTCTTTAGTTATAACGGATTATCCAGAATACATAGATCGAGTACGCGAGTTGGTTAAAGCTCTCGACACTCCACCTATGCAGGTTGAAATAGCGGCTAAGCTTGTTGAAGCTCGTGAAGAGTTTCTGAGGGAGGCTGGTATCAACTGGGATACAACCGGTTCACCTTTCAGTTTAGGAGGTTCGCGCACAGGACAAATCAACTCCTCGTTGTCGGGTGGTCGAGAATCCAGTTTCTCGCTCGATTTATCTGTAGGGACATTTGATATTTTTGGTGACCTCAGCGCGTCTCTTGGACTTTTTGAACAACAAAATAAAGTTAAGGTTTTGTCACAGCCTCGTATTGTTACGATGAACAAAACACGGGCTTCGATCAATCAAACAACCCAAATCCCGGTTGAGACAATAATGCCAGTCGCAGGGCCTGGGGCACTATCTATACCCAATATTACTTACCAGGATTTAGTTCTCTCTTTAGACGTCACACCCCAGATTACTTTTAAGGGCGATGTCATATTAGAAGTTGAACTTAAAAGAGAATTCCCTGGAAGCGAGGCTGCAAACGGTCAAGTTGAAATTAATAAAAGAAATGCTAAAACCACTATTATGGTCAAAAACGGTAAGACGGCTGTGATTGGTGGGATCTACCAGTTGGATGATGTGGATCGCGATGGGGGTATTCCATGGCTAAAAGACATTCCTCTCGTCGGCTACCTCTTTAAACAAATTGAAACTGTAAAAAATAAAAACGAGCTCTTACTCTTTTTAAAACCAAAAATTTTAAGAGAAGTTGAGGGTTCAATCGTTGGTCAGTCGAAAAACGCTCCTGCAGACTCATTTGATGCCTTCGAGGAGCTTTCTATCGACGAGGGTTCGATGGGAACAGAAGGCGAAACTCCAAGTAAATCGGACAGTTTTGGTGAAGAAGAATCTTTTGATGACGCGGCCTTTGAAAGTGAGGTTTTCTAAGTGAAATCAAAAAAATGGATTTTCTTAATACTTGCTCCATTCCTTGTTCTCTCTTGTGGAGAGGATGCAAACGAGAGTGCCGCGGGTTTTTCCTTGATTCTTCCTGGACAGGCTCCCATTATTCCCTCTCAGACGACGTCGTGTAATTCCCTAGAATTAAACGATTTAAAGAGATCCTACTTTCGCTTGAGGTCCGCCACCATCAATTGGGAGCGTGAGAACGAAGAGCTCATTTTGTCAACACTTCGTGTGGACGTGAGGAACTCTGCCTTAAATAGCGATTTTCGCGAAATAATGGATAGTACAGATATAGCTGAACTCTTTGTTATTGAATCAGGTGCGACCACGACTCCTATACAAAATGGAATTATTCCGCCGAACTCCAGATTGGTCTTGCGAGCAAACTGTTCATTGAGTTTTGGAGGAGTCAGCGTCCCTGAGGATTCGCGAAATTTCACCGCGGAGGCAGTTTTCACCCTCGATGGTGTGGCTGTTGGAACCCTAGCGGGCGAAGGTGGTAATTTGGGTGTGGAATCCGCTGTCCGAACGACCCAGAAAATCCGTCTCACTTACAGCATTAATTAGTATTATCGCAGCGCACACGGCATAAGATTTCAGCTTCTGAAGCTTGTATAGTATTCCTAACCCTGATGGATTTATTTAATCAGATGGAAACCCAAGTGCCACGCCCCCTTGCCGATAGGCTACGCCCCCAGACTTTGCAGGATATGGTGGGGCAAAAACAAGTTTTTGCCAATCATGCCGGCTTTTTTGAACAAATCGGCAAAGGTCAGATGCAAAGTCTTATTCTGTGGGGCCCTCCTGGCTGCGGCAAAACCTCTTTTGCGATGGCTCTCCTCAACGAAACACCCGGCGACTTTTATCACGAGAACGCCATAGATCTTGGAACAAAACGCATTCGAGAGATCGGCGAAAAGGCTCGCCATCAGCTCTTACAATCTCAACGCAAGACTTTGGTTTTTGTCGATGAAATCCATCGTTTAAATAGGGGGCAACAAGACGTCCTTTTACCTTTTGTGGAGAAGGGTTATTTTTACCTCATTGGAGCCACCACCGAGAACCCCAGTTATGAGCTCAACGCCGCCCTCATGTCTCGCTGCCGGCTTTTGGTTTTTGAATCCCTCACTTCTAATGATCTCAAAAGTTTGGTCTATAAAGCCCTCTCTCAACTTTCTCTCAAGACATCCGACCTTTTTCAGGGTGAAAGCATGGATCTTTTTGTTGAGCAGAGCCATGGGGATGGCCGTCGCTTGCTCAATACTTTGGAGGAAGTGGTTTTCCGTTTTCAACAAAATCCACAGGATTTTCCTATAACTGAGCATGGTCTGAATCAAATTTTTCAGGGCTCTGGTTTGCGCTTTGATAAAAAGGGTGATGAACACTACGACACGATATCAGCCTTCATTAAAAGTATACGTGGTAGCGATCCGGATGCGGGCGTTTATTATTTAGCCCGTTTGCTCGAAGGCGGAGAGGACCCTTTATTCATTGCCAGGCGCATGGTGATTCTCGCTTCTGAAGATATTGGCAATGCCGATCCAAACGCTCTGACAATGGCCCTCAATGTTTTCAAAGCCGTCGAAGTGATAGGCTTGCCAGAGGCTCGCATCAATCTCTCCCAGGCTGTGACCTATCTCTGTTGTGCTCCCAAATCCAACCGCAGTTATGAGGCCATCAATAAAGCTCAAGCCGAGGTGAAGAAGTCAGGACCTTTGCCTATTCCCAAATCTTTAAGATCTGCATCAACGTCGCTTATGAAGCAAATCGGCTATGGCGAAAACTACCAATATAGTCATCAAGGTGCGACAGGCTGGTTGCCCCAAGACTACTTTCCTGAAAATTTAAAAAAAAGATCCTTTTACACACCCAGCAGCCGTGGTTTCGAAAAGAGAATGGGGGATTATTTAGCCTGGATGCGTGGCGAGAAAAACAAAGCTAAAGATAGCGATTAGAAGGGTTTATTGGCCACAAGGCTGACGCAGGGGTCTTGGCCCAGTACCTTTTGAGAGTGCTTGGTGTTTGAAGGAATAATGATCTTATCCCCCGAGCGCAGTAAAAGTTGATTGCCATTCACATTAAAAGAGAGCTCTCCACTTAAAATCATGCGGACTTCATCAAAGGGGTGACGGTGCTCAGGATAGGTCTCTGCAGTTGTCAGGATCTCTTCACGAGGCTGTAAGTCCTCGGCTCGAAAGATCATAAGAGCTTGCTCTTTTGTGGGTCTTAGGGGGGCTTGCCAGCGGATTACGATCATTTTTTACAACTCCAGATTTTTCTGATCATAGTGGATGCCCCTACCAAAGTAAAGAAGGGAGCTGAGACTCCACCGACCTCCTCCCAGTCTGGATAGCTAAAGTTTTGACGAATTTGTCCAGTCCCTGCGCGCGAATGAGACAACTTAGGTTCAAATTGAGAACTTATTGATTTTAGGAAACTTTTCGTAAAGTTCTAGCCCCCCATCGTCGATAGGAAACTACCTTTTGAGTCAACCCTGGAGGAATTTTGAATAACTCAGATATGTTTGGAACTGGCGAGAAGTTGTTAGAAAAGATTTTCGAATACGTGAATGGTACCGAGAGTCTTAAATTCGTCGAGAGTGACTTGAGTGATTACTTTGTGATTGAGCAAAAAATCGATAAACGTCGTATTAAGGTCAATAAATTTGACGTAGAAGAAGTTCTGACTCGTACTGATGAAGATGGACAAGAGTTTCTACAAGTCAATTTTGTATCGGGTAAAAAGATTCTCGTCACCCAAAAGCTTGTGGGTTTTCGACCCTTAACTATGTTTGGTCTAGATATGGAGAAGCTTCCAAAGGTGGTCACCACGCCGGATATAATGAATATATTTGATGCCATTCAAGAAAGCCTCTGCCATGAGGACAACTCTTGGGAGGAACTTGAAGTACTTCGCAAGGTTTACGACTCTGTTGTCTGCGGTGGGGAGTCCGTGGGTTTTGATCTCAATCAGGAAAGAGCCCTTTTTTCACGCATACCAACCCAAGTCTTGCCAACAAGTGCATAACTGCATGATCCTTGCGGCGCCTCCCATTGTTGGTGGCGCAAAAATCTTGACCCTCGATGCAAATCATATCATAACTGTCTGACCTCGTGTGGGGGCATAGCTCAGTTGGGAGAGCATCTGATTTGCATTCAGAAGGTCGCAGGTTCGATCCCTGTTGCCTCCACCAATAAGTACCTGCTTCTTTTTGCAGAAGCACTGTGTAACCAGCCTCTTCGGGCTCTTCTCACTTAACTGTTGGTAGTACCATTAACCGGGATGACCGGATGATCCTCAAAAAGCTCGGCTCTTCCCGCGGAACTCCTGGTAATAGCCCTTCTCACTTATCTGTTGGTAGCCACCCAAACAACAAAAACCCAGGAGTTTCGAAACACTTGCCCCAATTTAGCTTCCATTCTCACATGAAGCTTCAGTGGCTGATGCGATAGAAAGTTTAAAAATCTTGAGATCTTAACAGTTCTAATGTTTTAAAAAATTCTTCAGGATTTTTTTTGGGAAAGTTTAAGCTCCAAGCCGATTTCACTTTTTCCCAAAGAGGTGAGCCCAACTTTTTTTGGCTTAGAGTCGCTGTTTCTCGATCTTTGTTGCCATATTGGTAAGCCTGGTGAGCAGTTGGGTAAGTGATCTTTTCCTCAATGATAAATTCCGTCACCTCTCGCAATACTTTTTCAAAGGAAGGGTGTTGGAGTAGGTCCAATCGGGGGGCCACATTTTTATGAGCTTCTTTCCCTTTCATTTTCTCCCAAGTCATCAAATCTTCTCGCTTCATGATTAAGGAGGCAAACTCCTCGTTGAGGTTTTGTTGTTGGCGCAGTTTTATGCCCATCGAACCTTCAAGCATTTCGACAAGAGAGTATGGGTTAAAGTGGGCTGTGCGGATTCCCTTGTGGCCCGCTTTTAAGGCTAGCAGGGTGTGGGTCACTCCGCTATTGAAAACAAGGTTGTGAATTCCATTTTCTTGTTCTTTATGTGAGGTGTTCAATGCAAGCTCGAACACGGCTTTTTTTTGCGAGGCACTCAAGTCTACAAATTCATAACTCTCAACCACTGAACTTGTTATTTGTTGCTTGGCCACGGCCTCTGTGGACGCAAATTGTAAGGCATTGGCAAGTTCACCAGTCAAACCTTTAAGAGGATTCCAGTCATTATCTAGCCCCAAAGGTGCAGTTGTTTGTAGAGAATAAATCAAATCACCTTTCTCTAAGGTGAGGATGGGAAAGCTGTCAGACTCCTGGGGAATCATTTTAAATCCTTGGTTTAAAACAAAGCGGAGTTGAGTCTGAGCTCCCACTTTTGAACTCAATCTCTCCACCTGTAAGAAGAGCTTCTCCACTCTGACTTTGCGCGGGATCACGGCAATATAATGGTTTGTTTTGTCTGTATCCGGTAGTGACGAGTGAACAAAGTTAGCAAAGATATAATAGTCACTAATATTTTGATTTTTATCCATAGATGCCCGTATTTTTTGGATTAATGGATCTGGCAGATCATTTAACTGTTCCAAATTCTGAATCAAAACGATACTGCGTTGGTCGCGTCGAAGCTCTTTCTTACCTAAACGACTGGTTAACAATAGAGAACGTCGGTTGCCAGCTGAATCAGCTAAACCAAGCAGTTGCTTTGAACGCATAAAGCTAGAGTCGTAGATCTTACTCAACGTAGATCGCTCTTGGGATAACCCCGTGTGAGTGAAAAAAAATAGAGCAAGCAAAAGATTGATCTTTTTGAGCACGTGCCGTCCTTTTCTGGTGTTAATGACTCACACTGATACAAACCGTATGCCAGCTTAAAACCCGATGGCTTGCGCAAAAGGGGAGTTTCTCGCCAAAAATTGTCACTGAACAAATTAAGACAAAGTTCCAACTGGTGTCTCAAGCTGATAAACAATAGCAGTTTCGACCTGAGAATAAGAGTTTATCAAATTGAAATGCTTAATTTTTTTTCGCGCTCCTGGAAAGTTGACAGTTGCAACTGTGAGAATGAGTAGAGTCTATTTGCGGCACAAAAATAATGGTACGCCCTTTGCTCTTTGTTTATTAGTGAATGAGGAGAGAGGTTATGAAACTATATAAGGAAAAAATACTGTTTGTCGTATTTTGTAGCTTAATTTTGGCTTGTCAGGTGTCTTTGGCGGACATTGCAGACTTGAATGAGGAACTCATTGAAGCTGACGCAATTGGCGCTGATTCAGAGGCATCTATTATCGAGTCCCAACAACTCAAAGAACAATTGGCTCAAGATCGTATAGAGGCCAAGCAAATGCGCGAAAGACTCGAGCGAGAAAAAGAGGCTGCCGAGATTAAGCGTCGTCGCGCTGAACAAGAAATTAAAGAAAACGAAAAGAAAATCGCACAAACTCGAGACGAAATCAAAAAGCATCAAAAAGAGTTATTAAAAATTGAGGCCGAACAAGCCAAGATGCGTGGGAAAAGTGAAAAAGTGCGAGCCGAGCTTGAGTTGGTACAAAGTGACGAGCAAAAAGCTTTGAGCGAGAAGCGAGCCGAAGAATCCCAGTTGGCGCAGCTCAATAAAGATTACATAAGTATGCGGACACAAGCTAAAAAGACTGCGACTCGCGTGAGTCAAATGCGCGCTGAAGTCAAGAAAGCTAGAATTGAGGTTGGTAAAGTGTACCGTGATTTGAAAAAGGATCAAAACGAGTACAAGCGTATGATCAGCACTTATCGTCGCACTCTCGGTAAGGCAAACAAAATGCTGGATGAACTCGAGATGTCTATTGAAATTGATAAAGCATATGATCAGAAGTTAGCGACCATGGGTAAGAAAGTTCCTAATGGTTACCGTACAGTATCTGGCTTAAATCGCAATCGTGTGGCAAAGGTTTCGGCCTCATCTTGCAACCTAAGAGCTCACCCGTCCACAAAAGCAGATGTTTTGGGCGCTTACAAGTCGGGTCAGGAAGTGCAAATGAAGTATCATAGTAAATCATGGTACACCGTAGTTTATGGCGGCGAAAAAGCCTTTATGGGTAAAAGCTGTTTTAATTAAGTGGCAGTGAGTTTTTTTCTTAGTCGCTTAAATTGTCACTCACATAAAAAAAGGCCCATTGGGGCCTTTTTTTATGTCTAAATATCGGAATTTATTAAATGCCGGGACTAAACCAACAGCGGGGACGCAAACCTTCTGTGTAACCACTGATCTCCATGCATGAGTTCTCTGAAGCCTCCCTTTCTGCCTCAGGACCATATGGATCCGCGGCACTTTTACCAGGGATAACGCTGGTGTTAAAATCGGCTTGGCAGACCGATGCCGAGAACGTGGTGTCCAAACGACATTGAGCCTGTGGGTGACGATTATCTGTCTGGCCAACTTTGTTGGTGTCAGGTGTATCGTACTGTGGAAAGGTTTCTTCCTTTTTTAGGGAAGATAAAACTCTCGCTAAAGACTGTCCGGCAGCATTGATTCGATAGCAAAGATTCTGCTCATCTTCATCCTGCCAGGCTAGGTCACAACGTTCTTTAACTAGCTGATTAGCGGGTTCACGAAAGGTGGCGTTAACTTCAACTTCGGGACCCCAAAGCTCGCGTGCACATGATTGGGCAGCAAAGTAATCCGATTGTCCTTCATTAGCAGCCCAAACGCCACCAAACATGGCTTTCGTAAAGCTGAAACCTGCCAGGTGGTGACCTAATTCATGACAAAGAACCATGGCAAAACCATCTAACGTCATTTCTGGATGACGTGCTAGGCCTCCATACATATTCACTCGCCACGTTCCAAAGAACTGTGAGGCCGAAGCATTCAGAGTGTCGTCATCCCAAGCGCCTATAATGTCGAGCTTGCCGCCTGCTGCACCAACAATGGGTGTGTAATGAAGGCGTGCTTTCTCGATGGCGCCATTAAACTCAGCCTCAGTCATATTGGCGTCGCGCTCGCTAAAAATACGATTTTTAATCTTAATGTCTTCTTCTGGAATGAAGGTCCCCTGAGCTTCGAACTGAAAAAAACTTGTTATGAAAACTGTTATTAATAATGTCGTCCTTAACATTATCCCCCCTTTGGTCTATTTAATTAGTCTTAAAGGCTAGCATGGTCGGGGCCTGTTAAATCAGTCCCAAACATACCAAGTCGAATCTGGAGGGTTTGGAGCGAAAAACTTGACCAATGTCTGAGCATATTGTGAGTTGTAAACTAAGGTCGGGGTGGTTCCAGTATGGCCAAAATTAGGGGTAAATTATTCAACTTTTGCCTCTGAAATCCGCTCTGCTGTGGGCCGTTAAAAAAAAACAATACTTTTATTTTTTCCCTGTTGACTCCACCTGACCGTTCCCTTAGAACTCCAATTCTTGTTTTGATTCTTTGAAAACTGAATAGCTAGTTAAATACACTTTTGTGAGGTCTCAATAAGATTTATCTTGTTGAGTTTTAATTTTAAGGAAATTTAGCTTTAAGCAAAGTATTTGTTTAGAGATTGAGAATTTAAACTGGAGAGTTTGATTCTGGCTCAGAACGAACGCTTGCGGCGCGCCTAATACATGCAAGTCGAACGAGAAAGTACCTTCGGGTATGAGTAGAGTGGCGGACGGGTGAGGAACGCGTGGATAACATGCCCTTCAGCGGGGGATAACAGTTCGAAAGGACTGCTAATACCGCATATGACTACGACTTCTGCGGAAGATGTAGTAAAAGGCTTCGGCCACTGAAGGATTGGTCCGCGTCCGATTAGCTTGTTGGTGGGGTAAAAGCCTACCAAGGCAACGATCGGTAGCTGGTCTCAGAGGATGATCAGCCACACTGGAACTGAGACACGGTCCAGACTCCTACGGGAGGCAGCAGTAGGGAATATTGCACAATGGAGGAAACTCTGATGCAGCGACGCCGCGTGAGCGATGAAGGCC
>JBGSNK010000086.1:0-37974 GCA_041739665.1 Bdellovibrionales bacterium
TAAAGAAATCAGCTTATGGATACCGAAATATGGATTACTTCAAGCTAAAAATACTGCAAAGATGTGGCTACTTGAACTCCAGATACATCCAGGAAGCCCATACCGAATACATTTGAGCTCAGAAAAATATGAAGAAGAGGCCACCCCAGGGCCACTTTTTTTGCACACCAATTGCCACACTCCCATCGTTTATATCCAATCCACTTCCGCTGCGGAAGTAGAAGCAGAAGTCAAAGTGGATTAGTCGTCGGCCCTGCCTCCTTTACGGCAAGCCTGAAGTCCCTACAAACTGACGCAAGAGGTCGCCAAGGGAGTTCCAAGTGGACAAGACTGCCAGAATTCGCAAGATAGAGGTATATCTAGTCATCTTGTTGGAGGTCTTCATATGCTCAAAGCCATCTTAGGTTTTTTATTTGGAACGGATACAAACATTTTCAATCAAAAAGGCCGTGTGGAGCACGATCTTGGCAAAAAGAAGTGGGAAGAGTGGAACAACCGCCTAAAGAAAAACCCCAACTACGACTTTAAACAGCATAAAGGCTTAGAAAAAGACAAAAAAACCTCTACGTCTGCAAGAGCCTAAATCCCCTCCCTAAGCTCCCTCCTCTTATTGGAGCAGAATCAAGGCTAGCTCCATAACTATTAAAAAAAATTCCATTAGCCTCTCTTTAGTTCAGAAGAAATTACAAGACAGGAAACTCATCCCCAGTTCAGCCACAAAAGAGGTTATAAGGAACCTGTCAGAATCTGGGAGGTTCTTAATGTTTAAAATCATATTCGCTTCACTTGTCTCACTTTTTTCTTTAAACGCTCTCGCTACAGTCGATGCCATGGCGTCGGCCTGGATTGTGGTTCAAGATATTCAAGAAGAAGAAAACTTTTCTCTTCAACAAGTTCCCATCATAGGTTGTTACGGTCTTGCGCAAGGCCCCCAACTGGTTCAATTCACGGCAGAATTTAACGTGAAATCCACTATGGGTTGCGGTGACTCCGATACATCGGTGACCAACATAAATGCCCTTTCGTGTGGCAAGGTTGTTGACGAAGAAGAGAGTGCAGACTACATCAGTTTTAAAAAAATTGTTTTAGACATCTCGGCTTGTCCCTACAAAAACAATAAAAGATTTATCACTATGGTTCGCACTGCTGCTATGAGAAATTTCCCACAAACCATAAAAGGAAAAGTAGACAAATCTAAAGAGGTTGAATTGATTCTCATTAAATAAAAAAATTTAAAATAGGCTTCTATTTTTTACTCAGGCATAATATTTTGTAATTTATGTCTGCAATAATAGATATTGAAAATATTTTGATCAAGACTGACTGGAACGAGCACTAGGTGAGATCTTCTATTAGAGGCAATATTTGTTTTTTTTCTTTTAACCCCAATAAGAGCTGCTGTCGGTAACACTTCTCCAAGATTTTTTTAAAGCTTGTTCCTGGCTTATGACCAAGTTGGATCAAATCCTCTCCATGCACGAGGGGGCGCGGCAATTCACCGCGATTAAAATACTGAAGTGCTCGCGCTTTGGCTTCGTAGTAACTCTGAGAAAGCTCATCTTCTTTTAAATACTCAAATATATCGAGGGCAAAAAAATTATGTTTTTGCGACAGGTTCAGCGCCCAATCCACTGGCTCACCTTGGCTAAAAGCTAAGGTCCCTTGCAAAGCCAGGTAAGAGGACACCACTTTGTCTATCACGTCTCCAGAAAGCTTCCAGTGGTGACAAGATTCACGCACTTGCTTTTCGCCTTTTAAATCCTGTAAATTGATCCAAACGGCCCAAGCGCGTTCAAAGCTGTTACAAAATTTAGGATCCAAAAACTTTTCGAATACTGTCTCTTGATAGACCCAGTTTGGGAACAGAATAGGCCATAACGACAATTCATAACAAAGCTTCACACCCTTCATGGCAAAAGGAGCTGTCAGTAATTTTTGCCACTCGTCGCGTAAGCGTTCTTGAGAAACCTGAACCAATTGATTGGCAAAGGTGGGAATCACTTCCTGGGTTTCGGTACTAAGAGCAAAGCCCAGTTGGGCGTGAAAACGCAAGGCTCTTAAAATTCGCAGCTTATCTTCCTCAAAACGAAGCTGAGGAGACCCCACCGTGCGAATCACCCCACTTCTGATGTCGCGCTCCCCGTCCACATAATCCAAGACCTTTTTTTCAGAAAGATCGTAAAACAATGCGTTGATGGTAAAATCCCGACGGAGGGCATCTTCTTTTTCGGAAGAAAATTGAACCATTTGGGGTCGGCGCCCATCTTGGTAGGGCCCATCTTTGCGAAAAGTGGCCACTTCTATATCCACTCCTTCGATGATGACCCGCACCACCCCAAAGGCTTTCCCAACCATGATGGTTTTGTCAAAAAGGGCTTCGACTTGCTCGGGTGTGGCGTTAGTTGCAAGATCCAAATCTTTAGGGAATCTACTAAGTAAGAGGTCGCGCACAGCCCCACCTGCGAGTAAAGCTCTATAGCCTTTGGCCTGCAGGGTGTCGTGGACCTGGCGCAGCGCCGGCCAATGGGGATGTTGCTCGAGGATCGTCACAAATCCATTAGAGAACAAAAAGGGAAATCTGTCCACAAATCACGTGTTTGCCATTTTTTTTTAATATTATTGACGGACCCTGTTTGATGGCCAATATTCACCCTAAATATCAAAAAAAGGAAGAATCCATGCGAACAATGAGCGAATTCTTAGTCCATGTCCTACATAAGGGACAAGCTGCAAAGACGGCTTTAGAGAGCCAAGGCAAGACCGAAGAAGAGATCACCACATCTCTTGGAGAAACATTTAAGTTCAAAGAAGATCGACTTAAATATTTCATGACAGCTATGGATGTGGCCCAAAATTCAACCCTTGAAAAACTTTATCGCGTTCGTGTTTATAAGTTCGATGAGGGCGAGACCGTGCCAGAGAATGCCACCCAAGCCGATGATGTTTATTTTGTCCCAGAAGAAAACCCAGTGAAGCCTGGTAAACCTGCAGTGAGCATAAAAGCCGGTCAAAAAGGTGGCGGCGGAAAGAAAGACCGCCCTAAAGGCCCAAGACCTTCTCCATGGGGAGAGTCTCCAGAGGAGATCGCCCTAAAGAAAGAAGCCAGTAAAAGAGCTGCGGCTCAGAAAGCTGAGAAATAAGCAAGAAGACACCCAAGGTCCCCGCTCACTGAACGGGGGCCAGGTACAAAAACTCTTTTTTCTATTTAAACAAATGACATTCACCCAAATGGTAGAGTTACCATAAACAGGCCCGCCCAGACTAAATCAGAAACTCTTTAAGATTGCGCAAGTAAAAATCAAGACCTTCTTTATCGAGAAGCGTGCCTGGGCTTTTGGAGCGAGAGCGTTTGGGTGCCGGCGGAGGTGAATCATTAAAGTCAGGGCAGTAAAAAGGCTCTAACACGCGATACACGCCCTCTTGCTGCCCAACAAAATAGAAGCCCAGCATATTGTGATCTGAATCCACCATGACAAGTTTTTTGTCTTGAATGGATAGGGGTGAGTTTTCGGCTATTTTAAGTCCCTTTTCGTTAGGAGCCCAAAGAATTCGATTCTCTTCAAAAATATTTTTGGAGTCGCTATTTTTTTGTAAATAAATAACAGCTAAACCGGCGGTATTTTTTTCTTGGATTTCTCTATATTTTATATTCATAACGCAAAGGTAATGAAGGAAAGTGCTTCTGTCTAGCTACTTATCTAAATAGGACAATCTACAAGACCAGATTGAATATCCGAACTTTTTTATAAAAAAAATACAGTCAATACACTCGCCATGATCGCAAAAGGCCCACTGAGAACAGCCTCACAGCTCTTTTTCAACAAGAGAATCCTATTCTCTTGGTCCTCGCCCGCTTTTGTGTCAAAACTCTCTGATGATTGAGCTTGGTCGAATGAATAAACTCAAAGTGGTTCGAGCTGTGGAACACGGTTTTTACTTAGAGGGCGATGAAGAGTGGGAGGATATTCTGCTGCCTCGCAAGCTTGTCAAGAATGAGATTAATATCGGAGACACAATTGAAGTTTTTGTGCACTTTGACTCTCAGGATCGAATCGTGGCCACTCCGCAAGTTCCCTACGCCATGGTCGGAGACTTTGCCTCTCTTCGAGTTTCGAAGGTAGAAGAGTTTGGCACCTTCCTTGATTGGGGTCTTGATAAAGAGCTGTTTGTACCTTTTCGAGAGCAACTTTTTAAAATGGTTCCAAACCAGTTTTGTGCCGTCTATATTTACGTCGACAAAAGTGAAAGAATCGCCGCCTCCACACGCCTTAGCAAATTTATCGACACTCAAAAGCCTGATCTCAAAGTGGGTTCACCTGTGGATCTGCTTGTTTTCCAAGAAACGGAATTGGGTCTTAAAGCCATTGTGAACAATCAGTTCTGTGGTTTGATTTATAGTGATGATATTCGAACCCCTCTCAGACCTGGCCAGAAAACAAAGGGCTTTGTTGATAAAATTAGAAGCGATAATAAAATTGATTTGGTCCTTCAGCCCCATGGACTCAGTGGTCGCAAGGACCTCGCCGATCAAATTTTGGATAAAATAAAAGAAGCAGGGGGCACGCTAGACATCAGTGCCAAAACGCCCGCCGACCAAATCAGCTCGATGTTTGGGGTCAGTCGTAAAAAGTTCAAAATCGCCCTCGGCTACCTCTATAAAAACAGACTGATCACCATTGAAGACGACCAAATCCGCTTGGCTATTGAATGAATACAAGCCTTGATCCCCACCCTGGTAACTTTATTAGTCAGCACAACAAATTTTAAGACAGAATAAGGCTAAATTTGATTCAAATGTTGCCTCTTCATGTATATTGTTAATATACATAAATGAACTTAGATGAACTTCTCAGATCTTTAACTGGTTTTGATTGGGATACTGGTAACGCCGAAAAAAGTTGGGAGAAGCACCATGTTCATCGAAGTGAGGCAGAGGAAGTCTTTTTTAATCATCCTTTAGTCGTTGCAGATGATAAAAAGCACTCTGATAAAGAGAAGCGCTATGCGGCTCTTAGAATTACAAACTTTGACCGTAGATTGCTAGTTATTTTTACGATCAGAAAAAACACCCTTATTAGAGTGATTTCAGTTAGAGATATGAGTCGAAAGGAAAAGAAAATTTATGAGCAAATCAAAAAAGAAAAAAATTCCTAAATTCTCTAATGAAGATAAAGAAAGAGACTTCTGGGCGAAGAAAGATGCCACTGATTATTTTGATTTCACTCAGGCGGAAAGTGTGAGCCTCCCTCATTTAAAACCTTCGACTAAATCTATTTCTCTTCGTTTGCCAGAATCCATGCTCAACCAGCTCAAATCTATAGCTAACAAGCAGGACGTTCCTTATCAAAGTCTCATTAAGATGATTTTAGCAGAAAGAATTAAGAGTGAAAAAAAGACGGGGTGAACGTGAATCCCTCAATGACTTTAAAGAAATGTCTGACTGATCTTGGAGTCGAACATTTTGAACACATCCCACTGAAAGCGGCGACCAGTGGTCAGGCTTACTCCCAGTGGCTCGACAAGAAACAGCAAGCCTCCATGGGCTATATGGCTGACCATCAATCGATACGTCTAAATCCGCAACATGCTTTTCTCGAAATGCAATCGGTCCTTGTCGTCACCCAGGATTATTTTCCACACCCTAAAAAAGCAGATGCTCTTTTCCCAAGCTTGCGAATGGCCCACTACGCCCAAGGCGAAGACTACCACTTTTGGTTCAAAGAGATTTTGCAAAATCTGATCAGAAAACTGCAAGCTCACTTTCCAAATGAATCTTTTTTAGCCTTCACCGATGCCGTTCCTCTTTTGGAGAGAGACCTCGCCGCCCAAGCCGCGCTCGGGTGGATTGGCAAAAACACCTGTTTGATTCATCCTAAGAAAGGCAGTCTTTTTTTTATCGGCGAAATCCTCACTAGCCTCAATGCTCAGGAAACGCCTGAACCCCTGCACGATTTTTGTGGCAGTTGCACGGCCTGTTTGGATGCTTGCCCCACAAATGCTTTTCCCGAACCTCGGGTGTTGGACGCCAACCTCTGTATCTCTTACTGGAATATCGAAAGCAAAAAGGTACCGCCGCCAGAAATCAGAGACAAAATTCAAGACTGGTTTTTTGGCTGCGATATCTGCCAAACAGTCTGTCCCTGGAATATCAAATTACATAAACTGAAACCAGATTTTGAAAATAAAACTCATTTTGGAGATTCTTTAGTGGAAGATCTCAAACAGATCTTGGAGAGCTCTAACAAGAAATTACTAAAACAAGTGGCCCATACTCCGCTCAGCCGCGCAGGTGGACGCGGACTTAAGCGCAATGCCCTCATCGTCGTTGGAAACTTGCGAATCAAAAGCTTAGAAAGCTCTGTCACCCCCTACCTGGAGCATCCAGAGTTGGGAGAACTGGCCCAGTGGACCCTCTCCCAAATGAAAACTACATGATATGACGAGTCGTAGGCCGATCCCTCGACTCATGGGCCACAGATCTATATACTCCTTGCGGTATGTATGAATTTGGAAACAACCCTTTGAAAGGAGTCTATTATGGCTATTGAACTACCCCAACTCCCCTACGCTAAAGATGCTTTGAGTCCTCATATCTCTCCAGAGACACTTGACTTCCATTATGGCAAACATCACGCCGGCTATGTCACCAAACTCAATGCCGCCATCGAAGGTACCCCTATGGCTGAAAAATCTTTGGAAGAAATTGTAAAAACCTCAAGTGGTGGTGTTTTTAATAATGCGGCTCAAATCTGGAACCACACTTTTTATTGGCACTCTTTGAGCCCCAATGGTGGTGGCGAACCCAAAGGTGCGATCCTTGAAGCGATCAACAAAAATTTTGGTTCTTTTGCTGAGTTCAAAGAAAAGTTCACCCAGTCCGCCAGCACTCTTTTTGGTAGCGGTTGGACTTGGCTTGTAAAGAATTCCGATGGTTCTTTAAGTATTGAGCAAACTGTGAATGCTGAAACTCCTTTGACCAAAGGAAAAACTCCGCTGCTGACCTGTGACGTATGGGAACATGCTTACTATATTGATTACCGCAATGCTCGACCCGACTATATCAATGCCTTTTGGAACTTGGTCAATTGGGACTTTGCCAATAAGAACTTGGGGTGACAATTGAACTGGAGTCAGCCTTTTCAGCCCGCTTCCGATCACCTGTTTTTTCGTTCGACAAAAACCGGTGACCCTCGCTGGGGCGAACGCGTTCAAAAATGGGAGGGCTCTTCACCCAAGGCCGGCGACAATATTCTCGCCGGTTACCCCGACGATGAGGGTATTGCTTTAAATCAAGGTCGCGTAGGGGCAGCTCTTGCCCCTGACGCCATTCGCTCTCGCTTTTATAAAACTTCAATCGCGCCCGAACAACTGGAACCAAATTTCAATCTGTATGATTTGGGTAACCTTTCTATGGACGTCCCTTTAGAGGAGCGCCACTCTTTAGCCACAAAGGCTGTACATGAGGTTGTGTCAAGTGGAGCCAAATGGATTGGCTTAGGTGGAGGCCACGACTACGGCTATCCCGACGGGGCCGGTTTTCTTAAGGCCAATCAGAACGCTAAGCACAAGCCCTTGATTCTCAATTTTGATGCCCATCTGGATGTGCGTCCCACCGACAAAGGCCTTTCCAGTGGCACACCCTTTTATCGTTTACTCTCTGAAAAAAACTTGGGCGAATTTGATTTCTATCAAGTCGGCATTCAAAAAGTTTGCAACAGCGCCGAGCACATCCATTGGGTTCAGAGCCGGGGTGGACACATTCTCTTTCTTGATGATCTTTTGCTCAGTGGACAATCGGTTTTCAAAACTCTACTCAGCCATTGGAGTGAACTGCTCACTCAACCACGCCCGACTTTTCTAAGTGTGGATATCGATTGTTTCTCTAGCAGCTTTGCTATGGGAGCCAGCCAATCTTGGCCCTGCGGCCTCACCCCGATGGACCTTTTGCCTCTGTTCAGCGTTTTGCAACAATGCCTGAATGTACAGGTCTTGGGTATCTACGAGGTATCTCCCCCCTTGGATCATGATGAATCCACAGTCAAACTTGCCAGTCAAATCTTACACAACTTCTTGAGACCCCATCCATGAGTTTGATCAGCTTTGCCAGTGATAATCATTCTGGAGTTGCTCCCGCAATTTTACAAGCCATGATTGAGGCTAATAAGGGTTACGCCGCAAGCTACGAACAGGACCCTTGGAGCCAAAAACTCAAAGATCTCATTCAAAAAGAATTCCAGGCCTTTGATTCGGCTTTGGTGTTCAATGGCACCGCCGCAAATGTCATCTGTCTGCAAATGGCTTTGGAGAGCTACCACGCCGCCTTGTGTGCAGAGACTTCTCACCTCAATTTAGATGAGTGCGGGGCGCCTGAAAAAATTGCCGGTGTCAAACTTGTTCCGGTTCCAGCACTTCAAGGTAAAATAGATATCGCAAAAATTCCCGACTGTCTGATCCGCAATGGTGACCAACACCACAGTCAAATAAAGATGATTTCTATCACCCAACCCACCGAATATGGAACTTTGTATTCAATGGATGAGATTGCAGAGCTGCGCAAGATCTGTGACCAACACCAGCTTTACCTCCATATGGATGGAGCGCGCTTGAGCAATGCTGCTGCGAGCTTGAGGGTGAGTTTAGCTGAACTGACCCAGCACGTGGACTTGCTCTCCTTTGGTGGAACTAAGAAAGGTTTGATGCTTGGAGAAATGGTGATCTTGCGCAATCCCGAGCTCAATAAAAAACTTAAATTCTTTCGCAAGCAAAGTTTACAGCTACCTTCTAAAACACGATTCCTTGCCGCTGGCTTTCTAGCCTATATGGAAAATGGGCTATGCTCTGAAATGGCACAACACGAAAATCAAATGGCCCAATATTTAAGAGAAAGCCTTTCTGTTTTCCCTGAAATCGTTTTCACTCACGACACTCAAGCCAACAGTGTTTTCTGCCAAATGCCGCGCGCCTGGATTAAAGTACTCAGAAAAAAATTCTTTTTTTACGTCTGGGACGAGAAAACTTTTGAACTGCGCTTGATGATGAGCTTTTGCACCAACACTCATGAGATTGATGCTTTCATCGAAGAAATAAAAAATATCAGGAATTAGGAGAGACCATGTCGACTTATCCCCCCATTCATTATTCGGACTATCTAAAAGTTCCCGAGCTCACTGACATTCAAAAACTCAGAAGTGAAGAATTCGGTCAACCCGCCCATGACGAAATGCTTTTCATCATCATTCATCAAACTTATGAGCTGTGGTTCAAGCAAATTCTTTTTGAATTGGATTCAGCCATCCGCCATTTTAACAAGGATAAAGTTGATGAGCGTGAGATGCTGACCATTAACAACCGCTTGCATCGTATAATTGAAATTCAAAAAATACTACTTGCCCAAATAGATGTTTTGGAAACTATGACTCCCATGGATTTTTTAGAGTTCCGCGACTACTTATATCCAGCTTCTGGTTTTCAGAGTGGTCAATTTCGACTCATAGAAAATAAATTAGGCTTGGATCAACGCTTGACCTATAACAATCAGGATTACAAGACCTCATTGAACAAACAAGATTCCAATGCCGCTTCCCAGACCGAAAGCGTCCCCTCACTTTTTGTGCTATTAGAAAAATGGCTAGAGCGCACTCCCTTCTTGGTCGAAAAACAGTTCAATTTTTGGCAGGACTATCGCAAAGCCGTTGAAGAGAGAATCAAAGAAAATCGCGAAAGTCTTAAAAAATCGGAACTTGAAAAATCTGTCAAAGAAAAGCATTTAAAACAAATTGAGTCCATGGAAGAAAGCTTCCATTCTTTGTTTGATGAGGAAAGTTATCAAAAGCTACGTGCAGAAAATCAGTGGCGCTTGTCGCACAAGGCCCTATCCGCCGCTTTGTTTATTTACCTCTATCGTGACGAACCGATTTTACAATTGCCCTTCCACTTGATGCAGAATTTACAGAACATCGACGAGAACTTCACCCAATGGCGCTATCGTCATGCCCTAATGGTGCATAGAATGATTGGCGTTAAAATGGGAACGGGCGGATCGAGTGGTCACAAATATCTAAAAGATGCGACCGACAAACACAAAATATTCACCGATCTGAACAATTTGGCCACTTTCTTTTTACCTAAATCGGCTTTACCCAAACTTCCAGAGGAATTGCTCAAAAAACTTAACTTTCATTATTAAAAGCGGGGGTGTTCTTGAATACTCTGTCCTTTCGGAGCATTTGACTCGGCGAGAGCTTTATAGCGCATCAGATAAATTTTCTCTTTGGTAGGTAAAGCCTCTAACTGGGCGATCTTGTGACTATCTAACACTGCTTTTTCTAAAGTGTAATAACAGCGCTTGGCTTGCTGGCTGTGAGGATAATCACTGATGCAAGCCTCAAAATAACGGTCGGGCAACTCCCAAGAACTGAGCGAAGTGTGAGCTTGATAGATAAGACCTAAAGCTTCTAAGATTCGAGCGCGCATAGCTGGCTTGTCCTGTGAAGAGAGCTCTTTATGAAACACCCGACTGATATGTAAATCACGAACAAAAGTGTTTTCTTTTGGGGTTTGAGTCTTTAAATCCTTAAGGGCCTTCTCGAGACTGAGTTCTGTATCCGCCTTCTTATGCGACCATCGAATCAGGTACTCAAACCAAGCTTTGGGAATAGCTTGATTTTGGAAAATACTTTGATCCGATTTCACTATTTTAAAATCTTCAACCGCTTGCTGAAAATTGTTTTCGAAGCGAATATTGAGAGTCATCAACACTTCAAGAGCCTTCCTGCGCTCGGATGCCGATTCCTTTTTATTCAGAAGGGTTTCAATCAAAGTTTGTCTAGCTTTACCAAATTCACGCATTGCAATTTGGGCACGAGCCAAATCAATAGACTTTATATTTTGAAAGGCCCCTTGACCAAAACTTTCATAAACCAAAAAACTGCGCCCCACATTAGTACGCATATGACATTTCACACAATAGCTGACTGAACTTTGCAAAAGCTGTTGAGAGTAGGCGTGATTGTCGACCAAGAAACTATCGGCACTTTTTTCGATGTTTCTCTTCAGCCCTTCAAGGCCAACTTTCATAAGAGGATCATTACCTGACAAGCCTTGGGCAATGTGGCTATCTAGAAATGCCGAATGATGATTCAATTCTGTAAGTCGAGTTTGTATGAAGGTTTTATTGCGAGGATGAGCGAAACGTTTGTCATCGTAGATATAGGGAAGAAGATCGCGAAGGGCAGCGGTCATGCCTTGCATTCCCTCACTCCAAGACTCTTTGTGCGATTGTTGATGACATGACAGCAGGGTTAACGACACCAGTGCAATCAGCCAGATCTTTTGAAGCATGGATTCTCCTATTCAATCGTTTGGACAACAATTATGTAACACTACGAAAGTGATGGAGAAAAAGCTACCTCATTGAAAATTTGATAGGGTAACAAAACGGCACGCACCGGTGAGGCATCGGCATCCTTAATCTTTAACGGAAGAGCCACCAGCGTGTACAATCCAGGCTCCACGTCTTCAAGTACTAAGCCCTCGAGGATGGCCATATTGTACTTGTGCACGACTTTATGGGACTCAAGCTCGCGACTTGAAAAGGGATCGATAGATGGTGTGTCGAGTCCCACTGTGAGGACATTTAGTTGAGCCAACTTTTCGATCAATTGGGGGGATAAAGAACAAAAATCCTCTTGCCAAGAATTAGGTCGCAAAAAGCTATTGGTTTTAAAAAGGATTCGTGGCGCTTGCACCTGAAAGTCCCCAAGATGATCCCAACTGACGCGTTCACCTTGGGGAGTGAGCGCTCTCACCACCTGAACTGACCCCAGGTAGGGGTGCAGAGAACGTTGATCAATTCCAACACTTTGTGGAGCATAGTGATTGGGAGCATCGGCGTGAGCTCCCAAGTGCAACGTTGTGCTGACCTTGGAAAGTCCGAGATGGTCACCCTGATCGGTATCCATTAAAACTTGGCGCTGATAGGGTGTGTCCCCTGGCCAGACCGCCAAGTCTTCGGAGATAAGCGGCGAGATATCAATGATTTTCACGTCTCTTCCTTAAGAAAATTCAAAACTTCATCGACATGACCAGGTACCTTTACCTTGCGCCACTCTTTGATTAACTTGCCATTCTCATCGATAACGAAAGTGCTCCGCTCAATACCCATGACTTTTTTACCGTACATATTTTTTTCTTTAATCACTTCAAAAATATGACAAAGCTCCTCATCTTCATCACTGATCAATTCAAAGGGAAACTCAAATTTATCCTTAAACTTTTCGTGAGACTTTAACGAGTCACGGGATACTCCGTAAATTTCAGCACCCATTTTTTGAAATTTCTTATATTGATCGCGAAAATCCTGACTCTGCTGAGTGCAGCCAGGGGTGTTGTCCTTAGGGTAAAAGTAAAGCACGACTTTCTTACCCTTGAGTTGAGAGAGTTGAACATTTTCATCATTGGTTGCAGTTTTCTTAAAAGCGGGTACTTTTTTACCAATTTTCACACTCATGGTTCCTCCATTTTTGAACCCGGCTAGAGTATGCGAAAAAATCGCTTTCCGAGAACAGTTGACTTGCTGCTCCAGGCTTCTTAATGTCCGATCCATGATCAAATACACTCTGCCTGCTGAAACCGACCAGTGGTTGCAAAACCAAGTTCTCAGTTTAGGGCACAATCTTAATGATCCCAAGCCTTTAGCTGCTCTGATCGTGTCTCAGTCCAAAGACTACCAAAATAAGAAGTCCATGACTGATTGGTCTTCCACAAGCAGACAAGCGGCTTACTTGTCCTACTTTTTTCCATTGAACATGATCCGCAGCCTAAAAGTTCTTGAAGAGGCTCTGCACTGGGACTTCTTTTCTGGAATTGAAAGTGTTGTTGATTTTGGTTCGGGTCCCGGAACATTCACTCAAGCTCTCCTTCATCATCCTAAAATTCAAATTCAAGAAATTACGGCTTACGACAACACTCCTGAACTGGCCCCCTATTTTCGTAACCTTGGAACCCGGCAAACCCAAGTGGGATTCTCTGCGCAAACCTCCCCACCTCGACCGACTTCAGATAAAACGGCTCTGGTCGCCTCTTACGCCTTAAATGAACTCAGTCATTCTGGCACTCCCGATTGGATTTTTGACTACTCCCACATTTTGCTCATTGAGCCTTCCACAAAAGTGGTTTTCACTGACCTTTTGCGAATACGCCAAGAACTGATCGAACGAGGCTTCACTATCCTCGCACCCTGCCCCCACCAGGGGAGTTGTCCTATGAGCGAGAGTCGCAAAGACTGGTGCCACGACCGTGTCTATTGGGAGCAACCAGCATGGTTTACGAATCTCGAAAAGGAATTGCCAATTAAGAACCCATCCCTGACCTTTTCCTATCTCATAGCCACCCGCAAACCAAAAGCCCCAATCGCTTCTTATTGGCGAATTGTGGGTGATGGACTTAAGGAAAAAGGCAAAACCAAGTGGCTTATCTGTAAAGATAGTGATAGGAATTTCATAAGTTTTTTGAAGCGAAGTGGTCGTGCACCCTTCTTGTACCGGGGCGAGCGGATCACTCTAACCGATTTTGAGGAAAAAGGAACAGAGCTTCGCTTTACGGAAAAAGACCTCAAAAAACTTTAAAATCAGACGCTCTAAGGGACGACTACCCATGAAAAAGACATACTCTCTGCTCTCACAAAATAAGAATCAAGACCGCCATGTCGAAGCCATTAAACACGAAATAAAAAAATACATGGCGCGCGAAAGTCGTAAAAATCTTCCAGAGAATCACGACACTTGGTTTTTTGATTGTCGTTTTGGCGAATCTGAAAAAACATCCCAAGCCCTAAAGATTTCGGATATTAACAAGTCTATCGATGCGTTTACTCAAGCCGGCAAGGAAGGCTTTTATATAGAGATCATCGCCCGCGCCTCGGCTAAACCCAAACGCTCCTAAGAAATTTTTTACAATTAAAACTTTTTTATCTTTGAAAGATAAGTCCAATGAAAGTTGCCCTTCCAAGCCACTTCTCACTAATTGTGTAGATTTCATCACATAAAATTCACGAAGACTGGCATCAGTTTGAATCATCTGAACTTATAACTTTTATCGAGCGTGAGTGAAGACATGACCCAACCCGGAGGACCGATGACTACCAATAATATTATCCGAAATGCCATAACTTTATTTTTTTTAACGGTGTTTCTCAGTGCTTGTTCTAGCACACCCAGATCCTACATTTCTTTAAACGCAAATCTCAATGATGAGATCGAACGGATTGAATCACAAATCGCAGAAGGGGCTGAAAATCATTACGATGTGTTAGCCAATTCTGATTATCAAAAAAGTGTCGACCGTTTAAAAAAGGCTAAAAAACAAATGGAAGATGATTACAATAGAGAAGACGTAATTGAGACCTTATCGGAAGCCGAAGGCTATTATGACCGAGCTGCAGAGACTTCTGCAAAGCGAGGCCAGCAGGTCCAAAGTATTCTTGAAGCACGCGAAGCCGCCCTTCAAGCTGGTGCTCAAAAATCTCCTTCCGAAAACAAGACCCTACGCAAAATTGATGCTGATTTTCGCGATGAGCTTCAAGATGATGATAATATTGAGACCGACGACTTTAACAATCTTCTCTCACGTTACTTACAAGTTGAAAAAGAAGCCGTCGAGTCTACTCAAATTGGGAATGCGCGATCTAAAATTCAATCTGTGACGGAAGTTGCAGAAGATCAAGCCCCTCGCACCTTGGATCAAGCTCGAAAGGACTTAGCCAATGCTAGGAACTCTATTTCAGCTAATGTGAGAAATCCAAGTGGCTATGAACAGGCCGTCTCTAAAGCCAATAACAGTGCACAATTCTTAACCGATGTTGTCGCCGCCACTGAACAAAGCGGTGAGGTCATCCCAGAATCTGTGGCCGTTGCTCTTGTGCTAAAAGGTAGAGTCAACCGCTCCCAACAGGCTCGACTTTCGGAACAACAAAGCTCTTTACAACAAACTCAAGAAATGCAACAAATCTCAAAAAACTTTGCTAATGAAGAAGCCGAAGTTTATAGCCAGGGAAACCGGGTTTTAATTCGCTTAAAAGGAATGAAGTTTCCTTCGGGACGCGCCGAACTACCTGGAGACTCCGTCGCCCTACTCGAGAAAGTTCGCAAAGCGGCAGACTCACTCGATGCTCAGCAAATCGTGGTTGAAGGTCACACCGATGCAGTGGGTTCACCTTCTGTTAACAAAGCCCTCTCCCAACAACGGGCTGAAGCCGTTGCCAAGTATCTCACTGCAAACGGCGTTGAGCGAAGCTCTGTACGCGCTGTTGGGCGTAGCTTTGAACAACCCATCACCAGTAACAAAACCAGTCGTGGACGGGCGATGAATCGACGAGTTGATGTGATTATCATACCCAGAAACTTACAAAATCAAGAGTTCTCGACTGTCGAGTGAGATTAGACTTGAGTGTATTCTAAACTATGGGGTGAGACCCCGGTGCTGTCTTTTCTTTTCTTAATTTGAATGGCCACCAATGCGACACCTGCCATTAAGAGTAGAGCCAGTGCCCCGATAGAGAGTAGGGACTCGTTTTGTGCCTCTTGGCTGACAACCGGATTAGGTTGTTGAATCACCTGCTCTGGAAAAGGTTCAATTTCGGGTAGAACCTCGGGCTGAAGCTGCTGATTTGGCATAGCTAAGGTAGCTTCGGGAAGGGGGGGCTCAACAGGTAATTCTGGTTCTTCAGGGAAATCTCGACTGCTACCAAAGGGATCGTTAACAGTGCCAGCTGAAGTCACTTCCGTCGGTTCGGTGGCAACTGGGGTTTCGTTAATGGCCACCGGAGTTTCGATGCGTGATTCTTCGCCCGTCCAATATTTAATGTCCAAGTTGTCGGGAAGGATTGTTTTTGAATCAACTTGTTGGTTGATCGCCCAAATCTCTTTCCAACCCTCGGGAAAACCTAATAGCTTGAGACCTAAACGCCTCATATTGTCGCCATTTTTAGTGAGATAGTATTGGGGCTTGAGTCCAATGTCTTCGTAGTACAGCTTTAGTTGGGTTTTGTCGTCGGGACGATTGGGAGAGTTGTAATAAATCTTGTCTCCAGGATCGATTCCTTTTTCTAAATGCGGATTGTCGGCACGCAGATCGGCCACCCTGTCATCACCATAAATTTTTTGACTGATATCAGAAAAGCCCTCTTTAGGACGAGCTACATAAACGGCATTCATCAAACGCTGATTCCGAAAAAAGGGATCTGTTTTGACTTTGACCACTGGAACCCAAGTGCGAGTTTCAGGATCTTTTTCTTCATCCACTAAGGGATCGGCGACGCCAAGATCATCTTGGGGCAATTCGTTTTCATTGGGCGCCATAGCCACAATATCTTGTGTTTCACTGGTGATCATCACCTCATCTTGCGAGGCTGGGAAGGGTGGTGCAATCACGTTTTGATCCGCCGCCGACGCCCCAACGACCTCTTCTGGAAAAGTCGCTTGCGCATTTTCGACTACAGGGTACTCTTCAAAATTATCCGCCTTATTGAGTTCATTCTGCAAGGACTCTTCGTTTTGGGCAAAAGTGTCACCGCCCTCTTCCGGAAAATCTGCAAACTCATCACCGGCACCAGCTTCGGCGAACTCACCTTCGCTAAACTCATCTTCGTTGAAATCATCAAAGGAATCATCCAGTTCTTCAAGGCCGGCCAATTCGCCACCCTCTTCACTAGAGAATTCTTCTGAAAATTCATCCGAACCACTCTCTTCACTGGCAAACTCATCACTTCCTAACTCGTCTCCGAATTCGTCGCTAGCAAAGCTTTCTTCTCCATCCAAGCCAGCTATGGAATCTTCTTCCTCAATAAAGTCGGAGAGCCCTTCGATCTCATCACTTAACCCACCCCCTTCTGTATCGAGATCCCCCAACTCTTGATCAAGAGGAGTGGGCTCGTCGTTCGATGTGCATTGAACCACGGAGATTGGAAGGAGAACTAGCAATGACAAGAGGCAAATGGACTGACGGATACGTTGAAAAAAGTGAGTGAGAGTCATGGCTCCATTGTAGCAATTCCACTTGCTGAACTCAGTAAGAAACCAAGGGCTACTAGACCAAAATAGAGTCAAATGTAGACTTCAGAAGGGGCGAGAAATCAGCGCAGTCCCAAGGAGCGAAACAAAGCATCCACAGCCTCTGTGGGCAACAGTTTACCTTGCACAATCTGTTGTTCAAAATCGCGAATAGGTTTCTGAAGTTTTGGGTCAAAAGTCACTCGTTTGCGGAATTCTGACAAGATAAGGGACTGAAACCAATACTTGGCAAAATCAGAACGTTTTTCATAATCGTAATTTTTAAAGAATTCATCGTAAAGTTCTAGGACTGTATCAACACCTTCGCCAGTCAGAGCGCTGCAAGGTCTCACAGCTACATTTGATGAGCCTAAAATTTTCAAGGAACTGAGGTACTGTTGAATTGTGGTTGTCACTAGTTTTTTATCGCGATCCGCTTTATTCACTAGTATAAGATCCACATATTCTAAAATTCCCTTTTTGATGGCCTGTAACTCATCTCCCGCACCCGGCTGACTCAACAGTGTGAACATATCCACCATCTGACTGAGCTCCACCTCGGACTGCCCCACACCGACCGACTCAATAAGAATCCATTGGTAACCGGCCGACTCACACAACAAAATTACGGCAGGCATGGAGCTTGTCACTCCACCCAAATGACCACGGCTGGGAGAGGGGCGCACAAAGGCTTTTGGATCTCGACTGAGTTGTTCCATGCGGGTTTTATCTCCCAATATACTCCCGCCGGTTTTGCCGCTCGAAGGATCAATAGCTAAAACGGCCACTGTCTCGCCGCGCCTCACCAACTGTGTTCCCAATTGTTCGATGAAGCTACTCTTGCCCACTCCCGGTGGACCAGAGAATCCCAGGCGTTTGGACTTCTGGCGGATAGGAGTTAACTGAGAAAGAAGTTCTTTGGCGGCATCCCAGTCTTCCAGTCTTTGGCTCTCCACCAAAGTGATGGCCTGAGCCAAAGCCGTAGTATCGCCAGCAAGGATTTTGATTTTTAGCTCTGCGATATTCAATTTAGTCCCTCAAGTAAATCCATCAACTCGAGAACAGCATCGGGTATAACAGTTCCGGGGCCAAAAACGGCACAGGCACCCAATTTTAAAAGAGTCTGATAATCTTGAGGTGGGATCACACCGCCAACTACGATCAACATATCACCGCGTCCCCGCTTTTCTAACTCGGCTTTCAGTGCCGGCACCAGTTGCAAATGGCCAGCAGCTAAACTACTCACACCTAAGACATGCACGTCGTTCTCAACGGCCTGTTTTGCGGATTCTTCTGGGGTTTGGAAAAGCGGACCAATATCGACGTCAAAACCCAAATCGGCAAAAGCGGTGGCCACAACTTTTTGTCCTCGATCGTGACCGTCCTGCCCCATTTTTGCCAGCAAGATGCGCGGCGGTCGGCCTGTCTTTTGACTGAAGGCCTTCACCCGCTTTTGTGCTGCACTAAAACTCCCAAAATCTTTTCCCATCTCGCTCTGATAGACTCCCGTTAATCCCACAGTCTCGGCTTTGTGACGGCCGAAAACTTTTTCCAAAGCATCACTCATCTCACCCAGTGTGGCATAAGCGCGCGCGCACTCCACACTGGCCGCTAATAGATTCTCTCCCGACTCGGCCGCTTGGGTCAAACGGGATAAAGAGTCTTGGACTTTTTGGTTATCTCTCTCTGCTTTTAGTTGCTTCAATTGTTGCAGCTGGCTGTCGCGCACCTTGGCGTTGTCGACGGTTAATACCGGTACTGACTCATCATTGGGGTTGCGAAAACAGTTCACACCAATAAGGGCCTGTTGACCCGAGTCGATGCGAGCTTGAGTGCGCGCTGCTGCCTCTTCGATTTTTAATTTGGGGAGACCTTGCTCAATCGCTTTCGACATGCCACCCAACTCATCAATCTGCGCGAGATGTTCCTTGGCCTTTTTGATAATTTCAAGGGTGAGATTTTCAATAAAATAACTGCCTCCCCAAGGATCAATGAAGTCGCGCAAGCCGGCTTCTTCTTGTAAAAAAAGTTGTGTATTGCGAGCAATGCGCGCGCTGAAATCAGTGGGCAAGGCCAAGGCTTCGTCTAAAGAATTTGTATGCAAGGACTGTGTTCCGCCGTGGGCAGCCGCCATGGCCTCCACACAGGTGCGTGTGACATTGTTGAAAACATCTTTAGCCGTTAAGCTCCAGCCAGAGGTTTGACAGTGGGTTCGCAAGCACAAAGACTTTTGAGATTTAGGATGAAACCCACTCATCAGTTCGGCCCATAGGGTGCGAGCTGCACGAAGTTTTGCCACCTCAAGGTAGTAGTTCATTCCGATGGCAAAAAAGAAGGACAAGCGAGGCGCAAAAACATCCACGTCCAAACCCGACTCAACCCCGGTGCGTACATACTCAATCCCATTGGCAAGGGTATAGGCAAGCTCAAGGTCTGCTGTCGCGCCGGCCTCTTGCATATGATAACCCGAGATACTGATGCTATTAAATTTGGGCATATGTTGAGATGTATAGGCAAAGATGTCCGCGATGATTCGCATCGACGGAGCTGGGGGATAAATATAAGTGTTGCGAACCATGAACTCTTTGAGAATATCGTTTTGTATGGTCCCAGAGAGTTGTTCCTGAGAGACACCTTGTTCTTCTGCCGCCACAATAAACAAAGCAAGAATGGGCAAAACGGCTCCGTTCATTGTCATAGAAACACTCATTTTATCTAAAGGAATGCCCTCGAAAAGTGTTCTCATATCGAGAATAGAGTCGACGGCCACACCTGCCATCCCGACATCGGCACTGACGCGGGGGTGATCCGAGTCATAACCTCGATGGGTGGCCAGATCAAAAGCCACGGACAAACCTTTTTGACCAGCGCTCAAGTTGCGCCGATAAAAAGCATTACTCTCTTTAGCGGTAGAAAAACCAGCGTATTGACGAACCGTCCAGGGCTGAGTGGTGTACATGGTGGGATAAGGGCCGCGAGTAAATGGGGGCAGTCCTGGTAAGCTCTCCTTCCATGGCCAATCTTGAAGATCAGCTTGTGAATACTTTGATTTTATTTCAAAGCCCTCGGGGCTTGTCCATTTTTCGACATTCACGTCTGGAGTGATTTGAGGATGGGTCCAAGGAATTTCGAGAAAAGCTTTCTTGGCCATTACATCGTCTCCTTGCAATGCTTTTGAATGGTTAAAAACAAATCGTTCAAGTCCACACCCAATCCTACAAAAGCATCATAGGTTGGAAAATTCTTTTCTCCTCCCCACAAGAGCAGTCCTGGTTTTTCGCTGGCTTGATGTTTTTCGCGATAAGTCTTGGCAAAGTCACTCTCAGGGTCAGCTGCCACCACAATGGTACCCAATAATGATGAGTTCTCTTCGGAAAGATCTAAACCTAGAAGTGTTAATATCTTTTTGATGTTCGCAATTTTTTGACTGCCATCAAAGTTGGGTTCACGAACCAACTGAAAGCATGCATGGTGTGGAGATTTTTTTCTTAACGAGTCGGCAAAGAATTGTCGTCTTTCAAACTTTTCACTCAAAAGAGAAGGCTTCAATTTTTTTACCTCAAACAATTTTTCTGAATTGTTCTCCATTTGAAAACCCATCCACCATGTTTCAGCATCTAAAACTTGATCGGACTGAAGCAGTGGGTAGGCGGGGTCTGAGGCTTGACATAAAACAAAGTCGTTGACCCCGACTATTTTCATTTTTCTCGATCTAAATTTCTCTTTTTGATCAATTTCACTTCTTTCAATCTCTTCCTGTAACCATCCCGAGCGTAGACTCGCCTTTAGGCCACCTTTTGATTGGATCTCCTGAAAAAATGTCCAAGCCTTTTCACAAAGTTTATTTACAAAAATGTCCACGGAATGACTGCCTACAGTCGCCTGCTGAACACGACTAAGGAAGGATTCTTGTTGAAGGATCAAATCGATATTGCGAGAAACACGATTCCCCTCAGCTTTAGCTAGGACATCGTAAGGTAAATTTATGACACCTGCTGCCCCTCCCACGCGGGCGGACATGTTTACAGCTGTCAGCCTAAGAATATTATTCCAAGGCTCTCTTCGGCTCATAAAGCGCGGTGAAATTATACAAAAGACAGGGGGAAGAGCCTCTTCAACCGACACCAGCTCTTGTATTCTTGCCGTCAAGAGTTGCAGGGCTTGAATCTTTGCAACTCCAACTAAGAAATTAGAATCCATTGCCAACTCGTAGGCCATTTTTGAGATAATCTGAGTGGGAGTCAAAAAACCTTCATAATCTTCGAACAATTGAATCATACCCGAGAGAAGGATTGCTAACTCCTGAATTTCACTTGCGCCAGCCATATTGTAAGGCAAGCTACTGAGACGGAAAAGAGAAACCACATTCTCCATTTCTAGGATCTTCAAATCAGGTGCACTTTTCAAAACCAGAGACTGCCAAAGCCCCAGGCTATAAGGTTCAACTCCAAGATGAACCTTCACATTCTGATTTTCGTTGCGTTTCATAAAGTCTTCTTTAAACGAACAAAGATCAGCAGAGGAGGCCATGTAAAACTGGTTCAACTGGAGCTCATCATTGGCGGTGAATTTTTGAGTGATTAAAAGAGCAGCTTCACGAAGTTTGCAATACTCTTCATTATAAAGATCTTTTTGTCCTAAATTGATACTCCAAAAATTTTGACTCGCAAGACTTGGTAAATGAACCACAGAATCAGTGTGAGAATGAGGTAAGCTTAAGGGATCTAGATCCAACTCTTCCACAAGTGAGTGACGTGAGCCAAGGGGTTGCTGAGTGTAGATTTTTTCACTCATTTCTTTCCATTGATCGCTGAGCATCATATTTTCCCTCCGAGTCACACTTCATATCAAAAAAAAACCTCAAAAGATCTTCCGCACTGCTTCAAGCAGGCGGTGTCATCATCCTTTTGCGTCTTTTTTATTTAATTTTTTTTCTTTTATGTCGATAGGGTCCATAAGCACTTGAATAGGTTTCTTGGGAGGACGATCACTTGCCATCTCAAATTGAGCAATTGAGCTCAGCTCTCCACTCACTTGACCTGAGCCCATGGCAGTGGATCCCTAGCCTTGTTCTTGTTGGCCTGATCGGCCTGGGATTGCTCCACGCCCTCAATCAACGTCCAAACCGCAAAATGAGGCAATTGAAAGAAAGGTCCGAAAGACGCCGTGTCCCCCTTCCTATTATGATCAGCACTCCTGTCACCCAAGAGTTTTCAGTGAAAACTTTCGATGTTTCACTTTCAGGAGCCTTCTTACACTATGAAGATCTCAAGAGCAGCATGACCTTTAGAAGTCTCCTTGGCCGAAGGTCTGGCATAAAGGTAGGAGATTTGATTGAGGTACGTGTCATCACGGGCCGCTTCTCTCAGTTTCAATGTCAAGCCCGCGTGGTTCGTTTTTGCTTTGAGGATGACAACACTCCTTTTCCAAAAGGTGTTGGCATTGAGTTTTTAAACTTAAACTCTAGGAAAAAAAGAAGCCTTGCCGCATTGATCTATAAAGATCAATGGCCCCAATCGGCCTAACTGTAAACTTATTGAGAAGTAACCTTAGAATCATTTGGTACTTTAGGAGAAGAAACCCTAAAGTCATTTGGAACTTCAGGAAAAAAACATTGGGTCGATAAGGTTGTATGGGGACGGATTTCAAAAGCTAGCAGGCGCATAGTGTGCTCAACTGACTCTTTTCTATTACGTCGCCAAAGGTCCTCAGAGAACAAACGACGGCGATTGTCTCGCATCCAGTTGAAGAAAAAACTGTTAACGGGCTCATTGCAATAGGAAATACGGGCCCAGCGACAAAAAATATTGTCTTCAAATTGATCCAAACACTCTGGCGGTGCTGCTTTCTCTAGCTCCTGCAAGATTGCCGGCTGGTTGTTTAACAAAAAGGAAGAAATAATGTGCAGCTGGCTTAAGTGGGTCATCTTTGCAATAGCAGAAAAAACACTAAGCACGTCACTCACATTAGCTCTTGTTTTATTAAAAACTCGTTTTTCAATTTTCGGTATAAGTAATGATGCAAAAATAGATTTGTCCAACTTGTTGATAGGTAGATTGCCATATTTAAGAAGATATATAAAAACTTTAGGGGCCATAAAGTTCGCAATTTGTTCGCGACTCTGTCCCTCTTCCCAGTCAGATACAACTAAACTCGCACCATAGTCGACCTGCTCAATGAGTGATTCGGCATCTACATGATTCAAAATAAAGCCGACAATAAGATCTCGAAAATGAGATTCCGCATTACGCAACTCAATACCTTCGATGAGTCCACTTCTATCCAAATCAAAAACATAAAAAATGGACTGCAGGTAGTACATCACTGAAACAAGGGTTCTAATTTCACCCATATCAAAGTGCTTTTCGCTGATCACACCACCACGAGAGGCTAGCTCGATAGTTTCAAAAACCTCATATTTGCTACGAGTAAGGCTTTCATCTGTCTTCTCAACTAAAGCTGCGTAGGGGTCTTTGGCGTAGGTGGATGCACTAGAGGCACTTATTTCCTGCCAATATGCTTGAATAGAATGCAGATGATTAAAATAGCTATTAAAATTGTTCCTAAGAAAATCACGAAAACAGCTTGCCTTAACAATTTTTCTGCCGAGAACATCTTCATCGTTGAGCAAACAATTATTTGGCAACCCCCGATAAATCAGCTCCGACAACTGTCCGGCAGAGAAAGCAACTGATAGATACTCATAAGATTCGTAAAAATCCATATAATTATCATTCTTAAGCTGGGTGGAAAAGTTGTTACTCTCGCGGAAGCTTCTATGACCAGAATTAAATTCACGCGAATCCATAAATCTCATTTCAACACCTAAAATTCTGAGAACTTCATAAATCTCTTGGGCTTCATCAGTTTTGACTAAATATTCAAACGGATCGTTTTTCTTTAAGTTGTAAGGCTTCACAAAAACTTCCACGAGAGTTCGAGTTACATTACTAACCGTCAGATCCTCATAAGATATCTCATTTATGTTTTTTGAGTAGATAACAGTTTTCGTATCATCATCCCACTGGTGCAAAGAAACCCTATCAAATATTTTAGACCAGTTTTTGAATTCTTTGGATTGTGAGGCCTGCTTTTTGATCTCATTAAAATTAACTGTTTCAGCGTCCTCTAGATTGGCAAAGACTTGGTTCACAAATTTTTGTCTTCCAATCCAGGTATCAATGATCGACTTGATATAAGCAATTTTCCCGAGAGTTAGGTCTGGTGTAGGAGCAACATCGTCAATTAGCCACTTCTGTGAAAATCGCTTTAGGAATAAGTTAAGAGTTTTTGGACTCAAGGGACCGGTCATAACCTCGGACTGCATGAGAGAGAGAAAAAATTTTTCAATCTTATCGAAGGCAATGAGTCCTTGGGGATGGGCCTGAGCAGATGTTCTCAGTACCCGATCAAACCCACCCATGATATCATCAAACGATGAGAGAGCTACTCCTTTGAAAACAGAGCCATGCTCGAGAAGAGTAGGAACACGGGTGATAAAAGTTGCCAAGCTGCCAATATTATCAAATACATTTTGATCGTGAACAAAAAATTTGAACTGCGCAAGAGCTTCGAAAACTGTCAATCCTTGGGAGACCAACATTTTAAGTTGAGTTCTCTGAATAAAAGGCCCGGAATCGTTGATAGCGATGGACTTAAATGCCTCAATAAGATCAAGATGTTTTTCATATACTGTTGAGTCCTCAGCAAAAAACTCTTTCATGAAAAAGAGAGCAAAACGTCTAAGCTCTATCTGCTGATCAGTATGCTTTGAACTTAAAACCTTGAGCAAAACATCAACTTGCTCTTTCAATGTCGAAAAACCTTTTTTAAACTCTTCAAGACCAGCTTGATTGCGTTCCAATTGAAACTCTCTTGAGTTGAATTTAAAAGCATTGAAAAGAATTGACCGGTAAGGAGCCAGGTTTTTTAAAAAGCCGGCAAAGGACGGGAGCACTTTGTCATGAATAAAGATCATTTCACTTTTTGAAAGAGTGTCTATTTCTCCGCCAATAAGAAAATGCTTAAGATTTATGTACGCTTGAACACGCTGCTGATTGGTTGCAATGTCGGGATGCAAACGCAGAATCAACATTTCAATATTTTCCGCTGAAAAATTATTTTGGTTGGCTCGTCCACTGCGGGTGTGGCGGACCATCGAATCGATAGCTTCTTGATAACAGGATAAAAAGCTGTCAAATTCTTGATCGGCAAAGTCCCTTTGTAAATTGGGATTAAAAAAATCAGCTATCACCAAATGAGCGCGAGACATACAGGTGCCAGAATTGATTTTATACTGGACCTCAAGCTGGTGCTCTTTCTCGTCGAAAAAATAAGAACACGATGAAACAAATTGCAGGACAAATACAGATAAGATCAGTGTCGGCCATCTAAAAGGCATAATGACCTCCGATTAAACAACGATCGTTATTCTGATAGGCACTCATCAAATCAAGATTGATAATTTCCTCACCGGTACCACCAAAAATATCACATCGAGTAAAGAGCTCGATCCCCTTGTAGACTGACCAATTGACATCAGCACTCAACCACACGTTATCGCGAATCAGGCTTTGATTGTATGAAAAGGTCGACCGCACTCGATACTGACTCAGTGATTTTAACAAAAGACCTTGCCACTCTAATCGCATCGCCTCTTCAAAGCGATTGCGGTTTTTAAATGTCGAAATATCTGAATTGGCAAAGACGCCACCCAGAGCTGTGGGACGACGGTCCACTTTTATATATCCAAAAATAAGACGTTGAGTGGGAGTCAAACGAAAGAGCTGTTGCAGCGAAAAAATATTTTGTTCGGGCATGATCGGATAGGTTGAATCTCCAGGAGCTTGGTAATAGGCACTCGATTCTCGAATCCAAGACACCTCTGTTTTGGAACGATGAAAGTTCCATCCTATATCCATCCCCATCACTTCGTGTCGTGCTACTGTAGGGAGAACTGTGATATCGCCGTTAAATGTAGACAAGTTCAAGAAACCTTCGAAAGGCAAAAGAAGTTCATTGCGAGGCTTGTTGAGATAAAAGGCATTAAAAGTGAAATCTTTTTTGTTAATCTCAGTACCAAACTGAAATCCAACAGAGTGGCGAAAAACAATATCCTGAATGCGGGGGATATTGAGCGTATAATTGAGACTGGCCTCCTGCCCCGACAGATTGATCAGCTGAACTGGGTCATTAAACCAAGGATTGCTGGAGGTGAGCTGTCCGTTGACCAGCTCATAAGTGGGCCCCTGGGAGGGGATGAATAAGTAAGAGCCAAAAAGAGTGAGGCTGAGCTTTTTTTCGAAAACTGGAATTTTGACGAAGACACCAGTTAAGCCTTGTTGCTCGGGGACAGCCTGGTTCCACATAAAAATTGGCTGGGTTATCCCAAGGTTCCAAAAGTCATCGGAAGAGGACCAAGTCTGTCGAGCTCGTCCTATAGTAAAGTGGACACCCTCTTCACTTCCCTGCCGATAGTAAAATTGAGGGGCTTTCACAAAAGAGCTAGCGGTGTCACCCACCAAGCCTCCAGCCCCTACATCGAGCCAAACCTGAGAATCAGTCCATGTATTTTGAACAAGAAGATTGACATAACCCTGCCCATTATTGGCACTCACGTTGGTCATGTAAAGATCACCAGCAAAACCCAGGTCCACAATAGAGCCAAACTCCGCTAAAACAGGCTTGAGAGGGGCCAGGCAAGCCGAAAGTATGCAAAGCCACAGCAGCCCCCTACCCATGCGAGGCCTTAAAAAGCTTGTAAGTGTAGAAAATCGTGTATTTTCTCTCATACCACCCCAAATGAGTGCTAATTCCGTTCCCACCAAAGCCTTTACAGAGGCCCCTGAGAAGGGATTTCGCCCCATTGGTGTTTAAACTTTTAACATTAACTTCAGACAATCTACTACTTGAGACCTGTCTGAAAAGCAAAAACGGAGATAGAACCCTCCATCTCCGTTTTGAAATATCTACAGTTTTTCTAAGCCTTAGAAATAAAGGCGAACAAACCAGCTTGAATTTGAATATCTCACATGACCTCGGTGAGGACGGTAAATAAACCCGTGACGAGGACGCCAGTGATAGTTGCCCCAGACTCTTGAACGAGGCACTACACAACGGCCGCCATGCCAAATAAACGTGTGGTGACATCTGTTAAAGTTCCAATAATGGTTGGTCGGACGGTGCCAAGTGTGAGACTGCCAATGTCTGTTGGAGTGATGAGGACGCCAGTTGTTGCCGCGGTGATGGTTGTTGGAACGTCGTCCAGAGTGTCTGTTATTCCTGTGCCCATTATTCATGTTCCGATTATTGCGGCTGAATTCTATTTGGTTATTCGCATCCGAAATGAGACCTTCAGAAGAGGCATCGATAAAATCCAACTCGTCATCTTGGGCGAATTGATCCATCGGGATCCAATCGGCACTTTCTACAGCAACTTGAGCAGCTTCAGGAGTATCAAAATTTCCAGAGAGCAAAGCGACTTCAGTGGTTTCACCAGTTTCAACTGTACGAACAGCCAAAACTACTCCATCTGTTTGAACTTGGTTTTTATCGCCAGCACAAGCCCCAAATAGCAAACCTGCAAGTATTAAACTTATAGAATTTGTTTTCATACGGTTACTCCTTTGTTATACGCAAGTCTTGTCTACCGAAAATAAACGCTGTGCAACAAGAGTTTTCTAAGAATTTGAAAAATCTCCCAAAAACCCTGTGAGATTGAATTATCCGGCGGGAGGAGGGTTGTCCGAGATGATAGAAGACGCTCCGCGTCCAAGGTAGGCTTCGGCCTTTTCGTAGTCATTCACTGTCCAGACCATGAGAGGACGACCATACTTCAATAACTTTTTTCGAGCCTTTTCGTTGTCCACAAGCTTGTAGTGGGCATTGATATAATCGGGCCTAGCTAAGGCTACAGAAACCCCAAATTTCCAATCAAAAAGGGCATCGGGATGCCCAATCAAAAGCCCCCTCTTGACTTCGGGTAGAGCCTTACGAGCCCAATAAAGGCACATTGGATTGAAAGAGGAGATCATCACATCTTCCTCCCGTTCATATTTGGCAACTAGATCACAAACTTTGTAAGGCAGGCGGCGAGCCCATATCTCTAAGCTCTTAAGCTCAATATTGAGGTACTGAGGAATCTCTCGACTTTTGAGAATGGTAGATAAAGTGGGCACATTGAGGGCATTCAAATCATCAGAGCTGATCTGTTTAATTTTTTTATCAATATGAAAAAATTTTTTTAAATCATAATCATGGAAAACGTGAGGAACCCCGTCTTTGTTCAACTGCACATCCATTTCTACCATCTGGCAACCCTGATTTTTGGCTTCAATAAAAGCAGACAAGGTATTCTCGCGAATACCCCCCTGCCAATAGCCTCGATGCAGTTGCCAATTTGGAAAGGACATTAGGAGCCTTCTATTTCAAAGGAAATTTGTTTGTTCTTTTTCAAGAAACTTTGGTTGGCAACTAACCACTCCTTCACCCACTGTGTTTGGGGAAACCAAACACCGTCAAAAAGGGAGCCCTGAAAGTTCCATCGCAAGAAGCGACCATCGGGACGATCCCATTGCAACCAAGCTTGGTTGACACGTTCTCTCGTCCAATCCCCCTCTGTGGAAAGTTGCCAGCCTCCTTCCAGTCGCACATAACCACGCTGCCACTGAACAGATTTGCTTTCTTTTAAATTTAAGCGGACTGAGAGTTCCTTAAAGCCCAATGAGTCTTTAACCCATGTTGAATCCAGGGTGGTCGGCAGCAACCAAGCCACAAGCTCAGAGGAACCATTGACAGATCCTTTCGCCACACTGAGTGAAATTTCAGTAGAACTCCCTTGTTGTCCAGTAGCTTTAATCTTTAAATTTTCTATTTGGTAATCTTTAGATTTAAGCATTGGTGTGGCCCCAAGCGCTGACCAATTGACGACTTTCTCGCCGGCAATCTGAAATTGACCATAAAGAGTCAAAACGGCCACTTCGGACTGGAGTAGAAGTTCATAAATCTTTTTCTCTAGGACCAATCTGTGAACACTCAATTGTCCATCGATTTTCTCACTTCCCAATTTCTTTTGCATTTTGAGATCACCTAAAAACTCACCATTTTCAAGCTCCATTGATTTAAGACGGGCCTGCCATGCTTGCGTCTCTCCCTTCGCTTGATAGCTTAATTTTTTAATCTTTTGCAGGTCGCGGCGGTTGCGACGAGAAAATAAGACCTCTGTATTTTCAAGAAAACCTTCGGTTTCGATAACTCCAGAGCGATACTGAATTTTCTGGGTCAGGATTCCATACTTAGATAAGACTCCAGATAAGTAGGCTTCGCGTTTGTTGCGCAAAATCTGATCTAAATCCAGTTTGTTAATTTCGATATCTAGAGATTCTAATCCTTGATCCAAGGTGTATTGGATGTTTTCAAAACGAATCTGCCCGTATGGACCATCGGTCAGACAAGAACTAATATTAATTGGAGTCTTTAAAATCTTGTCCTTTGGACTTGCAAGTACGCCTCCGCAGTCCAACCACAAATAACTGAGTTGATTGTCTTTTAGATAAAAAGAACTTAAGTAAGATAAGGGAATTTTTTGAACCGAGGCCTGCAAAGAGACCTCCTGCTTGGCCTCTATGGGCCAATCCAGCTTAAGGGTCAAAAGACCTTCGCGCACACGGGCCTCTAAACTCAAAAGCAAAGACTGTGGAGTGAGTTCGACCTTGATCTCTCCCTTGGATATTGGAACCACTTCGTCGCCAAATCTTAACTGTGACAAATCTATACTGAGCTCTATAGATTTATCGGCACTTAAGGAGCCCTGTCCCTCTAGGCGCACAACTTGCTCACTACTATTTTTATACATGAGCTGTGCTCTTTTAATATGAATACCCCGAAGTTGCTCGGCCCATTTTCTATTGGTTAATTTTTGCAGACTTTGATCTATCTCTTCCCAAGGTAAGGAGTTGGGAGTTTTCTGCTTTTTTGATTTCTCTTGAAGCCCAATTTTTTTCTGACCCTTTCGTGCTGCTTTTTTTGAAAGTGCTTTTTCAAACTGGGGACAGGGCCTAAGATGGACGTCCAAAAAGTCGACGACAGCTGTCCCAACGCGAGGTGCTCCAGAAAAAAGACTGTCCCACTGAAAGGGCAGCAAAACACCCTGGAAAAGGGCATTTTTTTCTGCACAGGTCTTGTCGTAAAGCTCAACTCGAGCCAGGTGAACCCCAACGACAGGCCACCAGCCTTGCTTAAATTGAAAAGAAGGCTCATGGATAAGAACCCGATAGTTTTGGTCCTCTTTTAAAAGTTGATTGAGGCTTTGTTTCAAGCCCACTTGCCGCAAAAAAAATTGAGTGGTCAGGGCGAGGACCATCCAAACAAGAGCTAATATAACAAAACGAATGAAAGATCTTTTAAATCTGATGTCTTTTCTTTTTGATGAGCCTATCGCTGCCAATTCATCCCTCTCATAATTTATGATAAGGGATTCAAAAAGGCTTACTCAAAAATCAATTCAAGAATCTCGAATTCTTTTTCGCCTTTAGGACTTGAGACAACGGCCACGTCTCCCACTTTTTTGCCGATCAAGCCTCGAGCAATCGGGGATAAAATGGAAATTAAACCTTGTTTCACGTCCGCCTCGTCCACACCGACAATTTGGTAGACGACTTCCTTATCTGTGTCATAGTCTATCATTCGAACCTTAGCTCCGAATACCACTTTGTCACTTTTTATTTTCGAAACGTCGACGATCTCGGCTCCAGCCAACTTACTTTGAATGTCCTGGATACGCCCCTCAACTAAGGCCTGCTTTTCTTTTGCCGCATCGTATTCGGCGTTTTCGCTGAGATCTCCGTGTGATCTCGCCTCTTCAATTTGTCGAATGACCTCTGGGCGCTCTTGGTGAATAAGTCTTTTCAGCTCTTCGTCGAGCATTTTTTTGCCCCGAACTGTTAACGGTAGAGTTGTAGACATATGTCTTCTCCTTTTCACCCGAAACAAACAAGATCGCACTCAGGTTAAAAATATGAATCAAGTCTTATAACCAAAGACCTGACTTATCGCAAACATTTATGACTGAGCGGCTCATTCAACGGGATCATCCCCCTCGATCCAACTCTGGACCGACTTGTTACGCCCTCTGTCAACAGCCTCAAGTCAATAGACTGGGCTGGCCTTTCCAGGGTGTCTAAACTCATGTAATCTTTATTGATGATCGAAGCTGCCGTGAAAAGCATTCAAAATGCCCGTAGGATTTTACTCACCACCCACAGGCAATGCGATGGGGATGGCTTAGGCTCTGAGCTTGCCATGTACCATGCCCTCAAAAAAGTCGGCAAAGACGTCCGCATTCTGAATGTCGATGCCACCCCCAAAAAATACGACTATTTAAATCCAGACGAACACATTCAATGTTTTGACGACATCCACGACCCTATTGAAAATGTGGATTTAGCCTTGATCTTTGACACGAACGACAAGCGCCTCATCGAACCCCTTTATGAAGCTCTTGAAGAACAAGCTAAAAAAATTATTTTTGTCGATCACCACCCCGTTCTTAAAGAGGGGCCACCTCCAACAATGGAATCTATCATCAATATTCGTGCGGCCAGCACAGGCGAGTTGGCCTACGAGCTAATTCAACGCCTTGGCATCGAGCTGGATCCACAAATAGCCCGAGCCATTTACACGAGTATCGCTTTTGACACTCAACTGTTTCGCTATATTCGCAACTCATCACGCTCTCATGAAGTTGTGGTCGACTTGCTCAAGCATGAAAAAAACCCGGCCGAGGTCCACCGCTTTCTTTTTGGAAACTTCACGGCCCCAAAACTCAAGTTCTTGGCGCAAGCTTTAAGCCAGGTCGAATTTTTTGAAGATGAGCGCTTGGCTATTCTTCACATTTTGACTCAAGATCTAGAGGATCTTGGCCTTAATGTGGACGACAGTCGTGATATTGTGGACATGATCATGAATGTTGAAAGTGTAGAAGCAGCTGCTCTATTGCGAGAAGACGCCCCCCAGACCTTTAAAATGAGTCTGCGCAGTAAAGGCCAATTTCCAATTTTAGGAATTGCTGAAAACTTTGGCGGCGGCGGCCATCCCTTTGCTTCGGGCGCCCCGTGGAAAGGCTCCATCGACGACCTAAAAGACCTTGTGTTGCGGGCTATGAAGACAGAGCTGAATCGACCTCGCTCTTAAAGAAGATTTCAATTTTTTCTTTACGCGGAAAACTTAAATAAAAACCCAAATAAGCAAAAAGTATAAAAGGAACCGCTTTTTCAGTGGACTGGGTCAATACAGAAATCAGAACTCCGTACAGACCTAAAGTTTCAAAGAGCACAAACTGAAAGACAAAGGCGACCAAAAGAGTTTGCTTGCGTTCTGCAAAAGGCATTTTCATCAGCTGAGTGCGCCGAAGCTTTGTGTAATAATTAAAAAAGACGAGGCCAAATACAAATGTCACCACTCCAAGCCCGACTAGCATCCACTCGATCTGTTGGCTGGGCAAGGGCTCCCTTTTAACAAAAACCAATTGGGACTGAACAAAAAAGAGGGTCAAAGCTAAGCTTAAGCCCGACCAAAGATACAGGGCCGAGCGCCTTGTGCTTTCAATAATTGCAGATGGGTCATTTTCTATCATTGGCTCAAATTAGCATAAGTGGCGAGCCATGAGAATCAATCTCTGTCCATTGGGATGAAAAAATGAGGTTTTTTTGAATGCCTATTAGGTCTGTAAATTCAGTCTGTGATAGAATCCAAGAATGGCAAATAAACTCAGCTGGGCCCACCCGGGAAGAGAAGAAGTACACTTGGAATGGGGCCTTCAAAATAACCAACTGACCGATGTTTCGATGAAGGTCATCGGTTCTTTACCATTTCTGCGTTACAGCCAAGATATCAAAAAGACTCTTGCTGGCCCTCTCGAACAACTGCCTCTGCCCGAAGGGAAGACGAGCTTTGCCCTGATTTGGCGTGAGGTTATTTTAAAAATGCAAAACAAGTGGGAAGCTCCTATCCCCGATGGCGACCTTTGTCATTGCCGTAAGGTTTCTGGCGAAAAAGTCGCTCGAGCCATTGTCTACGGAGCTCACTCCTTAGACGAACTTAGACAGCGAACTTCGGCCAACACCGGTTGCGGCACCTGTTTGAATGATGCCCAATCTATTTTAGATTATTTTTTGGAAAAAAAATGAATGATGTTTACTCTTACGCCTTTGGCCCCTATACCATCCTACAAACTCCAACCCTTTGGCAAAGCCACCAGAATTACAATTACATTCTAGCCCACCAAGGTGAGGCCTTTATTTTTGATCCGGGTGAGCATGCCCCTATTCAAAAAACTTTAGCGAGTCACGACCTCAAGCTTGCTGGAATTTACCTAACCCATCACCATCCCGACCATGCCGGTGCCACACTCGAATTTAAAAAACATTGGAAATGCCCTGTTTTTGGTTTTGAAGAGGATGAACATCGCCTTCCCGGTGTCAGCCATACTTTTCAGGACAATGAGACCCTTGAGGTTGCAGGTCTAGAAGCCCGAGTTCTTTTTTTACCAGGGCACACCATGGGTCTCTGCGCTTTTTACTTTCCAAAAACGAAGTGGTTATTCTCTAATGATCTTCTATTTTCATTGGGTTGTGGACGTGTTTTTGAGGGAACGTATCAGCAAATGTACCAAAGTTTAAAAAAAGTCAGCTCACTACCAGACGACACATTGGTATTTGCCTCTCACGAGTACACTCAAGCCAACTTGAATTTTGCCTTATCCATCTTCCCCCAAGATCCGCCGCTACTCGCCGTACGCGAAGAAATTTTTAAAAAAATCGAGGCACAAATGCCGACCGTCCCCAGCACCTTAGGCTTTGAAAAAAAACACAATCCTTTTTTACGTTGGTCTGACAAAAGCATTCGCAAGACCTTGAGTCTTAGTGATGCAGAGGACTGGCAGGTTTTTGCCAAAATTCGCGAGCTTAAAGATCGAGCTTAAAACAAATACGCTCTCATTTGATTCTTGGGCAAGTTTATAATGTGATTTTGCTTTTAAACAAAGCTCTTAATACTCGGATTTGTGATTGCGCCCGCGAAACTCATCGGCGGGATACTTTTTGCCATTGATTTGCATTTTTTTGACAAAGGAATCAGTCAAATCAAAATCGTATCTTTGCGCAAAACGCAGTAAAAAAAATAAAATATCGGCCAACTCTTGGGATATAGCTTCTCGATCTTGAGCCGACAGCATCTTTTCATCACACTGTTTAGAATCTAAAAATCGAAAATGCTCTAACAGCTCAGAAGCTTCAGTGACGGCTCCGATAGCTAAATCTTTGGGCCCGTGAAACTGATCCCAATCCCTATCTTCGCAAAAGTGTTTCACCCACTTCTTGAGTTCTTGAATAGAAACTTGTTTGTCATTTAACTTTTTGGACACTTCTTTTTCATTCATCTGAATGCGCTCCATTTTTTGCTAAAGTTTTATTTGGCTCTACGCAACTGATGATCTTGAATCAATTGGACCACCTGAGGAAGCAAATCCCCGTGCCCTGCCACAGTGCCCTTGTTTAGAAAATCTTTTTTCCCGTAGCGCAAGGGCTGGAATGTGGCCACATCAATGATGTCCATCCCCACTTCGTTGAGTATGACTTGAGCCGCGGCAGTGTCCCACTCCGAGGTCGGACCAAAACGGATATAAAGATCCATATGGCCTCGGGCCATTTCACAAAACTTAAGGGCTGAGCCCATCTCTCGAATCTCTTGAGCCTTCAGGGCTCGCACAAAGCTTTCTGCTTCAGGCCTTTTATGAAAGCCGCTAGAGAACACTCTGGCCCCGCCTGTAGGAGATTGAACCGGCGATAAAACTCTGTCTCCCCAGTAGGCCCCTTGCCCTTGAACGGCCCACAAGAGGATTTGGTTATTAGGGTCGTAAATAGCCCCGTAATAGGGCTTCCCCCCCTTGATTAAGCCCACACAAATTGCAAATTCCTTTTCGTTCTGGGAATAGTATTTAGTGCCATCAAGAGGATCGATTAAAAAATAAGACTGAGAGTCCGTTGGCAACTGATGGGGCGGGCGCTCCTCGCAAATTACCGGAAAATGAGGCGAGAGCTCATCAAATAAAAAATCACTGATGATCTTGTCTGATGGGGTCACTGGACTGCCGTCTTCTTTCAAAATCGGCCGTCTTTGAGCGGGATCTTGGCTTAATTTCACCAATAATTCTCCAGCCTTAGAGACACTTTGATTGATCTGCTGGAGATTGAACGAGAACGACACACTCTAGAGATAGGGGAAGCCCTCGAAAAAGTTAAGTTTTTATTGTTCAACGCAGAGGCTCGTGCTATATCCTGGCCTCTTTAGAAATACGCAAAAGAAGGACTGTTAAGATGGCAAAAAAAGGTAAAGTCAGAATCATCACTCTCGAGTGCACAGAAGCCCGTAAACTAGGGGAATCTCCTTCGCGCTATACCACTAAAAAGAACACCCAAACTCACCCTGAGCGTCTTGAAAAGAAGAAGTACAACCCTGCTCTTCGCAAGCACACCGTTCACAAAGAAATTAAGTAAGAACTCGAAATCTACAGACTTTCAAAGACAAAGCCCTGTTTATTTTCAGGGCTTTTTTTTATTTGGGGCAGCTGGCATTTATAGGTCGTTAAACCCGCCAGCTATTTCTTGTAAATGTCCGTACGATGGCCAATCTTTAAGACAAGAACGATCAATTTTTTATTCTCAATTTCATAAATGATGCGATATTGCCCATAGCGGACCCTAAACGCGCGATCTTCTCCTGACAGCTTACGACAACCGTCAGGGTAAGGATTAGAGCTTAAGGTTTGAATCACATCAAGGATTCTGACGAGATCTTTTTTAGGGATCTTTTTAAGACTCTTCTCAGCTGTAGAGCTTAAAAGAATTTTATAATTTGCCACTGGATTTTAGATCCTTGAGGATTTCTTCTAGCGATCTGAAAGACTCTTGCCTCAACTTCTTGAGATCTGAAAGATCTTCATATTCCTCAAGCTTATCCAAAATTGCATCCTCAACAAAGCGACCAATTTTTAAACCCTTTTGTTCACAGAATTGATCCAGGGCATCTTTCACTTTTTCATCGATTTTAGTAGCGAGCTGTTTAGCGCCCATGGCAACCTCCATTTATAAAAGAATGCCTCTTTTAACTAGAAAAATCTATATAAAAATAGATTTAATCACCGTTAACAAGGCCTAACTTTTTAAAGAGATTGTTGGGTGGACTCGAGGTCTTCTTGAGTTTCGCCGTCTTCTGAGTCCTCGGCATCTTGCTTGGCGTATTTGCCAGGGTTTAAGCGACGATCCTCGGTTTTGACATAGCTGATCCACTGCTCGGCAGCACCACTCACCTTTTCAGAGGCCTTCTTAGCGGCTCTGAAAGAGTTGGTAGCTTGATCAAACTTTTTGAGGTTAAAAAGTGCGACTCCCAAAGCCATATGAACATGTTGAGGACTTTTAATCCCACCCTTAGAAAGACCGTCTTCTAAGTAACGAGCAGCATTTTCCCACTTCTCTTGCTCAAGGTATATGCGCCCTTGCTTCGCGAAGATACGTCCGTCCTTAGCAAGTTTAGCTGACTCAGCGTAAGCAACAAGGGCCTTGTCCATCTCTTCGGCCTGGGCCCAGGCATCACCCAAGATCTCAAAATTCTTTTGGGTCTTTTTCACTTTATCTTGAGCCAAAGCATCTTCCAGTAGGCGCGCTCCCTTTAAGGGAATACCACCGTAAATCAAAAGACTCACAAGATTCATCAGTTCAGAATCCTTATCCAAATAATTAGCTTTATGAGCCAGCTCCATGGTGGCCAATGCTTGTGGATTTTTTTCGAGGTTTAAGTAGACACCAGCCAACTGCTTCCAGTATTTTTTCTTTTCTGGGTAAAGATTGGCGAGCATCTCAAGGAGACGTGCCGACTCTTTGTAATTCTCCAACTGATAGTTCATTGCCACAGCAAAAGCCAACCAAGACTCTTTGGGCTCTTTGGTCATAGAAATGGCTTTTGTCACCAAATCTAGCGCTTGTTTGTTTTGATTTTTCTGAGCAAAGATACTGGCTTTAAGCACATAAATATCGGGGCTTTGCTCATCCGCCAATGAAATCCAAAGATCGATAGTCTTTAAAGCTTGATCATACTTTTCTGTGGCCACTTGCACTTGGGCCATCGAGTAGAGAGTGGACAAGGTGGGGGCATATGGCAGAACTTTAAGGTTCAAAGCTTTTTGAAAGTACTCAAGTGCCTTGGGGTACTTCTCCTGCTGAGCATAGACAAAACCAATGGTTTGTAAGATTTGGGCATGCTCGTGGGGGCGTTGAGCAGTGGCACTCTCAAGACGGCTTAAAACTTCGAGGGCATCGGACAGCTTGTCTTTAGACATCAAAGAGTGGGCTCGCGACAAACGGCGGTGGGTTCCCTCAGAGGTCAGAGTCGCCTTGCGATTCTTCAACTCCTCTTTGGTGATGTTGGCATACAAAAATTGAGGAGTGATAAACATCCCAGAGATAATGACTAAATTTAAGATAGTTTTTGTAACCATAGACCCCTCGTCTTCCTTTAAAGTCGCTCTAGAAAAGGCTTTCCGGCGGCACTTCTTCTAAACAGGGCTAACATAACAAAAGTAACGCAAAACGTCACTTTCGCTGAGAGACCCTGTCCTTTTTTCAAAAAAAGTGACCAGTCTCTTTTCAGCCTCAATCACTCAAGCTTGAAATCAAGCTGGACCATTTCGCCCTTTTGCGGGACGGGTTTGCCGTCTTCCATCTTTGGGCGATACTTCCATTTCAAGAGGGCCCTTTTGGCCGACATGTCAAAGATACGCCGAGGCTCTGCCTCGAGGACCTGAACGTTTTCAACAGTTCCCATAGCTGTGATATCGAACTTCAAACGCACCCAGCCCTGGATCCCCTGCATGGCAGCC
>JBGSNK010000108.1:0-76160 GCA_041739665.1 Bdellovibrionales bacterium
GTCTACACCAGCTTGGAGTAAATTCATGGCTGTAGTATGACGGAGTACATGAGGTGAAATTCTTTTTTTATCAAGGGTTGGACAGCTTTGAACAGCGACTTTTTGATATTTTTTAAGTAATGATTGAACCGTGTCTGTTGCCATTGGGTAACCATTTCGATTGGCAAAAACAACTGCGTCAGTCTTTGGTTCCTTTAGCCATTCTTTTAACGCTGTTAGTGTAGTTTTCCCAATAGGAGTTCGTCGTTCTTTGCGTCCCTTTCCCATGCAATAAACATTTGGGTGTTGATCAAGCTGCAAATCCGTGGGCTTGATGTTTAATAATTCTGAAACACGTAAGCCAGTTTCAATCGCAAATAATATTAGCATGTGATCTCGTCTTCCGATCCAAGTAGAACGGTCAGGAGCCTTTAAAAGTGCTGCTTGTTCTTCGAGAATGAGAAAGTCAACAATTTTATCATCTGTTCGTTTATTTGAAAGAGATAACACCCGATGAATTAAATCAGATTTATCTGGCAATTTGATATTTGCATGATTCAAAAATGATTTTATAGCAGCAAGGCGTTGATTCCTGCTTCGTGCACTAGAAGAACGGTTTAATTCAAGATCATTTAAAAAAGACAATATTGTGTCGATGTTTAAGTCATCAAGAATAATTTCATTTAACTTTTTATTTTTGCTGATAATCACAAACTGAAATAAAAGTCGAAACGTATCACGATAAGATGAAATTGTATGTGCGCTTACTTTTTTTTGTTGAACTAAATATTCAGTAAAAAAATTTTCTATCAAAAAACCAAGTGTTAAAACTTTTTTTCTCACTGGGAAAGTCCTCCCATATAAATATCCATGCGCTCGCTTGCAAGCGACATCAATTTTGGTGTAATTGTCATATACCAAAATGTGCTTGAAGGTTGAACGTGCCCAACATAGGTTGAAAGAATTGGAAGCAAACTTTCGACATCTTTTTTATCGCTATACCAAGTTTCAAGGGTTCGTACTACAAATGTGTGCCGAAAATCATGGACTTTAGGGCCACGTCTAGATTCTTTTCTAACTCCACATTCCAATGCTATTTTATTAAATGTCCAATCAACAACACCTGGTGTAACAGCTCCGCCTTTCAGATTAATAAAAAATAATGAAGGCCCAAAAGATTCAAGACCAATACTTTCACAATATTCATTTTTTAGGGCCTCATATTTTTGAAGTCTATCCCTTACTGTTTTGTGAATTGGAATTGCGCGAATTTTATTAAACTTTGTGACTCGTATAGTGATTATGTTGTTTTTAAGATCTATATCATCATTTGTTAATGATAATGCTTCTGAGACACGCAAACCACAGCTCGCAATCAATCCAAAAATTGTATAAAATGTAAGTGGACGAATACTATTTTTAGGTTCAAGTTTATGACAGGTAAGCAATAGTTTTTGAACTTCAGTCACACTAAAAATATAAGGATTTTTCCTTTGATACCTAATCGGCCAATAGTTGTGGGGCCAAACTTCAGTTTTTGATTCAATTGTTTTCCAATGGATTGCAAAAGCTCTTAAAACCGAAAGTTGTTTTGCATTTGAATACGTTGGGTGTTTCATTCCGCCAAGAGCCCACTCTACGGCCAAATTAAATGTGATTATTTTTTGCTGTTTATTTTTCATGAATTTACAAAAATTACGTAATCGCAATTCCTGATCATAAAAAGAAAAGCCCATTGCTCTTTTCATTAAAATATAGTCTTTGACACCTTCTTCTAGGAATTTCACTTTACACCTCCAGCCCAAGGCTTGGTGACTTGTGAAAGTCTTTTAAAATCAACTTTTGCATAAATGGCAGTAGTGCCAAGGTTTTCGTGGCGGAGTAGCTGACTAACATCATGAAGACTTGCTCCGTTTTTTAAACACTCGTTAGCAACAGTATGTCTAAGGAGATAAGAGCCTTTATATGAAGATTTTATTTTTGCGCGATCCAATCCAAAACTAACGATACCACTCACACTGCATGTATGTTTGAAACCACTGTAGGGTGGAAATGTCGACACAAAAACAGACTGAGAAAGGGTTTTCGGTCTAAATTTTTTAATGTACTCCGCAATGGCATTACCAACTTCAACTGGCATTGGCATTTTTGATTCTTTGCCTTTTCCGCGCACTGTTATTGCGCCTTCGCGCCAGTGTAAATCCTTAAGATTTAAGTTTTTAACTTCACATCCACGAAGACCTAGTGTGGAAAGTAGAACCAAAACTGCATAGTCGCGAGATCCAATTATTGTTTTTCGATCACAACTATCTAAAAGTTTTTTTACTTTTTCAGGCCCAATGTAAATAGGAAGACGAGTATGGCGCCAATTTGCAGGACGAGGAATTACTTTAGATAAATTGATTTTAGTTTTACCGCTAATGTATAAAAATTTAAAAAATTGAGCTAAATAACGTGAGCTATCTCTTACCTCTGATTTTGATTTAGTCTTTACAAGTATCATAAAATAATCATTAATTATTTTTGTCGTATATCGATCAATTCTGTAATTAACCGATGGAAAAGTATCTTTCAAAAAGGCACTTGCTGTGCGAGTCAATTGGTAAATATAAATTGAACTCAACCCACGTTCTTCTCTTAAGTACTTTTCAAAAATATGAATTTTCTTTTCAATTGGACAAATAACTGTTGGATTTTTTAGTGATGAAATTACGCCACGATCTCTTAAAAAATCAATAAAACCACCTAAAGGCTTATAGTCACAATGTTTACGGAGCTCAGTGTGAAATATCCAAAATTCTTCTATTTGTGATTGATTTAATTTATTCAATTGGATCTGCTTAAGTCCAACCCAGTCACTGAATCTGAGAATGACTCGAAAGACCTTCGTAAAATACCTTGTTGGGTAACAAGCTTTTTTGAGTTCACTATAATAGTCATCTAGAAATGGGTTAAATGGTCCAAGCTCAAGTCGAGCTTGAGTTCCTTTATCTTCAAATACTTTTATTTTCATTTTAATGCCTCCTGTTTTGGTTGGAGGCGACTATTGCAGAGGCTTAAAATTATGCCGAATTTATAATGGGTAGATAACAAAAATACCTAGCGTTTATGAAAGAAATGCAGACCAATTCGGCATAATACTTTGTTCGGGATAATAACGGTTATGCCGAGTTCGGCATAACAGTTAGTGAAACAAAATGAACTCCTTTCTTTTTAAAGACCTGTAGTGCGCTTAAGAGATGGGTTGTGCTTCTTGCAAATCGAGAAAACGAATAGACAACTACAGAAGAGATCTCCTCGTTTTCCACGGCACTCATTAAACGATCTAAAGCTGGACGGCTCGATTTTGTTCCGCTGACTCCTTCGTCGGTAAAGAACTCAAGATTTTCGATCTTATTTTGCTCGAAATATTGTTTGAGAACTCGAATTTGTGATTCCATACCAGTAGATTGATCGCTTGTGCTTACACGGCAATAAGCCGCAACTCGTTTAGTGGACATAGTTTTTCCTTTTAAATTTGGGCTTGATTTTATGCTCAACAAAAAAGATCAACTCTATAAAATTTATTTTAAGATAAAAAGCCCACTGAAGATTCAATGGGCAGTCGAATGGTAGGTGTCCAAAGCGCTCTAATCATTGATGGGCAATAGCATGGGTTTGCCCCATTTAGATGCTTGTGACTCTTTTAGAACTTTGAACTGTGCAACTCGTACAGCCTGAACAAACCGTGGTAGCTGACCTGCTGCTGCGACCATAAGCACGATAGCAACTGCGGCTTTGATAAGTGAATTGGGTATCATAGAACCTCCTAGGGTTAGTTTCTGTGTTTGTGGGAAAGTTTCTAGAAACGGGTTGGGGAGACCTTAAGCTCCAGAGGGAGCATATATAGGTACAGCCCTCGCGCTTCTTAGGGGTTGAAGGGATAGTGTTAGAGTGGAATGTACTAAGGTCGTCGCTTTTTCAGGTCACCAACGGGTCACCATTTGGTCACCACATGATGAAATAAACCGAAATTTTGTGAAATACTCTTCGATTTCTTTTTCTCAAATCAAATCAGGCAGGTGCCTGACTTTACTTTACATTTTTTAATGCTTATTTTTTTAGAAGGAAAATTGGTCGGGGAGACAGGATTCGAACCTGCGACCCTCTGCTCCCAAAGCAGATGCGCTACCAGACTGCGCCACTCCCCGAATCATATATGAATTCGAACAAACAGTTATGGGCAAATGACCAAACAAAGTCAATCTTTGTCGCGAGGGCTTTTGGGGGCCCGTTAGTGCTGGGTTTATAGGCGTGTGCTATTGTCGGGCTCGGGGGCGTAAGCTTTTAGTTGGTGCGAAGGGCCTAAGTTCTGGGTGTGATTGACCACCTGGAGGCGCACAAGGGTCGTCAGTAGAAGGTGCTATTTGCCCCTGGCAGCTGGGGTTGTTGGCTTGATTGGCTGGAGGTTCAAAGGAGTTGCTTGTCATGCAGCGGCGTATAGATAGCATATAATCTTTTGTTTCTTTCACATCTTCGAGTTTTCCAGTTTTTGGATTCTTAGTAGTACTCAGTTTTTTACACCACTGTTGGATAGAGGGCTTGTCACCGTTGGCTGCGGCTAACAATGTGGCGGGGCCACGGTTGTAACTACCAGCAAGCGTTGCTAAATAGCCAATCATGTCTTTGCTAGGTTCAAATTTATCAATATTCACTTCGGCGTTGGTGTTGATCATTTTTTGCTTAAGGTAGAACATATTCATCGCCACCACCCAGGCCGGTTCTTTGAGCATGTCTTCAAAGTTTTCTGGTGGTAACAAATCATCCCCTTTGGGCCTGTGGCCGCGCGGGGTATTGGGGAACATTGTTTTCAAGCGTGAACTGTCATCGCGAGAGTAATGTCGGTTTACGTCGTAGAGGTAGGTGATCATGTTGTCGTAAATGGGTTTATAGCGCGCATGATGAGTGAGTATATTGCCGCAATTCTCGAGACTCTTATCGAGTGCTTCGGCTGTCAACTGGCGGTTGAGAATGCCTTCACGCTGTCGAAACTGTGTGCAGCGCATGTACAAATTGTCTTTACCTTGGTAGTTTATCATATGATCGTAACCAAGCTTTTGATATTCTTGATAATCTTTTTCCATTTTCAGAATAGTATTTATATCTTTACGTAAGGTGGTATAGGTGTCAGCGGTGAATTGGGCGATGCCACGAGCACCGGCATTTGAAGTGGCATTGGGATCAAATTGGGATTCGCGAAACATCACACAGGCAGTCAGGGCATAGGGCATCTGAAAATGTTGTGCGCCCAGTTCGATCATTGGTTGATATAAAGTTTGAAACTCTTTAAGACGTGCTGCACGTTTGCGTTTTTCTGTATTACTCACACCAGTTGAAATATGACAGGCAAAGTACTGTTGTAGTTCTTCTTTGCTTTTCAGAGCAGAGGCTAGGCCCGTGCCCATGCTATCAAGTGCTTTTCCAATTTTCGAATTTTCAAAAGTGCCAACTCCACTGCAGTCTTCATTGAAGCACTCATCTGTAAAAGACAAAGAGCTGGTCAAAAGGAGAGTAAAAAATAATGAGAAAAACAATATCGACCTACCCATTCGTTTAAGAGTATAAACTTAATTTTTATCGGCCTCTGGGCTGTGTTTCTTTACTTTGCGCCACAAAAGTCTTAATCCTTAAGTCGTAGCTCTATTACGATCTACCGCTAAAGGTCCTAAGGGTCAAATTTTTGGGGCCAAGACTAGGGGATAATCCCTTTGTCACAGATGTTATGGGTTTTATAATGGAGGCAGTGATACAGCAGTTTAAGGTTATCAGCATTCTTGTTTTTCTCTCCTCTTTAGCCTTAGCCCAAGAAGAGGCGCCAAAGTTTGCTCTTCTCCCCAAAGACGTTTACTTCCAACCCGGTGGTGGCGTTCGTGTTCGCTATGACAATTTGCGAGCTGCGACTGGTGGGGCTTTCCCCGCAGATGAGTCAGAAGCACAACTCACTCACCGTGCCCAAATTGATTTGAGTCTTTACAAGGGCGAATACTTTGAAACTCATTTTAGACTTATCAACTTTGCCAAGTGGGGTGCTGGAGGTGCGGTCAACAGTTTGCCTGGACAACCCGACGCATTTGATCGCTCAAACAGCTTGCTGGTTAACCAAGCCTATGCGCGTTGGAAGATTAACGAGTCTATGGGGATGCGTTTTGGGCGCGCCCCTCTACACATTGGTTTAGGCTACACCTACGGGAGCAACGAGTGGTTTGACATCCCATACTCATTTGATCAATTTGAGGTCAGTTGGGATTGGCCCGTTCTCAAGGCCTCATTAATTGCGGCGCAAGTTTTAGATCTTTCAAAAGTTGAAGGTGAAACCTTGAGCCAAAATCCCAGTGAAGCCCACATTGTTTTTAGTTTTGATATCAAAGATGTTCACGAAGCTGTAAGTCAGGCCAATTTTAGTTTGATTCAAGTCAACAGAGACTTGGGTTCACCCGACCAGGGGACCACCGTACTCGATGGACTCAACATGCAACGCGTGGCCTTTGATGCCGAGATCAAAGGAAAGAATATTTTCGCACAGGGCTTTTTTACTTTCGTTACGGGAGAAGAGAGAATTGCTCCGATCAATCAAGTCTTGGACGTTGATAGAAGACAAATCAACCAGATGGCCTATGATTTTAAATTAGGCTACACATTTACGGAGTCCAACAACTTACGTTTTTGGGCCGGCTATCACATGGATAGCGGCGATAGTGAAATTGGAGTGGGTAACTCAAAGTCCTTTGATAGCTTTTATTACGAAGTCTACGGCCAAGCTGGTTTGATGGATTTATTGCGTTGGGGAAATTTAAACTTTATGCGCGCAGGACTTGATGTGGATCTTTCGCAAAATTTTAAAGTGGGTCTTGAGTACTTAGTCTTTAATAAGACCGAAGCCGCAGACAATTTAAGCTTTGGCCAAGCTGGTCGATTCTTAAAGACTCGAATTGAGAACGGAGACCTCACCTTGGGGGATAGTCGCGAAGTGGGCCAAGAGATTGACCTCTGGGCAGACTGGAACTTTAAAAGTGGCGTCAAAGTGCGCACCACCTTGAGTAGCTTTATGCCAGGCGCTGCATTTGATCAGTCGACCTCTACGGGAAGTTTGCCCAACAGCACAATTTTCCAATTTTTATCTCAAGTGGGCTACTTTTTTTAAATGATAGCCAAAATCCAAAATACAATTCAGCAACTGCCGCCCTTGCTTCTCGGGTTTATTGTCATCGTGGTGGCACTCATAGCTTTTCGCTTTTACGACCCACCCAAAACCTTGTGTGATGTACAAGTGGAAGCCGTACAAAAACGTTTGATTAATGGTTTTTATAGAAGCTTGGGCAATAACAGGTACTCTCAGGCTGCGGCTTTAGAGGAGGCGCAAAGAAAGGCAGACGATTTTTCTCGCAGTAGTTTAGAGACCTCTGTTCTCGAAGCCTTTAATTTTTGTTTGAGGTCCAATTCTCCAGGTGGTTGCTTTGATATGTTTTCGCGCTTGGATTTTTTTGAAAAACAAATTCGCACTATTCCTACAGAGTGTGGTGAGAGCCCCGCCACTGAATCTTTGCGCAAGGCCTCTGAAAAAGCTTTGGGTTTGTTTTTGCGCCTTGCTTGGGGTGATGATGCTCCTAACAATAAATACAATATCACCAGCTGGCTTGACACTCAGGACCTTGGAATTTATTGCCGCCTAAAACGCCAATACGTACGCCTTTTTGGTAAAGAGCAGTTGAATTCCCTGGCGTGGTCGCAAATCCCCTTGTTACCAGGGGCAAAAGATATCACCCGCAAACAGATGGGGGAAAGGTCTTTGATGTCCTACCCCTGTACGGGACTTTACTAAAAAGTGCCCGGATTCAAATTTTGTGTGAAAAGAAAACGTTTACTACGCACTCTTTGCTTCCATAATGCTGCAAAAAAAGAACCTGGTACCTTTTTGTGACCAACTTGGTGCCTTTTAGCAAAAAAGAACCAGGTACTTTTTTGTGAGTTAGATGGAGAGCAGTTGAAGGTCTTGCAGTTGCCAGTGACAGGCCCTTTCTTTTTCGACCTTTAAATAGCCCACCATTCTCCACCGGTTGTCTTGCTTGCTCTCGATTAAAGCTGGAGATTGGGTGTACCAGGGTTCGTTCACCAATTGCCATTCCAGTGGGTTGAGACCAAAATCAGACAATTGAGCCAATAGATTTTGGGCTGTAAGTTGAGCTTGGTGTTCATTGTCGTATTCTAATTCCATGATTCCTCCTGTTTTTCGGATAAAGACAGGAAGAGCAAATTGGATTCCGGACGGAGCTCGAGGAAAAGAGCTTTAGGCAAAAAAAATCCGGTATTGAACCGGACTTGAGTTCTCCCTGGGCTTTTTGGGCTCTAGGGGGAGTTTTCAACAGAATGAAAAGAAATCAATCCATAGAAAAAGGCTGGGGAGAAATCATCTCGGGGTAACCCAAGCTGTCATAGGCAAAAGCACCAACCGGCAAAAGGCTGAGATTACGAGCCTTTTTAATGGCTTTGGCCAGCTTCTTTTGCTGGTTGAGGCTCAATTTGCTGATCCGGGCCGGAGTGATTTTGCCACCTTCAGAGATAAACTTAGAAAGGGTCACAGGGTCTTTGTAGTCAAAGAAATGATCACCGTTAAATTCGGGGCGATACTTTGAACGACGTCCCTTTTTGAATAATGCCATGTAAAAACCTCGCGTCTTAATGAAGTTGGGGTTTTACGACAAAATGGGGTTGCCATCAAGTGTCTTTTTCAATATACAAGATCCTTTGAAGATGGAGGACATTATGGCTCGTTGTGAGTTAACTGGTAAATCGCCTGTGGTCAAAAATCTGGTGAGCCACTCAAATATCAAAACTAAGTCTGTGGCAATGCCAAATGTCCAGAAAAAACGGATATATAGCCCAACCTTGGATCAATCTGTGACCCTCAAGGTTGCCACAAGCACTTTGAAGTCCATGGAGCACTTTGGTGGATTTGACCGCTACATCTTAAAACAGCCGTCCGAGACCCTTTCCAAAAGAGCCTTGGCTGTTCAGAATCGCATCCGCCGCAAAATCTCTAAACCTGCAAAACCTAAAGCTTAAGGTGAATTTTATGCAAAAACTCAAGATCAAAAATGGCGACACAGTTCAAGTTATCACTGGCGACGACAGAGGCAAAACGGGCAACGTTTTAAAAATCGACCCTTATGCCATGAAAATCCAAGTTGCAGGAGTTCGCATCCAAACCAAGCTGAACAAACGCGAAAAAACTCTTTATAAGGAAGAGGGTTGGTTGGACTACTCTAACGTCAAATTGTCCTCGGCTCCTAAAAAGAAAACCGCTAAGAAAAAGACGGCAAAAAAAGCCACCAAGAAAAAAGCGACCGCAACTGCGGATGATGCCACGGCTGGTGCCTAACTCTTCCAGAGAAAAAAATGATCAGTTCCGGGTGTCGTTGCTCCCAATGACATCTGTGGACGACCCCAAAATTAATATACAAACCATAAAAAAAGCCATCGCAGGTTTGAGTTCGGACGTACAAATGCTCTGTTTGCCGGAGAATAGTTTGTATTTGAATCTAGGTAAGACTCCCATCCCAAAAGAAAAAGCCTTTAGCGAAAAATCCCCAGAAATCCAAGAGCTGCAAGAGATCTGTCAAAAAAAGAAACTAAACTTACACATGGGCGGAATTCCCTGGTGGTACAAGGGCGAAGTTTGCAATGAAGCACTGTTAATCAAAAAAAATGGTGAGCTTGTTGAAACCTACGAAAAGATGCACTTGTTTGATGTGAATCTCGGGCCAGGACTTGAAATCTCCGAATCTAAGTCCTATCGACCAGGACATAGGTTCAATATTTTTGATATCGATGGTTGGCGCTTTGCAACCTGCATTTGTTATGACCTTCGTTTTCCCGAAATCTTTTTGCACTATGTAGAAGAACACGATGTTGACACTTTTTTAGTGCCAGCGGCCTTCACAACTAAGACTGGTGAGATTCATTGGAAGTCCTTGCTCTTGGCTCGTGCCATCGAGACTCAGTGTTACGTTTTGGCGGCAGCCCAAGTGGGTTATCACCGCAATGGCGAAAACTTGCGTAAAAGTTGGGGACAAAGCCTCGCCATTGGTCCATGGGGCGATGTATTGCATGAGACAGCCGATTATCGTGATTTTTTAGACTCAGGATCTGTGCAGCATCTGCCGATAACATTAACAATGTTTAGGGAAAAAATTGAAAGTTACCGTCAGTCAGTTCCAGTTCAAGACCACCGTCGCTTTCACATGGGGCTTGTAAAGAAATGAAAAACACACTTTGTTTTTTAATTTTGATAATCAGCATGAATGTGGCCAAAGCTGAATTCGTGGTCAAAGAGTCTGCCCTCCCTGAAGAGGGTGAGGAAGTGGTCATCGACTTGAGTTACCTTGCTGGCATTCAGTTTGAAGACCCTCATTTTAGTCCCCCTCAACCCGAGCGCGAGATCGCAAGCGCGGGAGACGATGAGAAGAGCACGTTTTGGGGAAGTCAAAACAACACTATAGAGTGGCAAGGTGGGCAGATCCAAATTTTAAAGGATATTCCCTACAGTTATCCTCAGCTATCGCGCAATACCATTGAAGCCCAGGTGCTTGATGAGCTCAAAAAAGAGCAAAAAGAATAATTTTTTTCTCCTCCCACTTCCGCTGCGGAAGTGATGTCCTTCGGGCTTTGGCTACCGACGCCTTGAAATGTCTATTGGTTTTCAATATCTTCTTACTTGATTGGAAATGTTTTTTGCAGAGAGGTGAATTGTGAGCACTGAGATTCAACGTGAAGAAATGGAAGTTGATGTTTTGATTGTGGGCGGAGGCTCTGCGGGACTCTCGGCTGCCATTAAGTTTCAACAGCTGGTGCAAGCTCACAACGAAACAAACTCGGACAATCCCGTGGAGCCAATGGTTGTGGTCCTTGAAAAAGCATCCGAAGTGGGAGCCCACTCTTTATCGGGTGCGGTGATGAACCCTTCGGCTTTAGAAGACTTGATCCCTGACTATAAAGAAAAAGGTTGCCCTATCCTAAGTGAAGTTACTAAAGAGGCGGTCTATTATCTGGGTGACGATTATCAAGTCAAAGCCCCCATCTTGCCGCCCCCTTTTAAAAACCACGGAAATAAAGTGATTTCTATCTCTCAATTCAATCGTTGGCTAGGAACTCAAGCCGAAGAAATGGGTGTGCATGTGTTCGCAGGGTTTTCGGCAGTGGAAGCCCTGTATGAGGGCGAAAAGGTTTGTGGTGTACGCACCGGTGATAGAGGTTTGGATAAAGACGGAAATCCCAAAGACAACTTTGAGCCCGGCATGATTATCAAAGCGGGGGTGACCATCTTTGCCGACGGCACTCGTAGCCCTATTTTTAAAAGAGTGAGCGAAAATCTGAATTTAAGAGAGGGCAAAAATCCAGAAGTTTTTGAGCTTGGAGTTAAAGAGGTCATTCAATTGCCGAAAGGCAAAGGTGTCACGGGTGAAGTGATTCACACTTTAGGTTTTCCCTTGCGTAAAGGAATTGGCGGTACTTTCATTTACGGCCTTCCCGACGATCAGATCATAGTGGGCCTGTGTGCTTACCTGGATACTGAAGATCCTCTACTCGATCCCCATCGCGAGTTGCAAAAATTAAAAACCCATCCCTTCTTTCGCAAAAAACTTGAGGGCGGAGAGGTCATTGGCTACGGCGGGAAAACTTTGCCTGCTGGTGGTTGGTACTCCATGCCCAAGCTTTATCATCACGGTATGATGGTCTGCGGAGATGCGGCCAGCATGGTGGATGTGAAAAAACTCAAAGGGGTTCACCTGGCTATGAAGTCAGGTGCCCTAGCCGGTGAAACAGCTTTTGGCGCCTATCTCAAGGGTGATTACTCCCAAGGTACTTTGGAGACCTACGATCAAAAGATCCAAAACTCTTTTGTCAAAGAGGAACTCTGGCAAACCCGTAACTTTCACCAGACAATTTCCAAGGGGGTCTTTGCCTCAGCCCCTGAAATTGCTTTGCAAGAGATCACGGGTGGAAGAGGTCTCTTCGACAATATGCTCATAGAGCACAAGGACTACGAGACCACCTTGCCGGTTTTAGATGTGTGGGGCGTAGAAGGCCTCAATCACAAGGACAACCAGTTGCCAGAGCTCGACAACAAGCTCTTTTTTGATAAACTGAGCTCGGTCTATATGACTGGGACCATGCACGACGAGGACTCTCCCAACCACTTGAAGCTACAAGATGGGCGAATTTGCCAAGATGTGTGTTTTCCCAAGTACAAATCACCTTGCAACCACTTTTGTCCGGCTAATGTCTACGAGATGATAGAAGACGACCAGGCGCCAGAAAAGAAAAAGTTACAGATCAACTACACCAACTGCATCCATTGCCAAACTTGTGATATTAAATGTCCATTCAACAATATTGATTGGACCTTACCAGAGGGTGGTGGGGGACCAAACTACCAAATCATGTAAAAAAGTAGGTTTTGATGCCCCAGTTTTATGCCTCCACATCAAGAGGATTAAGTGAACCACTGGCCGAGGAAATTCGTGAAATGGGGATCAAGGTGGGGCAGGCCGACAAACAGGGCTGCTCTTTTACTGGCTCGTGGTCTGATTGTGCCAAGGTCAATTTGCGTTCGCGCATTGCCACCCGCGTGGCCCTACCCATCATGGATTTCCCTGCCTATAAAATTGAAGAGCTTTACGACAATGTGATGAAGCATGACTTTACTAAATACCTAACTCCCCAAATGACCTTTTCCATCAAAGCCAAAATTAACGACTGCGCTATTAAAGATCAACGTATGGTGGCAATGAAGATCAAAGACGGCATTGCCGATCAGTTCACGCAAAAATACGGAAGTCGTCCCAGTGTGGACAAGAAACTTCCCAGTGTTCGCTTTTTTGTTTTTGGTTCGCGCAACGAGTACCGCTTGTCTGTAGATACCTCTGGACACTCTCTGAGCGCTCGTGGTTATCGCGAAGAGAGTGTGGAGGCTCCCATGCGTGAGCATGTGGCTGCCGGCCTCTTGCGTTTGAGTGGTTGGAAAAAGGACATTCCTATTGTTGACCCCATGTGTGGCTCGGGCACTATTCTTATCGAGGCAGCATTAATGTTAAAAAATATAGCGCCGGGCACTTTTCACAAAAAGTTTTCTTTTCAACACTTTGAGCATATCTCTCCCGATCTTTTTGACCAAGAAATTGAAAAAGTGTTGAATGAGGAAACTGAAGGCCCCGACTTTAAACTCTACGGTTTTGATAAAATGGGGGACTGCATTCGCGCCGCTAAAAAGAACGCAGAAGACGCCGGTGTGGAAGACATGATTATCTTTGAGAGAGGCGACGCCCGTGACCTGGCACCACCTGTTGAGAAAGGTGTGATCATGACCAATCCGCCCTATGGAATCCGTTTGGGCGATGAGTTTTTTCTAGAAGAGCTATATCGCAGCTTCTCCCACAATCTTAAAACGAAGTACGCCGGTTGGGAGGCCTTTATTTTATCGGGCGATCCCAAATGGACGCGATTTTTGCAAATGAAGGCCGAGAAGCGCCACCCTGTGGATAATGGTGGTGTAGACTGTCGTTGGATCCAATACAAAATCAATAAAGCCTAAACCAATTCGAAATAAAGAGACCACCCTCACCTTGCTCGTCTGAGCTGCCGACGTATAAGTCCGCAGGACGAACTCGGAGAGGGTGATAAAAAGAGAGCAAAGGTCAGAGAGGGGATTCCCTGACCTTTGCAGGGGGGTGGGGTTTTGGGATGTCTTTTGGGGAAAGACATGTTCATTCTTTGTACTGTCCTACAAAGCAGGAAGTGTGCCACCCTTATTACCTTTTTCTTGGCTTCTGAGGCTATTTTCCTGGCATTGCAAGCATAATGTGAGTCAATCTGTCACACATGGGGTGTAACGAGGTGTTGCAGAGTTACATGCCACAAAAACTAAAATGCATTGATTGAAACACAATTGGATCTGTCGAGTTTGTGGTCGGCTGAGTGACAATTTTGTTTTATTTGGTCCCGATGATGATTTGCAGCTCGAGAGAGTACATCTAAACATTTGAAATTATTAAGTTTTTAATGTCTCAATTTGGTACTGCCCTTGCACTAAGGGGGTGTGAACAAGAAGGAGACACAAACATGAAACACTATAAAACATTAATATTAGGATTTATTGTAACGATGGCTTTTGCAGCCTGTGGCGAAGGCTTTAAAGCCAATCACTCGGCTGCTAAATCTGCAACAGACGGGGCCGCAGCTACCCCTCCGGCAAGTGAAACCCCTGCTGCAACTGATGAAGCTGTGATTCGTGAATACGGCGCGGATCCACTCTCTTTAGACGAAAATAATAGATTAGACCAAGAAATTGGAGCTTTTGAAATCACAACCGAGATTGTCAGCCACCCAGGTGGTGCCTCCGACGTTTTACGTGTGATCAAAGCAAGCTTTATGGGTGAGAGTTGTAATTCACCTGTATTAAATATTGAAAATTCGACAGCATCTATCAACGAGTTGCAATCGCGCAGCCGAATTACAGTGGGAACATCCAGTCAATACCAAGTCGATGTTTTGTGTACCAATAGTACATGTAGTGAGTTGGCAGCAACATTGATTCGCAATCGTTCGAACCAAGGTATCAGCTTAGCTTTTTATGGCCTTGTTGCTACAAAAACAGAAACTGCTGGCAGTACTGTTACTAGAACCTATACTTCCAGGCAGTCACTTGCTCCTGGATTTAGCACTGTCATGGGGTTAGCGGAAAAATTTAATTCTTGTATCCAAGGTCCTTTTCAGCCGGTAGCTGGCGACCCTACTGCTGGTGATTTTGTCGAGCAAAACAACAGCCAGACTACAGAAAATCGTATTTTCTTTCCCCAAACTCAGGCCCTTTAAATCCTAACAATCCTCCTTTTTGTGAAGCCCCTTAGTTGACTAAGGGGCTTTTTTTATTCTGGTTTATATTCTGAGATCCCATGCTATTTTTTAATTGAATGCGAAATAGCCTTAAAATTATGCGACTTGGCTTGTTTGCCATTTGCACGAAAGAGTCTTAACAACTTTGGTCCCTTTGTGCCATGATTGTGTAACGCTATGAAAGCCATGAACAATAATGAGCTCGATGACCTGTGCCAAAGCTTGCTTCCTTATTTAGGCGGTCGATTGGATCGCATTCATTTTGATGAGAAGGTGTTACAGCTGCGCTGGTCCACTCCTAAGCGTCCCGCCGTTTGGTTAACAGTTTCTATGAAACCGGGGCAGCCCTTTGTTTTTGCTAGTTGTGAGCGGATTTCTTTAGTCAAACCTTTGAAAAAGCCACTTGCCTTGTTTTTGAGAACTCACTTTAGCAATAGCACACTGGTCAGTTGCAATCGACAAGAGGAGTGGGGGCGAGTGGTCGTGCTCGAATTGACTTTAGATGGCGATGATTTGGGCCAAGAAGGCCTTATCGAAATCTCCCTCGTGCCGGGTGCCGTAAATATCAAAGCGCAGGTGGCCAATAAAGTGGTTCACGCTTTTAAACCAAAGCCAATAAAAAAACAGGAGTCATCAGCAGAGAGTGAGCTAGAATTTAAAGTCCGTCCCCCAGAGTTTTTTTTGCAGGCTTGGCAGAAGCAACAAAGTCCATCTGAAAAGCGAGTGCCAATGGACCATAAAAAAAATTTAGAGAAAAAGCAAAAAGCCTTGCTAAAGATGCAAGAAAAGGTCGATCGGCAAAATGAAAACTCATGGTCTCTGGTTGGGCATTTTTTAAAACAGCAATCCACTTTGGACGATTTGCCTGAAGAGTACCAAGGCTTTGTGGATCTTAACAAAAGTGTGGTTTGGAATATAGAAAACTGTTTTCAACAAGCCAAAAAAAATCAGGGAAAGGTCGCGGGGACGTTGAGTCGGATCGAGGAACTCAAAAAAGAAATAGCGTTGCTTGAATCTGGAAAAGAAACGACTCCGCCCCCAAAAGCTAAAAGTTTATTCCAACAATCCGATGCCAAAGGGCGAACAATTGATCTCGGAAAAATGCGCTTATTTGTTGGTCGTTCGGGGTCAGAAAATTTAAAAATCTTACGCAAAGCTAAGGCTTGGTATTTATGGCTTCACATTCGCGATTATCCGGGGGCCTTTGGCGTCATCGAAAAGCCGAAGGGTGGGGACGATCTCAATCTTGAGGTGTTACAAGAGGCTGCACGTGCGGTCATTCAACAATCCCTACCCAAATCGGCCCAGGGAGTTTTTGATGTGCTTTATACCGAATGTCGTTATGTGCGTCCCATCAAGGGGGCAAAGGCTGGACAAGTCACCTATTCCCATGAAAGAGTAATATCCGTAAAGGTTTAGCATGATAGAGGTCAAATCATTAAGTAAACGTTTTGGTGACCTTTGGGCGCTGAAAAACACCACTTGGTCCGTGCAAGATGGTCGCTCGTTGGGTTTGTTGGGTCCAAATGGGGCGGGGAAGTCGACCACCATGAAAATTATGACTGGTCTTCTTTGCGCAAGCGAGGGCGAAGTTTTGATCGACGGCGAAAACATTATGACCCATCCCATTTTAGCTAAGAAAAAAATGGGTTACTTATCAGAGGCTCCCCCTCTATACGATGAACTTAAAGTTTACGATTTTCTCAAATTTATCTGTGGTTTAAAATCAGTGCCCAAGAATCTTCGCAATGGGCAAATTGATTTGGTGATCGATAAGCTCAAATTACAAGAGGTTGTGTTTCGAGAGATCAGTCACTTGTCCAAAGGTTTTCGTCAGCGAGTGGGCATTGCCCAAGCCCTCTTGGGCGAACCAAGAATTTTAATTTTAGATGAACCATCCGTAGGTTTGGATCCCCATCAAGTCTATGAGTTGCGAAACATCATCAAGGATTTAAAGAAAGATCACATTATTGTTTTGTCGACCCATATTTTATCCGAAGTACAACAAATTTGTGATGATGTGGTGATCCTCGACAAAGGCGAAGTGAAAACCCAAGGACCCCTATCTGAAATCTTAAAGCAGGGGCGAGGACAGCAAATGATTATCATTCACCTCAGCGAATACAAAGAGGGTCTTGAGACTGTTTTGCAAAAGCTGCCCGAAGTGGCTCGACTTGAACTCAAGGAAAAGACTGTAAATTTGTGGCTGGCTAGTGATCAGGTCCCTGACCTCAATGTTTACATCAATGCTATAATGGCCCACGGTTGTGGAATCCGTTCTATTGAGCAAAAGCAGCAGCATTTGGAAGATGTGTTTATCGAGGTGACGCGATGATCAGTCCTATAGCCGCTATTTGGAAAAAGGACATCAAAGGTTTTCTCACTCAACCCATGTTTTATATGGTAGTGGGGATGTTTTTGGTGCTTCTCGCCATTCTCTTTACTTTTCAACTTTACAATTTTGTGACCCAGTCCTTTCAGGTGATGGCCAGTGGTCAAGCAACTAGCGGTCTTAATATTTATCATCATCTCATTGCAAATCATATTGTGATCACCCATTATATTTTAGTTTTTGTCATTGCTGTGCTGAGCTTGCGCTTCTTTTCAGAAGAAAAGAAAATGAAGACTTTTCCAGTTTATCTTTACAGTCCTATCTGTTCTTGGCAGATTGTTTTAGGCAAGTGGCTTGTGGGAGCAACCATGGTGGCTACTTTACTTTTGATTTCGGCGGCCTATCCCTTGTCGCTTATGTTTTTTATCAAAATTCCATTGGACCTAGTCTTCTTTGGCTACTTGGGGCTGTTTTTAATTTTGTGTTTGTATATGAGTGCTGCCCTTTTGGCTTCTGCCTTAACCGACTCCTTGATCTTCAGTGTGGTCTTAGCCCTGATTTTTAATATAACGATTTTATTATTAGGTGTAGGGCGAGAGTTCACAGACCTTGAGATTTTACAAAACTTTTTTAGCTTTGTTTCGATCGATTACCACTTTGGTTTCTTTAAAAAGGGAATTTTTAATTTAGCCTCTTTCTTTTATTTGCTCAGCTTTTCTTTTTTTCTCAGCTTAGTGACCGAGCGAATTATTGAATCCCACAGGTGGAGATAAGAGTGAATAGATTGGGCAAAGTATCTTTGATTCTATCCCTTTTCTGCTTTCTGGTCACAGTGGGTTTTAAATTGGCCCTATCTGGTTGGATGCCCTTTTTGAGCCTTGGCTTGGGAGTAGCCCTCTTCTTTTTTGTGTTCGCCTTAGTTGTGAACATCAAATACCTTAAAGTTCTTTTGAAATCTGAGTCGTTGCACTTTGTTGGCAAAAGTTTGTTGGTTATCTTTCTTAGCTTTGTTCTACTCGTTTCGTTGAATTATATTGTTTTTAAAATAAACTTTTTTAAAGATATGACCGACAATAAAATCCACAGTCTACAGCCGCTAACTGTGAGTCTCTTAAGAGCTTTGCCCGAGAAAGTGGAATTTTTTTATTTTCATGTCGATAATGAATTCGTCAAAGGCTTTGAAAAAATTGTTCGTGACGAAGTTCAGCGTTATAAGAACATAAATAATAATATTATTTTTCACAGTTATTCTGTTTTCAAGCGTCCCGATTTGGCGAAAGAATTTAAAGTGGCCGACGAACAGTCCACCCTTTATCTGCGCTACAAAGGACGCATCCAGAGGGTGTCGGATTTAAAAGAAGTGGATATTCTGAATGCTCTTTTGAAACTGACCAAAGACCCAAAAAAAATCTATTTTCTAAGCTCTCATAAAACTCGCCAGATTGATGACTCTTCTACATTTGGCTTGAGTTCCATGAAAGAGCAACTCGAACGCTTGCACTATCAGTTGGACAACCTCAAGAGCTTGGATCAGATTCCAGTAGATGCGACTTTGCTTGCGATTGTAGGTCCTAGGCAGCAATTTTTGCCTCAAGAAACTTTGTTATTAGAAAAATATCTACGGGCCGGTGGTTCTTTACTTATGGCACTCGATCCAGGCGAGAGCGGCGGTTACGAGTCCTTTTTAAAAGCCTTTGGAATTCAATTCGAAAATAATTTTATATTTGATGAACAAAGCCAAGTGGGACAATCTCCACTGCTGGTTATCACCCATGGCGGTGAGGATCTTCACGAGGTGCCTCGTAGCTTAACGGACGGTCAAAACCCCTTCTTTTTTATCAGCTCATCCGTGGAGGTCTTGCCCGAAAAAGTTGAGGGTCGCCAGATTTCTTCTTTGCTAGAGTATCTGCCGACAGCAAAAGCAAGGGCTGATATTGATCCTAAAAGTGATGTTGTCAAGTCGGGGAGAATGCGTGCGGCTGTCCTCAGTGAAGGTCTCGAGGAATCTGATTTTTACAGACTAGCTGTCGTAGGGGACAGTGACTTTTTGACCAATCAGTTTAGTCAGCAGGCGGGAACTTTTGATTTTATTGTTTCCTTAGTGAGCTATTTGTCTAAAGATGAAGATCTCTTAAAAGTGCGTCCGTCTTTGCCAGAGGCAACACCGCTGACTTTGACCCAAACCCAGTTGAATCTGTATTTTCTATTTTTTATTTTACCTTATGCCTTCATCTTTTTTGCAGGGGCTTTATTTTTTAAGCTTAGGAGATTCTTTTGAAGAAGATAATCGCATTGAGTGCCGTCACCCTGTATGTGCTATTTGTAGCCTACTATCAAATTTATCAAAAAGAACGAGGTGGCACGAACCGCAGTTATGATCAGAAGTTTTTTTTCGACTTTAAAACTTTAGATAATCTTAAAATAACAACACCCAGCCATAACCTCACTTTAAAGTTACGTGATGGCTTGTGGTGGGTGACTGAACCTTTTGAATATCCCGCGGATCAAGAGTTTATTGAAAAAAATCTTAGGATTATTGATCAAACTTTAGTGGAAAATATTTTTATAAATAATGAGCGCGATTACTACGGCTTTAATCCTGGGCAAGGAAGCATTGAGTTCAATCATAGCGATGGAACGTCGAAGCGCTTTATCTTGGGGGAGGAAGAAGCCCCGCAAAATAGGCTCTACCTTTTTAATCCAAAGTCTCAAGAGGTGTTGGTGGTACATAACCTTTGGGGACAATTTTTTTATCATTCAACAGACATGTTTTTTTCTAAAGGTTTGCCGATTGATGGTCTGCAGATCAAGTCTGTGGACTTTTATATTGACCAGCAAAAAATTTGGCAGGTGAAAGCCAGTTCTTCAAAGTTAGTCGAGATTCTCTTTGAGAATCAAAAAAAGTCGATGAAGAAAGCTCAGCTCATGTGGTTTTTTAAGAGAATGTCGGAATTAACCTTAAGTGATCTCAATCCTCTTCTAGAGTCCGGTGTGCAGGGAGGACAAGCATTAAGTATCGAAACTGAGCATGGTAGCACCGATTATATTTTTGATGAAGAGCATGGTGTCGTTTATATACCCAAAAAGAAACTGCGTGCTCGTTACGAAAGATCCGATCTTACATCCCTGATAAATGAGCTTAAGAAGGTGGTTCAAGGTGATTAAAAACGAAGTCTTTATTCAATCCCCAACACGTATTGATTTTGCTGGCGGAACATTAGACTGCTGGCCCATTAATGCATTTCTCAGCCCGGTCACGACGGTTAATGTGGGGATTAGTATCTTCACGACTTGTCGTTTAAGCTTGCGCGATGATGCTAAAATTTTGATTCACAGTCGTGAGACTAACGCAAATTTTGAATTTGAGAACTTAGAGCAACTGATGCAAGACAACAGCCCCAGCCTCACTTTCTTTAAAGAGCACATTAATTATTGGAAACCTAATTTTGGCTTTAATTTATCCGTTCAAAGTGACAGTCCTGTGGGGGGTGGTTTAGGTGGAAGTTCAAGTCTTTCCATTTCAATTTTTAAGGCATTTTGTCAGCTCCAGGAAGTCGAATTGTCGGATCTCAAAATGGTCGATTTGTGCGCTGGAATTGAAGCCAAGATTTTAAAGATGCCCACTGGAACTCAAGACTATTTTCCAGCCTTGCGTGGAGGTTTTAACATCATTGATTATAATTATGGTCAGCCCCAGGTCCAAGTCCTTCCGGTTAACGACCTCAACATCAATAAAAATATCTCTATCTTTTTTACCGGTCGCTCTCATTTTTCTGGGATTAATAACTGGCAAGTTATCAAGAAAATGATTGATGGCGACAAGCAGACCTGGCTTGCGCTTGAAAAAATCCGCGACGTCTCAGCTCAGGTAAAGGAAGTGGTTATTGAGCAAGACTGGGGAAAGCTACCCGCTCTTTTTCAAGCCGAATTTGATGCACGCATGCTTTTGGCAGAGAGTTTTTCCTCTCCAGAAATTGAAATGCTTGCAAAAGTGGCTCTTCAATCAGGGGGTGATGCTATCAATATCTGCGGAGCTGGTGGCGGTGGTTGTGTGTTTATTTGGTCTACAGCTGATAATCGACAGCGGGTGATCAAGGCCTGTGTCGACGCTGGTTTTACTCACCTTGATGTTGAGCTTATATGAGTGAGCCGACATTCAAGGTGCTTCAATTTGCAGGACTCACTTTAGGTGGAGGCAAAGGCCGTAAAACAAGCCTCTGCGTTTTAGAATATTATCTGAAGGAGAAAAAGCTTTTTTTAAAGGAACTGCACGAAAATATTGAAGAAAAGGGGCGAACCTCGTCTGACACCCTTATAGTTAAAAAATTAGAGAAGCAAAAAAAAATACTACACACTGTGGGTGTCGATGCTCCGTTGAAATTGCCAAAATGTCTTCGCTGTCGGCTTGAGTGTCCTGGACATGAGAAGTGCGACGAAATTGAAATCCAATGGATGTGGAAGTGGCACAAAAAGCGCCACCCCAACAAAAGACCGAACAAGATCTTCACTCCCTACACTGAACGCTGTGTGGAACAGTATCTCATGCAAGAAATCTCTCCGGATGTTTACCCGGGTCACGCTATGGGTAGCAATCGTGCTCCATTAACCGCGCGCGCTCTTTATCTTAAGAGACGCTTAAAAGATATTAAAATGGTCGAAGTCTATCCGCGCCTGAGCGTCTGGCAGTTAGGAAAAGAGTTGGGTTTGCGTAAATCTTATTTAGCCGACTACCGGAATGTGACCCATGGAGAGGACGCTCGCCATCATTTTTTAGAGCGCTGGAGCGAACAAGGGCTGAGTTTTATTTATCATCGAGACTTCAGGCAAATGGTGCGCGATGTTTATGCCTTTGAGGCTTTCTTTTGTGCATACACGGCCTTCCTTCAGTATAAAGGACAATGTCAGCCGCGTCCAAAAGGTTTTCCTGCTTCAGAGGCTTGGATTTCGTTTCCTCGCCTGGACAAAGACTAAATCTCATTTGGCTCTGGGCAATTGTGGTTGTCTGAAGAGCTTTGAACTCGATCCACCCAGCTCTGTACAAGGCTTTCGATGAGATCTGCTTGAGGGCTGGATAGAACAGCTCCACCATTTAAGGCTTCGGCAGCAGGCTCATTCAAATAAAACTTCCAATGGGCGCCTCCGTCAATAGGGTCGCTGTAGACGATCTCGTGTCTGTCCACATCCACCGGAGTATCTTGTGGTCTGACCACAAGGTACTGCAGACCACCCGCTTGCGTTGGGAAGAAGATGGAGAGTTCTGCAGGCGTCATCACAATATTGGCGCAATAAAAGCGACTCTCGCCAGCCTCTTTAAAGCGTAAACTAGCCACTTGATTTTCATAGTTGATAATGCGTATTTTTCGATTCACCTCTGCAGTGGAAACCGAGCTTTGTTGTAAATAATTGAAGCTAGAGGTGCTCCAATGGTAAGTGGAATAACGGTTGCAAAGTTCACCGAGGTCGTTCACCTCTGCCAGTTCGTTATTGAACAAACTTAAAATGGGACCAGCCCCTGCAGAGATATAGAAATCTCCAGGAGGAACACAACTTCGGTCAGCCAAAGAAGCTGTTAGATTTTTATCCAAACCCACAAAAGACAAGAGAGGAGTGTTGCAATCAGGTACAAAGGGGTCGTCTTCAGATGCCGCTCGAGCCATAAAAGATATGTTGTTTAAGGAGTCAAAAGTTGTTTGCACTTCTCTTGTAGACATTCGTTTTTGCAAATGACAACGGATGGGTTTCGGCAGAGGTGGACAATTGCTGCCCATACAAGTCATGGTGTTGAGATGGATGCAGTGAGGCAAGGCCGAATTTTCGCAGTAGCTCTCGGGTAGGTCGGGATTGAAAGTGGTGCCTCTGCTTTCAAATAGAATAGATTCTTTTATGGTATAAAAACGCAGTCCATAGATACGCGACATGGACTGTTCAGCCGATTCGGAACTTCCCAAGTTGTAGACAACACTGTCACCTTGGTTGAGGTTAAAGTTAAAATCATTTGAGGAGTTATTGCCCTGCTCGGGGATAATATCAACAGTGAGTTCTTCGCCGGTCGATTCTGTTGACCTCATGGAGCTATCACCACAATTTTGAAAAAGTACAGAGACGGTTGCACTGCAAACAAAAACAAAAGTATATAAAAAAGTACGTTTCATGCGAGGCCCCCCTAGATGCTAAACCAATATATTAGCAGAGTTTCTTTGTTCGAGGCTAGGTGTTCTTTATGTTGAAATCGCGTCAGTCTCGATTTGAGTCATCTTTTTTTGGATGGGTTGAAAGAGGTCCTTAAGAGAATCTTCACGGTGGGGGCTGTGTCCCAGCGTGTTGATCCATGTCTCTGGGGTCTCCATGCACATAAATATCTTCCATAGTGGGTCATAGGATTTAAAGGCATTTAAAATATGATTAAACATTTCGGTGCGTAAATCGTAGTCGTAGCGCAACTTGCCATCTCGGCTCAAAAAGGTTTCGGCTTGAGTGACTAAACTGGAGCCGCCAAATCTTTCGCGCATGATATTTTTTTGCTCTGGTTGGTAGCGTAGAGCTCCCACAGACAAGTAGGGAATCTGTTGGGGAGTAAATCTTTGCGTAATCTGCTCAACTAAGTAAGTGTAGTTTACTTTCCAATCCGGATGCCAAATCATGGGGTCAATATGAAAAGAGATGGGGTAGCCATGGGCCACACATTTTTCCGCAGCAAGGAGTCTCTCATCAAAGCTCGCCGTTCCATGTTCCTCGTTGTCAACAATGAAGGGTGGGTTGATGGACCAGCTGACAATCACATTGCCAGCATGTTCTTGATTGAGAAATTGATCCACGTAGTTTGATTTTGTTTTAAACTCTAACTTCCAATTAGGATATTTTTTGAAAAAAGCTATCAGGTCATGAGAGTACATAGTCAGAGGGTCAAGGCTCAAACTGTCGATCACCTCTCCAGTTCCAACTCGAAGGGGTTTGTTTTTCAGGGACTCAAACGAATCGAGCTCGTTAAGTGCATCGTCAATGTTGGTATAAATAGTCAGGTAGTTAGAATTAATAAAGGACTGTAAGTAACAGTAGCTACAGTCCATGTCACATTGAAAACCAAGGTTCAGGACAAAATAGTTGCAACAAGCCATGCCCTTGTGAAAGCCAGGACACTTTTTAAAAAACTGTCCCTGAAAGGGGGTTAAGAAAACTTGTCGTTTGCTTATGAGAAATTGAGAGGCGCTTAATTTACCTTTGATGAGGTCTGGTGGATTGCCATTAATTATTTGAACCTTGTTCTGGAAGATTTCCTGGAAGCGCAAAGCCACCGGAGTGTTTGCGGACGACTGGTGAATATAAATACGATCAAACTTCTGGTTCCAGTCTTGAGTAGTCATTGCCAGCTCTTGTTTGAGGAGGCTTCACTTTCCTCCAGCTGCTGTTGGGCGTTTATTAATTGCAGACGTTCTAACTTTTTTTGTAGGTCTTCGGCGTCGTAGAAATCAATTTGCATTTTGTGAACACGACGATCCCCCTGGCGAACAGTCTGGACTTTTGCAAACTGGGGCCAGGCTGAGGGGACCGAGGAATTTTGATCGCGCTGTGTTTGCTGTGGATAACGAATTCTCCCTAACTCTTTGAGCCAATCCGCAGGATGGCTCGCCAAAGTTTGCTCTGGTAAGGCGTTCTTAATCAAGGAGAGATCTACGATGAGGTCGATCAATAAACGTCCCTCGCTGCGGGTCGGGGATAGACTTAAAAAGTTATCCCAATAGCAAGATGTCAAAAGCGTGGGCGCAAGACTGTTCAGGGGCATCAACTCTTGGGGTGCTAATTTTCGATCAAAGGCCCATTGGTGAAAAGATGAGGGCATCAAGCTCAAGGTTTCAAGAATCTCGATGTGACGATCTGAGCCAATGAAATCGTTAAGTTCAAGAAGGCGAGGCCAGTGGAGCTGCTCCGGTCCAAGTAGCTGTTGTTCGAGACAGGCTTTTTTTAACTCTGCCAGTTCGATAAAGCTTAAGGGGCCAAAGAGGTCCACGAGGAGTTCATGGATATCTTGGTCACTTAAGTCAATTATGGGCTGATCGGGGTTGTCGAGATTGTTGAGAACAATGCCCTTCCATTCCACACGCGCTTTGCTAAAGCAAGATTGGCGTGGCTTGAACGGAAGAGTGATAAGGTCCCATTTGTCAGTGAAAAACATGCTGTAGGCCATACCATGTCAATTTTAGCTGGGCAATGGCATTTGCCCATTGAGGTGTGTAATCTAAGGATATGAGTCACTGGAAGCTAAGAGCCGAAATACTTGGGGATGTGGTCTACTTTCCCTATGTTCAAAATGTGGATTTGGGAGACTCAGAAGTATTTGTCTGGGATCTGGATAAAACATACCTAGACACCAGCTGGCAAACATTGGGCGATCTTTGGCGCACGATCTCTGAAAAGTCCTTTCAAAAGAAGAATGTACCCGGAACCTCCACCTTGGTGGCTGCTGTTAAAGAGAATTGGTTGCGCACCCGTGGTGAGGGACAATTTCCCCTTTATTTTATAACTGCCTCACCGCCGCAGATGGAGCAAAATATTCATGAAAAATTAGAAATCGATGCGATCCTTCCCCTTGGGATTTTCTTTAAAGATAATATGAGAAACCTGCGACCCTCTCGTTGGCGTCGTTTGTCCCAGCAAGTGGGTTACAAGCTGCAGTCATTGATGCAGCTGAGAGCAAAATTTCCACGTGAAATCACTCAGGTATTGTGGGGTGATGACAGTGAAACGGATGCCACAATTTATTCTCTGTACTCGGACGTTTGTAGCCGTCGTTGGACTGAAAAAGAGCTCATTAAAATATTAAAATATTTCAGCGTCAATAAAGAGCAAGTAGATACGATTTTGGATTTACAAGATCAGAGTCCCGAGCAAGATCCCGTAGAGAAAGTTTATATCAATTTGGCGATCGACACCGACCCCGAATACTATTTAAAGTTTGGTCGAAGAATCGTGGCCACATCCAATTCTTTTCAAACCAGTTTGGATTTGTTTCAAGACTCAAGATTGCAGGAGTCCCATGTGGTCAAAGTGGCTCAAGATCTATTAACTAATTACGGTTATACCAATGATGAGTTACATCGCTCTTTAGATGATTTGATACGTCGTCGTATCTTAGCCCTTGAAACCTACGAGCGAATTTTACCAGTCTTGCAAGACAACAACATTGTCGCAAAGGACTTTACTCCCTCCATAGCGCCTGGGCGAGTGGAGTCCCAAGTGGGCGATCGTATATTTGGAGTCGAAGGTGATATGGAGCCTTGGATTCCTGAGCAGATCGACTATCTGCACGACTACCGCTGAGTCGTTGCTGCATAGACGACCGTTCACAAAACATGAAATTCTTAATAACCTAGTGGGCTGTCAGGAATTCGCGTTGATTTGAAAAAAATGAAAGTGGCAATCAGTGCAGGGGAAATAAAAAAGGGCCTGAGGGCCCTTTTGAAAATTATATTTAAATTATGCTTTTTAAGTGCAGAGGTCGGGGTTGGGACAAGCTTTAAGGTACTCTTGGTATTGAGCTTGGCGAACATAATCGACCACGATGACAAGGTAATCGAGAAGTTCTGGGTCTAAATCGGCAGCTAAGTTTTGTAACTCTTGATCCGACAAGCCCTGCATATGATCCGCTAAAGCCAAGACATCATCTGGAGTGTAGTCACTATGAGCAGGGACACGGTATCCTGGGCGACCCAGTTGGTCCATTAAGACTTGTGGAGGTACCAGTGCAGCAAGAGCTCTTTGACGCCCTCCCAAACCAAAAGTTTTGTAGGCAATTATTGCAGCACTTGCGAATAGGGTCGATGCAGACAAGTGAACAGAGTGCAGTTGTAAATCGGGGGTGCTAGTCAAGGCAGAGCTCAACTGTCTAAGGAAATCAATTTTAGGAAAATCTACTTGGCCTGGAGGTGGGTTGAGTGTTCCGTAATCGTCAAAACTCATTTTAGAAATATCAATTTCTTTATCTTTACCGGGACCAATTCCAGGAATTGTGATTTTGTTGATAATCAATCCATACAACCAACCAGGTTGTCCAAAACCGGGTGGGATGGGGCGTTCACGCTCTGGATCGATGGAATCCGTAGCAAATAAACCTTTACTGCCGAGAATGGGGCGTTCGTTTTCTGGATCAATTGATTCTGAATGGAGTGGGTCGTTCTTGCCGAGTATCGGATACTCACGCTCGGGGTCAATGTTTGCTTGTTCACGGACGTGAATAACACCCTTTGTAGGTGGAACCAGGCTTTCCGGTATGGGATTGAGTCCAGGGACAACGCCGCGCTCGAGGAATTTAAGCGCTTGGTCCCAAGTGGGCTTATTTGTATCTGCCGGAATTTGATCTTGAGTCGTCTCAGCGCAGAGAGTATGGGCTAAGATCAGGGAAGAAAGTATAAGTAATATTTGCTTAAACAATGAAGCACCTCGCTGTTTAAATTTATTTAGAATTTCTTCTAACCTACTATAAGAAACAATTGTATGAATTCTTCAAAGAGCTGAATTTATTACACTATCTACAGTGCAAACGAACGACAGATTCGGTTCATTGTGGGTCTGTAAAATATTCAGCAGAACCAATATCATTATTAGGCCAAAGAACGAACTGGTATCCTGTCCTTTTAGTCATAGCTAAGAAAAGTGCACAATATCAAAGGGGATATTTTTTGACTATTTGGGTTCTATACAGGTCGTTTCTTTCTTGTTTGTTATCTCTCGTTATAATTGTAACCGGAGCACCTTTTCACTTAATGCCCAAAAAGGCCCATGCTCAGATTCATTCAGAGCAGATGACTCCTGATGAAGAAATGCAAAAGAGCCTGGAGCAACTCAAAGAATCTTTTGCAAGTGATGACACAAAGGACAGCCATCTCGATCCATTTTTGATCACTCGCCAAATGGTTCTCGATGACAGAATCAGTCGAGTAACGGCCGTTGAAGAACAACGAGCTATCGAAGATTTTGAAGATCGCATTCAGTATTTTGAAAGCTCTATTCAAAGTTTGAAACAATTGGAAGCCCAAGTTCAGCAGCGTTTATCCGAGCTCACTGTTGCTGACGATGATAAACTCAATGAACTTGAACTTATCAAAGAAGATATTATCAGCCGCCGTCGTTTGGTTGAATTGGAACTTGCAGACACTCGTAAGTTTGACCCGCGCCAAGGTTCCGCACTTCCAGTGGATCACATGGTCGACAAGGCACTTAAAACCCGTCACTACTGGGGCAACCGAATGAAATTGGTTCTCGAGGCTAATGAAGAGGTGATAGGCGAGGTGGCGCAAAAAGACTTTACCCAATCTCTAAGTCCTCGTTTTAACAAAGAGGCCTTAGATGTTTACAGCCAGGATAAAGATGTGCGCTTTACGATCACTGATCGTCGTGGAACCCCTTTGCACCAATTCTTAAATCCAATATCTGGTGTGACCTTTTTTGGTCATTATCTTGTATTTGTCGAAAAGTCAGAGAGTCAGACGGCCGGGAAAAGCCTTCCTGTTCGCTTTATAGACCTTCGTTATGCGAAGGCAAACATCGGCAATGCACCACTGCCGGTTTTCACGTTACCACTCAAGCTAGATAGTGAGGACACCAGTTTAAGTCACGAGAACGGCTATCTCAAAATAGGCGGTCAGCGCTTGAGTTACCAACAGTTCGAAATGCTTTCGCAAGTTCACCAAGTGATTTTTAACGTTAATGTGGCTTTGGTGGACCCCAAAGCCCATGACAATGCTCGACCTTTAATTAAAGAAGTGCTCGAATTTTTTCAGGTCTCTATGCAGGCTCAGGAAAAATCTTTTCAGACTGAACTTGAAAAATCTATCAACGCCACTGATTTTTTAAATGGAATCACCGGTGCCCTTGAGGCCCGAAAGAACATCGACACCGAAGGCTCTAGAAAGCTTATCGAGAAGGCTCTTCAAGACGGACAACTTACAGACGAAGAGTTCAAGCAGATTTCAATAGCTCTCAACGCGAACGACTCTTTGCAAGAGTCCAATCAGGCCGTGGCCAATGGCCGTCGTTTGATGACTCGTATCCGCCTAATGATGCAATATTTGATTCAGCCACGTGTTGAAGGCGCTCCTAAACTATTAAATGCTATGGCTATGTTGGTCGCGCCCAAAACTGCAGATGAACGAGGAAGAGCTTTTGCGTTTGCTCGCAATGGTCTGACATACAAAATGGCCAAGTATGGGGCCGCTATGGGTGGAGTGTTATTGGCGGGAGACATGTTGCCCGAACCCTATAAAATTAATATCTACAAGTCTCTTGATTTGATCAGTGCTGTGAACCAACACTTTCAAGGTTATCTCCAGCATATAAATTACGGAAAAGCCTACGTGGAAATGTCTAAGGATGCTTTTATCACATCCACCACTGGTTGGACTTATTTTATCCAGTCCTATTTTGCAAATGGAAACTGGCCCAAATTTCTTTATGGATTGGGACAGGTTTTACTTGTGCCCCTTAAACTCTTTGCCTCTATCCACTTTACAGTGAACTCCTATAAGATGTTTCGAGAAACCATACGGGTTCGTCGTTTATCTGCTTCTCAAATTGGCTTCTTAAAAGCATTTAAGGAAGCAGCAAAAGTCGACAATAAGGCCTACTGGGATGGTTTATCAGAAGCTGAGAAAAAGTCTTCAGGTAGCGATGTCAGTCTGATTAGTGATGATGATGTTCGTTTGTTGGACGATCATATCCTTCGTTTACGCGAAGGCCGTCAGGGTATTGAGTCTGTTGAGAGAGATTTGCGAATTGGGCGATACGGCAGTCGAGGTGTCCTGAAAACTCAAATAAATACATTGAGCAATATGAGTACGGGGTTGAAGTCCCAGCTTAGAAGTTATGCGCAGACAACAACAGGTTTTTTAAAATACAACAAGTTTTCAAAAAAAGTGGGTGAAGCTTATCAAAAAGTTGCCTCAAAACTTGGGCTCGATGGCGAAGACACTGTCCGTAAGGCATTAGCAAATTCGTTCCTCAGTTATTCTGCATTAAGATCCACCTTCAAAACCAATGCTTTGATATGGAATTATTTGTTTATGACTCGTTCCTATATGTTTGCACCTCATAAGCTTTTTGTGTTTACGATTTATCCAAATTATTTCAAGGCCGCGGTGACTACCGTTAAAGGTAAACAGCACTTTCCCAGCACTTACAACGGAGGGCTTGAAACTTGGCCCCAGAAGTTACAAAGAATTATCTCGAGTTCTGGAATGAATCAAAAACTGTCAAAAGTTCCTGTTTTAGGAAACTTGCTAATATCTGAGCAGGCTCTTAAGAATTTGAGGAGCTTTGAAAGTGAAGTGGCAAAACTGGAAATTGCTGCAATTGAAATTGCCAAAAAGAAGGCCCAAATGGCTTTGATTGAGAACATAAAAGATCCCGAGCGTCTTTTAGCGATTTTTGATTCAGCTCAAAGGCCTGGGGATGTTTCCACTGGGGTTCGTAACTTAAACGATAAAAAACTTAAAGAACTTAACAATAAGGAAAGGATTTTTTATAGAGCCTACTTCACACGTAGCTTTGATCTTATCATGCAAAGAATGTTGGCGGACCTTACCGGTACAGAGCTTTCCACCGAAATGGACCCGGTGACCTTTGCTAAAAAGTTTCGTTCTGAAATTGTGAAGGGTGATTTAACAGACCTTGCCATGAATGAAGGTCAAATAAATTCACTTAAAGCACAATTGGAGACCCAGTTAGATTTTGAGCAGGTTCGTGCGTGGGCCGAGCAAGTTTCTGCAAATGGACGCAATTTTTTGACTCGTGCTAATTTGGCTCTTCGTCACAATTTGCTGCAGTCCATGCATCCAGGAAATGCGCAGGTGCAGCGCTTTTTAACTGTACGTGATAAAGTGGAAGAGCCACGCGCCATGGAACGCGCTATGCGAATGGAAGTGACCAGCATGCTGTCGGGAATACCAATTAGTATTCTATCGACTCTCGCCCTTTATGCTGGGGTGCAGACGGGAATGTTGATGCCTTTTGATCCTGTGGGAATGAACTCGGAAACTCATTTTAATTATATGTCTCGTTACTTATTTTATAATGGTTTTGTGCCAGGTTTAATTTTAGGCATGCTGGCCAATACTTGGATGAAGTTGCAAGAGGACAATCGTATTGACTCAATGGGTGGCTTTGATCGTGCTATCAAACACAGCGACGGAAAACGTGGTTTTTGGCGTTATTATTTAAAAAATGTTTTTAAAAATCCAAATAATAAATGGAAAGACAATCATATTTATTATTTGAAACTTATAATTGCCAATATTCCAGCAGCGGCGATAACCATTATAGTCAGCCAATTGTATGGCCTTGGGCGCATCGATATCGGAGCTTATCTGGCCGGATACATTTTAATTTTCACCACCTTCTTAACGGGTTTTAATCTGAAGATGGACCAAGCTTTTGAGTTAGCCTCTTCCTGGGTCTATAATAAAGTACCTCGTGTTTTAAGAGCCCACCCCCATGCGCAGAAATACATAAATGGGCAGTTGCAAAAACGTAAAATTCTTTATGGTTACTTTGAAAATCTCTGGGGAATTATTGTTCAAGAGAATATTGCCGGTAGTATGTTAACCCTTAAGGACAATGTTAAATATGGCACTCGAGCTTTTTTAAGACTTGTTTTTGGTGGCGATACACCCACTCAAATTGTGGTTGGTTTTGTGGAATCTATGAGCCAGGCTCTAAAGGGTATTCCGGGAGCGCAATCCGCCTTAGATGGTCTTAAAAAACTAATTAGTTATAATTTTGAAGCCTTTGAGCGTTTCCCAGATCGTTTGCCCAAAGTTGAGGGAATTCCTCAAGTGACGGAGAACCCTAATTTGCCTCGCCACCGAACTGGCGAATTTTTAGGTAAAACCCTTGGGGCCGTTGCCACCTGGGGTGGTTTGACGACATTACCTTATATTGTCACAGATCTTTTGCAACGCTTTCGAGAAAGAGGAATCCAAAAGAAAGGTGATAAACTTCTTCAGGGCGCCACTGCAAGAGAAGAAGCGGTTGGTAATGCTGACTTCACTGAAATTAAAAGTCGTACGGAATCGCAGGCTCCGCGACAGGTATTAACTTGCCAAGAACTCTTTTCTTCGAGTCTTTAAATAATGCTAATGAAAGGGGCGTTGTTTTCGGCCACGACCCTTTTGTCTCAAAATGAGATTAACACTAGCTCTTAGACGGCTGTGCGCCCTTAATTGTCCTCGAGCTTTATAGGGAGGGTCTTAAAAGGCCTCCATTCTATTCTATTTCATTTGAGACCATCTGTTCTGGCCCCTGGCTTGCTCTATAAACTTTTATAAGGAGTGCCAGATTATGAAAACACCAGTTCGCATTTTAGTTTTCCTTACATTAGCAATGTTCACCACCCATTGTGGTGAGTCTTTCCGTGCCCAAAACAGCAATTCTCAGAACACCTTAGGGGATAGTTCACAGGTGGATTACTTTAATGATAATGATTTTCGGGCTCCGCTTACATCATCAGATCGTGATCGACAAATCGCCATTAGCTATCAAAGTGAGTTAGAGGGTAAAGAGCAGCAAACAATGAACTTGACCCAATCCATCCAGGCTCTGGATTTAGCTCTTGTTCCTGGATCGAGCCAAGGTGCCACAGGTGTCATTGGTCGAATCCACTTTTCTTGTGATAAGATTGTGAATTTTCAGACTCAAGTCACACCGCAAATGCTCTTGTCCCAGCAAAGGTTAAATCTCACCAGTGATTCTCCTGATGTGACCGTGCGGATGCAATGTGTGGACAGCATTTGCAATGAATTGGTCGTCGCGATACGTCGACAAAGTAGTGGACTGGTTGGAACTGTATTAGTAGGAATGGCTGCAAACCTTAAACAACAAAACTCAATCACTTATTTGAGCCGTACTGCAAGCCATACACCTTACTTTGCCGCTTTTCAATCTGGGGCTCTTTATAGACAACTGAACAATTGCCCAGCCCTCTCTTCAGAGGACAATCAAAGCGTAACTGACCGTATCTTGAACGTAGTTCAAGAGGAGGCCAGCGAATATTTGATCGACGAAGCGCGAGACTTTTTAGAAAGTCTATTTTAAACTGACTATGACAAAGGGTTGACCAACTCATGGGAGATTGGCAGTAAAGAGTCATGGACCAAAAAACGAGAGATCTGATTGATTTTAAAGAGCTCAACAAAACTAAGCCGGGTCAAATCTCAGCTTTGTTGACTATTGATCAAAACCTTCCTTCTTTTTTGGGCCATTTTCCAAAAGATCCTGTGTTGCCGGCTGTGAGTATTATCGACATCAGTTTGTTTTTGATCAGCAAAATTCATCCGAATATCTCTTTTAGTCATATTCAAGTAGAGAAATCCCGGTTCGCCGCCATGGTTCGCCCCCACCAAAAAGTTAAAATTTTGGCCCAATCTTCTGATAACAAAGCTTGGAAGGTGACCTGGCTTTGCGAGCAAGATCAAAGTAAACTGGCTCTAGTGCAACTGGTTATCTAATCAGCCCAAGGGAGTGTATTTTTGGTATCCAATTTTTGTTTTTATCTTTCTAATTGGCAAGTCAAAGATAAAGAGAGTTTAAAAGCGATCGCCAATTTTGGAGCCCACGTCTATTTGGGCGCATTGGATGTGCAAAGATGTGAGGACGCACCGCTAGTTTTAAATCTTTTTTCTCCCCAGCAACTGTCCATTGTTTCTGTCGATGTAGATGAACAAAAGGGTGATCTCGAGGCTATTGTGCAGGGCTCACTGCCCGAGGGAATCACCCACATTTTGCTAGTTAAAAGATATGATCCAGATTTTATCTATGCTCTTTTAGAAAATTTGAAAGATATACAGATCGAATTTCAAGAAATTATTTATTTTCTCGAAGGCGATAAGCATTCTAAGAAGCAAAGTTGGTGGCAGAGATTCACAGCTTTGGATGGAATTGACTTTCGCCCCTTTCAAAAAGCATTAGCTGCATATCCCATTGAGTTTTTAAAAAACCTCAGTCGACTGGATTTAAAGAATTCACGTCGACTTTTAGTTCGGACGGTACAGAGTGATTTTAAAGTAAAGTCACTTACTTTGATTACTAAGAATAGGGCGTCTTTGCCATATCATTTGGGCTGGTGGCAAAGATTGTATTGGAACTCGTATCTATTTTTTCTTTCTGTCCTTAGAGGGACGACGAATCCACTGAATTCCAGTTTGGCCATGGCATTTGGTGTTTTTATCGCCTTTACCCCCCTTTATGGGATGCAAACTCTTTTGATTGCTTTGGGTTGTGCTTTATTTAGATTAAACTTTGCCGTTGCTTTTCTGGGGGCTCAGATTTCAATTCCCCCGGTGTACACACTTGTTGTGGCTTTAGAACTTATTGTGGGGGCATGGCTTTTAGATCGTGAACTCTCGATGAATAGTGACTGGTTGAGTTTGGCTCAAGAGCATATGTTGTCATGGTTAGTAGGCACATTCATTGTGGGAGGGGCAATTGCCTTTATCTGCGCCCTTCTCTGGTACATTCTGCTAGTTCGAAAACAAAAAAAGGTTTCCGCACTGTAGCAAAGCTTTTGACAGACTCCTATCTCATGAACAAAAGTTGTCCTATGAAACAAGAGTGGCCAGTTTCTCAATTGATCTCTTATTTGCCCCATAGACCTCCCATGGTTTGGATTGATAAGGTCGTAGAAGTTGGTGAAGACTATCGAGAAATTTCGGGGACTTGTCGATTACGAGTTCAAAAAAAAGGGCTCTACGTCAACGATCAAAAAGAACTGAGAGCTTCTGCAGTTATTGAGTTTACCGCCCAAGGTTTTGGTTATCTCAAAGCGGCCTACCAAGAGCTGCACCAGTTTAAAGACACACCTGCTAAAACTTATCTCACTGGTGTTCGTTACTGTTACGCCAATTTATCCCAACTCGATTTGGATCAGGACATTGAGTTAGAGATTCGTATTAAGGTCAAGCGCGAGATGCTGCCAATCACCTTTGTTTATGGCGAGGTCTTCCAAGTCGGTGAGCCCGATCCCTTGGCTAAGTGTGAAATACAAGTCTATGTCGATTAATCATTGCGATAGGTTAGGTGCAATTGGGTTTTAAGGAATTGAAATTTGAAGGGGAAACTCTACGGGTGTGTCCTGATCAAAAACCTTTTTAATTCTCACCCTTTTCATTACGGCAATCAAACATTGGTGGAAAGCCTTGTCGCGATAGGGACTTTTTTTAATGTTCACATCGCGCAGGCGTCCGTCCTTTTGAATTACAAACTTCATGAGGATTTGGCCAGCTTGAGTCTGCCCTTTAAGGCGCTCAAAGTGCTGAATAAAACATTTTTCTAAAAATCGTTGGTGTAAGGAAAGAGTTTCTTGCAAAAGTTTTTGTTCTTGTGGCTTTTTTATATTGGTTTCAGCAAGAGTTTGCGATGGATCTTTAGGGCTTCGGATCATATCTGAATTTGTTTCTTCGTCGGAGAGTTGAGGCGTGTATTCTTCTGTTGCGGAAGTCATGGGACTCTCATTGGTTTCATCCTCGGAATTAGTTCCTAGTGCTTTCAGTTCTAGCTTCTCGGAATCGGCGGCCATATTGTTCACTATGAATTCCACATTAGGGCTTATCTTTATTCTTTGAAGTCGGCCTTTGAGTAAGTGCACTCGAAATTTGGGACCAACCTTTTCTAATAGAAGCGAACTTTGAGAAAAGACACGAAAGTTTTCTCCAAATATCAGGCTGACTTCACTATCCAATCCGGTGATCAGCATCATGGGGGGGGAGAGTAGAGACTTAGCTTTTAGTTCCTCAACTTTTTTTTCGTTTGTCATGGATCGGCCCATCACTTGGCCTTGAACAGATAGGACCTCACCTTGAGCCGGTGTTTGTGTCGGGTCATCAGAACTCGATTGACTGGCAAAATAAACTGCAAGGCCCAGTAAAAGAACTGCGATCAGTGTTGAGAACCATCGCATTCTCAGGACTTAATCTTTTTTTGATTCGGGAGAGGGAGTTTCCTTAGGAACTTCCAATTCGCTTTCCAACGGCTCTATTTTAGGTTGGGTTGTAATAGGAAGGTTATCCAAAACACTGTCGCTTGTGGGTTTGATAAAAATGGTCATTGCGATACAAGAAGCGGCGAATACAACAGCCACCCAACGGGTAAGTCGTGCTAAAAAGCTGGGAGCACCCGTGGCGCCAAAGAGAGAATTGGATCCTCCTCCGCCGCCAAACATTCCGCCGGCTGCACCGCCCTTAGGATCCTGAATAAGAACTAAAACGATCAAGAAGACAGATAATATAATGTGGGCAATGGCGAGAACCGAGACCATGAAACCAACTCCTTTTTTAACAGCTGACCAATATAGGGCGGCAAAAGGGGGGAGTCTAGTTTTTTCTCGGGCTGCCTTATGCCGTCTTTTTGAGCAATGTGGAGTCCTGGAATTTCCATGTTATTGCAACAACTTGAGAGGCAATCTCAGCAATTTTAATGTCGGATTGAGAGAGTTTTTTGGTGTTCTTCGGCATACGAACCGAAAGCAAGCCCACAATTTCAGCTCCCTGTCGCAATGGGAGGACCATCATAGAGTCAAATTGGATACTTTTGACCTCGTGCCGTACGAAAGACAAAGTCAGGTCCTTTTCAAGGCTCTCCACAAAAAGGGGTTTGCCCGTGCGTAGGACATACTGAATCTCAGGGTACTTTCGTAGCTCTAGAGGGAGTTTGTTTACAGAAGGATCATCACTCGAGCGAATCACATGAATCTGCTTATGATTGGGACTGGCTTCTATGACCGAGGTGCGCACCGCCTTGAGAGCCAAAGAGATCATTTGGATCAGTTCCAAACGTAGTTCTTGGACGGGCTTATTTTGATTGGCGGCTCGTACCATTAAACTCACCATCTCAAAATAATTTTTAAGTTGGTCTTCGCTTTGTGTAGCTAAGGCGTTGAAGTTGTAATTTTTTGCCTGAGTGAGAAGAGCTAGGCGTTGCAAAATATCAATGAGCTTAAAAGGCTTGATGATAAAATCATCAGCCCCAGCCTCTAAACAGTTGCGCACGTTGAGTTCGGAGTTATGGCTAGATAATACTACAACGTGAATAGGATCTGTGGTGGGCAGTTTTTTTGTCCTTAAAAATTGGAGACACTCTAGGGCGTAGAAGCCAGGAAAGAGCATGTCGATAAACAAAAAGTTAGGACGCCACTCCACAATCATTTTTTTTAAAAGAAATGCGTCGCTTACGACCTTTGTTTCAAAGCCACTTTCCATTAAATAATGACTAATGCGATTGGCGAGGTTTGGGTCCCCATCAGCGACCATGACTCGAATTTTTTTTTGTGCCATAGGTAATTATCGGTTCAACTCAGAGACTTATTGAGACAAGGCTTGTATTTTCAAAAGAAATAAAAAAAACTTTCACTAATAAAGACTCAATGTGAGACGCCCCTCACCTTAAGGCCTGAGCTTAGATAGAGATACCCCATTGGTTGCACCAATAGATAGCCTGTTCTTTTTTATCTCTCATGACAAAAAGCTCCCATGTGCCGGCGTTACCGACATAGCTAGCCACAGCGGTGGGGTGTAAGATTGAACTTTAGGCGGCACCGGTATATTTTTTAGCCTTTTCAATGGTTTCGCCGAGATTACTGGCTGACGCCTTGTTTAACTGGTCTTTTCCCGTGACAGCTCTCCTCTAAAAAACAACAACTTAAGGCATGGCATTTATTGTGTTTGAAGGGCTTGATGCCTGCGGAAAATCCACACTTATTGAAAAGGTCACACAAAAGCTGCAAAGCTTGCAAATAGACCCTTTGGTTTTACGCGACCCCGGAGCCACCGAACTTGGCGAGCGTTTGCGTGACTTGATTCTCAGTACAAAGAGCGAACCTCCCGTTGCCAAAGCCGAAACTCTGTTGTACCAAGCCGCGCGCGTGCAAATGGTAGAGAAAAAAATCAAACCAGCTCTGAAAGAAGGGCGCTGGGTTTTGTGCGATCGCTTTTACTCGAGCACGGTGGCCTTTCAGTCCTACGCTCGCGGCTTGGATCGCAAAGATATCGATAGACTCAATGAGTTTGTGGCCCGAGAAGCTCAACCGGATCTGTTTATTTTGATTGATATCAGCTTAGAGGAAAGCCAGCGGCGAAAAACGGCGCGAGCAAAAAACTCTGGATTAAAGATGGATCGCATGGAGTTAGAGGCTCAACAGTTTCAACAAAAGGTCAAACAAGGTTATGATGAGCAAGCCTCAGTGGATCCCAAACATTGGTTCGTATTGGATGGCACGCTCTCTCCCGACCAGCTGTGCGAGGCAACAGTCAATGAGTTGAGGAGGCGCCATTGGCTGGATTGATTCACTCTTTTATTGGCCATCAAGAGCAAAAAGATTCTTTATTGGGCCTTTTGCGCCAGGATCATTGGCCCTCTAGCTTTATTTTCAACGGTCCTGATGGCGTTGGAAAGAAAACCTTGGTGCGAGCTCTTTTGCAAGTGGTCAACTGTGACAAAGAAGACTTGGCGTGTGGAGTCTGCTCCAATTGCATCCGCAGTCTCGAAGAAAAAAACGAACTGGTTTTTGAACTCAAACCCGAGATCAAACAAGTAATTTCTGTGGATCAAGTGCGAGAAATTCATCAACAGCTCTCCCTTAAAATGGTGGGAAACAAGGTGCGCTTTATTATTGTGTCGCCTGCCGACAAGTTATCCAGCGCCAGTGCCAATGCTCTATTGAAAGTTTTAGAAGAGCCACCGCCCCAAACTTACTTCTTTTTGCTCACCCATCGTATCTCTCGTTTGTTACCAACTTTAAGATCGCGTTCGCAAACTTGGACTTTTCAAGCTTTGAATCCTCAAGAAATGTCCAGGGTTGGCAACATAGAGGATTGGGCCATTCGCTGGTCCGGCGGTAGTCTCAATCGAGCCCAGCAGATTCAAAGTGGTGAGGGGAAAGAGTACATTCAGCACAGCCTTAAACTTTTTTACTCTTTATTAAACGAACCTGTGCAAGATTGGAAAAAAGTAGCACCCTGGTTTTTTTCAGGTGACGAGTGGCGTGAGTTCTCATTGGAAATTTGGGCCGAGGCTTTAAGACAAAAAGCCCACGGTCAAGATCAGGGGCTCGAGTTTTTGCCGCAAAACTTAGGTCGCATTTCTTCTCTTTTTGAAAGCATCCAGGATCTGCAAAAAGATCTAGAGGCCCATGTGGACAAGCAATTGGCTTTGGACAATTTTTATTACCAAGTAAAAAACTAGGATTTTAAGATGAAGCAGTTGCCAGTTGAGTTCGAACAAAAAGAGATCAAAGACATTGGATGGATTGACATTCACACCCATCTCAACTTTTTAGAGATCTCAGATCAAGAAGCCATCCAAACTGGATTGCAAAAAGGTCTTCGCCATTTTATCACCATCGGCACAGAGCCCCAGGACCTTCCTGTTGTATTGGAGTTAGCCGACAAGTGGGCGCCCCATGTTTATTGCACACTTGGCATTCACCCCCACGAAGGCCGCGTCTTTGACGCCAGTGTTGAAAAGTATTTGCGTGAAAACCTCAATCACCCAAGGGTGGTCGCTGTCGGCGAGATTGGTTTGGACTATTACTACAACAACTCGCCACGCGATGAGCAACTGCAGGCCTTCCGGGCTCAAATGGATTTGGCTGAAGAGTTTCAACTGCCGGTGGAAATCCACACCCGCGATGCCGAAGACGACACCATTGCCATCCTCAATGAGTACAAGGGGCGGGTTTCGGGCTTGATACATTGTTTCACGGGCACTCAAGCTTTGGCGGACGCAGCTTTGGACTGTGGCCTTAATATTTCTTTTAGTGGGATCGTGACCTTTAAATCGGCCAAAGAGTTGCAAGAGGTCTGTAAAAATACGCCGCTGAACAGAATGCACATCGAGACCGATGCTCCCTTTTTGGCGCCCACACCTCTGCGTGGACAAAAAAATCAGCCCGACTTTATGCTCTGGACCGCCAAGTTTGTCTCGGAGCTCAAGGAAGTGGAACTCGTGCCCTTTTGTGGGCAAATGAAGACCAACGCCGTGAAGATGTTTCCAAAGCTTCAGTGGGCGTCTCCGGTTGACTCTCTGTGCAACCCAGAATAAACATCGGGGCTTAAACTCTAAAAATGTGGGGTCCTTATGTCTCAGCGCCTTCGTGTCGGTATCAATGGTTTTGGTCGTATTGGAAGAATCTTATTTCGCAAAGCTTTTGCAGACTTTGACATCGTGGGTGTTAACACCGGTTCTGGCGACACCGCTTCCCAGGCTCATTTTCTGAAGTACGACAGTGCCCACGGTCGCTTTGAACAAACCGTTACCCACGAAGAGAACTTTTTGATTGTGGGCGGCAAAAGAATCCCAATAAGCTATAAAAAAGATCCTCGCGAGATTCCTTGGAAAGAGTGGGGTGCGGACATTGTTTTTGAATGCACGGGCATTTTCAAAGACTCTGAAGCGAATAGTATGCATTTGCAAGCTGGGGCCAAACGCGTGATTGTGTCCGCTCCTGCTAAAGTGGACACCACGTTGGTTTATGGCATCAACCATAAGACTTATGATCCGGCTCAACACAAGATTGTCAGCAACGCCTCTTGCACCACCAACTGTTTGGCCCCTGTCGCTAAAGTGTTAAACGACTCTTTTGGTATTGAAACGGCCTTGATGACCACCGTTCACTCTTACACCAATGATCAAAATGTTTTAGATGCCGCTCACAGTGATTTGCGTCGCGCCCGCGCGGCTGCTGTGTCCATGATACCAACCAGCACCGGTGCTGCGGCTGCGGTGGGATTGGTTTTACCGGAGCTGAAAGGAAAAATCCACGGCATGGCAGTCCGAGTGCCCACACCCAACGTGAGTTTGGTGGATCTCGTCGCCAACCTAAAAACGGATGTGACCGCTGAGCAAGTCAACGCCGCTTTAATCAAGGCCTCTGAGGGTGAGATGAAAGGTGTGCTTGCCTGCACGAGTGATCCAGTCGTCAGTATCGATATAAACGGTTTGCCCGAAAGTTCAATCGTCGATTTGGAAAATACATCTGTTATGGGTGGGCGCATGGTTAAAGTTCTTTCTTGGTACGACAACGAGGTGGGCTTTTCTTGCCGTATGCTCGACCTTGCTCGCTTTATGGCAGAGAAGGGCCTTTAATGGCACGCCTTGGTTTTTTAAATTTTCAAGACATCGAAGTGAAGGGACAGCGAGTGTTCTTGCGCCTCGATCTTAATGTTCCCATCAAGGACGGCAAAATTTTAGACCGCAATCGCATCGATGCGGCCTTACCCACCGTTCGACAACTTTTGGACCGTGGCGCTCGCCTTGTGATCGCTTCCCATTTGGGGCGTCCCAAAACTGAGGAAGATCGCCAAAAACTCACTCTTGAGCCAGTCGCCGAATATCTCAGTGAAGTGGGTCTGGACGTCATGTTTATGGAAACTCCAGACTCGGAGGCGCCCTACGAATTGATTAAGGGTCTTTCTAGTTCACAAATCATCCTTCTTGAAAACTTAAGGTTTGCAGAAGGTGAGACAAAAAATTCTCAGGAACTGGCCGCCAAGTGGTCGCGCTACACGGACATTTACATCAACGATGCCTTTGGCGCCAGTCATAGAGCTCACGCCAGTATCGATGCCATGGCTCGTTTGATCCCCGTCCGTTGTTACGGTCCTCTTATCGAAAAAGAGCTCAGTGCCTTGAAGACTATAAAAGAAGATCCTCAACATCCTTTTGTCCTGATCACAGGTGGAAGCAAAGTCAGTGATAAACTTCCTTTGTTAGATGCCTTGATTGATAAGGTCGATTCGGTTTTGATTGGGGGAGGAATGGCCTACACTTTTTTAAAGGTTATGGGCCAACCCATTGGCAATTCACTTTTGCAAAAGGATCAAGTCTCGTTAGCTGAGAAGTTTTTAAGTCGCATGAAGAGCCAAGGAAAAAAAGTTCTTGTTCCCGTTGATCATATGGTGGTCGAGGACTTTTCGAATCCAAATGACAAAGGTGGTGTTGTCGACACCATTCTCGAGGGTCAAGTAGCTGTTGATATCGGTCCTAAAACACAAAAACTGTTTGCCGAAGAAATCTTAAAGTCTGGCTCTGTTTTTTGGAATGGTCCTATGGGTGTTTACGAGCGCAAACCTTTTCATCAAGGCTCCGTAGCTATTGCCCAAGCTATGGCCGAGTGTTCCGCCTTTACTGTGATAGGTGGGGGTGACTCTGCAGCTGCGGCTATTGATTCGGGTTTCGCGGACAAAATTGACCATATTTCAACTGGTGGAGGGGCCTCCCTAGAATACATTCAAGGGATTAAAATGCCCGGTATTGAAGCCCTCAGAGTGAGATTACCTGAATGAGTTTGTTCTTAGCAGCCAATTGGAAAATGTATAAAAATCCAGAAGAGGCCACAGTCTACTTCAAAGAGCTATTTGCTTTAGATATTCCTACATCGACTCAACTTGCTTTTTTTGTTCCCAGTGTAAATGCTACGACTGTTGCTCAATCATTAAAAGACAGTACCGTTGTTTGGGGGCCGCAAAATATTTATCCTGCTGCAGAAGGGGCTTTCACCGGCGAGACATCGCCAAAAGTGATGGCCGATCTAGGTGCTCAACTTTCTTTGGTGGGACATAGCGAACGCCGGCAATTGTTTCATGAGAGCAATGAACAAACCAACCTTAAAGTAAAGTCTTGTTTGCAGCTTGGAATCACACCCCTTTTATGTGTGGGTGAAAATCTTGAGCAACGTAAACAGGGACAAACACTTGAGGTTGTCAAGACCCAGATTATTCAGGGTTTAAAGGACTGTCAGTCCAACCTTTTCCATATTGCTTACGAACCAGTTTGGGCCATTGGAACCGGAGAAGTCGCCAATCGTGAGCAGGTTTCTGAAGTTCATTCTTTTATAAGAAGTTTTTTAAATCAAAATTTTCAACTCGCGGCCAGCATCAGAATTCTTTATGGGGGCTCCGTGAAACCCGACAATGCCGCCGACCTTTTTTCTATTCCAGATGTGCAAGGTTTTCTTGTCGGAGGGGCCTCGTTGAAAGCCACCACCTTTTGTGAGATTGCTCAAGTTTGTAAGTCATGAACAAAAAAAGTCAGACCGCTTTTTTTATTGTCCTTGTTTTTTTTATTTCTGTTTTTTTTATCGATAAACCTGTTCCGCAAACATTTTGGAGTTTAGTTCCGCCAATCACAGCTATTGTTTTGGCATTTTTGTCGGGTCACTTGATATTAAGCTTGGGTACGGCTGTTTTTCTGGGAACAACTATGTTGGCTCTTGGACTAGGGCAGGATTTGTTAGCTTCGCTTGGCCAAGCCAGTCTTCATTCGACTCGTTATTTTATCAGTAGTTTTACAGACGGTAGCAATCTTCTTATTTTAGGATTTGTGTTTTTTATTTTATCCATGGTTCACGTTATCACATTGGCGGGAGGGCTAGAGTCTTTAGTCCTTTATTTAAAGCGTTGGGTGGTGGGTCCGCGCTCGGCCCAGTTTGTGACAGCTCTGCTCGGGTGTCTCATCTTTATTGATGATTACGCCAATACTATGATTGTGGGTTCGACGATGAAGTCGGTGACTGACAAATACAAAATCAGCCGTGAAAAACTGGCCTTCCTCGTGGATGCCACCAGCGCTCCCATTGCAGGGATTGCATTGGTTAGTACATGGATCGGTTATGAAGTCGGCCTTTTCTCCGAGATGTCCCGTCAGTTTCAATGGCCGGTAGATGGTTACGGTATTTTTTTAGAAGCCCTCGCCTTTCGTTACTATTGCTTCATGATGTTGATCTTTGTTTTTATCAACATCTTTTTTGCCGTCGAATATGGTCCTATGAAAGAAAGCGAGGATAATGCTCGCAAACAAGCGAACAGCGCTGTGGCCGAACTCCAACAAGAACCAAGCTTTCGCCATTTTCTTTGTGCATTGTTACCCCTCAGTAGTTTGCTGTTCTTTGTTTTCGGCTTGTTGTGGTGGGATGGTGGAGGTCTCGACAGAAACATTTTGAGCCCCAGTGATTGGCATTTGGTTTTGATAAACTCACAAAATGGCACACAGATTTTATTTTACTCATCTTTTGCGAGTTATTTAATATCAATTGTGTTGGCTTTCATCCTGGCTCGCATGCCATTTTCACAATTTAAGCAGGCCTTTATCTTAGGAGTCAAAAGTGCAGGGCTGCCCATAGTGATCTTGGTTTTGGCATGGTCTATGAAATTGTTGTGCGACGAAATGCAAACTGGCGAATATGTTGTCTTGGCTCTACGAGAAGGTTTAAACCCCATGTGGTTGCCTCTTTGCATTTTTGTTGTAGCCGCCGTTACTGCTTTTTCTACAGGGACAAGTTGGGGCACTATGGCGATTTTGATTCCCACAGTGACCCCTTTGGCTCTCAGTCTTGGTGGGGGAGAGTATGGAATATTTTTGGTTCTTTGTTTGGCTGCCATTTTAGATGGGGCTATCATGGGAGATCATTGCTCGCCCATCTCGGACACCACTATTATGAGCTCGATTTCAACCGACTGTGATTTGCTGTCCCATGTAAAAACCCAATTGCCCTACAGTTTAACGGTGGGCTTTTTAGCCATAGTTTTAGGCTATCTGCCAGCTGGCCTCTCTTTGTCAGTACCCGGGGGCGAAGGTATCCCACTGCTCCTGACCCTTCTGTTGTCTTTACTTTTGCTTGTTGGGCTGTTTTTTGCTTTAAAGAGAAGGAACCACAATCGGGGAGACCTTTAAATGAGTGATCTCAAAATCAGTCTTGATGACGTCAAAAATGCGCAGGCCAATATTGCCAAAGTGGTTCGTAAAACACCTACCCATTTGGCGCTGAGTCCTTTCTTAAGCCAACAGCAAGTTTACTTTAAAATGGAAAACTTGCAATTGACGGGCAGTTTTAAAATTCGTGGTTCTTTAAATAAAATTTCTAATTTGAGTAAAGAAGAAAAGCAGAGAGGTGTGATTGCCGCTTCCGCGGGGAATCATGCTCAAGGCGTGGCCATGAGCTCCCAACTTTTTAACGTGAAAAGTAAAATTGTCATGCCAGAAACAGCCCCGTTGATAAAAATTTCGGCCACCAGATCTTACGGTGCGGAGGTCATTTTACACGGCCGCTACTTTGATGAAGCTTTTGAAAAGGCCCAAGAGATTGCCAAAGAGGAAGGGCTTGTTTTTGTCCATCCCTACGAAGACCCAAAGGTTATTGCCGGCCAGGGGACTATCGGTTTTGAAATTTTAGAGGCTATTCCCAGTTTAAAAAGTGTCGTTGTCCCCATAGGCGGCGGTGGTTTGATTTCTGGTATTGCCTTTGTCATCAAACAAATCAATCCCAATTGTGAAGTGATTGGTGTGGTCTCGAACCAAACACCCGGCATGATGGAGTTTAAAACAGGTCAAGAGTTTGAAAAACCAAAAAAAGTTTCGTCCATTGCCGATGGTATTGCAGTTAAACGCACAAGTAAAAAAATGTTCGACACCTACATTGGCCCCTACGTGGATAGGATTGTTTCTGTGGACGACGAGGAAATTTCACAAGCCATTGTTTACGCCATGGAAACCGAAAAAACTATTTTAGAGGGAAGTGGGGCCGCCGGACTGGCTGCAGTTCTGTGTAAAAAGGTAGAGCTCAAGGGACCAAGTTGTATTGTTTTATGCGGGGGCAACATCGACCTCAATACTATTGTATCTGTGATTGACACTGGTTTGCGCCGCCAGGGCCGTTTGGCGCGCATTTCAACAATCGTCGATGATCTTCCCGGAACCCTAGCAGATTTAACGAGAGTTTTTGCCGATATGAGAGCCAATGTTCTCGATGTGATCCACGATCGCGTCAGTCCCGAGCTTTCCTTGCGTCAAACTCGCATTGATTTTTTGATCGAAACCTCGAGTTTTGAGCATATCGAGAAAATCAAAGCCGAAATCAAAAAACACAATATTCGTATTCTTGAAAGGTAGTTGCATGCGTGTTTCCCCCGAAATTGAGTCCTTGATTCCCTACAAACCTGGTAAGCCCATTGAAGAGACCAAACGTGAATTGGGTCTTGAACATGTGGTGAAATTGGCGAGCAACGAAAACCCTTTGGGCCCCAGCCCCAAAGCCGTGCAGGCTATTCATGGGGCTTGTAAAGATTTGGCTCGCTACCCCGATCCCACTTGTTTTCGCTTACGTGCCAGCCTCGCAAAAAAATGGGATGTTTCGGCTGAGGAAATTGTCATCGGCAACGGTTCCAACGAGCTTATCGACCTCCTTATTCGTGTCTTTTGTGAACCTGGCGACAAAGTGATTTATCCTGAAAAATCCTTTGTTGCGTATTCTGTTTGTGCCCAGGCGGCTCGGGTCAGTCGTATGGAAATCCCTGTGGACGACCAGTTTGAATGGGATGTGGATAAGTTTTTAGAAAATTTTAAAAAGAACTCGCGCGGTAACGAAAAAATTCTTTTTATCGCGAACCCGAACAACCCCACCGGCACCTATCTGAATCAAGAAAAAACCAAGAGGTTATTAGACCAGTTGGGTGGGCGCGAGGATTTGTTGATCGTCTTCGATGAAGCCTATAATGAGTATGTTCGCGCCACTGACTTTCCAAAAGCTTTGGACTATTACAAGCAACACGCCAATGTCTTGGTGCTACGCACTTTTAGTAAGGTGTATGGTTTAGCGGGGCTGCGTGTGGGAGCCCTCGTGGGGCGTCGCGAGCATTTGGACTTTATCAATCGGGTGCGCAACCCTTTTAATGTGAACTCCCTGGCGCAAGAGGCCACCTTGGCTGCCATCGAGGATCATGAGTATTTAAAAGAATCCCAACAGGTGAACTGGACGGGATTAGATGCCATTTACCCTTATCTAGAAAAAAATGGACTTCCTTATATACCCTCGCAAACCAACTTTGTTTTATTTGATAGTCTGCGCGACGGGCAGGAGGTTTTTCAAGAGGCCATGAAGAGAGGTCTTTTATTGCGCCCCATGGGGGGCTATGGACTGCCTCGTCACATTCGAATGAGCATTGGGACGGTCGCTGAAATGAAAGAAGCCCGAGTGATCTTGGAGCAAACCCTGGCTGCGGTGGACAAGATATGAGTGCGATAAAACTCATCACCATCGACGGTCCTTCGGCATCAGGTAAATCTTCGGTGAGTCGTGAAGTGGCTCGCCATTTAGGGTGGCCTTGGGTTTCCACTGGAGCTTTTTATCGAGGCTTGGCTTTAGCGGCGCTAAAGAAAAATGTTCTGGCCAGTGATGAAAAGGCTTTAGTTGATTTAGCTAGCCAAACTCTTTGGAAAATTGAAATGACTCCAGAAGACACCTTAGTTCTGTTTGACGATTTCGATGTCACCGGGGATATTTTTGGCGAGAAAGTGGGGGCTATGGCCAGCCAAATCAGCCAAATTCCAGGAGTTCGTGCGGCCCTTTTACAAAGACAGCGCGACTGTTTTCAACCCTCAATAGGTTTAGTGGCTGAGGGTCGTGATTGCGGAACTGTGGTGTTTCCAAATGCAACGGCCAAAATTTATCTGACTGCCAGCCCTTCACTGCGTGCAATGCGACGCTCCGAGCAGGAACAAGGATCCTTGGCAGAGACTCTAAAGCTCCAAAAGAACAGGGATAAACAAGATTCCCAGCGCCAGGTGGCTCCCCTTAAGGTGGCCGATGGGGCTATGACTATTGACTCGAGTTATTTAAGCCTGACCGAAGTGGTCGAAGAAGTTCTGAAGTACTCCCGATCCCTTGGAATCTAGGGCCTGGGCAAAGGCCCTTAGCCCTCATTTTTGCCTTTGACTTTGAGCGTTTAAGCTCTATAAGTGGAACCTCATATCTTGTGACCATTTGTCCTAAGCTTTTTGCTAGTCTTTGCAAATTGCCTGCGGTGAAGGCTCAGGAATGAAATCTAGGAAGTCAATGGCCACACCGAGCTGTTATTTCCACCAAGGAGGTACATAAATTTCATGAATCAAACTAAAAATTTAACCAAAAAACAAAGGGAAGAATTAGAAATTCTTCGGCTCTTTAACGAAGGTGACAAAGAAGAGCAAAAAAAAGCTGGTGAGTTTGCCTCGCTGTTTGAAGAGGCGGTCAATGAAAATGATATTAAGCCTGGTGACACGGTCACAGGAAAGATTGTGGAAGTGCAATCCGATTATGTTCTTGTTGATATCAATTACAAATCTGAAGGTTTAATCCCTCTCAGCGAATTTCGTATGGTCGAGGGTGGTGATGAAATCAAGCCCGGCGAAACTGTCGAGGTTTATGTAGATAAAATCGAAAATGATAACGGCATGATTGTCCTTTCAAAAGAGAAGGCCGACATGATGCGTGCTTGGAATGACATTTCAAGAGCGGCCGAAAATGAAGAACATATTGAAGGAACCGTGATAGCTAAGGTCAAGGGTGGACTCAGTGTGGATATCGGAGTGAAAGCCTTTTTACCTGGCTCTCAGATTGATCTTCGTCCTGTTCGTAATATGGACATCTTTATTGGCAAAAAGTATAAATTCAAAGTGATCAAGTTCAACAAAAAGCGTGGCAACATCGTGCTTTCTCGTCGTGCTCTTCTTGAAGAAGAGAGAGAAAGCCTGAGAAGCCAAACTAAAGATCAAATGAAAGAAGGCAGCCGTGTTCAGGGTATCGTGAAGAACGTGACCGACTACGGTGCCTTTATCGATCTTGGCGGCATTGATGGATTGCTTCACATTACAGATATGAGCTGGTCGCGTATTAAACATCCCACAGAAGTTATCAACGTGGGTGACGAGATCGATGTCGTTGTACTGAAGTACGATACCGAAAAAGAGCGCGTCAGCCTTGGCTTGAAGCAATTGACCGAAGATCCTTGGATGGATACGGCAGGTCGCTTCCCTGTAGGGACACGGGTCACGGGCAAAGTTGTCAGCTTAACTGATTACGGCGCCTTCCTTGATGTTGGTGAAGGTGTTGAAGGTTTGATCCACGTCAGTGAGATGAGCTGGACAAAGCGTGTGAAGCACCCCTCACAAATCGTGAATGTGGGCGACGAAATTGAAGTTGAAGTTCTTGCTCTCGACGAAGAAAACCGTCGTATCAGCTTGGGCATGAAGCAACTTCAACCCAATCCTTGGAACGAACTCAAAGATGCTTACCCTCCTGGAACTATTATTGAAGGTGAGGTGAAATCTGTAACCGACTTTGGTGTCTTTATTGGTATTGAAGAGGGGATCGATGGAATGGTTCATATTTCTGACTTCTCTTGGACCAAGCGCGTGAATCACCCCAACGAGGTTTTCAAACCAGGCGATAAAGTTCGCGCCGTTGTTTTAGGTGTGGATATTGAAAACGAACGTTTTAGCTTGGGCGTGAAGCAGCTTGATGCTGACCCTTGGACACAGGTGGACCAAAAATTCCAGATCGGTACAATGCACGAAGTGAAGGTGACAAAACTCGCTGATTTTGGTGTATTCGTAGAACTTGCTGACGATATTGAAGGTCTTGTTCACATCAGCGAACTTTCCACAAAGCGTGTGGGAAGCCCCGATGAAGTTTGCAAAGTGGGTGACATGATTAAAGCCGAAGTTATCAGCATCGACCAAGATGCTCGAAAAGTTGGTTTGAGTGCTCGTTTGGCCACCTTGCGTGAACAGAACGCCGATGTTTCGGAATATGCTCGTAAAACGGCGAAACCAAATGCCACAATCGGTGACTTGTTTGCCGATCAACTTAAAGACTTGCAACAAAGCGGTGATAATCAGTAGCTTTTTGTAAGATACGGGGCTCAATGAAGCCTTTCTAGGAATTAGAAAGGCCTTACGTTGAGCCCTTTTGCGTTTTCTCAGGGGTTTATGAATAAAAAGTCAGCAGAGAAACTACAATCTGATATCTGGCCCGACGAGAGAGATCTTTTCGAAAGACCCGAGCGTCTCAAGTACGTTCGTAAACTTGTCAAACCCAAAGGCTGTGTTTTTTGTTGGGCCCGTGACAATTGGAAAAATCCTCTGAGTCTTGTTCTAATGCGCACCCGCAACTTAATGGTGATTCTTAATAAGTATCCCTACAACAATGGTCATTTGCTTGTTTTGCCTAAAAAGCATGTGGCCGATTATCATAAACTCTCGGACAAAGATTTGGCTCAAATGCAAATTCTGACCAAACACTCCATTAAAATTCTTGAGAAAGTTTATCAGCCGCAGGGGTTTAATATGGGCATGAACCTTGGAAAGGTGGCGGGAGCTGGGATACCTGATCATTTGCATCAACATTTGATTCCACGCTGGGGCGGAGATACGAATTTCTTTCCGCTTATTGCTCAGACAAAATTGGTTGTTGAGACAGTGGAGCAAAGTTACAATCTTTTGAAACCACATTTTGAAAAACTGGAGAAAAAAGGTGTCTTTTAAAATTGAGCTCGATCATATTGGTATTGCCACGCCCAGTTTAAACAAGTCCGACTTTTTCAAGATTCTCGGGCTTCCAGAAAGAGGCATAGAAGAGGTCCCGACGGAAAAAGTGAAGGTGGGCTTTTATGAGACTCTCAATCAAGCCACGATCGAACTCCTTGAGCCTACCTCACATGAAAGTCCCATTGCCAAGTTTTTGGATAAAAGAGGGGCCGGCATACATCATATTTGTTTCCGTGTTCAAGAAATTGATAAAATAGTTGCCCACCTCAAAGCCCAAGGTGTTCAGTTGATTAACGATGAGCCTCGTCCAGGAGCTCACAACTGTCGGGTGGTATTTGTCCATCCTCGTTCGACGGGCGGAGTTCTTGTAGAGCTGAGCGAAAGGAATTCTGAATGAGAGGTGGCGGCGGCAGCAGCCCTGGTAATATGCAGCTTCAGGTTGTTCCTATTAGCCCTTGGGTTAAGAAACTGATAATTCTCAACGTGGGGATCTGGTTTTTTTTGCAGGTGATACTTGAGGGACTGATTTTAGGCCAAGGAGCGATTTCGGCCTTTTTAAGTCTGACTCCAAAACTCACTATCGAGTACTTTTTTATCTGGCAACCCTTTACCTATATGTTTCTTCACTCGAAAAGTGTTTTTCATATCTTATTCAACATGATCTCGCTGTGGTTTTTTGCTTCCGAGCTTGAGTATCGTTGGGGCGGTAAGGCCTTTCTTAAATATTATTTTATTTGTGGTGTGGGAGCTGCCCTCATCTATTTGCTAGGTGTTGTTGGGGTTGGATTTTTTCAGGGGCAAGAACCCTTTGTGTACGGAATTCCAGTTATTGGGGCCTCTGGAGCTGTGTTCGGCATCCTTTTGGCTTATGGAATATTGTTTGGTGACAGGGTGATTTACTTTTTTGGGGTCTTTCCAATTAAAGCTCGCTATTTTGTCATGATCATTGGAGCCATCGAAGTGGTCTCTTTGCTGAACTCGGGCTTGGGAGGCTCTCAGGTGGCCAATTTAGCCCATATAGGTGGCCTCATTTCGGGTTATATCTACTTGGTGGTCTGGACTAGATTTCAGCAGCAACGCTGGCGTGGGGCTAAAAAGTCCAAGGGTAGACGCAAATTAAGATTAGTGGTAAACAATGCAGACGAGAAAAAGTCCGACGATTCCGACGGACCTAAATATTGGAACTAATAGGTTTGTCCCCAGAGAAAACCAAGGAGATTAAATGTCCTATCTACAGAAACAAATGAATTTTTTGAGATTTGATAAAAGACTCCTCGAACTAAATATTAAGTCTGGCGTTATCAGCCAGGAAGAATACGATCAACACCTTCAATCTTTGCAAGATATGGAAGGCCGTTCTGAAAAACTAAGATTGTCGAATGACACTAAAAAAGAAGATATGAACGGAGCTGGTTCTCAGAATTCTGAGGCATCCTCTCTAACGACACATTCGCCAGCAGCTGATCCTTTTGGTTCGGGCTACTGAAGCACAAACCTAGAGAAATAAACATCTTTAATAAAACTCTGATTCAGTTGTCCATTTAAGGCAACTGTGATCTCGTCCTTTAAGAATAGTTTGCCTTGTATGGTTTGAAGCTCGTTAAACTTCTTGCCATTTAAAATGGTCACAATTGTATCCCGAGCATGAGCTCCCATAGAGACAACTTCTTCGAAACCGTTTTCATCCAACATTTCTAATGTGACTTTGACCTGAACGATCCGTTCGCCCCCATCCGCTAGATTCACAGTAAAGGGCTCCAGGGAATAAGTGATCGGCTTTCCTTGAAAGATTTCTTCGTTATAGAGAAGCTCTTTGGCCTTTGCCTCGCGAACAGACTTGGGTGTTAAGCCGAAGGTACCTAAGTAGGCCAAATAGCCACCCAAACCCATTGCCACAAGGTTCATGACAATCAACAAATGCGGAAGAGATTTGAAAATAAAATTCAATGAGAATTTCTTTTTCTTTGGCCCTTGCGCTTGATCTTTTGGCGCTCGCTCTCTGTCTTCCATTTCTTCAGCCACAGCTGTCTCCCTTGTGCCGTATACATTCTATAATGGGTACAAGATAGATATCGGACCAAAGGTCTAAGACATTAAGCCAGTCGAGGACTTTATGTCTCGTTATGGGAAAGTTGACTGAGAAGTTAGCTTTGTTATTTGAAATGGATAAGAAATTGACAAAATATCTACTTTTAAATTGGAATACCTTGCTCCGCCAAAAAGCTATATCAACGACACAATAGTTATGAATTGGGTTGAAGTCAGTTGGGTTTTTTCAGCGACCCTTTCGACGATGGTTTTTAAACCAAATATAGACACCAAGAGCCGCTAGCACGAGGGCAGTTAGAAATAAAATGTTAGATACAGGATCGGATTCAGAATTTTCATCGATCACATCGACGCCGTCGAGCAGATTTTCGGGTAGCTGTATAGAGCGCGAGAGAACTTGATTGCCCAATTCCTTTTTACTTACTTTAGAAATTTCGCTGGCCGTCATTTTGAGACTTTTGATAGAGTTAAAGAATTGGGCAGAGTGATTCGTATAATATTTTTTATGGGCACTAAAAGTCACGAGTACTGCTATTTGATCTTTAATTGTCGCCAAATAACGAGTGTAATAATTTGGAAGCTCACTACTCAGATGCATCCCATCTACCCACTTTTGTTGCCCAATTTTGACTCCCTTGGCATGAACAACTTGAGATTGTGTTGTGTTAGAGTTATTACGCTTTAGGGGTAGAGGGTTCTTTAAATATTTGAGATAAGAGGCCATAGTATCAAGCGGGCTGACTTCCTTAGCTGCGAGTATAATAAGTGCTTCTTGAAATTTTTTTATCTGCTGGATGCAAGCCCGGCTTTTTTTGTTGCTTTCACAACTTTTAGAAACGCGATGACGACAGATCCATGCTGTGTCTAAGAGTTCGCAGGTCCATTGGTCGGGCATTTCGAATTTGATATATGAATTTTGGAAGACCTTTGCGTTAGTCTGTAAGGCCCAGGTCATTGTAAAAAAAATAATAAAGTTCAAATGCCAACGCAACAAAGTTAACGCCGCCCTTTAAACCAAATAAAACCACCAAGCGCCGCTAAAAGTAAGGCTCCTAAAACTAAGTAGACTTCAGAACCAGAACTCGGGGAATTTTCGCCATCAAAATTTTCGTTGCCAATTTCATCCAATGCCGTATTGAGGTGAGCCCCTATATTAACTCCCAGTGTGCCAACATTTTTGTTGTTCAGTTCGTTTTTACCGACTGTAGACGACTTTGTGGCAATCACACGCAAAGACTTAATGGCTCTAAAAAACTCGTTACTGTATTTGGTATAAAAAAGTTTATGAGCACTAAAGGTTACAAGGACAGAGATATTTCCTTTAATTGTGGCTAAGTAGCGGGTGTAGTAGTGGGGTATTTCACTGCCCAAGTGCATTCCATCAATCCATTTATGTTTTTCGACACTAATTGTTTTGACGTGAATTATTTTTGAATTCGATCGTTTTCCATTTTTTAAGATAATTGGGCGTGGTTCTTTAAGGTGATCGTAGTAAGCATTAAAAGAATCTTTGGGTCCTACTTCTTTAGCGGCGAGAATGATAATAGCTTCGCGTGCTTTTTTTCGTTGTTCTTCACAGGTGGGGCTACTTGAGTTGGGGCCTAAACAATTTTTAGAAATGGCATAGCGACAGACCCATGCTGTATTCTCAAGATAACAATCCCATTTATCTGGTAATTCAAAACTAAGATAGGAGTTTCGGAAGACTTTTGCATGAGCCATCTGTGGCACAAAGGCGCTTAAGAATAAATTAAAAAAAAGGAGCCAGATGCAGTGTTTTTTAATAGATGTGTACATAGCAACATATTAACAAATGAACAGTTTAAACGTCATACCAAATCCGGTCTGGGTCCAGTTCAATATGCTTTTCTAAAAGAGGTGGTTTCTAAGGTGCAGTTCTTCGGCAAGATCAACAGCTTCACTGGCATTGATGACTCTACCAGAAGCCACAACAGTCGTCAGTTGTGAATCTCGAGAACCCGATCGCATTAAAATTTCTTTAATTTCTTCACTGGTAATATTGGGATTGGCTTGTATCATTTGGGCCACAATTCCAGAAACAATGGGGGCCGCCATCGATGTGCCTCCAGAAGGGACATAATCAATAGCTAGTGGATTCATTGTGGCTAACGAGTGAATAGGTTCCTTGGAATCGCCCCCAGGAGCGGCGACGTGAACTTGGTCTGGACTATAGTTTGAATAACTGGTGAGTTGATTATCAGAGTCGACAGCAGCCACATTGAGGACATTGGGTACATCCATTTCACCAGGGTAAATATCAATTCCAGGAAGACTAAGGTCCAGCCCATCATTGCCCGCTGAGCTGACAAAAATCACATTTTTAGAATGGGCATAGAGGATGGCCTCTTTGAGTGAGTCGAGATGACTGTCGAGTCTTTGCATGGAGGCATTGATCACATGAGCCCCGTTGTCCACGGCATAGTATATGGCAGCAATTATACTACCAATGTCGCCTCCGCCAGCGGCATTGAGAACCTTGAGGGGCATTATGAGAGCAGATTGTGCCGATCCGACTCTTTGAGCACTGACAAGGCCAGCGACATGAGAACCATGCCCCTGGTCATCAAAAGGCAGATTGTCGTGATTGACGAAGTCCCATCCTAAGAAGTCACCATTGTAACCATTCTTGTCGTTGTCCATTTCTGAATTCGTTTCATTTGGATTGATAGCTAAATTATTTTGTATGGCGGGGTGGTTGTAGTGAAGACCTGTATCTAGAACTGCCACAACGATGTTTTTGCCAGTGGATTTTAGCCAGGCTTTTGGGGCCTGAATCTGTTCTAAATGAGCAAAGCCAATATCCGAGACTTTTTGTGTGCTTGGGCGCAAATCAGTTTCAACATCAGGATTATGAGTGACCAAAAAACGAATCATTTTTAGACCACAAGCGTGGTTGGAGTCTTGAGCCACTAGAATAACTTGATAGGTACCCACACTATCGGGTTTGAGTTCAAATTCTTCACTGATTTGGGGTTGATTTAATGGAAGAGCTGAGAGTTTAGGTGGAATCACATCCCAAATCAGTTTTAAGGATTGCGTGTTGTCACTCAGTTGGCTTTCTGAGCCAGAAAAGCGAACGGACTGTCCCAATTCCATTGTCACCGATTGTGAAAGTGTGTTGGATGCTAAAGAAATTGTGGCAACAGGTTTGAGCGGTTTCTCAAAATCACATCCCTCTAAAGCTTTCGGCAAGTTGTTTTGAGAGTTTGTAGATTTATTAGCTATGATACTTTGATAAATTCTTTGTGCTCCCGATAGTTTATCCTCCTCGACCATGTTGTTGAGGTAAATATTCTTTTCAATCTTGAGAGAGGGTGCTCTTTTTTGAATCGCTTTTTTTTCGAGCCCGTGGACTTCGTAAATGTTGTGTTTTTTACTGATCACGCGGTAAGAAGTGCTGGACTCCAAAATGGGTCCCACTTCTTGGGGCTGTCCACTGACAATATACCCCGTTTCCTTTTGATTTTGCGGAGCACGATGGTCCGCTTTTGGTGCCCCACAGGCTGTGAGAGCGAATACAAGTCCCCAATAATAAGGCCGTAGTCCTATGGCCATTTCTCCCCCCATGTTTTAAAGCCTTCCCCAAGGCTTGGTGCATAAAAACCATGAAAGTCTTGCCAGTGTAAAGTTTTCTTTTTGTTGAGATTACATAAGCAAATGTTATGATCTTGTAAGCTGCTGAAAATATTGCTATGGTGCCCTATGAATTTCCAACAACTCACTACATTTTGTACTGTCCTCATTGAAGGAAGCATGACGGCTGCAGCTGAAAAGCTTTACCTGACTCAGCCTGCGGTGAGTCAACAAATTCGAAATCTGGAAGATGAGCTCAATGTGGAGCTTCTTGTCAGGGGCTCCAGACAAGCCAAAGCCACTGCCCAAGGACAAATTCTTTACGACTATGCCAAACGCATTATTGCTCTTAACGAGCAGGCTCAAGTGGCTATTCAAACCATTGGCGAGGCCATTCAGGGGACTCTGAGAATCGGAACTTTAAACTCTTTGGGCCTTTATATCATCAGTCCTGTCGTTGGCTTATTTTTAAAGCACAATTCGAAATTGAACATTAAACTCAATTACGAAGACGGATTGACTTTGATTGAGCAATTTCAAAATGACCAACTGGATGTCATCATTCTGCCGGATGCGGAAGCCGAGTATCAAATAGCACTTCAGAACGCCGATAAAAGACTTTTAATGAAAGATGAAATGTGGCTGGTTGGAACAAGTAAAGATAGTAATGTTCCAACAGAAATTTCTATGGCTAACTTGGGTAGTAAACCCATTGTCAGACTCTCAGAAAGATTTCCGAGCTTTCAAAACTCTCTGAATAAGAAACTTGAAAATGCCACTTCCGATATCACGCCTGTTTTTGAGACCACAAACGTGGGAACCATTAAGCGTGTCATTGAGTCAGGACTGGGTTGGGGTTTTCTACCTGCTCATAGTATTCGTAAGCATGTGCGTGCTGGCCGCATGTCCGCTATTCCTATAGTGGACTTTCAGTACCCTATGAATGTTCAGTTCTATTCTCGTAAAGACTCTGGCGAAGACAAACTTCGCGTTTTTGATGTTTTCTACAGAGCTCTTTTGCAGCAGATTCAAAACAAAACAATTTAAAAAACATAGTTTTTATTTTTAATTCCCATTCTTTGACAAACGACACGGGTGATTTCAGAGGCTGTTTCCTCTAGGGCACGATCGGTGACATTGAAGACTGGCCAGCGCTTTTGTCTGTTAAAGATCTCTTTGGCATATTCAATTTCATCATAAATATTATCTAAACGAGCATATTCGCCACCAGGATCTTGGCCAAATTTTTCGAGACGATTTTTTCGGATTCGCTGCAAACTGCTCGGATCAATAGTAAGGCCGACAATTTTCCTTTGATCGACTTCAAAAAGTTCTTTGGGAAGAGGTGTGCCCTTAACAAGGGGAATATTGGCCACTCTCCATCCTTTGTAGCCAAGGAAAAGACTTAAGGGAGTCTTACTTGTTCGACTGATTCCAACCAAGATAATATCTGCCTTGTCGAGGTCGTGAGCGACTTTTCCATCATCGTGTTTGACAGAAAATTCGATAGCCTCGACCCTGCGAAAATAAGTTTCGTCGACGGATCGTAGTTTTCCAGCCTCGCGCTCTTTATTTTCGACATTTAGAAAAACATCTAAAGATTTTAATAGAGGGCCGAGAAGGTCGACCTGAATAACGTTTTTTTCAGAGGCTTTTTCCTCCAGATAAGTGCGCAGACTGGGCGTCACTACAGTGTGAATTATGATGGCGCCTCTTTTGAAGGCCTCGTTAACAACATTTTCTACTTGCGATTCTGTACGGACATTTTTATTGCGTACAATATGGAAATCAAACTTATTGTAGTGAACCACCGCTGCTCGAGTCATCATTGCAGCGGTTTCTCCAGTTCCATCGGAAACTATGTAAATAAAGGCCTTTTGATCTTCGTCTTCGCCTGAATTCATCTAACCTCTATTAGGATTGCGCAATTTCTTTTTGGTAAATATTATCGAGAATTCCATTGATAAAATTTTTGGCATCTTCAGAACTGTATTTTTTAGCAAGATCAATAAAATCGGTAAGGCACAACTTGGGGGCCGTTGGCGGATCTGGCATCAAACAAAGCTCGTATATAGCCAATTGTAGAATAATACGATCTATAAGCGCGATGCGGTCTAATCTCCAGTTTTCACTGTTCTCAGCAATAATCTTATTGAGAGTTTCTTCGTGTTGAAGTGCGGCTTCAGTCAAAGTACGTGCATAGTCGATTGTTTTGCTATCAAATTCAAAATTATCAACAAAAGAGTGAAACAAATCCTCTGCATTTTTATTTTCCACAAATTCTTGTTGAAATAGGATCTGAAGGGCCACCTCGCGAGCTCTGCGGAGAGATCTCATACCTGAATTTCTTTACTGCTGGAGGGGTCTTTCTCTTTCAGGTCGGCTAAGAACTCAGAAACATCTTTAAATGTTTTGTAAACGCTAGCAAAGCGAACATAGGCAACTTCGTCAACATTTCGCAGTTCTTTCATAACTTTTTGGCCAATCATAATTGTGCTGACTTCTTTATCGTTATGCTCCGACAGCCAAGAGCAGACAGATTCCATAAGTTGTTCAAGACGAGCCGCGCTAATAGGGCGCTTCTGACAGGCTGCCTTGATGCCGCCTAACAGTTTATCCGGGCAAAAAGGCTCGCGCCGTCCATCTTTTTTCATGACCATAGGAAAGCTTCGTACAATTGTTTCGATAGTGGAAAATCGTGTTTGGCAATTCTCACACTCACGTCGTCGTCGTGTCAGATCACCACCTTTTTGGCTGCGGGTATCTAAAACCTTTGTCTCTAGGGAATGACAGTGGGGACATTTCATAACCCGACAAAGGTATGAAATATGGCTTCTAGGGTCAAGATCTTTACCTTCATAAGCCCTTGAGAACTGACAATTCGAGCCCAATTCACTTAAAATTAAACGATGCGAGATAGCTTTATCCTTTTCACTTTTTTTATGTTGCTCACATCGGTGGGGCTCGCTCAGGAAACAGGTAAGGGGGCGGCCATGAAGTACTTTGTTCCCAACGCGAGCCAGTCGTCTTTAAAATCGGGAAAAAGTGTGGTGAGCCGTGTTCCAGCTCAAGTCCATCAGGAGACAGAGAATCTGCTCGGAATTTCTGTTGGCAGTCTATTGAACTCAAAAAGTTATGGATGGCTTGAAGAGGAGACCTCAGGATGGAGTGTTGAGGCTCAGTATCTCTCTCAAGGAGAGGGTTATATATCTCGTGGTTATCACCTCGAATTGCAAAAATTTAGTTTTGAAGAGAGGGAGTTGACCAAACTGTCTCTTTTAATGAGCTTTAACTTTCCGAGAAGACTCAGCTTTCCGGTTTATATAGGTTTAGCAGGGGGGCCTAGCTATTTTGTCCAGCAGTTGAAAGGAAGCTCTGAGTTTGCTCTCGACTACAGGGTCTACGCAGGACTCCGTTTGAATGGCACCTATGGTCAGTATTTTTTACAGTCCGGAGTGAAAAACCACATCCATGTGTTAGATTCTGGTCAATTCATTGGTTGGTTTTTTTCCTCGGGAGTGGCTTACAAATTTTGAAATATCACGATCACCTTCTCACCGCATGTGCGGAAGCTCTCACAAGTATCTTTTTTGACAACCGTCACGCTGACAAATGTATCGAGTTTTATTTTCGAAACAATAAAAAATGGGGAAGCCGCGACCGTCGTTTTTTTGCCGAGACAGTTTATGACTGTGTTCGTTGGTGGCGTCTTTACTGGTTTATGATTGATAAAGAGCCCAACCGCGAAACAATTGAGCTCATCGGGCCTTCTATCTGGCACCGTGGTCTGCCGTTGCTGACACATTCTGCATCTTCAATCGAAAAATTTAGTCGTCTTTTTAAAGAAGCTCCACCTGCCATCAAGCAGTCGGTCCCGGACTGGCTTTATGATCAAATCAAAGAGGAGCTAGGCGAAGCAGGGCTTGCCTACTTGCCCTATCTGAACCAGGTTAACAAGCTCGTCATTCGAGTGAACACAATGAAAGTTCAAAAGAGTGAACTGAAAAACGAGATGCACAAGGCTGGTTATCCTTCTATGGATTTAGAAGGCTGTCCCGATGGACTTATTTTTCCAGAGAGACTGAACGTTTTTGCAACTCCTTTTTTTAAACAAGGAATGTTTGAAGTTCAAGATGGCTCAAGTCAACAGGTAGCCGACTATCTCGATATCAAACCTTCTATGCGAGTCATTGATGCTTGTGCTGGGGCGGGTGGTAAAAGTCTTCACATAGCTGATAAGCTTAAGAATGGAGGCAAGGTGGTTGCGCTTGATATTCACGATTGGAAGCTTCAGCAACTTAAGCTAAGGGCGCGGCGAAACAGTTACTCGAATATTGAAATGAAAACCATTGAGGGGAGCAAGACAATAAAGCGCATGCAAAAAAGTGCGGATCGCCTACTTTTAGATGTGCCATGTTCCGGGTTAGGAGTGTTAAGACGCAATCCTGACAGCAAATGGAAGCTGAATCCTCAATCCATGTCAGACCTCAGGAGCTTGCAGGCCCAAATATTACAAGATTACACTGGCATGTTAAAGCCCGGTGGGCGCATGGTTTATTCCACTTGCAGTATTCTCCCCAGCGAAAACGAGCATCAAGTGAAAAAGTTTTTAGAGGACCATCCAAACTTTAAGCTCTTGAAGCAACGGACTATTTATCCTGTTTTAGATGGTTACGATGGTTTTTTTATGGCTTTGCTTGAAAAGGCCAAGCAATAATTATAAGAAAATTAAAACAATCCAATTGGTTTAAATTTTAGAAGTTTCCAATGGCAAGATGGATAGCAAAATCACTTTCACGGTCGTAGAAGCTATTGATTCCGCCTGTTTTTCTATCCAGCTTGTAGCCCATTTGTAATACAAAAGAACCCACAGGGGTGTCGTATTTAAGGCCCGCACCAACTGAATCACGGTAAGGGTCTTGCAGGCTAAACTCACCGAGGTAGACAGCTCCGCCGTCATAAAACAAAATACCCCCAAGATTTCCAGAGATGGGGAAGCGAACTTCAGATTTGACGAGAAAGAAAGCCGAATCATCGCGCACAAAGATTTCATCAAAGTCACAATCTGAAGTCGATTGGGTGGGACCTATTACTCTTTGTCTCAAGCAGAGTTCACGTTTGCCAGGAACTGTCTCGGTCGTTCCAATTGAAAAACCGCGTATGGTGGAGCTTCCACCCAGAAAAAAGGAGCGTACGCGGGGCACTCCAGATCCATCTCGATCACTCATATTTTTGAGGTATCCACCACGAACAGAATTAACCCAAACCCAACGTCTGTTATCAGTTAGCGGTATATAGTGAGTTGTTGAAAAAGTAGCGCGATAAAAATTAATTTCAGAGGTGTCCGAAAAACGATCCTGACTATCAAAAGCCACTACGGTTCGAGTTTCGCGATTGGTGCTGCCAAGAACAGGGTTAGACAGCTCCAATTCAAAACGGCTGTAGCTCCCATCCGTCGGCAAAAACTGGTCATTGCGTTTGTCCAGTTCAAATATTGGGCCCGTCATACCAACATTAAAAGATCGTCTGGTTTGAAGCTCACGAACGTTAAAAGTTTCTTGATTGGAGAAACCAAGAACATTGTAAGTGAATCTAAATTGTCTGGAATATTCTTTTTCCAGGGAAAATCGTAGTTCGTTAGTTGAAAGTATATCAGAGTCGCCGGCACGAAAATCAAACAGCTGTTGCTCTCTGATCAAAGAGAGGCGGCCACGAACACGGTCTTCAAAAATGTAGGGTTCATAGTACGCCAGTGCAATTCGGTTTTCTATGTAATTGACGTCTTCTTGATAGCGCAAATCAACCCGTCCACTGAGGGCTCTGGCCTTACCGCCGATATTATTGTAGAGAACACCCAAGTACCCACGATAAGTCAAGCGGCCCTCACTGAGGAGACCCACGCCTGAGGAAAATAAACCAGGTTTACGTTCATCGGTTTCAATAACAACAGTGGTTACATCTTCGTCTTTGGCTCGCTCAAGGGTGCGAACATCGACCCGCGCAAAAAGACCAGATCTTTCGAGTCGTCTCACAGAGTTATTAACTCTCGACATGTAAAGATAGTCTCCCTCCTTGAAGTCTAACTCTCTGCGCACAATGTATTCCTGTGTTTTTTTGAGCCCGGTTATCTGGATATCTTTCACTTTAACCTTATCACCCTCATCGATTTGGTAGACTATATCCGCATAAGGCTGGCCAGGGTTGTATTGAATCACAGAAGAATCTGGATTTTTAATTTGAAACTCTAAATAAGCGCGTTCCTTGTAGAAATTAGATAATTTATCAAAACTTTTTTCAACTTGGTCAATGCTAAGGGGCTGATTGGGTTCAATTTCAACCTGTTCTTGCAGTTGAATATTACTAAAAGATTTTGCTCCTCGAAAGAGAACCTGGCGAACATAGGTGAGGATGCCTTCATCTATCTGTAAGCTAATATTAGCCCTATTCTGCTCGTTAAATTCGATGTTAAGTGCGGTGAGCTCAGCTTGCAAGTGTCCCTTTCTACGCAAGTCTGTAATTAAATTTTCTGCAGCATTTTCGACATCTTTTTGAACAAAGTAAATGGTATGGTTCTGTTCAGTTAAAAGTTTCTTAAATAAATTTTCGTAAAAACGAGGAGGTTTAGAAATTTTGCCAGAAACAATTATCTTGCCAATCGCTATCCTCGGGCCCTCGTTGATTTCAAAAAGAAAAACCTTTTTTTGCTCCTCGCCAAAAAATTTTTCAGAAAAATCTACACTGACTTTTGCAAAACCATTTTCTCGATAGAGCTCGATTATTTTTTCAATAATCTCAGAACTTGAATCACTCAGATAAAGAAACTTTGTGCCCACCTGTGTTTCGCGGACTAAGTCGTAATGAGAAAAGAAAGAATTACCATGAAACAAGAATTCATATTGAATTGGACTTTCGATGTTAAAATTAAGGCTCACACGGGTTTTATCTTTATTAAATATAGCAGTTGTATTGGTGACTTTTGCTGTTAAAAACCGATTATTAAGTAGAAGATTATTTATTTTCTTTTCAATTTTGCTACTAGTGTTTTTTTGATAATTGGCCATAAAGTAGCTTTGCAACTCTTTACGCAGCAAATTGTTAAGGTTCTCATTTTTTGATTTAATGCGAATATCTTCAATTAAACAGTAATCTTGCTCAAAAACTTCGATATTAAGTATCAGTCCTTCATCTGTTTTTTCTTCAGTGCTATTCACCTTAAGATTGTAGTAGCCCAGGTTACGATAACTCTGTTCAAGGTTAGCAATTGCTCGCTGAATTTCAACGCGGCTTAAGATTTGACCAGGCTGGATAGCCATTTTAGAGAGGATCTCGTCTTTACTAAACGAAACATTGCCGCCAATATTAATTTTCACAATTTTTGTAGATTGTTCGGCTTTGATTTGAACATAGTCGCCTTGAACTTTTTCAATATAGACAACTTGAAAAAGTCCGTCCTGTGAAATCTCTTTTACAATACGATCTAAATCCCTCAGACTTAAGGATTGACCCATATAAGACTTTGTCATCCCATCAATAATTGGGATATTTGATTTCTTTAAATAATACTGAGCCCCGGCAGGGTTGGTTAGAAGAAAAACCAAAAGAGTAAAACTCAAATTTATGAAAACAGCCCTCATTGTCATCAATCAAACTCCAGTCGATACTCTAAATCTAAGCCCACTGGGTTATTTTGTCGAACAGCATTGATGTTATTGATGTTGTTAAGATCGTTGCTTCTATCGGTGACACGAAAGATTGTAGATAAATTATTGTCAATTTCGTAAGTTAAGCGTCCTTCCGTTTGTGAGACGTTTCCTGATGAGTGAGAGCCGGAAAGTTGAATTTTACGGCCAATCTTCTTACGGACAGTGACCTTTGGAACTGCCGCATTGTTTTGGTCGTCAAAGGCAGAAGAGAATTGAACATCCACACCATACTGGTCCAGCTCGCGTCCAATTGGATTGGTGCCGAGTAAGGCAGTTCCAATTTCAAATCCGCTACCTTGTTGATTAGTGCCTTGAGTTCCACTGACACCACTTGTGTTGGGTGCCGTTGTTGGAGCTATCGCAGCACCAGTAGCTGCCGCCGCTGCGTCAGAAGGGTTGGCAGTCTGAGCAAACTGGTCAGGCATGGTGCCTAGAGCGAGCATCGATATAATTTGATTCTCTGGCAGAGGAGGCTGACTTGAAACACTCAGTAAGGGTTTGTTGGCTCGACCTTGCAAAAAGATATCAATATCGTAAGTGTTGACGCGGGTGTTAGCTCTAAGCGTAAGCTTCGGGTTAATAGGGCTTTGTCCCTCAAACACAAAACTAGAACTCGTAACTTGAAATTGATTATCACGCAATCGAATCACCGAGTTTCTGTCAAAATGAGCCTCACCTTTAATTCTTGGACTGTCAATTTTATCGTAGACTCGAAAATCTCCTGCAATATAGCCCTCGACCATTGCATTGCCGATCGATGTTCGTACTTCGATAGAATTTTCTGTGGCAATATCTAAGTTAAGCATCATGGGAGCTACAGTATCTTGTCGAAGCAGATCTTCTAGGAAATCCGACGACTTTTGTGGGCCGCCTGTATCTAGAATGCTATCGATCAGTCCATCTTTAATTTTGTAGTTTCCAGAAAGGAGAAATGGGGGCTGAGAACCAGATAAAGTGATATTGGCATCGCCTACAGTCTTAAAGCCTTCGGGGAAATTAATACTAATCCCTTCCATATTTGTGTTGATCATGAGGCTTAATTTTTTATCCCTATCAAAGCCCACTTCGCCGCTGCCAATAACCTTGCCACCGGCAATATCACCATTCATTGAATTGATCAGAAGTTTATTCTGATTAAAAAGCAAATCGGCAGACATTGATTCAAAAGGATGTGGAAAGCCTGGAAGTTTAAAAAAACTATCAGTTAGAACGGCAGAACCTACCAATTTTGTTTTTTGTTTTTCAATTTCGAGTTCAAGTCGTATGTCACTTGTACCGTCAATTCTATCGAAAAAAGGAACAAAAAGTTTGAAAAGAGAGATATTAAGTCTTGAGTTAACGATCAATTTTGTTTTTTCGGGACTCGTTTCTGGTTGAGTGATTTTTATATATTGCCGATCTCCAATGAAACTAATGTCATTCATATAGAGAGTTCTGTTTTTGAGTTCAAGACTTGTCGTCATTGTCTTGTTTATTCGGTTAGTTTTGAAATGAAAACCAACATCCTTGATTGTCGCAGAGAACTCAGAGTCCCAAAAATTTTGCCGATTGAGCCGTCCAGAGACTTCTCCAGACGTTTCTACCAGGTAGCGTCCAACAGGTTCGTCTGAGATAAAATAGCCAATTAGGGGTGCAATATCAAACTTGTTCATACTGAGGTTGATAAAAATAAGATCTGATTTATCTTCGGGAAGAACAAAGAGCAATTCCATTTGATCTGGGAAGTTGAACTGTAAATTCATTTGATTGTTAGAGTTGTCGAATGAAAAAAGTGGGTCACCATATTTTTTCTTATTAAAAATAAGATCATTAAGTTGTGCTTTGAGCTTTATTTCGGGCTTGCTAAGCAGTCCAGTTAAGGTGCCTTGAGCTGTGAAGCCACCAGAAACTGGAAACTTGAGGTCTTTTAAAAGAGTCGAGTATTGTAGATTGCCATTGTCGACCTGGTAGTAAATTTTAGCATCGAAAGTTTGATCAACTGTACCCTTGAGACTCAGTTGAGTTGTCTCTTTTTGCAAAATTGCATTTTCAATAATAATAATTCCATCCACAGCTTTTAGACTGAGTTGAGCATCGTTGTAGTCTTCACCTAAGATATTGCCGCGAAAAAGTCTGGCCTCAAACAAGAAATTCATTAGCTCCGTATCAAAAGAGGTATTCAGCTGCAGGCGTCCAGAACCAGAGCCTAAGAACCTATTTTCTAGATCGACTTTCTTAATAATAGCTTGTTGGACGTCTTCCATTCGAAAAAAGGGAAGACTAATGTCGCCGCGAATTCTATCTTTCAAAAGGTCAACTTCTAAGTTTCCTTGGAAACGAGTCGATTCCACTTGTCCTTTTAGCTCACGGAAAAAAAGCGTGCCTGATTTATAGTCCAGTTTTGTCTGGGTTTGACCCAAAAAGTAATCTTGGAAAACAAAATTTTCTAAATTTAAATCGATATTAAAAATGGCCCATGAGCTATCGCCTTTAACGCGCCCTTCAGCTTTACCAACTCCTTCAAATTGTAAATCTGCAATTGGACTTAACTCGTTCAGTTTAACAACAGGAGCTTGGTAGGTAAGATCAAAACCTTTTTCAAAATCAATCACTCCAGAAGATTGTGCTTTTGAGCTCAGTGACTGGGCTTGAGCTTTGTAGGAAATATCATTTTCTGTAATTTCCATATCGCCATTAATTGTTATTTTTTTTGCACGGACAATAGATTTTGTGTGGCTAGCATTTTTCACATGGAGGTCATTTACATCGAGCTCACCGTTGCATTTTACTTTAAAAGCTTTGGAAAATCCCCCTTCGCACTTGGCTTGACCGACAACCGTTAGCCATACAGGAATGTCGGCAATTTTTGACTCTTTAAGGAATCCGTGTAAGTTGAATGGATTAAGTTTTAGGTTGGCCTGAATTGTTTTTTTGTCGGCAAGTTGTACCCGTCCATTTGTAATAGAGGCTATGCTCTTGCCAGATAAGTTAGCTTTAATGGAGTTGATGTTAATTTCTTCATAGTTTGGCATTTCTAGATCGAGAGTGATGTCGCCAAGTTTGATCTTGCCAAGGTGAAACTGGTTAATATTTCCGCTAACCTTCGATTGGTAGACGGAGCTGTCGGCCTTTTTGCTTAAACTAATATCGACTTTACTTACACCTTTAAGATTTTCTATGTAATCGTTGGGATAAAAAACATTGGACCACTTGTGAAGATCTGTGAAATTTGACTTGATTCGCGATTTGAGTGTCATTTCTAGTATGTTATCAAGGCTTTTTTTGTAAATGAGATTACCAGAGCTGATAAAGTAAGAGCTTTCTTTTATTAGGGCGAGCTTTGATAAAGAAATTGTGTTTCGAGTCATCATGACCTGTAAGTCTGCTAATATTGAAAAGGGTTCAGCTTTTTTCTTTTGTAGATCGGTAATTTGAATATTTGGATCTTTCAAAGTAAAAACAAGACTGCTCTTTTCATTGTAAGCTTTTATAAAAAGATTTTCGGTAAGAATCTTATACTGATCACCATAGGTAATAAGGGCTCGTATATTTTGTAAGGTGATCTGCGAGATGGGAATGTGTTTGAGTATTTCGTTTATGTCAAAATCGAGGCCTAATTTGTTATTGTCAGCCTGACTTGTGTTGCTTTTTAAGCGAATATCGAGATCTGTGTCGCGTAAAAAAACTTCACTAATCCAAAACTTACCAACTAATAAATCAATGAGGCTGGGCTTAATTGCCAGCATTTTAACTTCAAAAGGCTGAATTGTAGCGGATAGATTTTTTTTAGGCTTGATCTTGCTATTGTGAAATTCAAGTTGCAAAGGAAAGATCGAAACATAGACTCTCTCCATGCTAATAAAAAAGGGCAAACTATCGGAGCGACTCATCGATTCGACATTCTTCTTTACAAATTCTTCGAGTTTTGGTTTCTCCCATATGTAAAGGTAGGTGAGACCTCCTATTAAGGAAGTTAGTAAAAAGTAGCCTAATACTTTTCTAAGCTTACTCAAAACTATCCTCCTGCCATTGAGCTAGAATTTCATTGGCAGATTTAAAATTAGGTCGCATCGACGAAATTTGCGACATTAAATTTAAAGCCTTTTCCTTTTCTCCAAGCTCCCAATAGGAAATAGACTCAGAATAATAGATTGAAAATAAGGAGTCGGGATTATGGCTGTATTTCTCTTTGAGTCGGTGGCAAAGATCAAGAACGGCCAAGTGTTGCCCTCCCTCTGTGAGATAATCCAAAAGGATCCAATCCTTATCATCATTTTCCTCGCCACTGGTAATGAATTCAATGGCTTTGCCAAGGTCGCCCAGAGAGCGAAAAAGGAAGGCGAAGTCATTGGCCTTGCCTTTACCTTGTTTTAACATATGTTCGGCTTGTTTATGGATATTAGTAATTATTTCTAATTCTTCTTCTGAGAAGTCAAACTTTGAACTCTCTTTATTTTGTTGTCGCCTTCTCTTTATCTTTGCAATGGCAGCATTTGCCTTTTGCTTGTCCTGACTGCTGATAAGGATGTTCTCTTTGTATTCTTTTGGAGAGATTTTTTTTAATTCCCGAATATAATCGGCTTGTTGAGCGAGAAGGCCTTCAGATTGAGCAATGCGAGCCGAGGCAAGAAGCTCTTGTTTGCGTTTACTCACCATCTGGAGATAATCATAGCGATCTTTTTGTTTTATTTTTTTTATAATATTCTTTATGTCGGAAGAGTCCAGTTGAATTTCCCTCTGTTGGCGGAGAGCCTGAACAATTTCGAGGAGAATCTTAGAGTGAAATGGGAGCTCAACAAGTTCTATGAGTTTACTAAAGTAAAGCCATGGAAGATCATTTGCATGGCTTTGCAGGTCGATAGCAAAAAAATATAGAAAAAGTTTGTGTTGATTTGTAAAATATAGAAATTTATAAATTTCTTCTTTTTCCTCGGGATAGAGGCTGAACCATTCTTGTCGAATTCCTACTTTTAGATTTTTTTCATTGCGGTCTGATAAGAATGTGATCAAAGTATGTTTCCAAGTCATAACAGATATCTACCTTAAGTTGCCGACTTTGATGCCTTATCTATATTATGTCTTGTCTTTTTGGCGCTGTCTGCTATCGCGCGTCAAAGTGGACTTCTGTCAGAAGGTCCTTAGTCGCAAAAGAGTCTTTAGGGCGAGTCTAGGAGTTGGATCTTTCCATGTATTCACCTGTCCGTGTGTCTACTTTGAGTGTATCACCCTCGTTGATGTGGAGGGGAACGTGGACAACAAGACCTGTTTCCAGTGTCGCAGGTTTAGAGCCACCAGTGACTGTACTCCCCTTTAATCCTGGGTCTGTTTGGGTGACTTTCAGCTTAACCGTGTTGGGGCAATCGACACCTATTGCGCGATCGTTAAAGAACATGACGGTGACTTCTAAATTTTCAGTTAGGTAATACTGACTGTCGCCAACATCATCGGCATGAATGGTGTACTGATTGTAGTTTTCTTTGTCCATAAAGTTGAAGCCGGTTTCGTCAGAGTAAAGAAACTGACAATCGCGAGTCATCACATCGGGGACGCCAAATTTTTCACCGGACTTAAATGTTTTTTCTAGATTGCTCCCAGTCAGCATATTTTTCAGTTTTGTGCGAGTGAACTGGTTCCCCTTGCCTGGCTTAACATGCTGAAAATCAACAATGGTGTAGGGTTGGTCATCAATAAGAACCTTTAACCCTTTTTTAAAATCGGAAGTGGAGTGCATAGTGAACCTCGTCCATTTTTGCTGGAGTCTTGCAAGAGTGCTAGTTGGGGTCAAGGCTCTTGCGCTGTTCGATGCGTTGCAAGAGGTGGGCATAAAAGCCTTTTTTGAACTGGATCTCATTAAGAACAGGGTCGCGGCGCGGAGTGGGCGGTGAGGACTCTAAAGACTTATAAAGCATATCTTGCCTTCTTTTAAGAGTTTCGTCTTCGACCCAAATCAGGCGAGCCGAGTTGGCAATTTCTAGAGCCGCTTTTTTGTCCCCAAAATGGACAAAGCTGTCTATAAGATGAAGAGCTTGTCCCACCCCGGGCAGCCTCTTGATCCAAGAGGCAATGTCATCAAGCTCAATGGATTTTTGATGGGGATCCGACGGTAAGCTTTCTAAGAACTCCCATTTTTGAATAAAAGAGAGGGCGCTTTCGTCGTTGGGGTGGACGATCAGTAGTTTTTTAAAACTTTTCAGAGCTTCAGGGTAGCGCTTGAGCTTCGCGTAGCAATGGCCCAAGAGGCGTAAAGCCAAAAGGTTCTCTGGCTTTAAAAGATGAGCTTTGGTCAGGATTTTGAGAGCTTCGCGATAGTCTTTGAGCTCGTAGAGAATTTTTGAGTGAGCGACAAGGCCCGAGACAAATTCGGGATTGTGCTTCACGCCCTTTTGGGTCACTTCGAGGGCTTCCTCGAGAAGACCCATTTTGCGGTAGGCCTCGGCCAGCGCGGCAAACACAGGTGAGCGCGGGTTTTTCAACAGAATGAGTTGATATTCTTCAATTTTCTTTGGGTCGTAGTGGCTCACGTCGTTATTTTTTCACTATTGGGGTGTGAAAGCAATGAAGTTCTGGGTTAGTATTCAGGTCATGAAGGTGATAGGTATTGATCCCGGCTCTGTTCACCTTGGTTGGGGAATTATAGAAGTGGACTCTGGGATGAAATTCCGAGGTGTACAATTTGGTGTTCTTCATGCCAAACCCAAGGATCCTTTTTACCAACGTCTTTTTCATATAAGTTCCCAACTCAGAGAAGTTTTGTACACAAACAAGCCTCAAGTAGCTGTGATTGAACGTATCTTTCTTGGGAAAAATGTCGACAGTGCTTTTAAGCTAGGCCATATCAGAGGCATGTGTGCTGTGGAGTGTCAGGGGCAGGGGCTTGAAATCCAAGAATACGCAGCGCGTACGGTGAAGAAGCAAATTACCGGATCGGGGAACTCTGATAAGTTGACCGTTCAAAATTTTTTATCACAACAGTTGAGGGTTCAGCTCAACAGTGAAACCTTTGATGCCTCGGACGCATTGGCTTTGGCTTTATGTCATGTCTTGAGTCATAGCGTGCAACAAAGGATCATTCGAATGGAGGTTCGATGATTTCTTATCTATCAGGTCAACTCATTGATAACGATGAGGGTGTGGTCACACTTTTTTGCCGTGGCGTGGGTTATGAAGTTCATTGTTCCAACAACACTCTGAGTGCCATTGAGGATAAAAAATTAGTTCAGCTTTGGATTCACAGCCATGTTCGAGAGGATGCCTTTCTTCTTTTTGGATTTGCAACAAAGTTAGAGAAAAAACTTTTTCTTAATTTAATTAAGGTCAATGGAATTGGTCCTAAGTTGGCCATTCAAATTTTATCTGGAGCGGCTCTGGAAAGTATTGTCGAGGCCATCGAGAGCAAAGACATTAAGGCCCTAACCTCTCTCCCTAGGGTGGGTAAAAAAACCGCCGAACAAATGGTTTTGACCTTAAAAGGTGTGCTTGTCACTGAAAGCGAGCCTATAGAAAGTCTTGTCCTCAATCCTCACAAGCAAATTTTATCGGCTCTCGCCAACTTGGGTTTTCGTGTGCCCGATATTGAACAAGTGGTATCCGGATTGCCCAGAGATATTGATTTTGAACAAGGTGTTCGCGAAAGCTTAAGGCAGCTTTCTCAGTAGGAGATCAAAATGGATTTGAACTTTCGACAAAACGAAACTTTATCTGGAATGGAGCTTCCTAGCGAAAGCAGTTGGGAAAACAATTTGCGCCCCAGCGCATTTGTCGACTTTCCCGGGCAGAAGAAGATCGTGGAAAAGCTGAAAATTTATATAGAAGCAGCGGCTAAACGCGAAGAGCCTATCGATCATATTCTACTCTCAGGTCCTCCAGGGCTTGGGAAAACAACTCTTGCTTTTTTGATGGCCAAAGAAATGGGGGTTGATATTCGAACCACCTCTGGCCCAGCGTTAGATAAAAAAGGCGATCTTGCGGCCCTTCTAACAAGTTTAAGTCCACGTTCGATTTTGTTTATAGATGAGATCCACCGGCTCAATCGCACGGTGGAAGAGTATCTTTATAGTGCGATGGAGGATTATTATTTGGATATCATCACGGGTGATGGTCTTGGGGCTCGCTCTATGAAGTTTCAGTTGGCCCCGTTCACCTTGATCGGTGCCACCACAAGGGCAGGACTTTTGAATGCGCCCTTTCGCGATCGATTTGGTATTCGTGAACGCCTCGCTTTTTACGACAAACATGAGTTGGTTGAGATTCTGACTCGTTCAGGACAGCTCCTCAACGTTCAATTAGAGCCCGCAGGGACTTTGGAAATTGCACGTCGCAGCCGCGGAACGCCCCGTATTGCCAACCGTCTTTTAAAGCGGGTTCGCGATTTTGCTGAAATCCAAAATCAAGGTGTCATCGATCTGGATTTGGCTTGCCACGCCCTCGATAAAATGGAAGTGGATCATCTGGGTCTTGACGAAATGGATCGAAAAGTTTTAGAAATCATAATCAATAAATTTGATGGTGGCCCCGTCGGTATTGAAACTTTAGCCGCTGGTCTTTCGGAGGATAAGGGAACCATCGAAGAGGTCTATGAACCCTATCTAATTCAAGAAGGGCTATTGCAGAAAACACCTCGTGGACGTGTCATCACAGATATGGGCAAAGATCATTTTCGATCAAATTAGGTAGGGCATTTGTTTTTACAAAAAACACTCAAAGATAAAGCTGTGATTCGTGGTGTGGGTCTTCATAAAGGGATTGAGACCTCTTTGTCTTTTTGTCCAGCCCCTGCCAACGCCGGTATTCATTTGGTGAGAACTGATCTTGAAGGCTGCCCCTCTGTACCAGTCCATGTCGACTATGTGCGAGCCACGGCTCTAGCCACAACTCTTGGCAATGAGCGCTTTAATGTGTCGACAGTCGAGCACTGTTTGTCTACGTTAGCTGCTTTTCGAATCGACAATGTTTATCTAGAGCTCAAGGGCAGTGAAATTCCTATTGGCGATGGTAGCGCTAAGGTTTTTATGGATGAAATTCGCAAGGTGGGTACCATTGAGCAAGGTGAGCCTCGCAAGTACATTTACGTGACCAAGCCGATTTATTGTGGCTCTGAAGAAAAACATGCCTATGTGGTTCCCTACAACGGCCTTCGCTTAAGTTGCACCATTGACTTTGAACATAGACAAATAGGCCAGCAATTTGTGGATATTGACATAAACGAGCAAACCTTTGCCAAAGAGCTAGCAGGGGCTCGTACCTTTGGTTTTGTCAAAGACATCGAAAAAATGCGGGAGATGGGCTTGGCCATGGGGGCCTCATTGGACAATGCAATTGCCCTAGATGATGACAAAATTCTCAACCCTGAAGGTCTGCGCTTTGAGAACGAGTTTGTTCGTCACAAAGCTATGGATGCCTTAGGTGATTTAATGACTTTAGGGCGGCCACTCATGGGGCATGTGGTCCTTTACAAGGCTGGGCACGATATTTTAAACCAACTGGTTCGCAAAATTTTAGATTCCCCTGATTCCTACCAAGAGCTTGAGTTAGGTGGAGGTTTGCCCCAATACGAAAGCTTTGACATCCCATTTGCTGGACGGGCTTAAAAGCCGATCACATCTTAAAAACTGAACCTAGATGTTCTTTTAATCCTTTACATTCAGCCCGAAAGACTTGACCCCTGTCGAGCCTAAGGGTAATTCCAGTGGTTCGACCCAATAGAGGAGTTTTTGTATGATTATCGGTGTTCCGAAAGAGATTAAAATCAGTGAAAATAGAGTGGGCTTAACAGAGGCTGGAGTGCGTCAGCTTGTGCACGAGGGTCACAAAGTTTATGTGCAAAAAGATGCAGGTCTTGGTTGCATGATCACGAACGAAGATTATATCAATGCAGGTGCCCAGTTACTCGAAACGGCGCAAGAAATCTACGATGCAGCCGAGATGATTGTGAAAGTGAAAGAACCACTTCCCGATGAGTACGGTCTGCTTAAGAAAAACCAAATTTTATACACTTATCTTCACTTGGCCGCAGAGCCGGAGTTGACTAAAGTGCTTTGCGAAAAAAATGTCAAAGCGGTGGCATATGAAACCATCGAAGACGAAAAAGGTGGCTTGCCTCTGCTCACGCCAATGTCAGAAGTGGCGGGTCGAATGGCGACACAAGTAGGAGCTTTTTACTTACAAAGAGACAAAGGTGGAAAAGGAATTCTTCTTGGTGGAGTCACAGGCGTGCGTCGTGGACGTGTGACCATTCTTGGTGGTGGTGTTGTTGGAACCAACGCTGCTCAAATGGCGATTGGTTTAGGTGCTGAAGTTCGAATCTTAGACGTTAATCACTCGCGTTTAGAGTACTTGGATCATATATTTGGCAACCGTATCAACACTATTTATTCGAATCAGCAAAATATTGAACTTTCTGTCCTTGAATCTGACCTGGTTATTGGTGCCGTTTTGCTTGCGGGCCGCAAGGCTCCTAAGTTAGTGACAAAAGAAATGGTAGAAAACATGTCTAATGGTTCTGTTGTCGTCGACGTGGCTGTGGATCAAGGAGGTTGTATTGAGACTTGTAAGCCGACCAGTCACACTCACCCCACCTATGAAGTGGGCGGTGTTATACACTACTGCGTACCAAACATGCCAGGTGTTGTCGCTCGAACATCAACGTACGCCCTCACTAACGTGACATTTAAATATGCTTCTGTGATAGCAAAGATGGGTCTTGAAGATGCTGTGACGGCTTTTCCACTTCTAGAAAAAGGAATTAATACATATGCTGGAAAAGTCACTTACGAAGCTGTGGCCTCAGATTTAGGTCTTGAGTTCGTACCCTACAGCAAAATGGTTTAAACCCTGTTTGGCTCCCGTTGAGAGGGAGCCATTCTCTTCATTTTCAATTTAAAAAACAAATGGCCGTGTTCCTCTGTCCGCAACAGTGGTGTGCCAGTTTTTTGCAACCTCAGTTTTACATCTGGATGCGGATGCCCATATCGTTTGTAACGAGCACTGCTCACGGCTATTTTTGGTTGTGTCCACTTTATCAACTCTTGAGAAGTCCCGGTACGACTTCCGTGATGGCTCAAGATAAGCAAGTATAGGGAGCGTGGTGCTTTCCTGAACCATTTTCTTTCTATTCGAGACGAGACATCTCCAGGAATAAGAACTTTGTTTTGCAAGCTATAAACAATGCTTCTCTCGTTGGATGTTTTTTCTTGAGCAGAGCTAAATAGAGTATCCACGAAGGGGTGAGGGGTCTGGCACTCCGGAATCGTCTTAAGAGCTCTGCGTGTTATCTTTTGCCCGCGAAAGTTGAGACAAATATTTAGCACCATATGACGAAATCGGGGCAAAAATCTCACATGATCCCAGTCCTCATGACTTAAGAAGATTTGATTTTCTTTTCTATTGCAGAGTTTTTTTATTATCTCAAGTGGAGCACTTTCTCCTCCCATATCAAAATGTAAACATATACTAGAGTCATAAAATGTGCTCCACGAACCTTGTCCGACATTCCAAATAACAAAATTAAAAAAATGTTCAGTTTTTGTTGTCTGAGGAGTCAAAAGAACAATCAGAATTCCCGTTGAAAAAGTTCTCATGCAATAGAGCTCTTCCATTTTTGAATAAGCAGTAGGTTGAGAAGAAAGGGATAGAGCCAGCTGAAAATTCTAAAAGGTAAAAGAGGATGTGGCTCAGGACTTGTAATTAGAGGTGCTACTTTTTCTCCAGCCCACAAGAGCGCGTACCAAAGATAATCCACATAAAAATGGAGGCTGGAAATAAAAAAACACAGGATGCTAAGTGGAAAAAGAACCAATCCTATAAGGGGGGCAAAAAGACTATTGATCACAATCGTCCAAGGGCTAAGTACAGCAATGCTTGATAGGATTGGTAGCATTAATAAGTAAGTGTAAAAAGACTGACTCCACTGACTGCGCCCGAGTTGGATACCTAAACAAGCCACCCAGCTCAATGGAAGTGACAACGAGTTGTATTTTTCTGGAAAAATAAGAAGGCAACTCAAAACACTTAAAAATAAGATTAACGGCTTGGGAATCTGCAGACTCCATTTTTTGTTGATGTTGACCAAAAGACTTTGAATCCAAGCCCTAACCACGGGTAGTTGAAATTGACCGGTCATCACAAACACGAAAAGAAAAACTGGCTTTAAAAGAGTTAAAAAGGGGCCACGCAAAATAAGATGGAAGACTTTATTGAGCATCAATATATGGAAGCCAGAAACAACCAATATATGGATGATTCCCAGTTGTTTGAGTAAAAGTATG
>JBGSNK010000009.1:0-27124 GCA_041739665.1 Bdellovibrionales bacterium
TGACTTTGATGCCGCCATTCTGCTTGAAATAATCGAACACATTCAGCCTAATAAACTCTCACCCATTGAAAAGACCCTTTTTCAAAAACTCAAGCCCAGGCATGTGATTATGACTACTCCCAACAAGGACTACAATCCCATTCATGGCTTGAGTGAAAAACAAATGCGCCATCACGATCATAAATTTGAGTGGGGCCGTTCAAAATTCAGAAAGTGGGCAAATGGTGTGGCCAAACGCAATCATTATTCTGTGATTTTTGAGGATATCGGCTACAGCCACTTCAACCTAGGCAGCTCGACTCAAATAGCCGTCTTTTCCAGGGATAAACATGAATGAATGAAAAAGAAACCTATCAAATTGCGATTGTTGGTGGTGGAGCCGCTGGCTTCTTTTGCGCCATCACTGCGGCTCGCTTGGCTCGTGAAAATAACATATCTTGCCAAGTCACAATCCTCGAATCCTCCAATCAATTTTTAAAGAAAGTTAAAATTTCGGGCGGTGGGCGTTGCAATGTCACTCACAATCTTTTTGATGTGCGTGAGTTCAGTCAAAACTATCCTCGGGGCCAAAGAGAGCTCTTGTCTCCCCTCCAAAAGTTTCAGGCCCAAGACACAGTCAATTGGTTTCGCAATGCCGGAATCGATCTTGTTGCTGAAGCAGATGGCCGTATGTTTCCTGATACACACAACTCACAAACAATTATCGATTGCTATTTGGATCAAGCAAATCTGTTCTCTGTTGATCTCAAATTGCGCACACCGGTCAAAGCCATTCAAGCTAGCAAGGATCACAGGATTCTTTTAGACATTAAAGATCAAGAGCCACTTCATGCCGATGTCGCCCTGATTGCCACAGGTAGCAGTCCATCTGGCTACAAACTTGCAGAGTCAGTGGGACACACTATTACCGAAAGAGCCCCGTCTCTTTTCAGTTTTAAAATAGACGACCCACTTCTCGAAGATTTGTCAGGCCTAAGCTTCCCCTTTGCCTCTCTCAAATTGATCCTTCCCAACAAAAAGTCATTTCAGCAGACTGGATCTATTTTAATCACACACTGGGGCCTGAGTGGTCCGGCTATTTTAAAACTCTCAGCCTGGGCGGCGCGAGAAATGAAACAAGTCGAACACAAGGCAAAATTGATCGTGCACTGGCTGGGCGATCAAAGTGCCTCACAGTTGACTGAAAAATTGGAAAATCTCAAAATTAAAAACTCAAAAAATATTTTGAAAAATGTCTACCCCAACGAACTTTCCAAACGTTTTTGGTTAAAAGTGCTCAGCAAGAGTCACATTGATCCCGATAAACAATGGGCCAATTTATCCAAAAAAGAGATGAGTCTTCTGGTCCAAATACTTTCTCAAAGTGAATATCAAATCTTGGGACAAAATCGCTATAAAGACGAATTTGTGGAGTGTGGAGGTGTTAATCTCAAAGAAGTCGACTTCAAAACTATGGAGAGTAAAATTTGCCCAAACCTGTACTTTGCTGGGGAGCTTCTGGATATAGATGGAATCACTGGCGGTTTCAATTTCCAAAACGCTTGGACCACAGGCTGGATTGCAGCCCATAGCATGCTAGCAAAACTGACTGAGAACAAACTACAACCCTGACTTGATAAACAAAATAGCAGTAGACGCTGCTCGGTTGCCACGGTACAAAGTCCGTCTAAACCAAATTGTATTTCCTAAGGAATCACATGCTTTCAGTTCAGTTCTCGGACCTCAATCTTCTCCCCTCCTTACAGCAGACTTTAAACAAAATTGGCTACGAAACTCCGACCCCCATTCAGGCCCAAACCATTCCTCTGGTGTTAGCCGGGGGTGATGTTCTTGGCATCGCCCAAACAGGAACTGGCAAGACGGCTGCCTTTTGTTTGCCTATGATACAAAGTTTGTCACAAAAACGGATTCGAACTGAGCCTAAGTGCGCGCGAGCTTTAATCCTGACCCCCACGCGAGAGCTTGCTATACAAATTCACCAAAACTTAGAAGTTTATGGCGCAGAGATGGGACAGCGTTACTCTGTCATTTTTGGTGGGGTCTCACAGGGAAAACAAGTGAGTCAACTCAAAAAAGGAGTGGATGTCCTAGTGGCCACACCCGGTCGTCTTCTCGACTTGATTGACCAGGGTTACGCCAATCTTAATCGTGTGGAAATTTTTGTTTTAGATGAAGCAGACCGAATGCTCGACATGGGCTTTATGAGAGACATTAAGAAAATTTTACCAATGCTTCCTAAGAAAAGACACAACCTATTCTTCTCGGCTACTATGCCACCCGAAATCAAAAGTCTTGCCGATAATATTCTTGTTAACCCTAAAACGGTGGAAGTCACACCGCCAGCTACCACGGTCGATCGCATCCGCCAAAGAGTGATGTATGTGGACAAAAAAGACAAAGTCAATTTACTCATTCACCTGCTAAAAAATAAAAAGGGTCAAAAAACATTAGTATTTGTCGAGATGAAACATGTTGCCAATCGCGTAACCGAAAAACTTGAAACCAATGGTATTCACGCAGTCGCAATACATGGTAATAAAACCCAAGGTGCCCGCCAAAGAGCCATTCAAGATTTTACCAACGATAAAGTTAGTGTGATGGTGGCGACCGACATTGCCTCGCGCGGAATTGATATTGATGGCATCACCCACGTAATCAACTTTGAGCTCTCGAATATTGCCGAAAGCTACGTTCACCGCATTGGTCGAACCGCTAGAGCTGGAGCTGAGGGAGAAGCTATCTCACTCGTCACAGCCGATGAGAAGTCCTATTTAGTCAACGTCGAAAAAGTAACCCAACAAAATATCCCCGTGGATAAAGATCAGCCCTATCACTGTCAAGAGGCCGCCGACTCACTAGTTGTCAAGGTGGGTAAGGCTAAGAAGAAAATTGAGAATCAAAGAAAAAGCCAGGGTCGAGAGCGTTCCTCTAAACGAAAAAAGAAGACAAAAAAATCCTTCCGTCGCAAATAGCACACTTATCGCTGGAGAAATATTTGACCCCGAGACCAGGGCCATAATGATTTTTTAGGGCTGAGCTGGAAAAATGTGAATCATCACCGAACCCACTTGTTTTCCATCAGCGTCCAACAGCGGAAATGGATCTTTTAAAAACTCGCCATTTCCTAAAGCGGCGACTCGACTCAACAGCTCTTGGTTCTCACCATTTAGGGAATAAATCCAACGCCCCTGTGAATCCACGCTATATTGGCCGTAAGTAGCCATCCCCGACTGTGGTGGTAAAAGCTGGACGCTAGAAGAGGATTGCCACTTTACTGTTCCACGAGCCGTGAGGTTGCCGATCACGACAGTCTCGCTAAGAGCAAAGTCTAAATCTTGGTAGTTATTAACCTCAACAGGACTCATGGGTGTGTTATCGATCGCCGCAATAATTTGTGTACCAGAGCTTATTATAGGAGGCACTCCAAAGCTGTGAACCTTCAAATCCAATCGACTCTGAGTGGTGTTAAAAGTATTCTGCAAATAATCGTTCATCTGACTCAAGTCGCGAATAGTGCCCTCGTTTGGAACCCCATCGGTAAAAAAGTAGAGAACATTTTTGTAACCCTCCATAAGGGTCACTGCGTCCAGGACAGCGCGTGCGTTTTCTAGACCGTCAGAGTAATTTGTACGACCCCCAAGTTCTGTTCCGCCGGGAGTAAATTTCCCACCATTACTACGCCGTAAATCGGCAATGGCATCATCAAGGTTTCCGTCAGTTCCTCCGCTTCCAATATTCGAATAGCGTCCTGCAATATCGGCTCTTGAACCAAAGCGCACAAAGGTGAGATTGACAAGACCAGCTTGACTGTACTTCTGAGTCAAGCGACGGAAGGCATCAAGTGCAACATCCATATCCGAATTCGAGATACTTCCAGAAACATCCAATAAATAAACGATATTAAAGTTCTCTTTGTTGGTTGCACCCAAAGAAACAACACCCAAAGAGTCCCCACTTAGGTAGAAACCTTCATCATTGCTGTTGTTATCGCCAAAACCAGAGTCAGACTCGTTAGATGGGTCAGAGGGGTCATTTGATAAACCACCAACTGAACCAGCTTCATCCAATCCTGTTGAATCAAAACTCACATCCGAACAGTTTTGAAAAACGACAATTATTAATAGGAAACCCATAAGAATGAGCTGTCTTAATTGAGTCATAATTCCCCCCGATAGCCTAAGTTTATCACTTCTATTAAGTCCGCAAAGAAACTTATAAAAAGTGTCTCATACTAAGGCGAAAATGCTATTTTTTAGGATAAAAATTGGGGTTTCTGTCAATATCCTAGTCGGCTTCTACCCGCTTTTCATTTAACAATCTGTGGATAAGTTTTTATTAGTCTGGGCGGACATCCTGACCTCGCCAGCATTTTGCCCTGCGGGCAAAAACGCATCCTGCTTGCTGGACCCAGCCTAATAAAAATTATCCACAGATTGTCACCAGAAAAGAGAAAGAACCCACACTAACTGGCTCAGAAGTTATAAACCTCAGATTTAGGTCAGCTGACTCTCTTTAATACTTGTTGTTGCTGGGTGATTTTTTTGAGCATCTCTAAATAATACTGTTGAGAGCTCTTGAAGTTATATAAGAAAATTGGGTCCTCGCCTAATTCACACTGATCAATCAACGAAAATGCGGACTGAATATGATCCAAATCCTCTTCACTATGCAAACGTAAAAAACGAGTGCTTGCCTTAGAAAGATTTTGGGTCCGCTCAACAGCTCTTGGACCAAAGTCACTTGCCATACCGTCGAGAAAAGTGATCCAACCCATTAAGGCTTTGGGTCCATATTTTTGAACGAGAAAGTATTGTTGTTCGTAGAAAAGAGTGGTTTCAAGGATTTCTGGCCAGTCTTGTATATTTTGTTTGAGACTAGAGAGGTCTTGTAAAAGCAGTTTTTCGTGCCCCAATTCTTCTCGCAAGTGCTCTATAAAACGTTGGTGAAAATGGTCACTCTCTAACGAAGCACTTCCAGCAGCAAGTGCTAGTAGTCGAGTGGAGTGTCTGACAAAATAATAACTTTGAGCAACCCAACCTACGTAGCAATTCAGATTTTCCCATGGAAATTCTTCGAGCGCCTGGCGAGTTTCCTTCATTGTCTCATTGTATGTTTGTTGAAATATATTCATGATGCCTTCCTTTGTTTAAACGTGGGTGATTTTAAGTACTGATTATAGAACTCTAGGTTTTGTTCACTGCTTAAACCAATGCAGTCGATCCTGTTGTCCCAAAGCTTTGAAACTTGCTTCATAACAGCAAGTTCATTATCGGCTGTCACTTCATCCAACAGCCCGATAGAAACATCGACCGATACCCCATACTTAGAAAGTCCCGAGCGAAGCACACGACAACCAATTTCAGTTGTCACTTCATTTGTCTGAGTCAAGCGACGAGGGTGTCCAATGACAGCATCTACACATAATGATCGAGCATATTTTAATGCCAATTGGAAAATCACTCGATACATATTGAGCCCCTCTAAATGTCGAGGTGAAAACTCTCGACCGATCGAGCTGAACTCTAAAGACAAACATGAATCAGCTGAGGCATTTTTTAGAAATTCTAAGGGTTTCCCTATCATTGCCGAGAAAAAAGGTAGGTCTGTCGTGATCTTATTATTTAAATGATAGTGAGTGGCCAGAGTTTGCGCGACAACACTCGCCTTATGCTCAACATGAAAAATGTAATTCTGTCGATAAAAGCCAGATGGGTAATATTGGGGGGGGCGACCTGGACGATTGAATATGCGCGTCCAAGTACGGCGGTAGTGCTCATAGGCCCTATTGTAAATTGGCCGATGTACAAAATTAGGCGGTGGATTGCCAGGCAAGACATATAGTTGCACAGAAACTCCTTCAAAATTTACAAATATTTTTTGTTTATAATCTGTTTTTGATGAGTCTACAGAAGATGGCGATTGTTTGAACCATCAAAAGTAAAATACAGACTAATTCTAGATCAAGAGCTGAATTTTTGAGGTGGCCAGCATTGCCATTGGTTTTTTATTGCGAGCAAATAGTGGTGCGAACATTTTCATGGTCACCAGAGCTTCTTTAGGTGTTTCAGATCGTGTTTCCCAACAGATATGGTTCTCGACACTGGGAACAAATGGACCTTGTGCGTCGGAAAAGCAACGTACAAAGTTAGATAAGATTGACTCTGTATGTTTTGGATCGCGATCAAAAAGCTGATCCCAGGGCCACCAAAGAATTTCTTCAAAGGAGTAAGAAATTAAGGATAAGAATTCAAAATTTGCAAACAGCTGAATACCATCTGGATCATAGACCTCAATATAATCTCCAGGATGGATTTGAGAAAAAAGATCTGAACTTGGCAGTAACCCAATTTGACTGAAGGATTTCCATAAAAAGGCCTTGTCCTTAATAATATCAATATTTTCCATTTCGGAGGTTGCAATCAGTTGGGTATAGAACTTAATTTTTGTAATAAACTCTTGTCGTTTAAGTAAGGGCGCCACTCGAAAGTAAGGTAAAACTATTTGGGGGTTGCTCTTGATATTAAGGCCCATGCGTTGGATTAAATATCCAAGCCTTTGGGTCCAATAACGGTATTCATAAAGGAACTCTAGATCATTATATGCTTCGTCAATTTGCATTTAAGCAAATTAGACTCATTTGGCTTTTTTAGCAAGAAAAACCTTCTTGTATTGATTCTCTCGATATTTCAAAAACAATTCGTACATCGCTTCGCGCTCGATTCCATAAAACTTCATCAGTTTCACCGAAAGCGAAAGGGATGGCAAAGTGAGCCCGCGCTCAATATTCGATATATGTTGTGAAGACGTGTAGCCACATTTCTTGGCAATACTAAGCTGAGTGAACTCTTCTTTATTTTTAGAGCGCAAATGAATTCTGTAGTCTCTTAGAAACAAACCAATGGATTGATAGTTTCTAAAATTTGGCTTGGATGTCTTCGCCTCTTTTGTGACATTTTGTTGAGTTTTTTTCATACTTACTAGATGACTTGAATTTTGTACAAAAATCAATAAAATTATGAAACAAATGTTCCAAAATGTAAAAAATATTATCTATCAGGCCCTATTTTTCTTTATGGATTAGAGGTAACAAATTTGTTTGTGTGCAAAAATCAATTTACCTTACCTAAGAAAGGTGAGAGCCCATTATGAAAACTGAATTGTTAAAAGGGCTTTTTGCTGTTTTGCTGTGTGGATGCCAGTCCACCACAAAAGAGATTGAACATCACCAGCACGATCATCACGGGCACGCCCACAAACACCACAGTATTCATAAACATCAACACCAGCAAAAATGTGGTCATGCATCCAAGAAACATGACGATCATCTCGATTATTCTCACAACCGCCATATTCATCATCAAGTTGATGGCAAGACCCACGATTGCGAAGGCCCTGCTGCAAAATAATTTTTATAAGTATGCGGCCCCATAAAGGGGAAGAAGCTCGGCCTCTCGTGAAAGCTCGACTGCTGGCTGTTTCACTCCAGCCTTAAATTGCTTGAGTAAAAGTTGAGTCAATAATTTTCGAGTTTCTTCTAAAAAATAGGGGGCTGCAGCCACTGCAAAACCACCACCTAAGACAATCCGTTTCGGAAAATAAAGCAAGTAAAGATTGGCTAAAAAACTGGCCATCGTGATCCTATAATTTGTCCAGTGCTTATGTAATCTTGGATCACCCTGTTGGCTCAGCTGAATCAAAGTTTTGCCATTCACATCTGATTTTAAATCTAATGAAACTCTTTTCGCAAAGTGATGACCTGCCAAAAAGGATTCAGCAGTTGGAAAATTACCTAAGGCGGTGGAATAGAGAGACTCCTCTAGAGGTCCCAATATCATATGCCCCACTTCGGGGTGGAGGCCCTGTCCCCCTTCCACTAAAATCCCTTGCACAATGGCGCCCACACCTAAACCAGTTCCCAGGGTGACAACCACAAGGTCCGCAGTGGATTGCTTTTCTACATAATAAAACTGACCCAACGCCGCGGCTGCGGCATCGTTGCCGATAGACACAATTGTATTTGTTTTTTTTGAAAGCTCCTCTTGAAGTCGAAAGCGTTGCCAACTGCTATCACCATTGCCAAGATTGGTCGCACCTAAGAGCTCGCCTGTGTGGGTTTGGATAGGTCCGGCCGAAGCGACTCCCAACTCTTGAACCTGATACTGTTGCAAGTATGGCCTTAAAAGGTGTACTAAGTGATCGACAAAATCGTGAGCCCCCAAGTGAGGGGTCGGACTCTCTTGAATATGGTGCAAGCCTTGATCTTTCCACAGGGCCCAGCGTAATTTTGTACCCCCAATATCCAAAACTATTTTGCCCATCACATGGCCCACCTTTTAAACCTAAGAAGTCAACCTCAGGATAATCACTCGCCGTTCAAACCACAATGAATTGATCAGCCTTTTTTTAGGGCAAAAACCTATAACGCAAATACAAACAGTTGACCCAAATGGATCTGTCGCTCTAGCCTTTAGACGGTGTCCAAATCAACGCAGTGACACTCTCAAGGGGACATCTATGGCAAACATGGAATTGATCTTTACCAACAAGGGACTGACTCAAAGAGGCAAAGCCTACACCTATGACGATGTTTTAATTGTCCCCGCGCAAACCGACATGCGCTCCCGACGTGATCCCGACCTCAAAACACAACTCACCTCGCATATCGAAATTAATATTCCATTTATTTCGGCCAATATGGATACGATCACCGAAGCACCCATGGCACTCGCCATGGATCAACAAGGCGGGCTTGGAATCATTCACCGCTTTATGACTATTCGCGAACAAGCTCAGCAAGTCACCATGCTCAAAGAACAAGGTGTTGTGAACATTGCTGCAAGTGTGGGTGTTAACGAGGATAGCCAAGAGAGAGCCCGTGCTTTGGTCGATGCGGGTGCAACTCTACTCACTATCGACATTGCCCATGGTCACTCCATCCAAATGCTCGAAATGCTCACCTGGATCAAACAAACTTTTGCTTCCACTTCTGTGATTGCAGGTAATGTGGCCACGCCAGAGGGGACCATGGCCCTGATTGAGGCTGGCGCCGATGCCATTAAGGTTGGCATTGGTCCTGGCTCTATGTGTACCACTCGCATGATAACAGGCTGTGGAGTGCCACAACTCACCGCCATTGCACTTTGTGCTCAAGTGGCCCGCGATAAACAGATTCCTATCATTGCCGACGGCGGAATTAAAACCTCGGGCGATGTGGTCAAAGCATTGGCTGCAGGCGCTTCAACTGTGATGCTCGGAAGTGTTCTCGCCGGCACAATTGAAACTCCAGGTCTCATCCGACATGGGAAAAAGCTTTATCGAGGCATGGCTTCGCGCTCGGCCCAAGACTCATGGCGCGGCGGAGTGCCAACTGGAATGGCTCCAGAGGGCGAGTCCACCAGCATTCCGGTGAAAGGACACCTCAGTGACGTGGTGGGTGAAATTGCTGGCGGCCTCCGAAGTGGTATGACCTACATCAATGCAATGAAAATCTCTGAGATCTCTGAAAAAGCCCGCTTTATGGAAATGACTCCCATGGGTTACAGAGAATCTGGAGCCCACGGTTTACAAAACACATTCTAAGAAAAGGAACATATATATATGAAACGCATTCAATTCTTTACACTGATAATGAGTTTGCTGATCGGTATACAAGCCCAAGCAGAGGGTGGGCCTTGGGGACTAGGCATTATCCTTGCCAACCCCACAGGTTTTTCCGGCAAGTACCGTTTTTCGCAAAAAAATTCCCTAGACGCGGCTTTAGGATATTCGTTAGGCAGAAGTGATAACATCGCAATTCACAGCACTTATCTTTGGGAGTTCAACAACAGCATACGCCTCGATAATGTAGGTATAGGCCATTACTTTGGGGTAGGCGGCGCACTTTACTCAAGAAATCGCAACGATCCCCCACCCTTCTGGGCAGAAAATCAGGCCGATGACACTCTCGCGTTGGCTGCTCGTGGATTAGCTGGGCTCAATCACTACTTTAAAAGTCCATCTATAGAAGTCTTTGTCGAACTGGGATTGAACTTTTTCTTCATTCCCAGTACCCATGTGGATTTAGGCTTAGGAATTGGTGGCCGCTACTATTTTTAAAAAAACAGTCTTCATAAGGTGTGATAAAATTGTTTTTGCTGAGGTCCTTTTCGCTCGGGATCTCTTTGGTAGTGGTAGTTACAATTTTTAGAACAGGTCTCAAGTGAAGGTGCCGTTTCAATTTGACTATGACAGCTTTTGCAGAGCTTGGACGGTTCGCTGCACTTTCGACAGACAATTTCAAGGCTCGCCACCTCACCACATTGAGGACACAAGGTGTAGTGCTGAGAAGGTCTTAAGTCTTTGCCTACTGCCACCCTTGAATCAAAAACAAAACACTCTCCATCAAACAGGCCCTCGGGAAATTTCTCCATATAAGAGATAATTCCTCCCTCGAGCTGAAAAACATTCGTATATCCCTGCTGTTCCATTTCATAGATCGCTTTTTCGCAACGTATGCCACCGGTGCAAAATATAAGGTGGGGCTTTTCTTTGTTCGTTTGAAGGTCCTTTATGCGTGCTGGAAACTCACGGAACTCTTTGATTTTCAGATCGATAGCCTTGTGAAAGGTGCCGACTTCCACTTCATAATCGTTGCGCGTGTCGATCACAACAACATCTTCTCTCTGCAGCATTTGATGCCACTCTTCGGGACGTAAGTGACGGCGCTCACCATTGGGTACAATGTCAGGCCGTCCGAGAGTGACAATTTCTTCACGCACCTTTACTACAAATCTGCGGAACGGAGCCTTCTCACTTGTACTTTTTTTAACCTTAAAATCAGGGGCATTAAAAAAACCTTGCACCTCTTCGACAAAGACTGCCAGGTCTTCTTGGCTGCGCGAGGCAAGGGTCGTATTCAATCCTTCACTTCCCAAAATAATAAGACCTAATACATTATGACGTTCCGCTTTTAGGATGAGCCAGGCTCGAAGGGATAAAAGTTGATCCTGGGGCATATCGACAAAGAAATAGAAAGTATGCACATAATATAAAGACATAAATCCATTTTTAGTTCTCAAAGCAAAGAGGGTCAATCTTAAGCTAGGAGAGCCTTTGCCTTCTTTTTAGACTCTATGTTGCTGTTTAGACCCTAATTTTAGAATTTAATGAAAGTTTTACAAGATTGGATTTATTACATTCCCCACTTGCAATTTTCCTTTTTAAAATTTAATTATTATTTCAACTAATGATATTTCATTAGTAAAATACATGGGGGAATTCTTTCAATTGAGCGCAGCGCTGTCTGCTTTGATTTGAAAGTTAATGGGGGGGGGGAGCCTTGTTTTCATCAATTCAAATCCTATTTACCCTTATATCACTTTTAGTGACATCGGAACTTTACGCCAAACCCCAGTTTTTAGATCTAGAAGAGTCCAAACTAAGGTGTCTTGAGAATCATCTCGAATCAAAAGAAATTTACATGAATGATTTCCATTGGGAATTAACTCTTTTAGAAATGGAAGACCTCTTCTTATCTGTCTATGAAACAGGTCGACGCCTTCCTTTACACAGCCATTTCGATGTAGAGACTGGAGAGTTCTTGCTATTTAAAGTCACTTCACAAGGCACAAAAACGCTGAATATGAGTCCCGACTTTATTGCCAATGTGGCCAGCCAAATTGAGGTCGCTCTAGAAAAGGGTTTTGCCGACTATGTTTTCTTTCCGGACATGGGCCACGCCCATCTTTATTTCCCAGCAAATCATTGGCAAGCCGAATACAACCAATTTAACTTCTCTTCAGCTAACCAACACAAGCTTTACGCTAAGATGTTAAGTGATACCAAGATGCGCCCTCTCTACCACTTGGCTGAGCAACTTCAGTTGGTGGATAAGAAAACAAACCAAGTCCTTGAAGACGACATTCTAAATTTTAAGTATTGGCATCGTAATTTTGTGGGCTTCAATGATGGATCTGAGAATTACGATATTTACATTGCGCCACCCACTCAAAATTTTAATACCGTGACCTCTATAGATGAACACCAAAGTTGGAGCGCCGGTTTTTCGGTCCACGCCAACAGCAAAGGTTGTTTTGCTTATAAAGATAAAGAGGGTGTGAAACGTTACTTTGATATCAGCTTAGAAGATGTCAAATACGACCCCAAATCGCAATCGGCCAACGACCTCTATTCAACTTCCTTCGAATCCCATCACGAAAAAATTTAGTTAGGAAAGACGCTTTAGCCTAGGAATTTTTTGCGCCACCATATATGTGATGCAACTCCGCGCAGCTCATAGGGCTGAGTTATTCATTTAAAAAGTGACAATTTGGGGCTCTATAAAGCTTACTGACTCCCCTTAATTGTCACTCCAGTCCCTCTCAACTCCACCTTTTCTCCCTTATAATGGCTTCTCTTTTGATTTCACCATCTTAGCGCTTTGGTACAAGGCTTGCTGCTAATTGAGTGTCGAGGAAGGTAATTATGCAGAAGAAACACATCTTAAATATTCTATATGTAATCGGTGCTGGCCTATTTATTTCGGCTTGTAACAACGCTTCGTTTGATGCGAACCCTGGATCTGTCGCTCCACAGTGTGCCCAGGGCCGCTCTGAGGTTCAATGCCAAGTTGTCTGTGATGACAGCGGCACTTGCTTTAGCGACTACAACTACTCGGTTCAAGCTAAGACTCAACTGACGGATATCCTGTTTGTTGTCGACAACTCGGCTTCGATGCATCAGGAACAGAGTCGCATGTCTACGAGTTTTCCCTCATTTATGAACTCAGTAGGTAACATCGATTACCGTATTGGGATCACAACCACCGATGTCTCTGCAACCTCTGGAAACGGACCGGCTCCATATAATGGAAACGGTGCTTGGCAAGATGGACGGCTTCTTCAGTTTAGTGACGGTCGCACCTACTTAGATGGTTCACGCGATGCTCAAAGCGAGCAAACTCTTTTTGAAAACAATGTTCGTAGACAGGAAACGTTAACTTGTGCGCAAAGGAATTATGCTCCTGAGCATTGTCCATCCGGTGATGAAAGAGGAATCTTTGCCTCAGCACTCAACATTCAAAGCAACCCCTCTCAGTGGATTCGCCCCACTGGACACATGGCTATCGTGATATTATCTGATGAAGATGAAGGTTCTGATGGTATTTTGATAGACTCTCAAGGTCGCGACAGCCCTCAAGGTTTTGTAAACCATTTTAACAGACTTTATCCTAATAAATCTTTAGCTGTTCACTCTATTATTATCCGCCCTGGTGACAGCAATTGTTTAAGTTCACAAAGCGCTGGTAAACAAGGTGTTTTTGGCAATGTCTATGCTCAACTCACAGGATCAACAGGCGGAATACTAGGTAACATTTGTGCCTCTGAGTATACATCAAGCCTGCGTGACATCGGTGAGGCCGCTTCTCAGTTCCGCGAGGTTTTACCTTGTCAGCCCTATCAAAATCAAGTGGACGTCAGCTTCACACCAGATGTTGGCAACCAAGTTCAAGTGATTAGAAAACTCGAGCAAAGAGAAATCCTTTTTAATGGAAACATACCTGCCGGCACCCAAATCAATTTAAAGTTTCGCTGTCAGCAAAATACCACAAACTAGAATTTTTCAAAAAAAGGCTGTAGATTCTATCTATGGCCTTATTGAAATTGGATCAATTTCTTCAAACACTCAATCATGTACTAAACGTACTTCCCGCTCCTCCACCCTCTTCAGAGCAGTTAAAGCAAGTGCGTCTTGTGGCCCATCGGGGTGCTTGCAGCCCCAATGTTTTGGAAAACACCCACGCCGCCTTCAAACCCTGTTTGGAGAATCAGATATGGGGCATTGAATTTGATTTGCGCTGGACCCGTGATGATGAGCCCATTGTGAGTCATGATAGTTCTCTAAAACGGGTTTTCAATCAAGATATGGAAATCACCAATATCACTCGTCTGGGTTTAGAGAAGCTACAACCCCTTGTGCCAAGTCTTGAAGAAATGGTTTCCTTTTATGGCCACAAAAACCATCTTTTTATCGAACTCAAAACCCCTCCGTCTCCAAAACAAAACCAAAGGCTCTTAGAGTTGCTTAAACCCCTTACGCCCACTCAAGACTATCATTTGCTGAGTTTTGATTTGGACTGTTTTTCCCTTTTAAAAAAACAACTGCCGTCTTCGTGTTTCGTGGCCATTGGTCGAACACAACTCGCTTCGCTTATCCAAAAGATAGAGGGACAAGGGTTAGGTGGCATGACTGGCCACTTTTTAATGATGACCCAAAACTTAAGACAAATTTGTCGCGAGCAAGGTTTAAATATTGGAACCGGTTTTCCCGACAAGAAACATCTCTTTTATCGGGAGGCCTCAAAACCTGTAGACTGGATTTTTACCAACCGCGCACTTGAACTCAATCGCTTGCTGAAAGGACACCCTTCGATAGGCTCTGAAAAGAGTTTTCGAGCCAACAAGGATATTGACTCACAACATTGACTAGTTCCATATTACCAACAATATAATTTATGCTGAGTTTTCCATCAAGAAGGCCCCTTTCTTGCAAAAGCTCTATATAACGGAGTCCATATGTCTTATACATCCATGCAGTTCTCCCAAGTCCTCTTGGGGTTGTTTTTGCTGTTTAACAGTTTGACAATTGCCAGCGCTCAAGCGCCTTCTATAGAAGACGTAGCTGATCAGTTTGATAAAAATATCTTTTGGCCCCAAGAAATTGGAGAACAACCCATCGTCTATTATTTTGATTCCATACAAAACTTTGAAAGACGCGCAGATTTTTTACAAACAGTTTATACCAACCTTGAAAAATCTTCTACAGATGATTCGACTTCACAGCTGGCCCTAGATATTCGTGAGTTTGCTAGACAAGAGCTTTCGATTTTAAAATCTTGTCAACCCGGAGTTTGGGACTTTGGTGATTTTCATGCTATCTATGACTTTTTTTCCATACTACAATCGCGCATCGAGCAAACCAATTTAACTCTTGATGATTCTTCAATCTTACTGCAAGGATTGCAAAATCTTAGTCAACTTTTAGAATCAGCCAACTCACGCTTGCAGGCCGCCTTGTCTGCCCAAATTTATCCTCCGGCAACCAGTGTTATTTTTTGGACCGACCATGTAGAGCATTGGATGTTAGGCCCTTCTGCTTTTCAGGAATTTGTAATGAACTACACAACTCTCTGTAAAGGTTGCAAGCCTTCTGATTCCGATCAATACATGGAACTATATGAGCAACTTATCACCCCACAGCTCATCCAGTTCTCCCAACTTATCGAAGAAATCCGACCTTTAAGCCAAAACCTCGTGAGTCTTGTGCCAAGCCAAGTATCTGAACCTTGCATCACTCAAGTGATTGCGAATGTGGGGATGTCGTCACGAACTCCTAAAGAAATTCTTGAGCTCGGGTTGCGCGAACTCAAGAGAGCTGAACAAAATATGTACAAAATTGTGGCTAAACAAAACAGCTACAGTCTCTCTGTCCCAGATGAGCTAAAGGCACCCTTGATCAATAATTTTCTCGATGAAATAATTTTGGATCCAAACCAGTACTCTCTGAGCTCGGATGAGTACCTTAAATTTGCTCGTGAGGTTCAGGAAAGAGCCATCACCTTTCTGCCAAAAATTTCAGACTACTCTATTCCAATTCCAAAGATTGTCGATCTTGAACTGCAAGCAGAAAGCTTCCCCGGCGGCATGTATAATTTTTGGGAAGAAACAGTATATCTTAACAGCCCGACCCCTGTTGCAAACTACCAACTGGCTCAAGTGATGGCTCACGAGGGATTACCTGGCCACCATCTTGAAAGATCAATTTCGATGGGTAGCAAGGGACCTAACTCCTTTGAGCAGCACTACCATGGTGATGAAAGTGTGATCGAGGGATGGTCTTTTTATATGGAAGAATACATGGACGAAATCGGCTTCTACCAGAGTGATCTAGAGCGTTTGTCCTATCTCGAAGATATAAGAGTCCGTGCTCTCAGACTGATACTGCCCTATCGTATATTCTTTGACAACTGGACACTTGAGGACGCCCGTGCATACTCAGAGGCCCACTCATCAATGCCTGAATGGAGACTGAGTAGTGAGTTACAACGAAACTCCCATTGGCGCGGCCAAGTTTTAAACTACATGGTTGGCAAAGAAGATATTTTGGATATGAAGAAAACGGCTCGCAAGACTCTGGGAGTCAATTACACGGACCAAGCTTTTCATACCTTTATTTTGAGTCCTGGGGATGCGCACCCTCGCTCCCTTAAAATACTGTTCAAGAATTGGCTGCAGTCTCAGTAAAGATCACGCAACATTTTTTACTGGTTCAGGCGCCAGGCGATTTTCTCTAAGGCTTCGGTGTCTTCGACCCAGTAAGAGTAACTTTGAAAATTGGGAAATAACTGCGAGAAGGTGGGATCCACTGGCCAACGTTTTGCCACCCAATGGGCGTAAGTGATGATTCTAAGCCCACGCAAAAGCGGCATCAACCTGAGTTGAGACTCGTCGACCAAGCGCAAACTTTCATAGCCTTTTAAAAAAGCATCCAGCTCGGCCGTATTTTCAGACTCGTCGCTGGAAAAGAGCATCCAAAAATCTTGCACGGGCAAACCGTTTATAAAATCATCAAAGTCCACAAAGAAGAATTCTTTTTCTCCACCTTTTGGATCTGTGACCATGATATTGCCTTTGTGGCAATCTCCGTGAATGCGAATACGGGGCAAACCTTCTGTTTGCTCCTCTAGAGCCTCCAAAATAGTCTCAGCAGCTTGTTCGTAACGGGACCAAACCTCAGGGGCCACCCAGGATTCGAGATCATCTAAAGCGTCCCAGCCCATCCACTGGATATCAAAGCTAGGTCGATGCTGAGCCACCTTTTGAGCCCCCACATTGTGAAGCTTCGCCAGTTGGGTGCCGATCTTTCCCAAGTCCTTAAAGTTCAACTCTTCGCACATGCGCCCCTGAGCGCGCGGAAAGAAACTGTAAATCAAGCCTTGGTGTTCAAAACAAGTTTGCCCATCCAAAGACAGGGCTGCAACCGCTGGGATTCCCTGCCCTTTGAGTTCTTCCATGAATTGATGCTCCTCTTGAATAGCCTGCAGAGACCAGCGCTCAGGACGGTAGACTTTACAAATCAAGCGCTGCAGATTGTGTACATTTCCTGACTCAAGGAACAAATCAAAAACCCTGTTCTCATAGGAGTTCAATTGAAAGTACTGCCCCGTAGGTTCAAATCCTAATTTTTCGGCCACATGAAAGACTTGTTCCATGTCCAGTTTGTAAGTTGACATCCTGGGAAGGGTACAGGACAAAACTCCACATGAAAAGATTTAACTGGAGCGAAGTTGCCAGTCACGATTGACACCCCAAAAGCCATTTCACTCTTGCTAAAGGGAGATGCCGTCGCCCTGCCCACCGAAACGGTTTACGGTTTAGCGGCTCGTATCGATCAAGACTCGGCCTTAGAAAAAATTTTCACTACCAAGAATCGACCTTTCTTTGATCCTCTCATTGTTCATGTTCAAAATATTGTCCAAGCTCAAAGTTATGCCCACTGGGATGATGTGAGTCTTTTTTTAGCCGAAGAATTTTGGCCAGGCCCCTTGACCCTTGTGTTAGCAAAGAAGGACGGTCGTGTGTCTGACCTCATCACCCATGCTGGCCCCACTGTGGCGCTACGCTGCCCCCAGCACCCTCTTTTTCTTGAAGTTCTAAAAGGATTGCAGATTCCTCTAGCAGCACCAAGCGCCAACCTTTTTGGTCGCACCAGCCCCACGACAGCACGGCATGTGATCGATGAATTCCAATCCCAAGTGCCCGTGGTCGATGGCGGCCCCTGTGATATGGGAATTGAATCCACTGTGGTTCAGTTCAATAAAGCGGAAAATAAACTTTTGATCTTGCGTCCCGGAGTGATCAGTAAAAAAGACCTCGAGCAAAAAATTGAGCAAAAACAATTAACGGTAAATGTTGAGTTTCGCCAGCAAGACAACGCCCCTGGTTTTTTAAAAAATCACTACCAACCAAGGGTGCCCTTGATTTTAGTTTACGAGAGTTCCCAGGCCCAAGGTGACAGGAGCTACTTAGAGCTCATCAAAAATTTTATCTCATCAGAGACCAAACTCAACGAGTGGCAACTTCCCCAAGAGCCAAGTCTTGCCGCACGCAAACTCTATAGTGACCTTCGCCAATGGAGTGAAAAAGGTGAGGCCATCTACCTTGTGATTCCTGAGTTATGGGCCATGGATGACCGCTGGCAGGGCTTATTGGATCGCTTGCTCAAAGCCTGCCACGCCACCCTGGCCTTTAAAGAAAAATGGCTCCTGTCTTCAAAGACTTAACTCTATGCGCAAATAACTTTCTCTAGACAAGGTCGAGGAAGCTTCTTAAGCATGTGCCATGTCCGAATCCACGCTGCAAGACTTCCAAGTGAAGGTTCCGTTTTCTATTGAGTCCGAAGGTTTTATTATCAAAACGGCCCAGTCGTTTGAGGACTTAAAGTTAGCCCTACAACTCAGGCATCAGGTTTTTTTAGAAGAGGGATTGAACCGCACCCACGAAAGCGGTCTGGAGTTTGATGAGTACGATCAAAAAGCCGATCATTTGATGATTATCGAAAAAAATCTGGGCATCGCCGTTGGCACTTACCGTTTGATTAACTCTCGGTTCTGTCAGGATTTTTATTCACAAAATGAATTTGATCTGGATAACTTTTTAAAGGAGCCCGGTATTAAGCTCGAGATGGGACGCGCCTGCACTCATATTGATTACCGCACCGGTCGTACCATGGATCTTTTGTGGCAAGGTTTGTCCCATTACATACGCGAAACTCAAACAGTGTTTTTGTTTGGATGTTCCAGCGTTAACTCTATCGATCCAAAAGTTATTTTCTCTATCACCAAGTCATTATTCAATAAAGACAGTCTCAGTTTTGAATACAAAATTCATCCCACCCCAGATTTCAGTTTCCCCAATGCTCAACATGAATTCGAGAGCGCAGATGAGAATCCACAGGTTCTGCGTAGCCTTCCTCCCCTGCTGCGCTCTTATTTAAGTGCGGGAAGCCAAGTCCACGGCTTGCCTGCACTCGATCAAGACTTTGAGTGCACCGATATGTTCACTATTTTGGACCTTAGAAAATTGAATAAGAAATTTGCCGAACGCTACTTCGGCCCCAGAACTCAAAAATAAATGGCTCAAGTAAATACAGGCTCACCCGGAAAGAACCAGATCCACTACTCATTCAGGAATGATTGTTACCACGCAGAGTGAAATAAACCAACCTGACCTGGAAGCGAGATGAGGGTTGAATCATGAGTCAAAGAATAAAAGTTATCACCCGAGAATATTGAGATCATATTTTCAGTCTGGGCCCCATTTACTGGTTCAAAGACGGAACGGATTGTAAATGATCGGGCGAGCTCACCTTTGATTTTCTTCCAACCACCTTTCCCTTCCCAACTCAAGTAGGGGTCAGAATTTGCATTTCCAACAATGAGATAGCCTTCTTCTGCTTTGATAGGTGTAATCGCAATAACGCTAGCCTGATCAATGACTTGATCTCTTCTAAAATCAATCAATTGGCTGGTGGAGTCAAATTCACTAAACCGCATTGTGACTAAATAATTTTGACTCACATGATTTAGATAACTACTTGAATCTAATTGAAATGCCAGCTTATGCCAATCCCATTGGTCCAGCCCTTGATGGGAAACAACAAAGAAACTCTTATTTTTTGTCGCGACGAGAGCCACAGGTTTATCTTTTGATGAAATCGAGTAGATGCTGTCTGCAAACCATTTTTTTTCAAGAATTGAAAAATCTGATTTGAATTGGACCTGATATACCTTGTCTCGCTCCATCAACCATTTCAAGGGAGCAAGGCGAGTTACAAATCGGCTACCAACAAAGTTTTTTGGTTGGACTTCACCAGTCTCCATATTGACAACATAAAGCTCAATTTCACTGGACATAAAAGAACGACGGGTTAGTACCCGCCAGAAGCCTTGCCCATCAATTAGCTCCCACTCTTCTAGTAATTCCACATTATCCGCAATTTTTATTTTTCTTTTCTCGGGGGATTCTGTGTCAACTAAAGAAAGCACCCCGTTCTCCAACAACAAGACATCCTTTATTTCATCAGCTCGGGCCGCCTTGAATAGCCCCGTCCAGGGGCCTCTCAGATAAAGTGTTTCACCATCTTCAAGAAGGATATGGTCGTCTAGTGCCACAAGATCTTTTCTCAAGCGCAGCATCTCTTCACTTTTCTTAAGATTCAAATTGGTTGTTTGTCCATCTACCCAAAAGGCATAGGATCCCGTTTCCTCTTGGAGCCCCAATAAATGGTCTCCGGGGAAAAGGTGAAGGGGGGCAAAGCCTTTTGGCAGCTCTCTCTCCCTCCCATCTCTGTAAAGGACTCTTCCAGAGGAATCACTGTGGAAAATCTGTGTTCCCCTACTATTCTCCAGAATTTTTGTAGCACGAAAAAACACATCATACTCGTTAAGATCCTCTCCCCTTCCCCATCTCAGCTCGTTTGCAACTAGCGGTGAGGATTGAAAAAAGTTAGATCTTAGCAGGTAGTCCTTCATAGACTCACCTCCAACAATTGTAGATTCCATTCTATGAAGAAGATCTTCACAAGCAGCCTGAAAGGTATTTTTGCAATAATATACAGTATTAAGAAAAAGCTTTTGCAGCTCGAAGTCTTCGCTTCTTGTCTGGGCACTTTCATAAAGAGAGCTTCCCTCTTCGCAATTCGAAGGTCGACAATTGCTCTCGCTGATTTTATCCAATCTCTGTTGGTGTAGAGGTATGAGCTTAGTCGCCAATTGATCAAAAAAGGCTTTTCCAGTTAAAGTCCAACGAACATCTGGAGCATCGCGCGGATCTGAAGAGTAAGATTCAGTCAGCCATAGGGTACGTAAGAACTGATAACTTACCTCCAGACCGTCGATTGAAAATTTACCCTCTTTAAGCATTTTATCCCACATTTGAAGCGGCTCTCCTGTCATAAAAGATATATTTTGAATAAAACCCTCAAGTTCTTTGAGAGTCATTAAGAGACGTTTGTCGCGAGAGGGGGTACTCCATGTTTCATAGTGTTCACTTCCGGGAGCGCAGTTGTTTTTATGACAAAATTGATACCCCTCAGATACGATTACGGCTCGCTGTTCAAAGCTATCTTTTATTAGCGCTAGCCCATCATAATAAATAAGTAGAGGATCAAATTCTGGCGCAATTTTTTTGATAACAGAAAGACCAAAACTATTCTCTTCAACCAAGAAGTCAGTTTCATATTGAGCTTCGGAAAAGTAGGGGTGCTCATTTCCAGATTGCATCCGCCAGCGGCCCTCTTGTTTTACCAGTTGCTTCATGCGCAAAAACCCAGACTGGCCCCGCTGAGGTAGGTCTTGCCGCCAAAACCCACCCTCACTGAGTAAAGCGAGGTCTCTAGGCACCGTATAGCCCATATCAAATTTAAGGGAATTTTTGTGGTTGTGTTTGAGTTTACCTCGTTGACGATACTGGTATGGCCCGAACTACTGAAGAGCTCGAGAAAAAATGAGCCTTCTCTAAAACTTTGATCGTCAATTGCGATTGGATAACTGTCTCGAAAAAGAGTGTGAGTATAAGTTGTATTGAGGATATTATCGAGAACCCTACGAAAGCGACGGTCTTTTTGCCAATCTTCATGAGTTGGTAGACTGGCCCATTGGGGCCAATGGGTTTCATGTGTTACAAGTTTACCGTTAGCCTGTCGACTGCCTACAGGAAGTTTATTGATCTTGGCAAAAATCCAACGAAAAGCATAGATAGCGTCGGCACAATCCACGGGAATTTTATTTTCCGTAAAGAATTCAGCAGATGCATTTTCTCGAACCCATTTAGCAAACTCAAGTTCCCAATGCCAATTCCATTGGTTTTCTGCCTTCCATAAAAATGCGGCACGGTTACGTTCAGCTAGGACTTCGTTTTGCGAAGTTCTACTAAAAGGCATCAATCGAGATTTTTCTTTGAGGCTTGCCAAAGCCTCTTTGTCATTCCCATAACTTTTGCGATTATCCAGATGTAGATAACCCCGATTATCAACCTGGAATTGATCCACTCTCCACAATCCATCTTGAAAGTAGATGCTGAAAAAATATTCTTCTTTTTGATCTCGTTCTTGAACGAACTGAAATTCAGCAAAAAGAATGGGTGAGAAAAATAAGACTACAAAATTCAGGAAAAGTTTTGCGTTCATATTAGAGTCCTCATTGATGAGTGGAAGGAAAATTATACTTGATTCTTCACAGGACGGTATGCGACTGGCGTCAATCTCATCTTCCTGCAGATCCGATTTCATGTAGTGTCAGTGGTTGGTACTTTGGTGTTGAATCTAGTCTTATTATATTAAAAAAAATCCCAAGTAAAAAGAAGGTGACCTGCTCTCTCTGATCTAAAAATGGATGGCCAAGCCAAGCCCCTTAGAGGCAGGGGTGATTTGCCATGCGGCTGTTTCATCGGCGGAGTAAACACCATTGAACTGGTTAACGGCTCTTATAAGTTTTGTATTTGATCGACTGGTGAGGATAAGTCCAGGAATAAAGCCTATGCCAAAGATACCCAAGTAGGTGCCCGAATTAAAGCTTTGAGAGTCGTCCGAAATAGTACTTTGCGCATAAATGAATGCAGCAATGAGTCCCGTCCAAATAAACCCTTGGGCCCAATTTGCATAAAGGCGATAATCACGAGCAAGCTCGTAAGCCTTAGGGTCAGAACTCATGGCTTCTGCAATACCACTGAATCCAAAAAAACCTGGAGTATGAACCTTGTTGTCAATCACCAGCCGAGGTGATGAAAAAAGACTGTCATTGACATCGAAATAGGCTTTCGGTTTTGAAGAGGCAGGAAAGGCTAGTATCAAAACAATAAAGAAGACGAAGTGTCTCATGTCAATTTCCCTCAGAACCTTAACTGGTTTATACATAGTGTTCTAAGGTTTAATAGTGCTAAGGCTTGATCAAGTCAAGTTTAAAGGAGGTGATAAGGCAAGATAAAGCACTCTTTTTTCTGAGATTGGGCCTTTCCTCTCCCGCTGTTTGAATTAGTCTTGCACTTCGGTAGGAGCGTGGTTGTCGCCAGTTGGCTCTAAAGTGGGGGTCTCATTGCCCACAACCTCCTCTTTAAAACAACGATAAGTTTGCCCATCCCCAATTAAACTTTTTTTGTATTTGCTTATAGCGTCCTGAGGAGCAACAAGTGCGGATGCAAGTTTATCGGAATCTCCTGTCGAACCTAAGTTAGAATAAACCTTGAGTGAAAAACCTCGAGGTTTTTCTTTAAGATCAATTACCCTTAAGTCAATTGTCCCAAAAAAATCAATATAACCAGGCTCTAGGGGCTTTTCATAATCAAAGGGCTGATTTTGAGCCTTTTGCTTGACCTCATCAGCCAAACGCCGCACCTGCTCAATAGGAAGCGGCACAAATTTATCACCCTCTTTTTTATGAAAGCTACATTCTTCACATAAATAGGCTCTAAATTGCAAGGGCCATCGGTCTGGTGCTTCTTTGGGGGGAAGAGACTCTAACCTTCCTTCATTCAACATGCGCTTTAAGGTGTCTCCATTACAAACAACGGGTCGTTTAAAATCCGTTTTGCCGTCTGGCTTTTTCTCAAACAAGGGGCGCTTAAGGTAGACAACTTGGCAGTCATTACTTTTTTGCTCTAAAACAAAGCTGCGTGCACCAACACTAGTCTTACCTTCTATTATTGATTCTCGAAATAACTCTGTTTTTAATGTGGACTCACAAAAAATACGCAAATGGTTCTGTGCATACGATTTATTTGTTAAAATTAAAATAAAAAAAAGACAAACGAATTGAAAAACGCCCATGATAATCCCCTAAATCTTATAAATTTATTCGGAATATCCAAATAGAGACTTTACTTAAAGGTGGAAAAGTCTAGTTTTTTACAAAACATTTTAAAGAATTGTCTCTTCTTGAGACACATTTCTTCAAAATATAACTTACAAATTCTTCCACCTTCAACTTAAACTGTGGGTGTTTATTTCTATCAGTTTTACATTAAATTCTGCTATACTAGATCTATAAATATTAGATTTTGGGGGATAGGGAACTGGGTCATCTTTTTTTTCATTTAATAAAAATTTTCTGTCTTGCCTTTTTTATTCTCTTGCCCCAAGTTCTTTGGGCTCAATTTTCCTTTGATTCAAATAAGATCTGGGCTCAGTTGCGAGAAGCCAGGGCTCAAAGTGAACAAGTCTCCCAGAGAAATCTCAGTGCTATTGATGCAGTTTCTGCTGAAACCGAAGAACAACGGCGCCACTGTGAAGTTGACATTGCCAATAACCTTCTTAAAGTGGTTCAAAAAAGTTGCACTGATCCTCTCTTGGAATCAGGCTCAGTATTACGTAACGTCGTCTATTCTAAACGCCAAGTTCCTGCCAATTTAGGTCTTCAGTTTAAAAGACTCACCGAAGGCCTCTCCCAAAATCGCGTAACACCAAAGATATTTTGCACTATAAGCTCACAGCTTTACCGCTTTAGGACTGATCTTCTCAAACACAATGAGGAACTCAAAGCCCAGGAAAGTATTGTGTACTCTCAAGTCGAAAAGCTTCTTGGTCCTGAGTGTGAGCAGCCCTATCTAGACACTGTAAATCAAATCCGAGAGGGTGCGTGGCGCTTGTGTACAAAAGAAGTTATAGATAGGGAAGTGAGCACCTACTCTGAAGAGATGACAATTCTAGTGACAGAAGAAGTTAATCGCAATGCGGGGGAACCTTATATTGCCAGTCGCAAACTTCGGCAAGAGCTTGTTTTTCTAGCCAATGAAATTGATAAACAAATCCTACAAATTCACAATCACCTTGAGGCCCTAAAGACCTCTTGTGGTGAACACCTAGAAGTGGCGAGTCGCTAATGCTTAAGGCTGGTTGTATGTTGGAAGTTCTACAATATTCAATTTTTTGAGGAGCACCCTCTCTTCAATTATGTGTAATCTCCAGTAATGGTAAAGAACCATTAGTGCTCGAGCTTAAGGTCCTTTATAGGTGATTAGGTAAAATAAATCACTCTTTTTTGCCGATATTAGGCATCTCCACCCCAGCTAGAGAGACTCTCTCTCTCGTGGAGCCCTATTTTTACTTATCGCACTTTCAGGTGTATATCATTTTCCAATCCGTCTATGTCAACTTCGGCTGGACCAAACTCTCACACAATTTTCTCAAGTAAAACTGATATGAGTCATTCTTTTACCTGGAAAGCGAGAGTATTGAAAATGGTCCAGTTAAATGGGGGCGTGCCCCCATTTCGTTAAAAGAAACCGTGTTATACCTCAACTCATATTGTAAACTATGAGGCATAGATGAGGTTCAGGATCGCAAACATACTAGGTATAGTACTAATTCTTGTGGCTAAATTTTTACTTGCCTCCGAACTTAAGTATATTGAAATCGATAGAACCGAATATCCAAACGCCAGCTTTGACAAAATGGTTCCCGAAATTGACAAGAATGGAAAAGTTACAACATTTGTTTTAAAAACTCTTAATGAAAAATCGCCCTTAAAAAACATTGGCGTTGAAGTTGGCGATAAAATTACATCAATTAATGGTAAAGTCCCAACTAGTATTGAGATTGCTTCATACTTGCTCATTACAAAAGGGAGTTCCAAACAAACTATTAAAATAACAATTGATCACCAAAAAAATCGGGAAAACAAATTATAATCTTACATTTACAGGTAAAAATAACAGTAAAGAGTCAGAGCAAAACGGATTTCAACTATCTGGAGCTGTAAGAGTTGGAGAGCCGTGGAGACTCGAAAAGGTAGAAGCTTGGCTTGAAAAGGGTAATTTTGACTCCTACCTTCACTTTAAGGTGATTGTGGACAACGACATGCCAATTTTAAATGCAAATGCCTATCTGTACTTTGTCGGGAACATTCGTGGAAATTTAATTAGGATTAAATGTAAGGAAGCCCCCAATCATAGTCCATGTAGGGGAAGATTCTATATTCACAATAAAACAGGACTAAAAAGTTCGCCAGATGAGTTACAATTAACTTTCATAACTCATATGGAGAGCCATAGCGCCAAGTGGAAACTAGATGAAAAAACAAAGAGCCAAGTTTCCCAATTTTTGAATAATAAATAAAAGTACCTATTTCTTGTTTACAGAATGAGCTTTTGAATCAATGCTCGAGCTTAAGGTCCTTTAAAGCTTCGAATCCCGGATGACCCAAGTTTTGCTGATTCAGGAGTTTTTCCTTAATGAGAGACTGTCGTTCTTCACAAGCCTCTTTATCTGCACAGCTTGGGAAGTTCTGAAAAGCGGCAGCCATGATTTCATGAAGAAACTCGTCCGCCTCTAGATAGGGTTCGTTGAGATAGGTGGCCGCAGGATTCATGGGATCAAAGTTTTGCTGACTCTGGGAAACTTGGCTGTTGCGTGGACGCTTTTCTTCGATCACTAAAATTTCATTAATACGCGTTTGCAAGGTAACCTGGATGTCTTCAGCACAAAGCGAACAAACATCGGAGTAGTGAGTCTCCATGCTCCCCAGCACCTGAAATGTGTTGCCAAGGGGGCGAATCTCAAAATCAATTTTAAAATCATTGTCTCCAATAAGGTCTTTAAAGGATCCCTTTAGGTCTTCCCTTAAGTCATTGGAGTGAAAGGATTTTCCGTCGTCATCAATATTTTGAAGGTCTATGCGCATGGAAGGGTTCTAGAGGATTTGCCGGCTTGTGTCAACTAGCAAGGGCAGAGAACTTTGTGATCCCCTGCCCCTGGTTATTCGTTATTGGAACCCTCCGTAGAGGGCGCCTAAATTGGAATAATCAAATGTCATGGGCACCACCTCCTTTCCGACTTGAGAAAGTCAATAACAGAATAAATCAGTGGCCCCCAAGATGTAAGACAAATCTATTTATGAGTCCTATCAACTGCTCTTTGGGATGCATCGAATAGGGATTTTAAAACCTAGGACTTCAACCAATCCATAGATCGAGCTGTGAAGTTAGGTGCCAGCTGAATGAGCAAAGGCACGCCGGTTTCAAATTCAAAGGAGGTGATTTCTTCTTCCGACATTTTAGTTAAAATTTTCACGAGGGCTCTTAAAGAGTTACCATGG
>JBGSNK010000014.1:0-18983 GCA_041739665.1 Bdellovibrionales bacterium
TTATAGGCCCTAGCAGCTTCGTCTTCACTTTCATAATCACCGAGAAAGTGAGAGCGCCCGTTTTTTTCAATACGAGCGCGCCACATTTTTTTGCCTTTGACAAAAGAAACACCTTTGTATTGCGAAGTGGTGTTGTCTTTGCGCTTCGGTAACATCCGTTGACGCTCTTTCATGGAACAGACTAGTAAATTGTGTTTGCGATAATCCAAGCCTTGTTGCCAACGTCTTGGGTAAACTAGGAAACCTTTTTTAGGATTTAATAAAAATTGACCCAAAGTCATGGTGCGCACCGATGCCCCCGTGCGAATACTTGTCACCACCGATGGCTTTTGGGCTTTACCTGTATAAATAACCCGCCAACTCTTTTCGCTCACAAGCGCAAAATCTTCTGCATCGATCTTTACTTTTTCACCGTTCTTGGTCAGCAAATATTTCCAAGATTCAGTTGCCTGTCCCATTGCCCCTCACTTTAATATACCCACTTTATCGGCAAGGATAACTTCTGACTTAAGGACGGAACTATTGGCTGAGCTTCTGAAGGGCGAGGTGAGCCGCCAAAAAGCCAAAGGTACCGGTGACAGGCGTAACAGTTCCAAGACCTGTGGTGCAATCTAAAGGCTTTTTAAAGCTCTCGGGCTTTGTCTCACAAATAGCCCCGCCTTCAACTGGATATTTGGCTTTTTCCACGGAATACACGCATGGGGTCTGCATCGAGCCTTTTCTAGGAAAGCGGGCCTTTTGGCGCAGCTGTTTACGAAGCAATGCTAAAATTGGGTCCTCACAGGACTGACTCAAATCCCCCACGCGCACCAAACTAGGGTCCCATCTGCCACCGGCTGCTCCTACGACAACAATAGGGATTTCCCTTTTCTGGCAGGCTTGGCGTAACATAAATTTGTATTTTGTACTGTCAATGCAATCGATCACCAAACTGAATTTCTGAGAAAAAATAAAATCTTCTGTTTCATCCGAGAAACTCTCTTCCAAAGTTCGAACCAGACAGTGGGGGTTGATTGTCAAAACCCTTTCCTTTAAAGCTTGGGTTTTGAACTTGCCAATATTTTCCTGGGTGGCGTGAATCTGACGATTGGTGTTGCTGACACAAATATCATCATAATCCAAAAGGGTTAATGCCCCCACCCCAGAGCGCGCTAGGGCTTCGACCGCCCAAGACCCCACTCCGCCGAGGCCAATGACAAGCACATGAGCTTGCTGAAAATTTTCAAAGGCTTGTTGCCCATACAAACGAACAATACCGCCAAAACGATAAAGGTTGTCTGCTGCTGTGTCCGTGAGATTTTGGTTCATGCTAGGGATGTATTGAAAAACCTGCCAACATTCAAGCTTTGCCGAGAGCCTGAGGTAATAATTTCTCGATATTCTGCGCCACTTGGAGTGTCACCTCCTCCTCGCTCAGACCTTTCACAAGAGCCACTTCGCGGACTACTTGATAATAAAGGAATGTGGGATCGACCTTATCATCTTGGTTTTGAGGTGCATCACTCTCTAAAAGTAAAAAAGAAAGGGGGATTTCTTTGAGGACATGGCGTGCTTTTTTGAATTGTGGATTCAAAATCTGGGGGCCAAAAGAAAGGCAGATCCCAAGATCCCAGTAGGCTTCGGCCACCTCGAGTGCTCCCGAAAAACCATGGACAAAACCTTTAACTTGATAATCTTTAAGCAAATTCAGTGCGGGCCCGTGAGCTTGTACGATATGAAAAACATAGGGCCTGTCATATCCTAAATCCAGTTGAGTTTCAAAAGCATGCAGTTGGAATTCTTTTTTTAAATCCATACCATTTTCAGAATAATCCAATCCCACTTCACCGATTAAGTCCGCTCGATCCACATGGGTTTTTAACTGATCAAGGCTTGTTTGCAATTCAAACTCAGAGCTGCGGACATACCAGGGATGAAGACCGTAGGCCGAGTAGAATAGTCCAGGGTGTTGCTCTTTAATTTTCTCTTGTGCAAGCCAATCTTCCGGCGAATAACCGCCCATCACCCGCACAAGATCTTTTGGGGAGTTGTCCATTAGAGATTTTAACTTTTCCGGTGAGTAAAAGGCGAAGTGACAATGGCAATCGTAGCGACTCATAGAACCTCAAAAAAAAAAGCCCTCTTCACGGAGGGCCTTTTCGAAATCAGAAGAAATGGAAACTTACTTTTCAGTTGCTTCTTCTTCAGTGCTTTCTTCTTCTTCAACCTTTTCATCTTTAGCAGGCTTGGCTGCGGTTTGTGCCCCACCACAATCGAATCCACCATTCGTTAAATTGGCAATGATGTTGTCGTAAACTTTGTCACAGAAAGCCATATCGTTTTTTGCGTATGCCACTGTTTTCTTGTTGCCATGTTTTGTATACACAACTCCACAAGGTCCTTCGCGAGTGTCTATGACAGAAATCATGCGCTCGTCATCGCCATTTTTACAAGTTGCTCCACTTCTCTCTGTTCCTTCAACATCAGGAAAACCACCTTCCATATTTGTGCCACTGTCTGCTGTCATGGACTGGGTTTCATTACCAGAAGTTGCGGCTTCAGGCACGGGTGTTGGAGCTTCGACTTCGGCGCCAGCCTGCTCGTCGGCAGAATTGTCTTTAGGAGCTGAAGAACATGCGGCAAGTGATATTAAACTCGCAGCTAGGATGAATTTTTTCATTTTTGAACCCTCTCTTGTTGATTCTTTGTTGTGGGCAAATGAAACAGTCGCGTCATCTACCCTTTATTTTTGCTATCCCTATAAAAATCCCACCTTGAACTGCAATTAGCAAGGACACAGCCCCCTTTTGCTAAGCGTTAACAACAACTTAGCCACTCATAACCAAGTTCCTCTCAGCCTTTGGTCGAGACTTCCCCATCCTCTGACTGCAATTCTAAATGGGGGGAGGCTGCAACGAGCCATAAGGTCACTGATTATTGACTTGATACGTAAAGCATTAGAATGTCTGACTTCAATTTTTGGCGAGGTAGCTCAGCTGGTTAGAGCATCGGAATCATAATCCGAGGGTCGGGGGTTCAAGTCCCTCCCTCGCTACCATAAGTACCTGCTTCCTTTTGCAGAAGCAGTGCGTCCCTTCGGAGCTTTGGATTGTTCGGTCAAAGCGTTCAAGCTACATAATTTTAACGTTAAGGGACTCAGAGATAGCTCTAAAGATTATTGAAAAGGTCATTACCCATGTGAATATTGAAAAGCCAAAAGACAAAGGGATTTATCGTCTGGGCTTAAATTGTCATTCTACACATCATACACATCCTGGAGAAAAATTTGCTGTAAACGGGACACCTTTCAGCCAAAGTGTCTGCGGTCTGTTTATTATTCTATTTCAATAGGATGGGGCCAAGGGCCAAACTCCCGAGTGCAGCAGAGAGCATCACATTGAATGGGGCAATGGGAAAAACCAAAATCCATATAGCTGGTTGAAGGGCATAAAATTGAGCACTCACTAACATTATTTTTTTTCTCAAGCTTTACGTAGCTTAAAAACCATCTTTGACATTCCTTCATAACTGAGTCTCGGTAAAACTGGATGTCTACTTTTTCTTTTTCAGAATAGTTAATAGAGCCTCTGGTTGCATTTTCGGCTGCTGAAATTTCATTGTTGATCCTCGACAACATTTCATCTGGCCGATAATACGCATCCAAAATTCCATGATTGGAACCACGGGGGTGTTTGCGGGTTCTATTTCCTTTTAACGCAAAAGGAATGTATTTAATTATTAAATCATTTGTGTATGTAAAGTAGGGCCCATTATCGGCAACCCTCCTGTCAGGATTTGCAAGACTAATGATTTTAAAAGCGTCTATTCTATCGGGCAGGGTATGAGAAAGGGTGTCATAGGCGGAGTTGGCAAAAAAGTTTCCTTGGGAATGGGCCAGCAAATGAATACGACGACTTTTTTTAAGTATCTCTTCATAGATTTTAAGATGCCGCGTCAGGTCCGCTCCCGCAACAAGGTCAGCGCGGTAGACTATTGACAGCTCATCAGAAATTATTTTCCTCAAGCTGTCCGTCACTTTCCCAGAAAGGAAAAGTTCCAATAGGCTTTTTTCACTTATCTGTTCGCTTTCAATTTTTTGAGACAAAACTTCATAAATCTGGAAAATGATATTTTCATTCTTATTGTATGCAATATCGTATTGATCATGTCGCGGGGCACTCTCCATAAGTTTGTCTAGAGTGTTACTTGCCGCGTTTATTGACGTAAACATTCCATTGCCAAAAAACAAGTGCGACTTTGTATCCGGACATGTTCTGAAATTGGCAAGCAGCACCACCGGGGTGAATAGAGCTGCAAAAAATAATTTATTTGCAATCATTTTCGTAAGTCTTAATATGCATAGCGCCACTTATGACCTGACCGTAAAACTGTTTCTCGAAATAAAGATAGCGCTTCAGGTTGGCGCGGCCACCAACAAGAATAAGATCTAGATCCTCTGACAGTTCCATCGCATTAAAATCTTTCCACCTTTTTTCGAAACGGATTAAACAGATAAAGGATTTTGCTCGGGGAGAGTGACCGCTTAACTCTTTCTGAAGCTCCTCATCTGTTAACTTTGGTTCTTTTAATATAGCATCATAAGATTTTGCGTAACGAATCAGTTGTCGGCGGAGTTCCGGGTCGTCTTGACTGGTCTCAATAAACTCCAAGGCTTTTTCTAGATGAGACTCATAGGGCGGTAAATCTTCATACTGGAGAGTTTTGAAATATTCTGTGTATACAAAATAAACCAGTGCAGCTAAGCCTATTAGCATGCCCGGAACTATGAGCTTTCTTTTTGAACTTATATTTCTATTTCCCATACCCACAATTGCTTATTTAAAGCCCACTTTAATTTCAAGGTAGTTGACTAAATTTGAATAATTTACTCCTCAGATCCATGTTTCTAAAATAAAAGGGCCATCAGCCGGATGTGGGAGACCTATCTTTACCCTCAATGGAGGGCCCACAACACAAAATACCATTTCTTATGCAATGCTTCTGCAAAAAGAACCAGGTACCCTCGGGTGGGCCACTTTAGATGAATCAACCTCTGTAATTTTCCTTGTCATATCAATCGTTTCGCCTCATCGTTCTAGTGATACAAATACCTATCGCTAAAGTTCGAAGTTTGATGGAGGATCGCTAGATGTTGAAGCTTTTTGCAAAAAACTTTTGGGTGGCCTCCCAGAAGCAGAGTTTTCTTGGATTGGAAATGGGCACACGCATGTCAGTTGTCGACATCACTGGTCAAGGTGATCTTCTGCTGCACTCCCCGATCCAACTCACACCTTCCTTACAAGAGGAGTTTCAAAAATTAGGCCGAGTCACATATGTCATTGCTCCCAATAAAATGCATCACTTGTATGTACAAAGTTATCTCGACCAGTATCCGAATGCCCAGTTGTTTTTGGCTCCCGGACTGGAGAAGAAACGGCCCGAGTTAAAAGAGGCAACAGTGATAGCCCCGAACCAAGATTACCCATGGGCACAAGCTTTTGATTATTGTCTAATTGAGGGTTGCCCCTTGCTCAACGAAGTGGCTTTTTTTCATAAACAATCCAACACTCTTGTCCTCACCGACACGGGACTTCATATCGGCGAAGAGAGCCCCTTCATGACCCGTTGGATTTTTAAGGTTATGGGTGCTTACAAAAAATTTGGACTTTCTAGAATGGAAAAAAAGATTTTTATTAAGGACCAAAAGACTTTTCACGAATCCATCGCCAAGATTTTACAGTGGGACTTTCAGAAAATCATGCTCGCCCATGGCAAACCTATTGAAATGAATGGCCACAGAGTTTTTCGGGAAGCCTATCAAAATAATAGAACGACAAACTAAGTCTGGGCTTTATTTTTCTATTTCTTTGATCATTGGGGTGATTAATTGGGACAGCCTGTTGGGCTGTTTGGAATTGCGTTGTAGTAAGGATGAGCTCCCGGTAGCAAGTCGCGATAACTGTATTTGCAAGCCAGATAGCCTTCAATATCTTGAATTCGACTATTCGAAAGGACCTCATTATACATAATGAACTCCATAATATCGCCGTTAAAAGTCCGTACAGCATTACCGACGTCACCACCCAAAGTTAAGGCGGTTGCCGTTGTGTATGTGGCTGGAATGGTTTGATTCACCAGATTTGAAGTCCCATAAAACCGCGTGTTCCATTTTTTGCCACTTCCATCGTGAGAAGCGGTCACTAAAAGTTCGTCGCCAGCACTAATAGCAGTTGGCGCAAGACTCGCTCCAGACCATCCAAAAAATAAATTATTGGGAGGGGTAAAACCATCTCTTGTCATCCCCACCCATGGGTAAAGTCCCGAAGAAGAGGTGACCCAACTCACAAATGGACGGCAACAGGATCCAGTATTAACCGTTTGGGTTTGTGCGCGAACTACCACAAAGTAGGTCACGTTAGAATTAGCATTTAAGCTAATACCTGTGTTGGTTAGGACTGTATTGGTCCCATTAAAACGAGCTCCATCGGCTGCTCGCGTAGGTTTATTAGTCGCAATAGTAAGATGATTATCGAGTCCACTTTTATCCAACCAACAACCCACAGGATCACCGACGTTAACTGCCAATCCACCTGTGCACCCATTGCTTTGAATAAGTGTATCTGGGTCATCCCCATCCGCCCATACCATTAAATTCACCGGATCAATTGGAAAGGCTGTGTAGGTTGCAAAGGTTGAGGAGCAAAGACTTTGGTTTCCGGCAGCGTCAGTAGCTCTTGCATAAAATGATTGAGTCTCCTCGGCCATTAAGGTGACACCGATACTGAATGATCCCCCACCATCTGCCGTTCCAGTACTCTCAAGCACAGAACAACCACTGTCAGAAAAAATTTGTATACTGGCACTTGGATTTGATACGCCATTGACACTAGGAGTAGTCGACAAGCCAAACAAGGACGGTGTGGTCCCTAAAACATTGATAGATGGAGGGGTTGAATCTTCAACAAAAACCAATGAAGTTAATGAACACAAGGAATCGTTGCCAATTGCATTTCGAGCGGCGGCGTAAACCGTTGTCGAAGAATCATCCGCAACTGCAATAGGCACCGACCAGTCTCCATTGACATCACTAGTACCTGAACCAAGCAGGCTTGAGCTACAAGCTGAATTTGAAAAAAGCCGAATCGTCATGTTGGGTTCTGCTGTGCCGGTCACGACCGGTGCATTGTTGTTAGCTGGGCTTAAGGGCGAAACGGATAAAACCAGGGGACGTTGGGGCGTCCCGGCATTTATCACTCCCGAAAAAACAACGATCGAATTGGCGGCATAGGGATCACGACCCTCAATAGAAAACTCAAAACTCACTCCAACATCACTATGACGAGGAGTCCAACCACTTAACACACCTGTGCTGCTACTAAAACTTGGTGATGAACTGTCTTCACTGATTAGAGTCGTACACTCACTTGCAACCGAACTCACCGTCCCATCAATCACATTGTCAAAACGACAGGTATAGGTAATTGGATCACTGTCCACATCAAAATCTGTTAGTGTATTTCCATCGCGAGCGTCGATATTCGCAAGCGTCATACCGCTATAAAATGTAGGCGGAACGATGGACTGTAGTGAAGGGGACAGGTTGGGCAAAGTTGTCACAGAATAGTCAACCGTGTTTCCATCTTGACTCCCTAAAGAATCGATCGCTCTCACTCTGAAAAGATAATTGGTGTTGGGACTTAGACCATTCAAGGTGTGATTCGTTTTTGTCCCACCAGTATTGACAACCGTTTCAATAAAATTAAGGTTAGGACCCACGACACGGTAAACCATAAAAGAGACGGCCTGTGCTTCTGCCGTCCAATTCAATCGTAGGGAATTGTGACGAATATTATCCACGTTGGTCACACCCGAAAAGTTCAAAGAACCCACCCCAATTCCAGATAACCCCATCAAGGACAGGTACTCACTATTAGCGGGCTCGGGACCATAACGAGCAATCAGACTGGTGTTCAGACTGCCCGCAGACTTTGGAGCAAACTGAATTGTCATTTGACAAGACTCCTCACTAGCAAGACTTTGCGGGCTTGTTGGGCAATTGCTATTGAGTATTTCAAAATGAGAATCCAAACCTGTAAACTCACTGATATAAATTTCGCTCGGCGAAGTATTTTCCAATGATATAAGGTGATTCAATACATCGATATTTTGAGCGGCCGGGCCAAAGTCATAGCTGGAGGGACTGAACTCGATGGCAGAATTGCCCACACTCGGGGGCTCTGGCTGACTTCCACTTTCGGCATCCGTGTTCGCAAGCACATCCAGCTTGTTATCTGGCTTACATCCACCTAGAAGAATGGCAAAAGATACAAGCAAAATGAACAGGCGTAGCGACGCAGTAAGCATGCTCTCTTATCGACATTTACTTGATATGACTTGATATAAATAGGCTTGATTTCTCATTTTGAAACACAAATCTTCAAAAGACTCATCAATCCCAAAATGGTCAATACTCACAAATATTTTTGACAAATTACGATGAGTTAGTAGGGGTCTATAACAACTAAGGAAGAGTCACTATCGCGCACAAAAACATTGAGATCCACTGGCTCCCTCTCCTTAACCATTCTAGCTTTACGCTGTAGCTCTTCAAAAAGAATCTGAGCGCGCATTTTAACTTGAGGTGACAGATTGGGATCTATTAAAAATTCACTCAGTTCGCGCCCCTTAACATACTCTAGCAAAAGATGACCTTTTGCCTCATCCATGCCCAGGATATCAATGACAGAATCATCGCCAAGATATGTTCGCATCTTCTCAAGAGTTTCGCGATTTTCTTTAAGATCTTGCGTTTTTCTAAAGGCTTTCAACGCAAAAAGGCGGCCTTCTTGATCCTCTACCAAAAAGACGTCTCCCTCTTCGCCATCACCCAAGAACTTTTTAACAGTTGTAGATCTACCGGCAATTTTAACTTTTTCTCCAATGGCTAAAGAGACTACCTCAGTACGAACAGACCCTTGTTTCTCTAGACTTTGATTTCTTGCCGCAAAACCTTCAGATTGCTCAGGACTTGATAACAATTTATTATCAAAATTGTCGCCCATCGAACTCTCACTTCGCTGAACAATATCTTGCTTTGCTATCTGATGCTTCTTTGTAAGACCAGAAGCCAATTTACCCCCACCAGCAACCCCTCCTCCTAAAACTTCACAAAAAATCTTCACCTTCTTTTCTAAACTCGCACATCTATAGTTTTTATTAATTTTCTCAACAGTACTGATCCATTCATTTTCTTCGCTTTTAATTTCTTCGAGAGCTGCTTTATATTTTTTTTCATTTGATGTGAGTCGCCTTTTTTGTATTGGATAAAGTCTTTCTAGTCGGGACCTCTGATCGGGACGTTTTGCTAACTCCTTTTCAAAGCGCTTTTGATTCTGCTCTTTTTCAAAAATTTGCCCCGAATGGGCCTTAAGAGAAGAAACGACGATTCTCTCTAAATCATGACAAGAGAGACGCCGAGCCAGAGTGTTCGCGTATTCCTCCGAGTGAAGTGCCGCGAGCGGACGAACCACTTTCTTTTTGTACCCAATATCGTGAAAACAAGCCTGTTCGGATTTGAGGGCGTTGTAAGTGACCAAACCACCTACAATTGGCAAAACAACAGCCGGTGCCGCCAAAGTCAACGCTGTCACACCCGCGCCTAAAGCCAGGTGTGCGGAACAAGTCGTCGTGGCTTTTAGTAGCGATTGCTTCTTTGTACAATCGAGAAAATCGTTTCGAGAACCACCTGACTTATCAATCAGGTCCTGACAGGAGTAGCGTGCAAATGTTTCTTCACAGGTGAGCTCGCGAGCCTCTTCACTGGATTCTCTTCTCTCATGACTGGTGACTTCGCCAAGGAGCATTTTCGACCCAACGAGCAGTAAAAACATGAGGAACAAATGGCGAAGACCCATGGGTTACAATCGGAAAAATGAGGCCCTTACTAAACTCTTTTCCACCCCACCTTGGCCCAGATGGGGATTAGCGGCGAGCTCCTTTGCCCCCCATTCTGACTTTTCCCAAAACAGTGGGAGATTGGCTAGCCTCTCGTGCCAAAATCCCTATGATTAAGCACAGCATTGCCAACCATAATCTGTCCTGACAAAAAATTAACTTTATCAAAAGGATGGCAAGTGACATGAATGCAGTAAGAAATCAAAAAGTTTGTATTCCCAGATCGTTTGTGTTTGGAGAATTAGGAGATTCGGATGTTGCGTCTTGCCCTGTTCATAGGTTTTTCTTTCCTGTTTTTAAAGTGCACATCAAAGCCGGTTGCGCAAAATCATATCTTGTTTATCGTCGATGGAATGGGCCAGGCCCACATCACTGGAGCAAGATTATATAAAGGTGGACCGGAAGCCAGACTCAATCTGGAAACATTGCCTTACACAGGTTTTGTAAAAACCTATTCTTCAAATGATTTTGTAACTGACTCTGCAGCCTCAGCCACGGCGCTGGCTTCAGGAGTTAAAACATACAATCATGCTATTGGAGTTAGCGATCCTACAAAAGAATCCACTGGGCGCTCTCGCTCCTTAACAACAATCCTGGACCGTGCTCAGCAGGCCGGAAAAGCAATCGGCCTTATCAGCACAGCTCGCATCACCCACGCCACTCCGGCAGCTTACTATGCCCATGTTTCTCATCGTGATATGGAGGAATCCATTGCCGCCCAACTGGTGACTTCAAAGATTGATTTAATTATCGGTGGTGGAAAAAAAAATTTTGTTGGAGCGAAAGAGGGTGGCAGTCGTAAAGATCAACGAGACCTTTTAAACGAGTTTCGCAAAAAGGGTTATCGTGTCGCTCTCAGTAGCAAAGAGTTCCGGTCCCTCAACGTAAAATCAAAGCAAAAAACAATTGCGTTACTTGCGGACGATCATCTTCCCTATGATCTGGACAGAGGGGATGAAGTTTCTTTAAAAGAGTTGGTTGATTTTGCGGTCCAATTTTTAAATCAGAATCGCCAAGGTTACATTCTCGTGGTTGAAGTGGCTCGTATTGATCATGCCTCTCACAAAAATCGAGCTCGCTTAGCCTTCAGCGACATGCTTGCATTTGACAAAGCCCTTGAAAAGCCACTGGCAGAAATTGTGAAGGACACCCTCCTAATTGTCACTTCAGATCACGAAACCGGCGGTTTAGCCCTCAATGGCTATGCCCCCTATCACCTGGCGAGCGGAGAAAGTTTGCTGCGAAACAAAAAGGGACAGTCGTCGCCCAAAACAGCCCATGGCCTTATAAGCTGGGCCAGCGGGCCGGGCGCCAATTCTCCTGCCCGTGTTCCAGACAAGAAAAAAAACTTTCAACACAAGGCTGCCTATGCCACCTTTGCGGCTTACCATACGGCCGTTGATGTGCCTATTATGGCACAAGGCCCTGGTGCTGAAACGTTTTCTGGTTTCATCAACAATAATGACATTGTCCATAAAGTTCTTGAAATCATGGACCTCCGGCCATTAAAAGAACCTTAATCCCATTTCCTATCGACTCATGCCGTCCACTATGGACAACAGAGTTGCTTTAGGATCTAGTTAAGGTCTAAATTCTAATCTCGAAAAGGACATATTATGTTTCGTTTTAAAAATATAATTTTCTCAGCGCTATTGATCCCTGCCCTAACCTATTGTGTTTCCGCCAGTAAATATGAAGATCTAGAAAACGATCACGCCAAGACTCGAGCCACCTTAGAAGAGTCAGAAAACAAAATTAACGAGCTTGAGACCCTGATTGCCGAACTAGAACGTAAACTGGGCGATGCGAGTGCGAACCGCAAAAGTATGAGCCAGTCCATTCAGCAGATGAAAGATGCCCTTAAAGAAGCCTCCGACCGCAAACGAGAAATCGAAAAACGTTTGAGCGAGTTCCGCAAGCTCATTCAACGCTTTAAGGGTCTCACCGACACCGGTGAGCTCAGCATTATGATCCGCGACGGCCGTATGGTACTTGTTCTCCCCAGTGATGTCTTATTTTCATCAGGATCCTCGCAACTTTCGGCAAAAGGAACTGAGACCATTCAGAAAGTGGGACAACTCTTATCCACAATCCCCAACAAACAATTTCAAGTTGAAGGTCACACTGACAATGTTCCCATCAGTTCTGCTCAATTTCCTTCCAATTGGGAGCTGGCCTCTTCACGTGCCCTTCGAGTTCTAAAGCTCATGATAGAATCAGGAGTACCTGTTCAGAACATAAGTGCTGCAAGCTTTGCCGATACCAAACCAGTCGCCAGCAACGACAGTGCCCAAGGTAAAGGTTTGAATCGAAGAATCGATATTGTCATCATTCCTGATCTTTCTCTCTTGCCAGGTTACGACGAACTCAATCGCTATTCAGAGAAACAGTAACTAAGGGATTGGTGGCGCGAAGCTTTCGCGACCAAACGCCAAGGGCAAGAGCTGCGAAAACTTGAAAACCTTTTTTATATGTTTCGAGTCACCCAGATAAACATCAAAATCTGGGTTGGCAAATTCTTGCAAAACCTGCAAACACATCCCGCAGGGTGGAATAGGTTGCTCGCGGTCCAAGTCCGATATGATCACTATAAATTCAATCTGCAAAGGTGAACCAAACTGAGAGATGGCTGCAACCACAGCAGAGCGTTCTGCGCAAATAGTCCCTCCATAACTGGCATTTTCCACGTTCACACCCGAAACAAAATGGCTATTTCCTTTCAGCTTTAGGGTGGAAGCCACATGCAGTCCCGAGTAAGGAGCGTAAGAGTTTTGTAGACTTTGCATGGCTTTTTTATGAGCCTCTTGGACCTCATGACTGAGCTTCATAGTAGCACCTCCGCATCGCTTTAATGTGGCAACCTTTGCAAGTATGATCACCCCTTTTGTATTGACATAACACGTTAAGAATGAAAAAACCGGACCTCTATGGACAATAATGAGCTTCTTGCACACTCTAAACGTTGGGACCGTACGGGACTTGTGATTGCTTTCCTTTGTCTCGTTCACTGCTTAAGCTTCCCTGTTATCATTGCCCTCTTGCCTTCGGCTCGCGTTTTTTTGGACAGCAAATGGTTGGAGTGGTCTATCCTCTGTGCGGGTATCCTTATTGGGACTATTTCCTTTTCATTAAGTTTTCAAAAGCACCGTCAAAAATACCCAATTGTTCTAGGTCTAATTGGCGTGTTTTTTTTAACTCTCAGTCTGATATTTAGTCCGAGCCTGCACACCCACTACACCGAAGTTTTCAGTTTATGGGACTCCCTCGATCCGTTTATGATCACTGGCGGCCTTCTTCTTATCGCCGGTCACTTTGGCAATATCCACGCCTGTCATTGTTTTTGTGACCATGGTTGCCATCACCCCGAGCATCCCGAGCACCCCGCCTCATAGGCTTTGATATTTCTTATATTTAAGAGCAGAATACCCCTTATCTGATTATTCGTTAATGGAGGCCCAATGGCTCACAGTTTGTCTTATCGCAAAACTAAAATTGTAGCCACGATCGGTCCGGCCTGTTGGGATATCGACAGCCTCACTCAAATGGTCCAATCGGGGCTCAATGTGGCTCGTCTAAATTTTAGTCATGGCACTTTTGAGCAGCACAAACAAACAGTAGAAAGAATTCGCAAAATATCAGAAGAACTTGCCGCACCAGTTGGAGTTTTACAAGATCTACAGGGACCTAAAATTCGAATTAAAGACTTTGAAGGCGAAAGAACTGTGCAATCCGGTGATAGCCTGACGTTAACAGATGCCAACAGCAAATCTAAAGATAAAATCAAAGTGGATCTTAAGAATCTAAAAGACTTTGTTCATATTGGACAAGCAATCTACATCGATGACGGCATCATCGAACTTAAGGTTATCGATGTTCAGGGAGAGGACATCCACTGCAAGGTGATTCATGGAGGAGTGATCAGACCACGCAAAGGGGTGAACCTGCCCGACGCCAATATCCCGATCGACTGCATGACTAAAAAAGATTTAAAGGATCTTGAAAAAGGAGTAACCCTAGGTTTCGACTATGTCGCTTTGAGTTTTGTGCGCGAACGTGCCGACATCATCAAACTCAAAGAGCTTTTAAAAAAATGGGGAAGCCCCGCACGAGTGATTGCTAAGATTGAAAAAAAACAAGCGGTTGAAAATATCGAAGCCATTATTGAAGAGTCCGACGGCATCATGGTCGCCCGTGGCGATCTGTCTGTAGAAATTGGCCAGGTTCATCTACCTACAGTGCAGAAAAAAATAATTCAGATCTGCAATCGCATGGGTAAGCCGGTGATCACTGCCACTCAGATGTTAGACAGCATGCAGGTGAACTCTCGCCCCACCCGAGCCGAGATCACAGATGTGGCCAACGCAGTCCTAGACGGTTCCGATGCCTTGATGCTTTCTGGAGAAACCGCTTTTGGAAAATACCCAGTCCGTTCTATACAAACCATGCATGAAATTATTAGCGAAGTTGAAAAGCAACCACAAATCTATCATCGTTTTAAACACCGTGAAGATAGCGAAATGACAGTTCCAGAGTCCATTGCTATTTCCGCAGTCCTGTGCGCCAAGCAGTTGAATGCGCGCACGATTGTCTGCCTTTCCACCACTGGTAAAACAGCCCAAATGATTTCCAAGTACAGACCCAAGGCCAAGTTAGTCGCGGTCACTGCTAAATCCGAAGCACTTTGTAAACTAGAGCTTTGCTGGGGGGTACAAACGCTAAAGGTTGCTCAGTATAATAATACAGAAGACGCTATTGAAAAAATTGAACGACTCCTGTTAGAAAATAACATTATCAAGACTGGAGAGAATGTGGTTTTGACACTTGGTTTGCCAGTAGCTAAAGGACAAACAACAAACGCTGTAAGGGTTTTCACTGCTGGAAAAAGAGAGGAAAATTTAACTAGCAAACCTACAGCCATCCGCTTTTTTCCGAAAAACTAAAATAAGGACAATCAAATGACTTTCATCTTCATAATACTCTCTTCCCTACAACTTTTGGCCCATGCTCCAGTCCAAGACCTGCTGTGCACACTCAACAATAAAAGAATTGAGATCCGAATTAAAGCCGATCAAGTTTTCTTGAAACTTCCTCAAGATAAAAGTCCTTCCCGATGGGACATGCCAGAGAGCACGGACCAATGGGACCCGCAGAACAAACAAATATTTGATATTTACAACTTTAAAAAAGATAAGCTTCTATTGACCTTAAAAGTCCCAGAAACAAAAGGCACCATAACGATGCCAATTGTTTTTTTTGAAAACGCGACATACCAGTGCCACGAAATAAAGAAGAAATAATTTTCGTTTACTTTGTTCTTTGGATCAAATGATATCCAAACTGAGTGCGAACCGGTTCAGAAACCTGATCCACGTCGAGAGCAAAAGCAGCCTGCTCAAAGGCTTCGACCATCTGACCACGGCCAAATTCGCCGAGATCACCACCGGTCTGACCGGATGGACATTTAGAGAACTTTTGAGCCAATTCAGCGAAAGAGGCTCCATCTGCAAGCTTTTTCACAAGATCATCAGCTTCGTGAGCATTTTCAACGAGGATATGTTTAGCGGCAATTGTGGACATAAAAACTCCTAAAAAAGTAATGTGTTGTGGGCGAAGACTAACCTAGGTTTATCTGATTAGAAAGGAAGGCGCGGAGCGCTATTTTTGACTTTCATAATGAAAACTCAAGATTTCGATCCAGACAGGGCCTTTTGGCTTATAAACCTGAACCTCATCACCCACCTTTTTTCCAATGAGGGCTTTTGCTAAGGGACTTTTCCAAGAGATTTGACCAGCTTCGGTATTGATCTCATCTTCTCCCACAATTTGAATCGTCTTTTGGCCGCTTTCCTCATCGTCGATAACAACCCAGGCTCCAAAGAAAATTTTTTCTGGATTTTGAAGGGCGGGATCAACGAGTTGAGCCAATTCAATTCTTTTGGTTAAAAAACCCATGCGTTTGTCAATTTCACGCAAACGGCGTTTACCGTAGATATAGTCTGCATTTTCTGAGCGATCGCCATTACTCGCGGCCCAGGCCACCGTGGCCACAACCTTGGGGCGATCCACTTTGAGAAGGTGCTCAAGCTCTTTTTTGAGAGCCTTGAGCCCAACTGGAGTTATATAATTGAGTTCACTCATAAATGACGATTAGAGCACAAATACTTTCAGATCTCAAGATGATGAGTATCAACCACCCTGATCAAATGCTAATTCCTGCAACTCTTCTGGAGCTCTTTCTTCAGCAAGAATATTCCTTTCATCAGGCTCTTTGTCGTTGGATAGAACTCTAACAGTTGCCCACTCAGAATATTCACTTTCTACTTTGGAACTTAAGCTGCGCACACGCCAACGATAGTCCTTGTTGAAGAATAGCATTGTGTGAAAAAAGTGTTTTTCTGTCACTGCAGAATAGATACTCTTGCCATTGTCTATTTGAACCTCGTAACCAAGGCCAGGTTTTACTTTTTGCCACAAAAGTTGAACAGCACCTTTGTGGCCTTTGCTTTCTGAGTCTACAACTAAGTATGGTGTGTACAGACGTGATTTGAAAGGCAGTAAGGTTTCGGCTTGAAGAAACTGGGGTAGCATTAGCTGCACAAGTAAACAAATGATGACTCGCATGCGGGCTCCTTGTAAGATGAGATCTTATCGGCACTCGACCAAGGACCTTGAAATATTTTTTTTGTGCCACTCTGATACAATACATCCATTTCATTACGTCTTAGATGCTAGGGAAACCAAATCTCAGTGCTATTCCTTGAACTGAGACATGAAAAAACCGATAAATTCAATATGATCGCCTTAAAACAGTTTCCATTCTTCAAAGATTTTCCTGAGGAACTGATTACTGATCTTTCTCAATTGGCAAAGCTAGTTGAGTTTAAAAAAGACCAGGTCATCATTCAACAAGGCGCAGCCAATGATAGTCTCTATTTTTTAATGAAAGGTGAGCTCTCTGTATCTGTTGACCAAGGCGTTGTGGCACGACTGAATCAAAAGGGTGATCTATTGGGAGAAATGAGTCTAATTAGTCAGCAAAAGTCGACAGCGACAATTATGGCTATTGTCGACAGTCAGCTCGTTGTCATGAGCGGTCACGACCTGCATCAAGCCGCTTTAGGTAAGGATGGCAAATCCCGCCATAATATTTATCAGATTTATTCGGATATATTGGTGCAAAAACTGGAATCCACTAACCATCGAGCGAAAAAACTTGAAGCTCTCACCGAGGAACTAAAACAGGCCCAAGTGGAACTTCAGGAGATTAATGAAAATCTTGAACAAAAAGTCGTCCAAAGAACTCAAGAAATTATTTTAAAAAATGAAGAGCTCAAACAAAAAAATCATATTCTACAAGCAACCACCGATAAGATCTCCAGTCTTTACCAAAGTCGAGACATCACCTTTTCAACTTTAGACCATTTACTGAATAAAAATCTGATGCCCCTCAGTAAAGAAGTTAATAAATTGGTCCTGACCCAAATAAATAAAAATATTGATCTTGAAAGAGTCGAGCACGAACTTAAGAAAGCGATTCATCAGCTAGAGCCACTGAGTGCCATTTTTCATGCGGAAAAATCAATGGTCAGTCAAAAAGTTCTTTTAGCCGATCCCATCAAAAAACAACATGGCATCGCAAAAATGGCTTTGGGAGGCACCGGTGTTGAGCTTGAAATAGGCCAAAGCGTAGAAGAAATTTCTGAGAAATTAGCCAATGAACATTTTGATATATTTATTTTTTCCGAAGAATTTCTACATTTAACAGACATGGCTCAAAAGAAAAATGAAAACATGAAATTTGTTTATCTCACTTCCGAAGATATTCCTGTCTATGTGCCAAAATTACTGAGTCACTCTTTTGTTCCCAACGTGGTGTCACGCGATGAAGAAGACCGACTTTTTACAATTAAAAATTATGTAACAACAGTCTCTAAACTTGCTAGCCGAAATTATTTTGGACTCGAAAAATATCTCTCATGGGGTGTTGAGGTAAATGAAATCGAGGTTTCTCGCAGTGACCAAAGAAGGGAAATCATCGAGCAAGCTGACCAGTATTTTAATCATTCTGGAATACGAACAACCAATCGAGAGAGAATAAAAGTTGTTGCTGAAGAATTGCTTATGAACGCCATTTACGATGCTCCTCGTGATAGATCCGGTCAAGCCATCTACAATCATAAATCAAGAGTTGAGGTCATTACTTTGGCTGAAAATCATCGAGCTCGTTTTAGATATTCTACAGATGGTGTTTTTACCGCTATATCTATAGAAGACCCTTTCGGTGGACTCGATGCCGTCACCTTATTTCGTTACCTTGAGAAGTGTTACTCTGGTACAGGTTCTCTCAACGATGGCCGCTCCGACAAAGGTGGTGGTGGACGAGGTCTGCATCAGATTATTGAAAACTCTGACTTAGTTGTTTTTAATATTGACCCTGGCAGCCGAACCGAAGTCATTGCTCTTTTCAATGCCGATCCAAAATCTGCAGTGCAAAGAAACCCGAACCTCCATTTTTTCAAAGTCTAAAGAGTCATTATTTGGGTCCCACGATCTGAACCCATTGGCTGCTTTCTTCCCAATTGCCGTTTTCTTTGAATCGAAAGACAATTTTAACTTGTGGCAATGTTCTCTCCTTAAAATTATCGACCTCAAGGAAAAAAGGGCGATAGGTGGACTCGTTTGGCGCCAGATGACCTTGAATGAGTTCAGGGGACATTTGGACTCCCGGAGTCTGGATGCGAACCTCGTACTCCATGTCATTCAAACTTGGATTTTTAAAATGAATCCGATAATTGTTGAGCAAGACATCCTCATTGACAACATAGGGGCGCAGTCCTTGTCTTAGGACCGAGTAGTAATAACTCTTATGCTGAAAAACACTGTAAACAAGTCCCGATACCATGGCGAATAGGATGACAAAATAAAGAACTAAACGGGGGCGAAACCATCTGCGCCCCTCTTGACGTTCTAAATCACTTTGGGCCGCGTAGCGGATAAGCCCCTTGGGACGTTGGATCTTTTCCATAACTTCATCACAAGCATCAATACAG
>JBGSNK010000030.1:0-38102 GCA_041739665.1 Bdellovibrionales bacterium
TGCTGCAGCCATAGAGACCAGGAGCTCAGCCGGTCGGCATAATGGAAGCAATAAAAACTCTTCGCGTTTTCATGCAAAGCCTGAAGCAGAAACGCGCTCAAGTCACAGACCATTTTCTCATCATCTAGAGCTTTGAAAAAGCCTGCACGAGCAGCTGGCAAGTCTATGCCCATAAAGTGCAAAGGATAAACCCCAACCGGAGTGAAGACAGAAAAACGCCCCCCCACATCCACTGGAATATTGAGTCTAGACAACCCCTGCTCTTTACAAAAAGTTGATAAGAGACTTTCCTGGGGGCCGCAGATCACAACCGTATTGGCCAGGATAGAGTGACGGTGCTTTTTCTGAAAAAATTCATAGGCATAATCGTAAAGCGATAGCACCTCTAGGGTACCTCCACTTTTTGAGCACAAAATCCAACCCACCTCATTCAAGTCTGAGGCTTGGAAACGATCCAAAATTTGATCTATACTAAAGCCATCCACATTATCTAAAAACAAAAGACGCTGTTCGTGATCAAAGGGCCATAGGCTCTGGTAAAGAGCTTTCGTACCTAAAGAGCTTCCACCCATTCCGATAACAACAAGTTTTTTTTTACCCTGAAAAAAAGCGGCATGGGACTGTGATTCAGAAAAAGCTGTATCCAGTCGCTCTCTATTTTTAAAACCTAGGTCTTCACGTAAGAAAAGGCTTTGATAAGCAACGCCAACAGTTTGGTAAAGCTCCTCAGATACAGGAGCCGATTGATTTAAAATCCACATAAATTAACCTTTTAAGCAATCACAACATCTTCTTCAATACGGTGATAACCCTTCCACTCCTTAAGCCGACAAAAGGGTCTCTCTGCATTTTCAGGATACTCTACCAGAACATATGTCAATTTTGTGATTTTTCCAAGGGAACTAACATCCAGAGACGTCAATTCCGTCCACGTTCCTGTGTTAAAATACTCTTTATCCCTGCCCCACTGACGGTATTGATAAACATGGGTGTGACCAAAGATAACAGTGTGCACCCTTTCGTCATTGAGAATCTTGCGAGCTGAATCACTTAAATCTGGAAAAATAGCACTTTCCAGAAAAACCTTTAAAATACGGTTAAAAGGAAATTGACGACGCGGATCTCTAATAAAAACTGACTTCGTAAAATAATAGAGTAAAGCCACAAAACTCTTCATAGTGAACCAAAATTCATTGAAAATCGCCCAACGAATGAGAAGACGGAAGGGTCTAATTTTATCGATATGAGGATGCTTTTCTTTGATCTTCATCACAAAATCTACAAAGAAGTGAGAACCAAAGGGTAAGTTGAGGATGGGTACGGGTAGATCTTTTTTAAGAAAGAATTTTTTAGGATTGATTCTGTTCGCAGCCTCGTACATATGACCATGCTCTACATGAACTCCATCAAAAAAATGAACGATACTTTTAAATCGAATAGGAACACCAATAGTTTCATTAAAATAAGACCGGAGTTTGGGCCATAGCATGGCCTGATCATGGTTACCCACGATATATGTAATTTGCGAGTTCGGTCGCTGAGCGAACTTTCGCAGGGCCTTGAATGCCTCTGGCTGCCCCTCAATAATTTCTTTCATGATGCTTAAAGAAACCTCCTCTGTGAAGACAGTCAAGAAGTGTCCCTTATAATCAACCTGTAAAAAATTGAGAAAATCTCCGTTGATAATCAACTCGATTTCATAGTCGCGAAACTGTCCGGTGCTGTAATAATCAAGGAGTTCTGCAAATTTTTCGCCAAAAAAAAATTCTTCTAATTTATTAACAGAGCCATTGGGAAGAATTTTACCTTTGCCCAGATGCATATCACTTACAATGACTTTTATCTTCTTTTCCATTAGCTCGCTTTGTACACAATGTTACGGCTGACATTTTTCCCATAGTACATCGCTTCGTCAGCAATTCGGATGATATCTACAGCAGAGCTAGCATGTTCAGGAAAAAAGGCCAAGCCTATACTCACTGTGATTGAGATATCATGTCCCGAAGACTGGAACGTGTGCCCCTCAACCTTGGAGCGGATTCGCTCAGCAACCAACCGAGCTGGTTCGCCCTGCGTATGACTTAATAGCACAATAAACTCGTCGCCACCATAACGGAAAGCGTAGTCGGAAGCCCTCACCTGCCCCTGAATCAACAGGCCCAATTGCAGGAGTACATCAGAGCCTACAACATGCCCAAGTGAGTCGTTGACCTGTTTAAAATAATCGATATCAATGAATAAGATCGAAAAGGGATTCTGATAACGACGGTTTTCCTCAATTTTTTTATCTAAGGTAAGACTTAAGTATTTCTGATTGTAGAGACTGGTTAAACTATCTAGATAAATCAGCTTTTCTTGATCTGCGAAACGCAGGCACAACTCCCATCTCTTTTGTAACAAGAGAGTGATACTGTCCATAAAGTTTGCCAGATGGAAAAGTGTTATATTTTGAATTTTATTCAACACAAGGCAGTGCTTTTCTCCACCTCGTCCCTCTATCCAAACTAAAGCCAAACACCTCTGCTGTACGTCCTGCCAAATTTGCCATGTACCAGAATTCTTATATTCACTCTCATAAGACTCTAAATCAGAAATCAACCCAGTATATTCCAACTTTTGTTTTTCAAGATGAGCGAGTAAAACCAGTAACGGAGGAACCGACGCGTTCACATCCCCTATGGAAATCCAGTGAACCTCATCCAGATTCAAAACATCTTTAAAATAGTTCCTTAATGCTGCTATGACAATTTCATCTTGCCCATAGGGTATAGATTGTTCAAATTTCTTAATTACCTCAATGGAAAATCGATTGCTCACTGATTGGCGCGACTCTCGGTGCAACTCCACACATATTTGTAAATCTCCCTCATAAACCCATTTCTTTTGCTGGCATACAGCCATTTTAGGAACTTGTTTTAAATCTAAACTTTCTGGAACAAGAAATGGGACTTGAAACTGTCGGTAAATTTGAGAAATTTCGGATTCGGTCAAAGTATGCTCACCCAAAACAATCAAATCAAAATCTTTTTCTTGCAAAAGTTGCTTTAGTTTTTGTGGAGTGCGAACAACTACAAAGTGTGCGTGAGCCTTCTTGAATTTAGGATTATCACCTTCCCATTTGTAAAGAAGCACTTCAAGATTCATCGCCATCCCCGTTACGGAGGGCTTCAAGCCCAAAATCACTTTCGTCTTCACCCTCTAGCTTGGTTAAAGCTATACGCAAAGCCCGAACAGCGCCACGAACCACTTGCTGCTTTTTTTGTAATTCTTGATAATTTTCCTGACTTTTTTTACGAAAGTTATCAGATTCTGTAGCTAGATCGTCAATGCGACGCTTTAGATCTAAAATCAACTGGTCTTTGCTTTTGATAACGGCCGCCTCTTCAATCTTGGCGATCTCAAGTCTATGCTCTAAATCTTTCTCTCTTTTTCTCACTCTTTGAAAGTTGTTATCAATGCGAGCTTTGTGATCTTCTAGTTGCTGGCGAAGCTCAACAATTTGCTTATCTTTCGTTTGATTGATTTTTTTAAGTAACTGCACTTCTTGACGATAGGTCAGACTTTGATCCGTCACTTTGGATTTTAAATTTTCAATTGAACTGTAATATTCATCATTCAGCTTTTTAAAAGTTTCACCCGCGGTTGCTAGTTCCTCATTTTCACGACGCAACTTCATGATCTCGTCTTCCAGATCATTGATTTTATTTTGAGCAATACGCAGGTGTTCCGATTGCTTTAAGTTATTGCTGCCTACAACCTGTGAATCCTCTATTGAGCGTGGCACTTGTTGCTTGGCAGGCAATCCATAGCTCACTTTAATTTCATCTTCGCTGTCTAGAGACAAATTCTCTATAGGATTATTGGCTTTCGGAGAGGTGTGGATCAAACGAAGGGTATTGTTATCTTTGCCTTCCGATTGAACGGCGGTCTTGGCTTCAAGTTCAGAGAGATCCATGTCTGGAAAATCCAAATCGAGTGCCTCGGAGTTGAGACTCATATCTCCGTCTTCATTCATCTTTAGATCAATGAGCTCTTCTGAAAGATCTTTGTTCTTCTTAGCCATTACAATTATCTATCGGATTTTACTTAAAAATAATGAGGTTTTGAGACAGGAATCCCAATCAAGGTCTAGGACAAATAATAAAGATTGGTTTGAGTTTTATCTGGAATTTAAGGTGGACTCGACTTATGGCTTATTTATGTCTTCTTTAAGCTCTTTGCCCACTTTAAAAAAGGGAAGCTTTTTTTCTGGAACATGTATCACTTCGCCCGTTCGTGGGTTGCGACCTTGGTAGGCATCGTAGGCTTTGTTTGTAAATGAACCAAAGCCACGAATCTCAATGCGATCATTTTTTAGTAATGCTTCAACCATAGAATCAAAAATGGTATTCACTACTGTTTCGGCTTTGACTCGAGTGATGCCGGATTTTTCGGAAATATGATTTATCAGATCTGCCTTGGTCATTGCTGATGCATCCTTTAAGTTATTAATATTTTTATAAATTATACCAATCCCTTGGATAAGACCAAGTAATTCTGCGTAATTGAACGACTTTGGACCAGAGTCTGAGCAACGCGCAGTCCAGAATTCTAGTTTTGCTTTACAAGAGGTAAGTTCTTTTTGACCCAAGGGCACCTCTTAAGCATCTGAGAGTAGGCGCTCATAATTCCTTGCAGCATCTTTTGAGTATCAAAGATATCTAAGGCCTTGGCACGAGCATTCTTACCCATCGGTCCAGGGCTGATTTGACCAAGGAAAATACCTAAAATCAGGTTCGAAAGTGCGTGGACATCTGCAGGACGAATTAAAAAGCCATCTATGCCATCTTCCACAAACGTCGCAATGGGGCTGACTTCTGAGCCAATGATGATTTTCTCTTGAATCATAGCCTCTAACAAATTGGGATCATAACCAGAGGAGCGACCGCTGATATTGACGAACACATCGGCCAAATCAATGTAAGAGGAAATTTCGTAGGGAGGCACGGAACCCGTCATGATCACGTGACTCCCCAATGCAAGGTTGAGCATTTCGTACTCGAGTGCTGCGAAGGCCGGCCCATAACCGACGATAATTAAACGAGCAGAAGGCTTTTTAATCACAACCGATTGGAAGGCTTGCAACAGATTGATCACATCTTGCTTTTCGGTCATCTCTGAAACTGCGACCACCACTTCAGCAGACTTCGCAATTCCTAACTTTTGTCTGAGTTCGTCAGACCCTTGTCGCTGTGATAAATCGCTGATCTCAATTCCATAGGGGATATTGTAGGTCTTCAACTCTGGGTATAGGTAGTATCTTTCCAGAGCTAACTTTTGTTGGGGACTATGAACAAAAACACTATCGGCATTCTTAAGAATCAAACGGTCTTTGGTGTAATAACTTTTTAAAAAACGGTAAGCCACTTTATATGCCGTTTTTATTTGTGATGTCGGTGTGTTGTCGGCCATACCAAGAAGAGAAAAAAGATATCCCATCTGAGTGGCACTCACATCGTAGGCAATGGCAAATCCCATTGGCTTTTTCTCATACCCCACGCGATAGGCCGACTGTGTTAGACTGTGAACAATATGAAATGGTTCTTGAGCATGCAACTGAGTAAATTTTTGATGAATTCGGCGCGAGAACAGCTCGGTTCTATTTGGATTTGCCCCGGCTAAAAAATAAGTCTTAATCCCCTCTTGTTCAATTTCGCTTTCGGAAAAGGGATTGCTCCAAGCGATAACAGAAACCTGATGGCCAGCTTTGACCAGACCACGAGCTATAGGCGCAATAAAGCCACGAGCCGGTGTTCGCCCCAAAATCGGAAACTTTTCCGAAATCAGACAGATTCTAAGGCGCGGCTCTAGCTCAGACATCAGGTTAAAATCTCGAGAATTGTGGGTAAAAGACGACGATTTGCTTCCGGAATATTGAGGACCTTGAGCTCATCGGGTAAAACCCACTTGAGCTCAGAGTGGTGAACGGCTTTAGGCTCTCCCTTCCAAAATTGAACTTCATAAAAAACCAAAAGGATCCCTACTTCTGGATAAGAGTGGGTACAAGCCATCTGGATGGGGCCAATTTCGGCCTCGATACCCAACTCCTCTTTTAACTCTCGAGCAAGAGCCTGTTCAGGGGACTCGCCAATTTCTACTTTTCCACCTGGGAACTCCCACTGACCAGCTAGGGTGTGTCCCTCTGGTCGCTTACCAACCAAGACATGGGGGCCTTTTCGAATCATAGCTGTTACAACGGGTATCCACGTGGGTCTTTTTAAAGCCATGTCTGAAAGAGTATTATAGAACCTCTGGGCTGTCATGGACTGAGGAAGACTGTGACTCAAGAAGTTGTAAGTCTTTGATAATTCTTTTGAAATAAAAAGGGCCCTCGAAAACCAAAGACGAGTAAACTTGAACAAGGTCAGCACCTAGCTTCAAACGCTCACAGACATCTTGGGCAGTATTCACGCCCCCGACCGAAATAAGGAGCTTCTCAGGGTTCTGCTCTTTGATTGGCGCGGCAAGACGCAAGGCCTGGATGGAAAGATTCTTGAGAGGTCGACCCGAAACTCCTCCGCTATCCAATGGAAACTTAAGTTGAGGAGCTCGGCTTTTAGTGGTGTTCGTTAAAATCCATCCATCGACAAATGGTTTTGAAATTTCTAAAACCATGAGGAGTGTTTGCTCATTCATATCAGGGCTGATTTTTAGTAAGAAGGGTTTTTGGCCATCGCGACCTTCGCATTCGTTGCGCAGAGAAGACAAAAAACCCACAAGTTCGGACTCGGAGAGAAGATCGCGCAATCCCTCTGTATTCGGGCTACTTAGATTGATAACAAAGGCATCGGCCAAAGTCGCCAAACCTTGCACACAGAAAGCGTAGTCTTTGAAAGCTGACCGGTTATCTGTCCATCGATTTTTTCCCACGTTGATAAATAAAGGATCTGTGAGCTCGGGTTTTACAGATTGTAGAGTTTTAAATAATGCCGACATCCCCATGTTCGGAAAACCCATTTTGTTCCAGAGAGCTTGGTGCTTAAGATCGCGAGCCATGATACGACCCGAGTTCGGAGCTTGAGGTTGAGGTGTCACTGTGCCAACCTCTAAAAAACCACAACCCAAGTGAGCCCAGGCTCTTAAACAGCGACCATTCTTATCAACTCCACCGGCAATTCCAAGGGGGTTTGAAAAATGCAAACCTCGCCACTCTTTGGATTTCCAACTTTTAGCAAAAGAGGGCTGCATGCGAGACAAAAGCGGCAGCACAAACGGGGAAAGATCATGAGCCAGTCGAGATGGTAACCATAACCAGGGTCGCTGCAAAAGAGATTTTTGCGATACGATCATCGCGGATAAAGACCTCTTAGGAGCATGGCTTTCTCAAGGTGACGAACGGAAACAGCCATAGCTGCAGCCCGAGTGTTCACTTTTTCATCAACTGAGAATTTATGAACTTTATCGAAAGCGATGTTCAATGTCTTTTGTAAACTTCTTTCAACTGCTTCTTCGTCCCAAAAATAACTTTGCACACCTTGCACCCACTCAAAGTAACTGACAATAACCCCACCACCATTGGCTAAAATATCTGGAACGATCATAACACCTTTTTCAGAAAGAGCTTGATCGGCATTCATTGTTGTTGGACCGTTCGCACCTTCCACGATGATTTTCGCTTTAATTCTTTCACAGTTGTCCGAATTGATGACACCATCAAGTGCACAAGGCGCTAACACATCCACATCCAACTCGAGAAGTTCCTCATTGGTAATCGCAGAACCACCGGGAAAGCCTTTTACAACTTTATTGTCTTGTACATACTTCATGAGTTCGACAATGTTCAAACCGTCGCCATTGTAAAGACCGCCACTGACGTCGCTAACAGCCACAATTTTTGTTCCCATTCGATAGGCCAAATCACAAGCGTGTTGCCCCACATTTCCAAAACCCTGAACGGCAAAGGTCGATTTGGAGAAATCAAGACCCTTTGTTGCACAAGATCTGGCCGCAATATAAACAACTCCGTGTCCCGTCGAACTGTTTCGCCCTAAAGATCCACCGATATCGACTGGCTTACCAGTCACAACTCCTGGTTGGGCAAAGCCTTTTTGTTGGGAGTAGGTGTCCATCATCCATGCCATAGTCTGAGGGTCGGTCCCCATATCTGGAGCTGGAATATCTTCATGAGGACCAATAAATGGCCCGAGCTCAGTTGTAAAACGACGGGTTAAACTTTGCTTTTCAGCCCGAGACAGCTCGCCAGGGTTAACACGCACCCCTCCTTTAGCTCCACCCAAAGGTAAGTTGAGCAAAGAGGTTTTAAATGTCATCAATGCGGCAAGCCCCGCTACCTCACTGAGGTTCACATCTTGGTGATAACGGATTCCACCTTTGAAAGGCCCCAAGGAGGAGGAGTACTGCACACGATAGCCCGTGAAAACCTTAACTTGGCCATCATCCATTCGAACTGGAATACTAAAAATCATGGAGCGACGAGGTTGACGCAAGCGTACCAGAACGTTGGGGTCACAATTGATCAAAGTTGCGGCCTCATCGAGAGACCTCATGACATTACGATATAACTGCCCAGATATTAGGTTCTCCACTCGCTTCCTCCACCGTCACAGACAAGGTCCCTTTAGGGTTTGTTATTAACTACAACAATAATCTGAGTGTTGTCGATCTCAACAGATTGCGCACAGTATCTATCTTGCATCACGCTGAGTCTTCTAAATTATTCGCCATATGGGGGGTTAAAAGTTATAAAGTGCTATGTCTATATTTGACTCACTTTCACAAGAGCTACTGGACCAGCTTCCGGACTTAGCAGGTAAAAAAATTCTAGTTTTTGGCGATGTCGGTCTTGACGAATATGTCCAAGGAGAGGTGGAGAGAATCAGTCCCGAAGCCCCCGTACCCGTGGTCGAAGTGGCCTCTCGTTACGTGAAGCTCGGCTTATCTGCCAACGTTGCAGCCAATGTGAAGTCTTTGGGGGGAGAGCCTCTACTCTTTTCCCTCGTCGGCCAGGACTCGGGCCACCAGAGCTTGGCTCGATTGCTCAATGACCAGGGTATTTCCAGCGAATATTTGATGATTGACCCCAGTCGCTCGACCACACAGAAAATGCGAGTCATGTCCGGACACCACCACATTGTTCGTGTGGACTATGAAAATAAAAACCCAGTGGATGCCAACTTCCTCACTCAACAAAAACAGCGCCTGGAAAAAGCCTTAAAAACAGCAGACTGTGTGATCATCCAAGACTACGCAAAAGGACTGGTCAACCAAAGCTCTGCTCAGATGGTCATAGAGCTTGCCAAAGCCGCCGGTAAACCTATTTTGGTCGACCCCTATCGCAGCACCCCTCTTGAATTCTACAGAGGTTGTGATTTCATGACTCCAAATAAACAAGAGGCTTTTGAACTGGCAAAGCAAATTGCCAAACCTAAGATCTGGCAAGACGTGAACCTCATTGGACCCGAGTTCATGGAGATTCTTGGGGCCCCACAAATGGTCATCACCCTGGGTGCCCAAGGCATGTTGATCTTTGATCGAGGCGAAATTTTCTCAATGCCAACTTTCGCTAAAACCGTCTTCGACGTTACAGGAGCCGGCGACACGGTGATCGCCGCTTTTGCTTTGGCAAAAGCCGCCAACTGGAACATGAAGCAAGCTGGTCTTCTTGCCAATATGGCAGCTGGAGTTGTGGTGGGTCACGTCGGCGCCATCGCCTGCTCCACAGAGGACCTTGTCGCCTCCCTCAAACAAAACCTCACTTGAACATTTCTTTGCGGCCTTGAGTATACCGCCCCATCCTAGCCAGGCTTTGCCTCTCCCTCAAGAGGAGGGCCACGGCATCCTTGCCTCGCTGGGGTCGTCCCTGCGGGCCGAACGCATCCTGCTCCCCAGAGACCCTCATCTCGAGGGAGAGGCAAAGTCTTCCATTGATAAAAGCTACTTCTTCTAAGGCAACCCCAAAGATCGGAACTGGAAGCGTGGGTCCGCGAGAGGGAGGGAGAAGGTCCTCAATGATTTATCGTTTAGCCCTTCCCTTGACCATTTTTTTACTGAACATTTGGGTCCTATAAAACAACCCCTCTACCGAAACTCTACCTGTAGCCTTTCCATGTGTAGCCGATCTATGCAGCCCAGAGCTTTCGAGAACTCTGGGGAGGCAACGGCAAGCGAAGCTGTACAGCTTCGCTTGTTGCCGTCAGGATGCGTTCGGAGCCCAAAGGGCTCCGACCCCAGCAGGGTAGGATGCCCGGGATCTCGAAAGCTCTGGGCTGCATAGATTGGCCGGGACAACGAAAGGGCGCAACGTAGGTTTTTAACAGGTCTTTCTTTTTTATAGACCTCCCTAGTACGAAGGGGGAAAGCATGTTAACAAACTCGCTTATGAACGATGGAAAAGTGAATTTTTACTCTCTGACAATGGACAGTCTTAAAGGCTATTTAGCCGGCTTTGACAAAGCCAAGTATCGGGCTGAACAGCTCTATAAATGGATCTATGAAAAAGAGGTCACGACCCCAGAACAAATGACCAATTTATCCAAAGAGTTTCGCCAACAACTCCACGAAATTTTTGACTTCAGTCTGCCTGAAATGGTTGAGAAAAAAGTCAGTGTCGATGGCACTCGCAAATACCTTTTTGCAGTTGGCGACAACTTAAGCGTCGAAGCCGTTATCATTCCCTCGGACGATCGCAATACTTTGTGTTTATCATCAGAAGTGGGTTGCAATATGGCCTGCACCTTTTGCTTCACTGGCAAACAAAAACTCAAACGACGTCTGCAAATTCATGAAATTGTGGGTCAGTACCTCCAAGTCAAACGCGATATGGGCGATTTGCCTGTTACCAATATCGTTTTTATGGGGATGGGCGAGCCACTTGATAATACCGAATCCGTTTTTGGAGCGATCGAAATTTTTAAATCTGATTTTGGCTTAAATTTAAGTCGCAAAAAAATCACCGTGTCTACATCGGGCCTGATTCCACAAATCCCTCTTGTTACTCAATCGGGGACTCGGTTGGCCGTCAGCCTCAATGCGCCTAATGATGAAATCCGCAACCAGATCATGCCGATCAATAAAAAATATCCCCTGAAAGCTTTGATGGAGGCTTGCACCGAGCATGCACGTCAGGCTAAAGATCGGGTCACTTTTGAGTATGTCCTGTTAGATGGTGTCACCGATCATCTTGATCACGCTAAACAAGTGGCCGAACTGATACGAAAAGTGCCTTGCAAAATCAATCTGATCCCGTTTAACGAGCATCCTGACTCTGGTTATCAGCGACCCTCTCGATCACGGGTGTTTGAATTTCAACGCTATCTACTCAGCAAGGGCTACAACGTCACCATCCGCAGAACGATGGGTCGAGACATTTTTGCTGCCTGTGGTCAACTAACTTCCCTTTACAAAGGTCACCCCCAAAAGCAAGATGTGTCCACCGGAACATTAGGCTAATCAAGGAGACCACTATGTCAGAAATTCTCGTCGTCGGCAGTCTTGCCTATGACACCATTAGCAGTCCTGAGGGTAAAGTTGCCAAAACACTCGGTGGCTCGGCCAATTACTTTTCTCTAGCAGCCCATCACTTCGCACCCGTCAAAGTTGTTGGTGTTGTCGGAAGTGATTACAGCGATGATGACTTGCAAATGCTGCGTTCTCGCAAAGTGGACACCGAGGGCTTGCAAATTGTGGAAGGTAAAACTTTTCATTGGGAAGGTAAATACGAAGGGGATATGAACGACGCCATAACTCTGAACACAGAGCTCAATGTTTTCGAGCACTTTAATCCAAAACTCCCTGAGACTTATAAAAATTCATCTTTTGCTTTTTTAGCCAATATCGATCCTATTTTACAATTGGATGTTCTCAAGCAAATCAAATCGCCAAAGATCGTAGCCTCGGACACCATGAACTTTTGGATCACATCCAAAAAGCAAGATCTTCTTGAAGTTCTGAAGAATGTAGACCTTGTTGTGATCAACGAGGGTGAATCCATTCTCCTTACAGAAAAAGCCAATGCTGTGGCTGCGGCAGATGAAATTCTAAAGATGGGCCCTCGGGCTGTAATTATAAAGCGTGGCGAATACGGTTTTATTCTTAAAATGGGAGAGGAATTTTTTGCCCTTCCCGCCTTCCCAATTGCTCGCGTTGTCGACCCCACGGGAGCGGGCGATTCCTTTGCTGGAGGACTCTTTGGCTATTTGGCTTCACAAAATAAAGAACTTGATTTCGAGCAGTTGAAACAAGCTTGTGTTCGCGGAGCTGTGGTCGCAAGCTTCACAGTCGAAGACTTTGGAGTGGGGCCTCTTAAAAAGCTCACCTCTGAGCAATTGAACAACCGACTCGAGAACTACCTCAGAATGACTCGCCTTTGAGATGATGAAAGACACTCGAAACACTGAACATTTAAATGACGATGCCCCTCTCTTCAAGGAGTACACGACATTACGTCATCACAACTCCGAGCATGGTGAATATGTTGTTATCAATTGGTGTATTGGAACTACTTGCAATTACAAATGTTCTTATTGCCCCAAAGAGCTTCACGATGGCTCAAGTCCATGGCCAGCTCTTGATACAGTTATTGATTTCTGCAAAAAGGTGATCGATCACTATAAGGGTAAAAAGCTCTACTTTGAATTTACTGGAGGAGAGGTCACTTTATGGAAAGACCTCCCAGAACTTCTTTATTTTTTGCATATCGAAGGTTGCAAAGTTGGAATTATTTCGAACGGATCACGATCTGAAAAATTTTGGTCCCAGTTCCTAGATAAAATTGATCATGTCTGCTTGAGCTTTCACCCCGAGACGGGTCGCGAAGAGCATTTTTTAAACATTGTAAAACTGTGTGCAGAAAAGGTTAGAACCCATGTTAACTTTATGATGCACCCAGATCACTTTGCTCGCTGTTTGGCTCTTGCTTATAAGGTCAAAGATATTGAAAACATCAGCATCGCCATTCAACCACTCGTAGAGGATTTCAAAGAAGATCTTTATCCTTACACAGCTTCTCAGCGTCGCATTATTTCGGCACAAAATAATTTTCTCGCCAAACAAATCAAACACACCAAGTCCTTTCCCTACTATCGCGGCGCCATGAAAATGGTAACCGACTCTGGGAAAGAAGTTTCAATCTCTCCACAAAGATTTATATCTAGTGGCAACAACTCTTGGAAGGGCTGGGACTGTTCGGCTGGAATCGAACAAATTGTCATTGATTTTGACAATAAAATTTTCCGCGGCTGGTGCCGTGTGGGCGGATCAATCGGCACAGTCGGCGACCTAGAATTGTCTCTTCCCACCTCTAATGTTCGTTGCAATAAAGACTACTGTCACTGCAACCTCGATATTATGACGACAAAGAAAAAGCCTCAAAGTACTTCAAGAGCGTCCTTGCCTTCTTCGTGGTCTCGTTTCAAGAAATTTTTCTCTGAAGGGGGAGCCCAAGCATGAGCACTGATTTCACACCCGGCCGGCCCATTCGGCTGTATACCCCTGATAATAAATATCTAGATATGAGTACTGACTCCCTGGTGGGACAGGAACTCAATTTTTATAAGGGTTGGCTTTGTGGTGCTGGGACAGAGAGCATCTACATCGATATGGATGGCAAAGTTTTTACAGCAAGCTGTCGTGTCGGTGGCTGTCTTGGCAATGTCTTCGAAGATATTCAAATTCCACAGGGCTGGATTCAGTGTCCAAAAAAAGTTTGCACTTGTGGTGCAGATCTTTTTATTCCAAAGCTCAAGAGTGAAAATTACAAAGAGCTTTTACAAAAAAGCTTTCCAAACTCGAATTCAGCAGCAAAGCCCCTTAAAGAAAATCAGACAAACTTTGTGGCCATGGAGAGAACCCACGACAGCACTTACAAACAGGTGTATTGGGAAATGGGACGCCGATGCAACTACGACTGCAGCTACTGTTGGCCCTTTATTCATAATAAGACAGATCCTCACAAGAGTCTTACAGATCTTCTAAGAGCCACATTACTGGTCGAAGAAACCTTCTTAAAGGGACACAAGGCCCATTTTGTGATTTCGGGTGGAGAACCCACTCTCAATGTGTACTTAATCGACTGGCTTAAGTTTATACACAGCATGGACCATAAGATCAGCATGCACTCTAATGGCTCGCGCAATGGTGATTATTACCGTGATCTGATCCACTATACCAATCTCAATATCAGCGTGCACTTTGAGTTTTACAATCAAGAGCGACTTCTCAAAGTGATTCACGCTGTGACTGAAGAAAAAGTCAAACACAAGGGTTTAGGTCATTTAGAAGTTAAAATCATGATGCCACCTGGTCACAGGCAACAGGCTCTGGAGCTTGAACAAAAGCTGATTCAAATTCCACGCTTTACAGACTATTGCACACGAGCCGTGGTCCCCATTCGCGACGGTAATAATGGGGACTTGGTTAAAGCTGGCTATGAAGAACCGGACTTTCAACTTTTTGGCGATAGAATTTAGTGTAACCAAAGGTAGACACAAAATATTTTACTTTTTTCAACTCACTGAAATTCAAGAGAGCTCTTTTTATGTTTTTGCAATGACTTGTAAACGGGATCTTTGTGGCCCCACAGGAACTGTAAAGACACCAACTTAACGGCTCTTTTCATAGCGCGCTGAAAAGTGGGCTCTGGCTCCATGAAGCCAAATAAATTTTCGTAAATATCTTCATCTAAGTGATGAAGATAAAAAATCTGAGCCGTCTTGCTCAGCAAACTGTGTCGCAAGGAATTGAGATTAAAGAACTCGGAGCGTGCGTTCTCATGAAACATATGAAAGACTTCGACATCAAGCAGATGCAATTTGAAGCCGCGTTTGACCAAACGATAACCCAAATCAGTATCCTCAAAACCATAGAAGATAAAATTCTTTTTAAGACCACCTAAATCCCAGAATAGTGATTTTTTAAGGGAAAAGCTGTGAGTGCACACATATTTCCAGTTGTAAGGCATTTTGTGCCAGTCAGTTTGTTGAATAAATTTTTCCCAGTAGGGTTCATCGGCAATCAGATCCTTTTCTTTTTCAACATTGCTATACTCAATATCCAAGCGACTTGAGTTTTGACTCAAGTTCAAACGGCGAGCTTGCACCCCGTCCCATTTGGAAAGGGCCATTTCGACCTTCTCAAGATAGTTTTCGGCCACAATAATGTCCGAATCAAGAAAGCAGAAGATATCACCCACAGCGTTTTTTGCACCCAGATTGCGAGATATCCCTGCACGATACTGAGAGTCTCCCATGGTACGCTTGCGCATGCGGGGAAAATAAATATATTTAAAATTCATGGTTTTAGGGAATTCTTTTAAGAGCTTAAAAACAAGGGCCTGAGTTTGATCTGTTCCCCCATCGTCGACAACGATCACTTCAAAATGATCTAAGCCTACATTTTGTTTATAAAGGTGGCGCAAGACAGCGCGCAGATGATTTTGATTATTATAAGTCGGGATAATAACAGAGAAACGAATATTCGGACTGGTGGAATGAGTCTCAAAACAAGGAAGGATAAAGGGTTCCATGTCAAAATCAGGAAAAGCCCTTTCGTCCCAAAGATCCACTCCCTTAGGGGGTAGAAAATTAATTTGCGAAAAATGTTTTCTAAGCTGACCTAATAAATAGTGGGCCTGTTTACAATTCAAAAACTCTGATTGAGAAGAAAGTTGATAACTAAAATAGAGATGAACATCTTGGAAAAAATGAAAAAGTTTTGCACAATACACCAAGTTCCAATCCAAACTTTTATATATGGGAATAGTGATGTGAGTGAACCTAAAGTGATGATTACATTCAAGAACACGTTTGGTAATGAGATCTGACTTGAAATCCAGAACCCACTCAATTTCAAAATTGGATTTTTGCTTAAGAAGATTTTTGAAAAAGTCGTCGTCCACTAAAAAACTCGTGCAGACCTGCAATACAACTGGCATATCATTTTGCTCACAAAGCTCTAATGTCCTTTCTAAAAAAGGCACCCAGCGATCAACGGGCAACTTGATATGACTGTAGCGGGCCATTTTAGCCTTAACCAAAGAGCTTTGCACCTGCTCTAGATTACGAGGTTGATGGTTGTAAAAACCAAGCTGACGAGCCACGATCGGGTTCACCAAGCCGGTTGTGAAAAGCGGCAGATAGTAATATTTGGTGGCAGAGCTGATATAGCTCGATACTTTGTTATTTATTTGCAATGAAGTATGATGAAAACTTTCATTCATAACCAATTCGTCCTGTTAGCATTACTCACTTTGTCTAGAGCAATTTTACGCCCCACTCTATGGGACTTTCTTAAACTGTAGTCCTCTTGAGCCAACCGGAAAGCCTGGTTATACAGCTCCATATAGTAAAGGATCTCTAAAAACTCCTCTTGATCGAGAGCACTCTCTTGGGCCCAAAGGGTCTTTTTATCTTGGTAACAAGTGTCCCAAAAACCACCATCTATTTTGAAACGAGAGTGAGTCAGCGCTTGCTGAAAGGCTTTAGAAACTAATTTTTTCTCGTCTAAAAGCGTGTAATGGATCAACTGGAGAGGGTCGACAAACAAAGCTTTTTTCTCGAGCCTTTGCAAACGACTCAGTAATTCGGCTTCAGTCCCGCCAAATGAGATATCTTCATTAAATAGCTGCTGAGTTGCTAAAAGCACGAGTCGCTTAAAACTGAGGTTGCCGCCTAGTAGCCTCCAACTTTGGTTTTCACCATAAAATTGCGGAGATTGCCAAGCCCTCGCCATAATATTGTAGGCCTTATCAATGGGACGAGTTTTCACAGGCGAAAGATAACTCCCTCCAATAGCCAGAGCCTCTGCATTTTGCTCATGAAGACAAATTAGTTTCTCAATAAAATGAGAGTCTTTAAATTCGCAGTCATCATCTACAAACAATACAAGAGGTTCCTGGGCTTTTTGCAAGCCCAAGTTGCGAGCTCGATTGACTCCGACCTTTCCAACGTGAGTCACAACTGTACGCAAACCTTGTGTGGCCTGTTGAAAGCTGGCTCCCACTAAAAAACTATCTTTTAAGTTCGACACAATAATCAGCTCAGTGGGCAAGCAAGTTTGTAACTTAATAGAATTGATCAATCTCAACAAAGAAGTATGGCGCTCGTGGGTGGGCACAATTAAAGAGATCATCTTAAACCTCTTTTATCTTTCCGATCCATTCTCTTATGTAAACCAAGCACTCTTTTTTCAAACTGATAACTTGCAAAGTAATAGATTTTACGCAGAGGATAGGCAATTTTAAACAGAAACCAACCCATATTTCTAGGAGACAATCTCCAGAGGTTCCTTGAAAAGGAATCACGGATTCGCCAATAAAATCGGTAGGAACTTGGACGCAAACGCCAAATTTGACTGAAAATAATATCACGAGCTCTGATCATGCAAGCCCGCATTTTCCAGAAAAATGGGTAAGTAGTTGGCAAAAAGATCCACAAATACCTTTTCACAAAAGACGACAGCAAAATAAAAGGTAAAAATACAAAACGCAAATTACCTTCTAATGCGACCTGAAAAGAGCTTTTGTACAAACTTTTATAATTTATCCATATGTCTAGAAACCTGTAATAAAGATGTCGTTTTTTCTCTCGACTTAAAAAAGTAGATTCAGGATTATCCCAAGAGTAATCTCGCTTGAAACCCGGCCAGTCACTAAACTTAATATTTTTAAGATAGAGGGTTTGCCTATCCGCTTTTTCTAGGTCATTTGTCGGATCCATTTTAAAAAAATCACTAGCAAAGTTTTCATTCTTCGGATTATTGGCCTCGAAACTGAGATAACGGAAAGCCACGTCAAACCATTGAGCTAAATCTGTTGAGAGTAACCAATCAAAGCCACCTATACTCTTAAAAATCCGAGTTTTAAAAAGATTGACTTGATGATCTCTAAGAAAACGAAGTTCGTCTGAGCGATCCTCTAGAACTTCTTCAAGAATGGGTTCAAGAAGCCTCAGAGAGCTTTTATTTACAAAAATTATAAATTTTCCTTGAGCTGATTGAGTCGCCATGTTGTAGAGAAGGGCCCTTGAAATAGGTCGCTTCGCTTGAAAAGGTTGAACCCAGATCTGCTTTGTGTGAAGTGAGTGGATCTGAGTTAGAGGCTGATTCGACTCGTTCCCAACTTGAGTGACAATCAACTCTAATTCTGGTGCTCGCTCTTGAATGATCCTGGATTGAGCGATCCAATCAAAATCAGCTTGAGATGTGACGACAATAGAAATTTTAGGCTGATGAGATTCGAGAAGGGGTGGAGCCGAAATCTCAGCGACATTCCAGGCCGACGTCCGACTGTAACGAGCTAGTTCAGGACAATAGGATTTGATTTTCTCACCCGAAAAGTCACCCTCCAATTCATTTTGAAGATCTTTGATTTCATCTACTGAGTGAAAGGGATCTCCCGGATAAAGAGAAGATGGAAAATCCACATACAAACGGTCACGAAACTGATAGGGAAAGGAGCGATAGGCATTGCGCAGATTCCAATCTTTTCTTGCCAATAAAACAAATTTTAATTTGTCGGCTAAGGCTCCCATAGCTTGCACCTTAGCAATCACTTCAGGAGGCAAGCTGCAATTGAAAACTAAAGTGAACTCAACTCCTTCATGGATCCAATCGATTATTTTTGACGAGTTCACAAATTGCGAGCTGGTGATAACATAGACGGGGGTTAGGCCAGAAGCTTTAACTTTTTTATTAATTTCAAAAAAGAGTGGCGAGTTTAAAGCAATCTCATAGAAAATGACTTTCTTGTAATTAAAATCTTGAGCCCAAGACAAAAAGCTGTCGATCCGCAAAGACGAGTGAATATCCCAACTTTGTGAGAGATGACCCGTCGGCGCAACCAAGCTGTGATGACTCTGTTCCACGATCAAAAAAAGACCCCTTAACCCAGCCGAAAATGAATCCGTGCCAAAGCTGACAAAATGCTAGAAAACTGCATATTACGCAAGGACACAGCCGACTCGAGCACCTAAATCCCCAGATTAACGCGCCGAGCCTCATTGAGCACTTCTTCTTGTCTGAGTAGACTGCCTCTGAGTTTTTATCCTGAAGACTTTTGGAAATCTCACCCATGTCTACAGTTCTATAGTTCTATAGCTCTATAGCTCTATAGCTCTATAGCTCTACAGTTCTACAGTTCTACAGTTGGCTTGTCGCCATATTTGGTAAATTGCCCAATGAATTTAACGGTGTCAGCGACCACCAATAAGCTAATCTGCCGAATCTTAAATTTAATTGAGTGATAAATAACGACGTGTTAGTAGTTCTTATGAAAACCCATAATGTCTTCCCTAATTCGAAGAAAAATATCTCGTTTATCCTAGTCATAGTTTTCTTTATTCATTTATTTTTCTCTCAGGTGGCTTTTGCTCATGAGCAAAACGATAAAGTTCTTTATGAAATCGATACTTATGATCATTTTCATATCGAGGACAGACACTTTTTCCGTTACACAAACGCCCCTGGCCAAGATCATTTTTTTGATTTAGAGGTTTATGTTTTAAAGAATTCTGTTTGGACGGATCATCTTATAATCAATAGAATAAAAAAACTTTCCACTTTCTTTAATAAATGCGATGTTCGAATTTATCAGATTAATATCCGCTTTATAGAAAGTGAAATGTACTCATATCACTTGTTCCAAAGAAAGAGCGATCACTATCAAGAACTGTTAAATTTAAAAAAATCCTTAATGACCGACAAATCAACTAGGGCTCTTAAACTTATCTACGTCTTTGGTTTTGAAGACCCAACTAATGGAATCGCTTTTACTGACCGATCCAAGGGGGCCTCAACACAATTAGGTGGATTTGCCTTTATATCTACAGAAGTCCTCAATTGGGAGCAATCTCAACGTCGCAGACTCGATCCTAACTTTTCAGTAGAAGGCCATGAACTCGGCCATATACTTCTAAATAGTGGTCACGTGCTTTATGGACAAACTAACTTTATGGCCCCTGAGGCGACCAGCGCAAAGATCTCAAAACACCAATGTAACAGCATAAAAGAAAGTCCCTACGTCTACCAATAAAGTTTTCTGATTAATTTCAATCAACGTTCACAAAAAACATCTTGATAATTCGACAACGGGTGTACAGGTTCACTCCAAAATCCTTAAATAAGCTAAGTCAGAAAGCAAGACTGGTAAAGGCGGCTTAAGCCCAGGGCGATTCCGCAGGCCGGCGGCATCCCGTTCTTGAGTTCTTCAAAGAAATCAAGATCTTGGCCTGAGGGCTCCGCATGGCGTGATTGCCTTAATTGCGCTTCTTCCTGAAAGCGGCGTTGATTTTCAAGGGGGTCGTTCAGTTCGTGGTAGGCATTGGCGAGCTCAACACCGTTGGCAAAAAACTCAAAGCGCTCGCTCCAACCCTCCTTATCGATCCGAGAAAGGGAAGCCTGTTGGGGAGGAAACTTTTCTAGAAAACAAAAACCTTGCTGGGTTAAAAAGGGTTCAATTTTTTCTATAAAGATCCGGAAGAAAAGATCGTTCCAATCATCGCTATCATCCAAGTCAATTTGGGTCGCACGAGCCAAGGCCATCAACTCGTGGCGAGAAGTTGTCGGATACAATTTAAAATCCAAAACTTCTTCAAAACACTGGGACACAGTAAAAGTTTTAAATTTGAGTGACTTTCTCGCCAGATTCTCCAAAAGCCCCACCAAGTCCAATTTGATTTTCTCTAAGTCCACATAGGTGCGATACCACTCTAGCATGGTAAACTCGGGTTGATGCAACGGACTGTCGAGGTCATCGCGAAAGCAGCTTTTGATTTCAAAAATTTGATCATAACCTCGACAAAGATATTTTTTGAGATGAATCTCGGGACTGGTGGGCAAGAACCACTGTCGACCCGTCCGAACCCCACTCACCTTCATAAAATCTATATGGTGATCAACACCTGGGGATGGAACCAGAAATGGAGTTCGTAAATGTAAAAAGCTGAGCCCTTCAAAATACTCTTCCACTCTCCTTACAAATTCACTCCATCGAGCCTCGCTTCCAATATCTTTCTGGTTATTCACCGACAGTAGTCTTGGTGAGAGCAAAAAAAGAGCACAGGTGGATTTTTGATAGGCAATAACATCTCCCTCTTCTAAACAAGACAGTGGGACAGAGGAGCCAAGAGTTTCATCATTACGCAAAGTAGAACAAAACTGATTCACAACTAAGACCCCGCCGGGCCCCTGAATCTTGATCTCCTGAGGATTCAAAGCCGTCACTCGACCGTAAAAAAAGTCTGTGGAGGTCCTCGCGGCCGGATAGGGACGCCACTTGGTTTTTAGAAAGTTTTGACGATTCATAACTCCTCATAATACTGAAACTGGCATCCGCAATAGCCAGCTAGCCTAAAATCCAAAAACGATCTGGGGTCTTGCGGCCTATCATGTTGATTGAATTTATCCCAAGAGCCGTTTATAACAAACAAAAAGGGAGCCCACCATGTTTTCATTTGAAGCTATTAGAAAAGAATTCAATAAACTCTTCCAATCCGACTACATTCAAAACGAAATCAATCGGCTTAAGAATGAACTGATGGAGCTAGAGCCATATAAAAAGATCCAGCAGCCAACACAAAAGCACCTTCAGCAGCTAGAGAAGCAATATAAAATGATTTCATCACGTATTGTCAAAAAGCAGGCCGATCTGGATAAAGAGTTCAACAACGCCTTTATCACTATTAAGAAAAAACGCACAGAGGCGGAAAACCATATCAAAGATCTTCAAAAACTGGCCCTCCACCGCAAGAAATCCATCGAAAAGATAATCAAAGAGCAAATGAAGTCACTTGGACTGACATCCTCTGACAAAAAGAAAACAAAGAAAAAGAAAAGCACCAAGAAGAAAGCCGACAAAAAAGCCAAGTCGGCCTCAGCCAAAAAGACCTCATCTGCGGAAAAAAAAGCTGACAAGAAAACCTCAGAAAAAAAAGTAAAAGCTACGAGCAAAAGCAAGACAAACTAAAGCCCCTATGCTAGGGTCCTAGGCTTAATTTTAGTCCTATCGGGAGGATCCTACCATGAACTCTTCTGAGTCTCTCAGTTTTCAACGTCGTCATATTGGCCCCAGCCCTGCCGATCAAGCCAAGATGCTAGCTCTCCTCAATGTCAAAAGTCTTGAAGACCTGATTTACGAAACCATTCCCGACGATATTCGACAAAAGAAAGATTTGGATTTAGCATCCCCCTTGACTGAGGCCGAAGTCCTTGAAAAGGCTAAGAGATTCGCCTCACAAAATAAAATTTTTAAGTCTTATATCGGTATGGGCTACTACGATACCCACACCCCCTCTGTTATCCAGCGCTGTATCTTAGAGAACCCAGGTTGGTATACCGCTTACACACCCTACCAACCTGAAATCTCACAAGGCCGCCTCGAAGCCCTTATTAATTTTCAAACTATGGTGCAAGAAATTACGGCCATGGAAATTGCCAATGCCTCTCTTTTAGACGAGGGAACAGCACTGGCCGAAGCCGTCACCATGGCTTTTCAAATCTCTAAACAAAAAAAGGATCGCGTTTTTGTCCTCTCTCCTCTCTTTTCCCAAAGTTTAGCTGTTTTGCAGACCCGCTGTGAGCCCGTGGGTTTAAAGGTGGAGGTGGATTCTACTCTACCCGACAATTTGGATGACTATCTTTGCGTCATCACCCAGTACCCAAATGGACGGGGCTCCATTGCGAAAGTTCACGAGAACATTGAAAAGGTTTCTCAGTCCAAAGCTTTAAACATTGTAGTGGCCGATCTCATGGCCCTTTGTCTTCTTAAGCCGCCGGGGGAGATGGGTGCTGACATTGTGGTTGGAACCACCCAACGCTTTGGTATTCCCATGGGATTCGGTGGTCCCCACGCCGCTTATTTGGCTACCAAAGACCAACACAAGCGTCTGATCCCAGGTCGTATTGTTGGCGTTTCCAAGGACACTAAAGACAGAGCTGCCTATCGCTTGGCTTTACAAACTCGCGAACAGCATATTCGTCGCGAGAAGGCGACAAGCAACATATGCACCGCCCAAGTATTACTTGCTGTCATGTCTGGTATGTACGCCGTTTACCACGGACCCGAGGGTTTAAAAGTCATTGCTAAAGAAATCCATAGCAAAGCTTTAAAACTTGCTACAAGCTTACAGCAAGCTGACTTTGAATTGTTGAGCACCGAGTTCTTTGACTCGGTTTTTATTAAGGTCACGAGCGCACAAAAAAATCTATTGCAAACAGAGTCAGCTCAACAACACATGAATTTTAACTTTTTTGAAGAGGGCTGGGTCGGACTTTCTGTGGATGAAACCACCTCCACTGAAAACCTTCAAAGAGTTTTAAATGTCTTTGCTAAGATCAAAGGTCAAGACATTAAGTTGGCCAACCTACCTTCTGAAACACTCACCACTGAGCAAATGCGAACCAGTGACTTCCTCACTCACCCCGTTTTCCACAAGTACCAGTCGGAAACCGAGTTGATGAGATATATCAACCACCTCGAGAAAAAAGACCTCACCTTAGCCGATGCCATGATCCCACTTGGTTCATGCACCATGAAGCTCAATGCGGCCACTGAGTTGATGCCCATCACTTGGCCCGAATTTGCCAAGCTCCATCCATTTATACCTATGGATCAGGCGCAAGGGACTCTTGCTATGATTCAGGAGTTGCGCCAGCAGTTGATCGAGATCACGGGCTTTGCCGATATTTCTCTGCAACCCAATGCGGGTTCCCAAGGTGAGTATGCTGGTCTTCTCTCCATTAAAAAGTATCACGAGAGTCGCGGCCACCACGAGCGCAATGTTTGCTTGATCCCAAGTTCCGCCCATGGAACCAATCCCGCAAGCGCCGTTATGGCCGGTATGAAAGTCGTGATTGTCCAATGTGACGAGAAGGGGAACATAGACCTAGTGGATCTTAAAGATAAGGCCATGGCCCATAAAAACACTCTGTCTGCCTTGATGATCACTTACCCCTCCACTCACGGAGTCTTCGAAGCTGAAATCCGCAAGATTTGTGAAATTGTTCACGACTGCGGAGGACAGGTCTATATGGATGGCGCCAACCTCAACGCGATGGTGGGTCTTTGTCAGCCAGGCCAGTTTGGTCCCGACGTCAGTCATCTCAATTTGCATAAAACTTTTTGCATTCCCCACGGTGGTGGCGGTCCTGGAGTGGGCCCCATCGGTGTGGCCGAACACTTAAAGCCCTTTATGCCGAGCCATAATTTAAATCCCATGGCCGGCCCCGAAACGGGCGCACCAAATATCAGCGCGGCTCCCTGGGGTTCAGCACTCATCCTCCCCATCCCATGGGCCTTTATATCCATGATGGGAAGTGCGGGACTTAAAAGAGCAACTGAAGTGGCTATACTCAATGCCAACTACATCGCAACTCGCCTCAAGGATCACTATCCCATTTTGTACACGGGTTCTTTGGGTCGCATCGCTCACGAGTGCATTATCGATCTTCGTCCCATTAAAGAAGAAACAGGCATTACTGTAGACGACATAGCTAAGCGCTTGATGGATTATGGCTTTCACGCCCCTACCATGTCGTGGCCGGTGATCAACACCATGATGATCGAACCCACCGAGAGCGAAGGCTTAGCCGAGCTCGATCGTTTTTGCGAAGCGATGATTGCCATTCGCGAAGAGATCAAACAGGTGGCAAGCGGCAAATGGCCCCTTGAGGACAACCCTTTGGTACAAGCCCCCCACACGGTGAACAACTTGATGGAAGACTGGAATCATCCTTATAGCAAAGAGGTGGCTTTCTATCCGTTGTCTGGAATGGAGACGCGCAAGTTTTGGCCGTCGGTCAATCGCATCGACCACGCCTATGGCGATCGCAACCTGTTCTGCAGCTGCATCCCCCTCACCAACTACTAAAAGGTACCTGCTTCCTTTTGCAGAAGCAGGGCATTACTTTTAGACATAAGGCAAAATTTATTTTCTCAACGAAACACGGATTCGACATCTGTTGTGGCCGCACTTTCACATGACCGTATACAGTCTACCGTGAACGGCCTGCGGTATTCGGTAGAATTCTAATGCAGCGCTTCTGCAAAAAGAAGCAGGTACCTATTTTAGGTATTCTTCATAGGTGACGGCTTGGTCGTTCTTGACCTGAACATCGATTTCGATAATTCGATTTGCTACTGTTTGGATGAACTCGTAGTCTTGGGATGTGAATAACACACTTCCGCTAAAGCGTTTGACACCCTCATTCACTGCCGAAATACTTTCCAAATCCAAGTGAGCAGTTGGGCCATCGAGGATCAACACGTTGGCGCCACTTAACATCATTTTTGAAAACAGGCAGCGCACCTTTTCACCACCCGATAGGACAGTGGGCTTTTTCATGGCCTCGTCGCCACTAAAGAGCATTTTGCCTAAGAAGCCACGGATAAAGGACTCGTCTTTTTCTTTTGAAAAATCACGCAGCCAATCCACTAAGGTTTCAGCCGTTGAGTCTTTAAAATAGTGAGAGTTGTCTTTAGGAAAATAACTGAGAGAAGTTGTAATGCCCCAAGTGTAGGTGCCCGAATCTGGCTCTATTTCTCCGTTAAGAATTTCAAATAAAGTGGTGATGGCCACATCGTTTTTAGCAAGGAAGGCCACCTTGTCGTGTTGGTGGAGAGTGAAGCTGACCTTATCCAGGACCTTTTCACCATTGACTGTCTTACTTAAACTCTCGACGGTTAATAAGTCTTTACCCAATTCGCGATCCGGATTGAATCCCACAAAGGGACTTCTACGTGTGGACACTGGCATTTCGGATAAATCCAGTTTCTCTAATTGCTTTTGTCTGGATGAAGCTTGGCGAGATTTTGAGGCATTGGCACTAAAGCGTGCGATAAAGCTTTTAAGCTCCTCTGCCTTCTCTGCACTCTTTTTATTTTGATCAGCCCGCAATCTTTGGTTGAGTTCAGTAGACTGACGCCAGAACTCGTAATTTCCTGTGTAAATGGTGAGCTTGTTGAAATCGATGTCGGCCATGTGGGTGCAGACGGTATTGAGAAAATGTCGATCATGGGAGACCACGATCACTGTATTTTTGAAATTGAGCAAAAAGTTTTGCAACCACTGAATGGCACGAATGTCCAAATTGTTGGTCGGCTCATCGAGAAGCAGAACATCGGGTTGACCAAATAGAGCTTGGGCCAAGAGGACTTTGACCTTATCGCCAGAATCGAGCTCGCGCATTTGCTTTTCGTGCATCTCATTGGGTAAACCCAGTTCAGCCAACATGGTACTGGCTTCGGACTCTGCCTCCCAACCATTGAGGTCGGCAAACTCTCCCTCGAGTTCAGAGGCGCGAATGCCGTCGGCATCAGAAAAGTCGGGCTTGGCATAGATCTCTTCTTTTTCACGCATGATTTTGTAAAGGCGCTGATTGCCCATAATTACGGTTTGTAAAACGCTAAAGTCATCAAAGGCATTTTGGTTCTGTTTTAAAACAGACAAACGTGCTTGAGCAGGAAGAATCACTTCGCCGGTATTGGGTTCAATTTCTTTAGATAAGATTTTGAGAAAGGTGGTCTTCCCCGCGCCATTAGCACCTATCAAGCCATAACAGTTACCAGGCGTGAACTTAACACTCACATCTTCAAATAATTTTTTGCCGCCATAAGAAAGGCTGACATTGCTTGTGCTAATCATAAAAACCTCAAATTTTAAAAGAGCTCTAAGAGTTTTCCCTTCTGTGCTTTTTCTCGGCTGATAAAGTGACCATCTACAACAAGGCCGGTGAGCAATTCGATAGGAGTCACATCAAAGGCGGGATTGTAGACCTTGGCACTTGCAGGAGCCCAGCGAATCTCACCAAAAGAGCCGGCCACACCTTGGACTTCTGCTGCTTTTCTTTGTTCCACGGGGATTTGCGATCCACTGGGACAATTAAAATCAACCGTTGTTTTTGGGGCCACCGTATAAAAGGGAACTTTGTGGTACTGACAGAGAACGGCCAAATTGTAAGTTCCAATTTTATTGGCAAAGTCCCCATTGGTGGCGATGCGGTCGGCACCCAAAAAGACTTTGTCGATTTTTCCTTGGGCCATCAAACTTCCGCTCATATTGTCGCAAATAAGAGTATAGGGCACACCGGCTTTTTCAAGTTCCCAAGTGGTGAGACGCCCGCCCTGCAAAAGGGGACGTGTCTCGTCTACAAACACGTGAATCTTTTTTTTCTGACGATGAGCTTCTGTGATCACTCCAAGAGCCGTACCCACACCCACTGTGGCCAAGCCGCCGGTGTTGCAATGGGTGAGAATATTGTCACCATCTTCGACAAGCTCGGCACCGGCGCGGGCCATCTCCAAACAAAGTTGAACATCCTCTTGAAAGAGCTCTTCGCCTAACTGCTCGATTTTATCAAAGTTCATTTGTGAAGATGTAGCTATTTGGTTCATGCGATCTAAGGCGTTCATCAAGTTGACAGCCGTGGGTCTGGAGTCCCTTAACTTTTTGGACACATTTAAGTACTGATCCAAGCTTGGTTTGGTTTTCACCGCCCAAAGTGCCAGAGACAAACTTGCAGCCACACCAATAAGTGGCGCTCCTCGAACTTTAAGGTCTTGAATGATCTGAACCATATGATCCGGGTTTTCCACAAGGATCCAGTTTTCTTGATCGGGCAACATCTGCTGGTCCAATATGGACAATTGATTATCTCGATCGACTTTTAAGGAAAGAGCATTGAGTTGGTTCATAAGTTTCTGTTGCCTATCAGTTTGCGCATTTCGTAAAGAGCTTTCACCTCTTGCGCGTCCAATTCGGTGAGCCCACCTAAGGTCTGAGCATTATATAAAATTTGAGCACTATGCTCGAGGCGCTCCATTCCCATCCATGCTTCTGTCAGACTGTCACCCCAGCTGAGGCCCCCGTGTCGACTGAGGATCATCACTTTGTGTGCGGGTAAGTAGTCTTTCAATACGTCTCCCATTTGCGAGCCCCCAGGCCTAGCGTAGGGCACAAAAGGAATGCGGCCCGTTGCCAAAATCACTTCTGACAAACATTGAGCGGGTAACTCTTTCATATCTGGATAGGAAACACTCCACGCGATAGCATGTGGCGGATGGGCATGAACAACTGCCTGAGCTTCAGGACAAGAATTGAAAACCTGCAAGTGCATCAAGCGCTCACTTGAAGGCTGACCAAAAAGAATTTGATTGTCGAGACTGACCAGGCAAATATCTTTGGCAGTGATAAATCCTTTGCTCACACCTGATGGGGTAATCAGCACGCCATCTTCCACTCGACAACTGATGTTGCCGTCAGCTGCGGCCAACATATTGCGCGCATACAAACGACGGCAGATTTCTACAATCTGTTCACACTCTGCGAGATATTTTTTAAAAGGGGCTGACAAAGTTCATTCCTTGGGTCACTTGGTTTTGATTCATATAATCCACGACGTGTTGAAAGCTCTTCATTTTATGACGGGTCCACGCAGGGCTGACCAACTCTTCCCAGCGCGAAGCGGTCGCAGCCAGTCGGTGGATGGCAATATTAGGAGATAGGTGCGCCAAGAAAATAGCGACCAGCTGTGAGTAGTCGTCGATCTCAAGTGGCGTGAACTCACCGGCATGGAAATTTTTTTCGAGATCGGTGTTTTTTAAGACATGGAGATTGTGGAGTTTGACATTGTCCACACCCAGCTGGTTGCAAAGCTCAGCAGCGCGGATCACATCCGCTTCAGATTCATCGGGCCAGCCAAAAATCAAATGAATACCCACATTCACTTTGGGACACTCACGTTTAAGTCTTTGAATGGCTTCAATGGATTTTTGTGCCGTGTGGCCTCGACGCATCCACTGCAGTTGTTTTTCATCAAAACTTTGCACACCAAGTTCTACCGCCATAAAACTTTGCTCGGCCACCCAATTGAAGGTCTCTAACAACACGGGCGATAAACAATCGGGACGGGTGCCAATCACGATTCCCACAACGTCCTCAAACGTCAAAGCGCTGGTAAAGGCATCGCGTACCGCTTTGGCCTGGGTGTAAGTGGTTGTGTAAGCTTGAAAATAAACAAAGAACTTATTGGTGTTGTAACGTTCGCGCACTACTTTTTGGTGAGTTTCAATTTGCTCAGTCAAAGAATTTTTTTGGTTTTGGGGATAAGCAAAAGAACCCCACTCATCACAGAAGATGCAGGTCTTTAAACCCGAGCCATCTTTCATGTTGGGACAACGGCCCGCAAGAGCGACGGGTATCTTGAATACCTTCTCACCAAATTTTTCTTTGTAAAAATCAGATATGGGATAAAAGGGTTTACCCTGGCTCTTCTCGCTTGCGCATAACATAAAGATGACTTAACCAATAAAACACCTATGAGCAATCACTTTGCCTCCACAGAATATAATATTTACACGACTCAAGACGGCTCCCCCACGATGAGCCTGAGAGGGGGAGAGAAAATGCATTCTCTGCACGGCGCTCTTTCAGAAAGTCTTTATATTTATAAACCCACCATCAGCGCCGCCCTCAAACACTGTCAAGAACCACACATTTTATCTATGGGGCTTGGGCTGGCTTATAACGAATTGATCGCCTTGGCTCTTTTAGCCTCTGCGGATAAAAAACACTTTTCTTTAGCTTCCTACGAGAAAGAGGATTTTTTAAATCAGTCTCTTGTTTTATGGTTGCAAGAGCAAACCCATGCTTTGACTGCCACCTATGATATTATCCTTTCTCAAATAGCAGAACACTTTCAAATGAGCCCCCCAATATTAAAGAGTTTTGCCCAAGAGAAATGGCTCACTGGCCTTTGGACTCTTAATGGTGAGCTCCCCCACCACTCAGCTCCCCCAAATAAATTTCACGCCTTGCTTTACGATGCCTTCAGCGGACAAAGCGACAAGGATCTGTGGGAAGAGGGGAAGCTCAATATGTTTTTAAAAAATTACGCAGACCCAGATCTTTGTTTTTTATCGACCTATGCGGCGACTGGCAATTTAACCCGTGCTCTGAAAAGCCAAGGCTTTTTTGTCGAAAAGAAAAAGGGATTTGGTGTGAAGCGAGAGTCGACTTGGGCCTCTCGCCCTACAGTGTTGTCTTCTTAATTAGAAGTAAGCGTGCATCTGCAATTGCATGGTGTCTATATTGCGATCGGCAAAGCCCGTTTCTTTTATAATCTGATTGGTCCAAAGGGCCTCAAGTTGCAAACCACTGAGCAACATGGAGCGAACTCCAAAAGCCATTTCTTGACCCGACCCTGGACTGATACCCGTTCCACTTGTCACATTGTTAAGGGCAATGGCGCCATTAGACTGGGTAAACCCAGCTTGAGCATACATCTCTCGCCAAAACCGGTAGCGAACATCACCACCAAAAATCATGATCTGATCAAGAGAAAATTTAGTTTTCTCAATAGAAGTCATTTCACCATTGATAATAAAACGTCCTAAAACTCCACCGGCATTGATGTTCCACATATCGCGCTGGAGAGGGTTTGTACCTTGACTCTCTTCCGACGACCATATTGTTCCCACCAAGTGGGCACCATAACGCACAAAACGTAGACCTAAAGTGGCATTGTACCCGCCCTCACTGGCGAGACCAGAAGTCACTCCCTCAGTTGGCAGCATAACATTCACAATTCCAAAGGGCACATTGGGAGCGGCTCCCATTCCAAAACTTTTGATTCGCGTGTATTGATCTAAGTTTGTGTATTGGTTCATCAAGGCTGTGTGATTGGGATTGAAAATACCAAACATGGGTCGATAAAAACCGTATTGTACATAACTATTGTACCATAAATCATCCACCAGGACGTATGCTGAACGGGTCATGGCTTGTCCTGCAAACAAGGCATCTACAGAGCCAGGATTGGCCACATTTGAATTCAAAGCTCGCCCTTCATAGACAAGCGAGAGGTTTTCTCTAATCGGCCGAATACGAACACCAAAATCAAAAACCATGGGATAAAGAGTCCCTTCTTTTAGTTTTTGAGGAGTATTGACCCCTGCATCTTGCTGAACATAAAAAAGTCGAAAATCACCACCCGCGGAAATGGGATTGCGTCTCTCCACGCGGTAGGGATCGTCGCGAGTCATGCGACTCAACTCATCCACAAGATCTTTAGCCGCCACATAGTTAGATGACTCAAAATAAGCTTTTTCATCTTTCACAACACCCTTGAAGCCAACAAGAGGAGCCCCAAACTTGGCAAACTTCATTTTGGTTTTAGGAGGGAGGTCTTTTTTAACATAGTGTTGTTTATCTAATGGAGCTGTCGATTTTTGGTTCCAAGCCAGGTCGGTATAAAAAGATCGAACCCAACGTTCAGAGTTCCACTTTCCATAAGCATTACGAAGGCCACCACCATTAGGATTGACATGACAACCCTGACAAGAAAGGGTGCAACGTCTTTTGGATGGCTTGCGATTGAGGCGCCCAGGAGCGTGGCAGGAGGCACAGTTTTGCGCGAAACGATTGGCCAACCATGGCTCGGCCTGGGCCTCATCTGGCTGAAACAAGAAGATGAAAACGAATCCTAAAAATAACAATGCCCCACGCGCCATTACAACCCCTTTATGCAAATCAAGATGACTTAAAATTAATGCTGACCTTGGCCGCTCTGGGCGCTCCAAGACACATTGCCCTTTTTCACAATTATTTCGTCTATAATAATTTGTGGATTGGCTTGAGCCGGACTGATCACATTGTGACGTCCACGCACTCGTACGCTGATCATTTTGTTTAAGAATTTATTGCGATCATCAACGGCAAATTCAATCATATCATCCCAAGATTTTTGCAACATTTCATTCATAGCAAAAAAATCTTCCATTCCTGATTCCGTATGCATATCCGGCACAAGGAAGGTGTAGTTTTGTTTCACGCCCTCAAAGTCTTGGGTGCGAAGAGCAAACACATTGAGTACAATTTGAGGACTTTTAGGAAACATCACCAAATGACCTTCGAGCTCGACAATTTGGTCATGACGACAAGCAATCTGACTGATTACCTCAATTGGATTGCTACGAGTCACGTCCACTTCTAAATGGGTGGGACGATTAGGCGTCTTGCGAACGCTGTACTTCAAGAAGATTTTGTCGTTGCGATAAAGACCACGAGCTAACACTGGATTGGGATTAAAAACAGGAATCATTTGGTCTTTGTATTCAATCACCAGAACCGCTCCGCCCTCAGCCGAGACGTGAACCTTTGTGATCACTTCACGACCTTCTAAGATCTCTTTAGGTAAAGCACCATAATCCTTCATTTCCCCATTGGGAATCTCGGGGCCCACATAGGGCTCCACCATTTCGACAGCTCGCACCTGCAAGTGGGTCAGCGGGGCATTGGGCGCCATAAACTCACCAAAAATACGAACACGATCATGGCGCTTAAGTTGTTTTAGATCTTCTAAGACCTTTTCATCAAAGGAAGACATTGGAAATTGGATATTTTCAAAGAAATTATCGGGACGGCGCCAAGTGAAAACATACAAAGATTCATCGTGGATGGAGCCGTGAATCCAACCCACAAGGCCTTCGCCGGCAAGTTTCTCGCGAAGTCCAAATTCTTGAATTAAATCCTTGGAGGGTTTTTCTTCAACGGCATCTAGGAGACATAAAGATTTAGGTCCTTGGTAGCCGAAGTCTTCGACGGGTGCCTTCGCCCCCTGAAAATCAGAACAAGCCGCTAAAACTATTAGAAGTGTAATGAGTTCCCATTTTTTCATATCTCCCCCTCACTCAAAATTGAAATAAAAGTCACGTTATCAGACCCCAGGCTTAAAGAGAAGTAGAAGTCCATGTTGTCTCCCTTCAAAAGCTTATGAACTAGAATATTGGATCTTGATTAGATCTGCCGCCTTTTTCGCCCGTCCACGGGCCTTGATCACATGACTATCTGTGGCAAGAGCCACTCCCATCCGTCGACCTGCATGGGTGCTTGGCTTACCAAAGAGACGCAATTCCACTCCTGGTAGTTGAAGGGCTTTTTCAAGACCCGTGAACTCAAAGTCTTGGGACTCTTTGTCTGCCAAAATCACGGCCGAGGCAGCTCCACCTTTGTACTCGATCTCTCCTATGGGCAGCCCTAAAATAGCTCTAAGGTGCAGCTCAAACTCTGACAAGGATTGGGACACCAACGTCACCAACCCAGTATCGTGAGGGCGCGGCGAGAGTTCGGAAAAAACAACTTCGTCCTTGGTGATGAAAAACTCAACACCAAATATCCCGGCTCCACCTAAATGATCCGTCACCTTGCGGGCTATTTTCTTAGCCTCTTCAAAAAGCGGAGGACGGACGCTCGCGGGCATCCAAGACTCGCGGTAATCCCCACCCTCTTGTCTATGCCCGATGGGGTCGACAAAGATGGTGGGGCCCTCTTTTTGTTTCACAGTCAGCAAGGTGATTTCTAATTCAAACTTAATAAATTCTTCGATAATGACACGCACCTTATCGCCTCGCATGCCTTCACAAGCACGCTCCCAAGCCAGACCCACTTCACGATTAGAGTTGACGATGGTTTGCCCTTTGCCAGAAGAAGACATCACAGGCTTGACCACACAGGGAAAGCCAATCTCCTCACAGGCTTGGGCCATGGTGGGCAAGTCGCTTGCATAATTAAAACGTGCCGTTCGAATGTTCAATTCGTTGGCTACTAGATCTCGAATGGCATCGCGATTCATGGTTAAATGAGCAGCTCGGGCTGTCGGCACCACAAAAATCCCATTGTCTTCAAAGTCTTGCAGTGCTTCTGTGCGAATTGCTTCGATTTCGGGAACAATGATATCTGGCTTATGAATGTCGACGATACGTTTAAGCTCGAGACCGTCGAGCATATCAATCACCTCGTGGGCATGGGCGACCGCCATGGCTGGTGCGTTGGGGTAACGATCCACCGCAATCACACGCTGTCCCAATCTCTGAGCCGCGATAGCAAACTCCTTACCTAACTCACCAGACCCCAATAACATGATAGTTTTTTTCATTTTAGCCTCTACGGAAAGAGAAGTTATAGACAATACAAGGGCAAGAGGCAATGCTTGCCTGATTGGGGCCCCAGTGCTGCATGTTTGCCGCCAAGAGGGCTGTGGTAAGACTCGGTCAGGACAGGAAGCCTTCTTTTTTTTTCTGCTTTTTTTCCGACTCAACTCCCTGAATCAAATCTTTATTTATTGCAAACAATTGAAATGTTTTATTTTTTAGTTTCTTTTCAGGATCATCGACCTATGACTCGCTCCTTCAACTTTTCTAAATAAGCGTGCGACCTATCATTTTTTGATTCTCTTTTGACTCCTTTTTGGGAGATATTAGGGAAAGCTCAATGGGCCGTTTTTTTAACAACCTCTTTTATTTGGGGACCTCGTGATTTTACCCAGCTTACGTATTCAATGGATTAGTGATGAAAAAGGCTATGGCCTTTTTGCCACTCAAGAAATCCCAAAAGGAACGGTGACCTTTGTTCTCGATGAGCTAGATATTGTAATAGGTCCCGAACAAGTTGTCTCTCCACAACTTTCCTCTCTTGTCGAACGTTACTCTTATGATGGCCCAGACGGATCTCGAGTCATTAGTTGGGATTTTGGAAAATATATGAATCACTGTTGCTTTGCCAACACGCTCACCACTGGCTACGGTTTTGAGATTGCCATTCGAGATATCGCACCTGGTGAAGAGGTCACCGACGATTATCGTATCTTCACTCGAGAGCATTATTTATTGATGAATTGTGATCTTAAAAATTGCCCAGGAACACTGGAGGTGGGCAACACTCGTCAACTAATTAAAAAATGGGATCAGGAAATCCTCACGGCCCTCACCGAATTTAAAAAAGTGAAACAAGATTTACTCCCTTATATCCCTAAAAATACAATGCGAGATTTAAATGATTACCTAACTGGTCAAGCACCCTATATATCCGTTCAGGGACAGATGCCTTCAAAAAATCAAAAAGCACCACTCCAAATAAAAAGTTCCTCATAAAAAATGCCTTTTATGAAGTCTATGGGCACTTGAAATCTTTTTCTTAATTTGGCGAGACTCGGACTACTTTGCACTTCTTATAACGTTCCGTATCGCCTTCCATATATTCAAGAGTCAGGCGATTTTTCATGTGACCAGAAACTCGCAAATCGTAGAGCTCATGCTCAACTCCTTGAACGGAAAGAAACTGGTGACTGGCACCAAGGCTGATGTAACCTTGCATACGACCATGGATGACATGCTCTTGATTTCCAAAATAGAAAATCTCAACGTCCATGGTCTCTTCAATAATCAAAACTTTGGTAAAGTCCTGAGTCTCACACCATGTACCGATCAAATTTGGATTGGCATCGACTTTAAAACTGATACAAATAGCAAAAAGAACTAAAGCTAATCTCATCAAACACCTCTCGATTGTGGTTGTTCACAGAGCAACTACCATGCCTACTAATGTAGGTTTTACTCGAGATGAGAGAGTATTGATTGTACAATCTTCAGACCTGTAATCCTTATAGACGGCAAAATCACCTTAAGCTTGGAATGAATGAATATTTTCTATAGCCACATCAAGTCGAGACCTAAAAACACTACAATAAAAAAAAATTATATTGGCTTCTTTATTCACGCAACTTATCGTCCCGCGTTGAAAGCCGAATTTATCCAAAAAATTTTTTTACCAAATCATTTTAAGAGATTTTTGGCTGTCATTTTGGGGATTTAGCAAACAGGGTATGACACCCACAACATAAGGAGTAGAATATGAAAACAATATTAGGATCACTTTTATTGATCTTTGTAGCAACAAGCGCTTCGGCAAAGAGCACAGGTTTAGCCGCTAAGATGGTTGAACAGGAATTATGCAGCTACTGGGGAACGACTGATAAAGTGGCCAGCGAAAGTGTTACTGGTGAATTGGCAGAAGCTGGATTGGCTATTGTTGAAGTGACCGGCGAAACTCTTGTCTGTGGTGTTGAAGGCGTTAGTTTTCTAGCTTACCAATATGGATTAAAGCCAGTTGGAAGAGGTGGAAAATATGTTCTTTGTACACTAGGGGCTTCAATCACTCGCACTTTTGAATTCTTACTTGGTCAGCCTAAGCAAGAGCTTGAGTGCAAAGGCACTGTCTGGCAAGACAAAGACCCTTCTACAGATAGATAATGGAGCAATTCCGTTAACTATGTTTATGAAAGCCCAGGTACTACCCTGGGCTTTTTTTATTGAGTCGGCACACGCTCCCCTTTTGACTACTTATTTTGGGGAATCTCAAATATCATTTCCACCAATGTGCCTATTTTCTTCGAAATGAAAAGCTGTCTCTATGGATAAGAACTTATAGCTCATCTATGAGTATGGGATCGCCAATGACCTCTTCTATATCCTTGTCGCAAGATATGCCGGTAGATTCAGCATGAAAAATCCCTTTTACTGCGAGCGAGGTGTCGACGACAACATACTCACAATAAAGGACATTTTCACAAACGCCTGATTCAGAATAAGGCTCACAGTCTCCATCGACCCAATATTGCAATTTATAAACATCCTCCTGAGAGAGTTCATCTGAAAAAACTCGTTCAGCATCTTTTACCTGAACATATTTATAAGCTTCTAAGTTCGCAAAGTAATCTAAACTCAACTCATGCGAGCCACTTGCTTGAACCAAACCAAATGTAAAAAAAGTAAATAGAAATAGGTATTGTTTAAGCACAAAAACCTCCCGTCCTGACAAGGACATAGGTGAGTTCCGAAGAAGAGACAACTGGTTTTTTCAGATCAAAAGGTTTCCTACCATTAAAGTAGCCATAATGAAGCTGTTCAACAAGGGGCGCACAAGGAACGGTTCTGAGCTCAGGAGTAAAGACTAGAGGTCTTTTGTAATGTGAGCGCTAGCGAACCAATCAATAGATTTTTTGAGAAATGGGGAATGGAGGAATGACCACAGATAGTGGCTCAAAAAATGGTGCGCCTGGAGGGAGTCGAACCCCCACGCCTTTCGGCACTAGATCCTAAGTCTAGCGTGTCTGCCAATTCCACCACAAGCGCACGGCAGTTATTCAACCTATGTATTACTTTTTTGTTTCAATTAATTTCTTATAATCGGGAGCCTTCATAAGGGCTGCCAACTCTTTTTCAGTATCCATTTCAATGCGAATCAACCATCCATCGTTCATGGGGTCGTCGTTGATCAAACCGCTGTCGTCAGAATGAGAGTTGTTCACTTCAATGACTGTTCCTGAAACAGGGGCAATTAAATCGCTGGCCGCTTTAACACTTTCAACGGCACCAAAGCTTTCGTTTTGGGTTACTTTTTGACCTTCTTCTGGAAGGTCCACATAAACCACTTCACCCAACTGTTGTTGAGCATATTCGGTAATCCCAACAGTGACGACGTTTTCGTCTACTTGAGCCCACTCGTGATCTTTTGTGTAGTAATAGTCTTCTGGTACGTAGGCCATTTTTGACTCCTAACCCTTCTTATAAAAAGGGGTCTTCACAACTTTTGCTTCAATCATTTTATTTCTCACCTGAACCAAAACCTTAGAGCCAATAGCAGCCAAATCTGGCGAAACATAAGCGATGGCAATAGCTTGATTCAAGCTCGGAGATAATGTTCCACTTGTTACAACTCCGGCTTGTTTACTGTCAATGGAAAAGACCTCACAACCAGGGCGTGCAATTCCTGGGGTTAAGAGTTCAAGACCAACAAGTTTGCGAGTCGTGCCAGCATCGCGAGCGGCACGCATGGGCTGAGCTCCTAAAAAGTCTCCCTTATCGAATTTGACGACCCATCCCAATCCCGCCTCATGGGGAAAAGTCTGATCATCAATATCCTGACCATAAAGAGGATACTTCATTTCGGTGCGCAGGGTGTCTCGAGCTCCCAAACCTATGGGCTCCACTTCTGGGGTTTTCAAAAATTCTTCCCACAGGTCGCGGGTCAAATGGGTGGGAACAAAAATCTCGCCCCCGTCTTCACCAGTGTAGCCAGTTCGAGCCACGTAACAGCGCTCACCCTTGAAATTTATCGGTAAAAACTGAAAATTGGTAAGGTCATCGAATTCTTGTCCTAAAACTTGATTCAAAGTTTGAATAGCAAGAGGGCCTTGAACCGCAATTTGACCCCATTGGGAACTTTGGTTTTCAATTTGAGCGCTGCGATTATTGGCCAACATAAACTGATAATCTTTTTCGA
>JBGSNK010000034.1:0-52839 GCA_041739665.1 Bdellovibrionales bacterium
GGCTGCAGCAGCTTTGGTCCGAATCATTGAGTAAAAAAACAACTCTTGCTGGCAGCGAAGCACCGGAAGTTAGCACCTTTGTGGCTTGCCGAGGAGCATCTGACCAACACTCCATTTTGCAGCAAGTGATTGAGGGGCATGAAAATAAATTTGTCGGATTTGTTCGCGTCAAAAGTTCAGAAAAAAGTCGTTATCCAATTTCCAAGAGTTTGCTTGGAAACTCATTGTTAGAGGGGCAGGGTTTAGGAAAACTATTGGCTGCTGAAGCGTCTGCCACAGAGTTGGCCTGTCAACAAGCCGGACTAAGGACCTTCTGTTTAGAGACAGAGGAGCTAAATGCATCTTCCATGGCCTACCTTATGGGCCTCTGGATGATGACTATTGGTGTTCTCGGTGAAGCTATGAACATTGATGCCTATAACCAGCCTGGAGTCGAGTCGGGTAAAATCATCACGCGTCGAGTTTTGACCGACTCCCATTGAGTCTCTTTTTAAAACTCTTTAACATAATGTTATGAGTGACAGTAAGAAACTTGAAGAGTTCTTTGACGATTTTGAGACCAACACCGAAGAAAAAACTTCGATCATAAAGGGTGAGACTTTCTCGCAAAGAATGAAACAGGTCGAGCGCGTTCCACCGAGCTTAGTTCTCCTTATGGGACCGGCCGGCTATGTTAGTCGTCAATGGACCATCGACAATTCGGATATTATTATTGGGCGCTCGATGACCTCCAGTATTTTTATTGATGATCGCAGTGTTTCGAAGAGTCATGCCAAATTGACTGTTTCTTTTGGTGAAGTGGCTATTATCGATTTGGATTCGACCAATAAAACGGTTATTAATGGCATTGCGATACCCCCCTTTGTCCCAAAAAAATTAAATAACAGTGATCAGGTTAAAATTGGAAATGTGTTGTTTAAGTATTTGGAAGAAGGAAGTATTGAGGCGGCTGCGCACCAAAATCTTCAAACAAAAAGTGAAAAAGATTCTTTGACCGACATTTGGAATAAGGGAGCTCTTTTGCAAAAGGGCCCCGAGTTTTTTAAGCGAGCTAAATTATTAGAGGTTCCCTTAAGCCTGCTCGTGTTTGATTTGGACCATTTCAAAATTGTGAACGACAATTATAGTCACCAGGCCGGTGATCATGTGTTGCAGGAAACGGCTCAGATTATTCAATCTAAATTGATTCGAAATGATGATTTCTTTGCACGTTTTGGTGGCGAAGAGTTTGTGATTCTCCTCTTTGGCTCTAACATTCAACAAGCAGAGGAGATTGGCGAACGCATACGCGCCACTATTGATAAACATGAATTTATTCACGATGGGCAGACCTTGCCCGTAACGGTTTCAATTGGTATTGCCACGCAAGAAGAAAAGATGTCATCTTTTGATGAGCTATTCGCCAAAGCTGATTCGGCCCTCTATGCTTCTAAGAACTCGGGACGCAACCGAGTGACCATCCTATAAAGGCCAAGCCCTAGTTGAGTCCAGAAGTTGCGGGTCTGCCAACGCATGTATTATAAATAATTATTATATAAAAGTAGTCAATCTGATAGCTTAAGTGCTTGTTTATAAACGATTTTTTTAATGTACCCACTCTTCTTATTATAGAAACCATAAAAATTAGCAATTCGACAATGGGCGATATCCTGACTACAACCAGTCATGTTCTTTTGGGGAGAAGAACATATGGGGTCAGCAACCTCGTACAAATCCAATTCATTCTAAAAAATTTGCAATAGGCTCAAAGCAACCAAGGGGGGGATCTATGGTTCAAGAGGCATTGTCGGATTTTGATTTGGTTCGCCAAACACGAGAGGGGAATATTACGGCCTTCGGTGTTTTGGTAACTCGTTATCAAAATTCATTACTACATCTTAGTATGCGCTACGTACACGATATTTTTCTTGCCGAAGATATTGTACAAGAAAGCCTACTAAAGGCCTTCGAAAAGTTAGCCAGCTTTCAATTTCGATCGGTATTTAAGAGCTGGTTATATAGAATCACCATCAACACGGCCAAAAACAGCCTTAGATCGCGAAAACCAACTGTCTCAATCAACAAGGTACAAATTGAAGTAGACGATGAGTGTGAGGAGAGTCTTATCGACAAGCAACTTCTGCAGCAGGCAACTGAACTGATCGAAGATCTACCGACTAAACAAAAAGAGGCTTTGAAGTTGAGAGTCTTCTCTGACTTGAGCTTTCAAGAAGTAGCTGATGAATTAGATTGTCCTTATGATACCGCTAAGGCCAATTATCGACACGGTCTGATCAAGCTTCAGGAAAAAATGGTCCTCACTTGGTGAGTTTTGTCACAAGCTGACTCAAAGCCTTTTCGGGGTTTTCTTGCCCTTCTATGCTTTTCAACTCCGTGAAGACTTTCTGGAAATCTCGTTGGTGATAATTCGCCACAGTTTCAAATTCCGAAAAATCACTTAAATACAGGCCCATTAGCAGAAGAGAAGCATTGTTGAGCTCCTTTTGAGCAAAGCCTTTGTAGTTTTCTGTTTTAAGTTGCGGAGCGATTGTGTCTTTAAACTTTTGAGTGATAGATTGAAAACGCCGTAGACGTAAGTCTAAGAGATTGGGGTTGCTTTGTTGATCCTTATACCATTTTTTAAGTTCTTTGATTTCAGCACTTATAAATTGAGAGAAGATTAATTCGTCGTGAGATTCTTTTTCTAAAATCTCTTTAAATTTGTGAATCTGATTTTTATTTTGGTAATAGGTTTCGGCACCAAGGCGTCCAAGAAAGCTAGCCACTCGCTCGTTAAATTTCGAGTGTCCTTTGATATAAAGATTCCCATGAACTGTTTCATGAATCAGAGTGCTTATAAATTGGTGTTCTTTCATATTGAGCATCGAGGAGAGCAGCGGGTCTTCAAACCATCCCAAGGTGCTGTAGGCTGTGACACCACGCAAATTGGTATCCAGATCTTGGTCCTTTAGCTTTTGCACTTCTTGAACAGCTTTCTCTTTTTTAAAGTAACCCTTGTAAGGGACAGCGCCAATGATCGGAAAATGCCAAAGATGTTGTTTGAGTGCATTTTTTTGGGCAGCGCTGACCACATAAGTGACATAGGGTTGGTCCAACTCCACATAGCGAGAGAAGTTGGAATCTGTATTGAGCTTCAATTTGTTTTCCATAAATTCGCGCAACTCAATGGTCAATTCAATGCGCTCTCGTTGTTGAGGGCTCAAATTATAGTGTTTTAAAGCGTACTTTAAGGGCACTCGCTTCCTCAAGAGTTCTGCTTGGTAATAGGAGCTTTCGGCTAAATATGCCAACTGACAAGATGTGAGTGTCGATAGAATGACAATTACAAAAAGGCATTTTTTTATAAGAACCACGATATTCCCGCACGTCCTGCCATATCCCATCGAGGGTCGCGCTCGATGGAGTCACTGGTCCAAGCCTCGAGACCGAGCTTTAATGCCAATGTCTCAGTCAAACGAAAGCGCATCCCAAAGCCTAAGCTGGGGACAACGGCTGAGCCAAGGTTGACCTGAGCGGTGCGACTGTTAAGGGGGTTGACGTTATCGACAAATTCATAGGTGATATCTTTGTTAGCAAAGTAAGCCATACCCGCTTTGATGTATGGAACAAAGGGCTCGTTTCGTTTGGCAAAGCTAAAGATGAGATCAAGACCGACCAACGTAAAATCATAAAGGGTGCGAGAATCAGTATTTGGACTTGGTATAAAGCGCTCGGACTGTCCATTGGTGTAATTCAACTCGAGTGCCGCCATCTCTGCAAAATAATAGGCAACCGAGGCGGTGTAGGCCACAGTGGCATCAAAGGATTCGCGAGTCGTATCAGAGGGCAAATAAAGCTTTCTATAATTGCCCGAAAAGCCAAGCTCGTAATATCCCGCTTGAAGACTGACCGGACCCAACAAAAAAAGAACAAAAATATAAATTGAACGCATGCTTTATTTTAACAAACAATACAAGGAGGCCAAAATTGTTTAATAAACTAGTCGACCTAAGCGAGAGTCAAAATTAATGGGACATTTTTCACTGACCTGGACCTCCGCCATGATAGCGGACGCCAGGTTGTGGAACCCAGTAGACTTCAGTTTGAAATTGCAAATGTATATATCCATTTTCATCTACCAGTTCTTTGGGCGGGTTGGGAACCTGTCGAACTTTTTTGAAAGAGTCGATAGAGGCCTGGTCAATGGGCCACAACCCCGAAAGGCGAAAGGGTTGGACATCTATGATTTCACCACTGGCGTCCATGATAATTTCAACATTGGTCACCCAAACTTTACTGATTCCTGGGCTATTGTTTTCATTGAGCCACTGATAAAGAGCTTGGCGCACTTGTCGACCCCAAAGAGGAACAAAGCGCGAGAGCAAGCGATTATTAAAACTGTAGTAGCGATGTTGATCTGTATTCAGTGATGTAATATTACCTAAACGAACCCCGGGGGGGAGAGTCTCCTGAATGTAGTTGGGAACAGTAGGGCGAGTGTCTCGACTGCCATAGCCGGGTAGCTGCAAAGGTTTTCGGTCGTCTTGGCTGTAGTAATCCCCATCGGGTAGAGTCTTTAGATCTTGTTCGTTACTAAGGTCGTTTTTTTCTTCACTGCCTTGGCCTCCACTTTCAAGAAGAACATTGGTGACAAAGTCTTTCTTGTTAATTGGTCGCTTGAAGGTCTCAAGCTCTGTTCTTTGGGTTTGGCTGGATTTAAACTGAACTTCTTTTTTGGGTTTTTCTTTTGGTTCATCTTGGTTGGGTTGAGAGGCCACAAAAGTTTGATTGTTGCGACGCTCTTTAAACACAATTTCCATGGTCTCGTCTTCTTTTGAGACAAGGGAATCGCTCTCGCCCCAATAAATAGCGATGAGGGCGAGCAGCAAATGGACAGCCAGACTGGCCATAAATGAGAATAGGGACCTATCTGTATGCTGATCCTGAATATTTCCTCCCAATCCACAATTTGTCTAAAGCTGAGACCCCGCCAAGCCGATAAAATGTATCATAGGGAGGGGGAATGAGTACAGAAGGTAAAGTCCTTACATTTCCTACAAAGAAGGCAAAAAAGAGCTCTTCTCAAAATGAAGGCCGTGCCAGCGTTGTCGATATCGTTGAGAAACGCCAAGAGATGATCAATGAAGAGCGCCGTTCAGTCAAAAGAACCATCCTCACAGAGTTCATTGGTGTTCACGCGGTGGTCCCAGGGTCTGGCTTACAGAAGTGTGCCCTCCACGATATTTCGGTCAATGGGGTCGCATTTGACTTGGCTAAAAATCAGGGCTCCTTCAAGGTCGGAGAAGAAGTCGCATTACGAGTTTACTTGAATCACAGAACCTTTTTTAGTTTTTTGGTTAAGATTCGCTCGCAAAGATTTGTTGAAGACGAAGCTGTCTTTCGTCACGGGGCCGCCATGGTGCAGGGCTCTTTCAACTTGGAAGCCATTGAGCATTTTATACGCTTTATGGAATCCGTGAGTGCCAGTCTCAAGACCGATCGCGGAGATGTGATCGTTTCCAATCTCGATCAGCGTTAAATTGTGCGGGGCGTGTCGAGCCCTTCTCTTGCCACACGACTCTAATTGCAGTGGAATAAACCCATAGCCTTTCTTTGTGAGGGGCGAAATCACCATAAACAGGGAGATGGGTTTGAGCACTGGGACCAGAAAAGTTGTCGTCGATACCAATGTTATTTTGTTTGATGCGCTAGCTGTCAGTAAATTTCGAGATGCCCACGTTTATATTCCGATTTCTGTTTTAGAAGAAGTGGATCGCTTTAAAAGAGATCCCGGAGAAAACGGTCGTAACGCTCGTCACTTTAGTCGTTACATCGATGTGATGAGAGCCAAAGGCAAGCTTCCCGATGGTGTTCCAGTCGGTGATGATAAAGAAGGGGGTAGTAAAATATTTATTACCGCCGACAAAAGAGCTGAGGACATTCCCGACGATTTGTTTGAAGACAAAGCCGACAATCGCATTTTGATGATGGCCATGTTTTTAAAGAAACAACATCCCGATTGTCAGGTCGAGTTGATAACAAAAGATATCAACCTCCGTATTAAAGCCGACGTTTTTGGCATCGAAGCCCGCGACTACGAGCCCGAAAAAGTTTCATTCGAAGAGATGTACAACGGCCACGCCGAGATTACGGTGACCGCTGATCAAATCAATCAGTTTTATCAAGAAAAGATTTTGCCAATCTCCGACGACGAAAAATTATACGCCAATCAATATTTGATCGCCAAAGATGAAAGCAACGAGAACCACAGTGCCATAGGCCGTTATGATGAAAGTAAAAAGGCCATGGTTCCATTAATTGGGATGAACGAAGGCATCTGGGGCATTCACCCACGCAATGTGGAACAATCCTTTGCTTTGGATTGTCTTCTCAATGACGAAATTTTGTTTGTCTCTTTGGTCGGAAAAGCGGGGACGGGTAAAACTCTCCTTGCCCTAGCTGCTGGGCTTTATAAGACATTAGATGAAGGTCGTTTCCAAAGACTCTTGGTCAGTCGCCCGATTTTCCCTATGGGTCGCGATATTGGTTATCTGCCAGGAGACGTGGAGCAAAAGCTGAACCCCTGGATGCAGCCCATTTTTGACAACGTGGAATTCCTGATGGGAGCTGACAAGAAGGCCGCTGGCCGAGCTCAAGAGTTGATGAATCAAGGAATGCTCAATATCGAGCCTCTCACTTATATCAGAGGACGCAGTATTCCCAATCAGTTCTTGATCGTAGACGAAGCGCAAAACCTCACTCCTCACGAAATCAAAACCATTGTGACTCGTGCGGGTTCTGGAACAAAGGTCGTGTTGACTGGTGACTGTTACCAGATCGACAATCCCTATGTGGATAGCGCCACCAGTGGTCTGACCTATTCGGTTGAGCGTTTTAAGGGGCACGCGATTTCGGCTCACAACACTTTGATTAAAGGTGAAAGATCCGAACTTGCTGAGCTCGCCGCCAACATTTTGTAAAAACCGGTCGACTTTCCTATCGAAATTTTCCGGATTTCAATTGCATTTCTAGGGCGGGCTCCATGCCCTTACTGGCATTTCACCCTGCGGGTGAAAACGCATCCAGCAGCTTGCCAGAGCCTAGAGCTGCAATTGAGATCCGGAAAATTTCGATAGGAAAGGAGAACCGTTTTTAAGATTTACAAAATGGCTCTCAATCAAGAATTTATTTCTATGTCATCATAAGGCATTTGTGACCTTATCGTCGCCCCTATAAATTATTAATCGAAATGATGTGGTTTCATTTGAATGACGTCAGTTTGTTCCCCAATGAATGTTCGAATAATTGCCAAGGTCTGTGAGTCGAAACAACACACTGCTTCTGCAAAAAGAAGCAGGTACCTTGGGGACGAGAGTCGGTATTTTCAGGTCACAAGTCTAGTAAGAGTGTCTCATATTAAAGCTTTTTCAACCCAAGCCGAAAAGTAGTTAAAGCAATGATCTGGGAGGCAGGATGCTACTACAGGGTGACTTACAAAAAGTTTTTGATGCTCTTTACCACATGGGTGTGATCGATCCGGTTCTCGATATGGACTGGAGTGTTGAGTTTGAAGCAATCGAACAGAACCCCTTTCCACTTGTGGAAATTGTCAATGTGGTCAACAGCACCTTGGGTGACTACCAGATATTAATAGATAAATTACAAAGTTTTGCAAAAAAAGATTTGAATCATTTAGCTATGATCGTGGCCCGGGAGTTGGCTAGCTTTCATGGCACAAAAGTTCTTCACTAAAGGGTGTCGCTATGAAACACGGAGTGAAAATTATATTAATGATAACCTTCCTAGGGCAAACCGTTGCCGCTGAGTGGAACGTGGACTTCTCTCGTCGACAACAGGATTTGATCGAAGCCGAGAAGAGTTTACCAATCTATGAAGTGCAGAACAAAACTGTTCTTGATATGGTGACCGAAAGACAAGCTCCCACTGAGGATCTTGTTATTATTAACACAAAAGAGGGATTTATGCCTTCACGTGTGAATCTCAAACAAAATCAACGTTACCGTGTTCATGTGGTCAACGTAAATAATGACAACAAGAACCTGAGTTTTATGATGGATGCCTTTTCCCAACATCATGGCACTTACTTTGGTGAGCCAGTTGTTTTTGAAATTGAGCCCCGTCAGCAAGGTCTTTTTGATTTTCGCTGCCCCGAGACCGCAGCTCGTGGTCAATTGGTTATCAACTCGGAAGTTCCCGAGATTGAATCTCCTTTAGAAAATATTCGCATGCGCCAACCGGCATCGGAGTAAATCCATGTCCTCTGGCGGCCGTGATCAAGCATTTAAAGATGCACTTGCCAATTATCTGGCTCCAATCGTTGAGTACCTAGAGGACCCAGCTGTGACCGAGGTTCTGATCAACGGTTTTGAGGAAGTGTTTGTTGAAAAATCTGGAAAACTGCATAAGACCGACAAAAAATTCAGTTCAGAAGACGAACTGCTGGCAGGAATTACAGCCATTGCCAACTATGTCGGTCGTCGCATTACAAAAGATGATCCTCGTTTGGACGCACGCTTGCCAGATGGCTCTCGTATCCACGCGGTCATTCCGCCTTGCGCACGCAGTGGTCCCACAGTTGCTATTAGAAAATTTAGCCAAGTCAAAGTGGATTTTAAACAATACATTCAATGGGGAGCGATCACCTCGGATGCGGCGCAATTTTTAGAAATCGCCATGTTCCTCGGCAAAAACATTTTAGTCAGTGGAGGAACTGGATCGGGTAAGACCACTTTGTTAGGTTTGTTATGCAGTCGCATACCCAATGGACAGCGAATCATCGTCATCGAAGATGCTTCGGAACTCATCATTCACTACGAACATGTGGTGCGCTTTGAAACAAAGCTTGCCGACGCCCAGGGCGAAGGCGAAGTGGGGATCTACGATCTCTTGAAAAGCAGTTTACGACTTCGTCCCGACCGAATCATTGTCGGAGAAGTGCGTGGAGCCGAGGCCTTCGAATTGATTCAAGCGATGAACACAGGTCACAAAGGTTGTTTAGGAACAATTCACTCCAACTCCGCGGCTGATGCCTTGATCCGCTTAGAGTCCCTTGCATTAGGGGCTGGAAATGTGTCCGAACGCGCCTTACAACACTCCATAGGTTCCGCTATTGACATGGTGATTCAAGTATCAAGGCTCCGCGATGGCTCTAGACGCATAGTGTCTATCTCCGAGGTGTTCGGAACAGACAAAGACAACAATTACATCATTAAAGATATTTTCAATATCCCAAGCCTGACTTTGCAGTCTGATGGCTCTTTGAAGGGTGAGATAAGGCCCACTGGCGAGTTGCCAAGCTTCATGCACGAAATTGAAGAGAATCGAATCCCCTATCCCCGCAGTAAGTTCCTGAACCCAGCTCGGGGGACAAAAACCAAAGCCTCGTGACTTTGGCAGTCATAGTCGAATTAATCAAAGCATGACTTGTTTTCTTGCCCATTTGATAGGAAAAAGCCAGTGTGCAGGTCAGTTCAAAGGTTTCCTATTCGGTTCTCGTCTATCTTGAGCGTCAAGGTGTTCACTTGGAGCCCTTTTTAGAAAATCTCGACACACCTGTTGAGCTTTTCAAAGATCCGTCTACCTGGATTTCAGTTACCAAAATGGAAGAGTTCTTACAAGCTCTGATGGATTTCCTACAGCAAAAAAATCCTTCTCAATTTATCCGCGAGATCGGACAAAAAAATCATGAATTGCGCGCATGGGGAGTCCTCGACAGTGTTCTCAAAATGGTGGAATCCCCGAAAGATATTTTTTTCCAGCCCGAACGTTTTCTATCCTATTTTTTAACCCCTCACCCAGAACTCACTCTCGAAAAGCAAGATGACAACCACATCGTGGTGAGAATGCAGAAAGAACCAACCGCACAATTGGTTCACTCCTATCTAGTGGGAGCCGTCGAAGGCTTACCCGCATACACGGGACGCCCGCCCGCCCGCATCGAAGAGTTAGATGGGACAAGTTTTCAGATGACTTGGTTTGATAACCAACAAAGTCTTTTCGATGAACAAGAAAGCAAACGACGCCAACTGCACCCTGAAATCGTCAACTCTGTTTTAGAAAGTATTAAAGAGCAAAATAAAACCTTTGATCCTAATCAAGCCGGGCATGGAGTTCAGAATCAAGTCACTAGCGAGGCCTTCGAGAGAATGGTCAGCCTTGAGGTCGAGAAAAGAATGGAAGACTGGCTGACCCGTCTGGATAGTTTTGACCAAACAATTTTTAAAATCAAAAATGATTTCTTTAAAATGTATGATTACTTCACCCGTGCCCAACAAATTATAACACTGGTCACACCTTCGGCTCGCAAAGCCTCTGTGCGCGAAGCCATGCGGCGTGTGGATTGGGACTACGTTCAAAAAGAATTTCCTCGTCTTGTCGAGGGGGCCTGTGACTCGATTCTCTCCATCAAACACGACTTGCATAGCAAGCCAGAAAAAAAAATCATACCCGAAGAGACAACACTGAAGCAACCCACTGACTTGAATCAACTGATCGACACAGTGGTGGAATCCTTAGCCTTTGGCGACCGCTCATTGAAGGTCGATCGTCAGTGGCTCTTGGATAAAGATGTTCATGTCGATGGAACACAGATCACACACGTCCTTGAAAGCATTTTAAAAAGTTCTGTTTCTCAGATGGATCGTCAAGGCGAAATCCGTCTTGTCACACGTCCCAAAGGATCCAAAGTTCAGATTGAAATTTCAGATACGGGCGCTGGTTTCTCCGCTCCTGATCTAGAAAAGATTTTTGACGATCAAAACGTGGACAACCTATCCGCGTCCAAGAAGATTATTCAAGGTCATCACGGAGAAATTTCTGTTTCGAGCCGCGAAGGCGTGGGCTCGACTTATATAATCGAACTACCCATTTCATAATCAGCATCAGCAAAGAGGGAGGCCGCAGCCATGTCCGAAATCCAAAGTGTCAAAGCCCGTGAGGTTCTCGATAGTCGAGGTTTCCCAACTGTTGAGGTCGATGTATGGACTCGGTCTGGAGTTTTAGGACGGGCTATCGTTCCCTCGGGAGCTTCGACCGGTTTGCACGAAGCATGTGAGCTGCGTGATGGCGGTGATCGCTTTTTAGGCAAGGGTGTGGAAAAGGCTGTTCACAATGTCAACGGTGAAATTGCCCAGATGATTGTTGGGTCGAATGTGTTGAATTGGCAAAAAATCGACAGTCAACTTTTAGACTTGGATGGCACTGCCAATAAAACTCGTCTTGGCGCCAATGCGATTTTAGGAGTTTCCTTAGCTTGCGTCAAAGCGGCCGCTCTTGTCAGTGGTCAGCCCTTGTACCGATACTTAGGTGACGACAAGGCTTGCCAGCTTCCGGTTCCATTGATGAATGTCATCAATGGCGGTGCCCATGCCGACAACGGTTTGGACGTGCAAGAGTTTATGATCGTGCCACGCCTTCAAAACTTTAAAGAGTCCTTGCGCGCTGGCAGCGAAATTTTTCATCATCTAAAAAAACGCCTTTCCGAATTGGGTTTGACCACAGCAGTGGGCGACGAAGGGGGCTTTGCTCCTCGCTTAAAAAGCAACCAAGAGGCTCTCGACAATTTATGTTTTGCCATCGAGAAGGCGGGCTACCGCTTAGGTGAGGACGTATTGATAGCACTGGATGTGGCGGCGTCTGAACTTTTTAAAGACAGCATGTACACTTGGGAGGGGCACAAGCGCTCTTCTCAAGAGATCACCCAAATTTATTCTTCTTGGAAAGACAAGTACCCCATTTGGAGTATTGAGGATGGTTTGAGCGAAGACGATTGGGACGGTTGGAAACATATGACCCAAGAGTTAGGGAAAAAGATGCAGCTGGTGGGTGATGACCTGTTTGTGACAAATGTTCAGCGTTTGCAGCGCGGGATTGATGAGGGGTGTGCGAACGCCCTTCTTGTTAAAGTGAATCAAATTGGAAGTCTCACCGAAACTCAAAGTGCTGTTCAATTGGCTCACAAGTCTGGCTTCACGACAGTAATGTCCCATCGAAGTGGCGAAACCGAGGACACCACTATTGCAGATCTTGCCGTAGCCCTTGGGAGCTCCCAGATAAAAACGGGCAGTCTTTGTCGCAGCGAACGCATTGCTAAGTACAACCAGTTATTGCGCATCGAAGAAGAGCTGGGTGACAAAGCCCAATTCGCGAGACTCGACTCTTGGTCTAGTTGAATTCATGGGATCCCCTTGTCAGAATCAAGAGGCTCTCTTACAATAAACCTATGTTTTCGAAAATCAGTGATTTTTTTAAGTCTCTAGTGAACAACCCTGTACGGGTGTTTATTTATGGCGCAGTCTTAACTTTCCTGACCTTGACCTTTGATGGCAGCCTGTGGCGTTTTTGGAGTCTCAACCGTGGGCAAGAACAAATGCAATCCCGCTTGGATCAGTTGGAAGAGCGAGCCCGCAACTTAGAGTTCAAAATCCACCAAGCCGAAAGCCTGACTTTTATCGAGCGACAGGCCACCGATCAGTTTGATTATGTGCGCGAAGGCGATCTAATTTTTATATTTTCAGACTAATATTCTTTCTTCTGCGAATTGCAAACCAGCTTTCATTCTGACAAGCCTCTTCATAACCGCGAAACATTTGGCCCCATTCCCAGAGCGTGGTACTTTGACATCTCTTAAAAGAGCCTCACCGGCCCTGAGAATGGAGAATTATGAAAAAACTCTACTTGGTAGACGTCAGTTCCATGTTTTTTAGAGCTTTTTATGCCGTCCGCATGTTGAGCAATTCAAAAGGGCTTCCGACCAACGCCATTTATGGTTTTCTATCTATGTCGGTGAAACTTCTCAAAGAGGTGCGACCTGACTATATGGTCTATTGTTTTGATCAACCAGGCCCCTCTTTTAGAAAAGAAATTTTTGAAGCCTATAAAGCCAACAGAAGCGAGACCCCAGAGGATCTGTTGCCCCAGATTCCTTATGTTCAAAAGTTAACTGAACTGCTAGGCATACCCGCTATAGGTTTGGAAAAATACGAGGCTGATGATGTGATCGGCTCTCTCGTTCATTTTGGGAAACAAAATAATTTAGAAGTTGTGATTGTGAGTGGTGACAAAGACTTTGCTCAATTGATCGACAACCAGGTCATCATGTACGACACCATGAAAGATGTGAAGTACGATTCAGAAGGTGTTCTTGATAAATGGGGTGTGCGTCCCGATCAGTTCATCGACTATTTAGCGATGACTGGCGACAGCTCCGACAACATTCCCGGTATCAAAGGGGTAGGTCCTAAAGGAGCTCAAAATTTACTTCATAAATACCAAACCTTGGATCAAGTCTTTGATAATGTGGATCAGATCAGTGCTCCGGCTATGCGCAAAAAGCTCACGGAACACAAAGAAATGGCTTATCTTTCCAAACAGCTGGTCACCATTGTTACCGACTTAAAATTGGTTGAAAATCTTAAGGACATCAGCCTAAAGCCAATTGACAACGAAAAACTGAGTGAGCTGTTAGACGAGCTCGAGTTCAGCACTTTCAAGAAAAAATTGTTAGGCAATGGTTCTGCCACCAACAATGCCAACCATAACCAACAAAGCGACCTGAAAGTTGCCGAGTTAAAAGCAGAGACGGTGAGTCCTCTACAGCTGGCCGATTGGTTACAAGATTTTGACACAGTCCTCGCATGGAAAGATGCTCGTCACTTTTTTATGATCAAAGACGAGCAGTGTAAGTTGATCGAGGGCGATATTTCTGAGCTTGGCGAGTTGCTAGGTCCTAAAAAATTAAAGTGGCGCGGCTTTGATATTAAATCCCTTTGGCGCGAGATGAGAATTTCTCGGGGAACTGTCCAATCGGATTTGATGCTCTCGGCTTATCTTCTTAAAGCCGGTCCGGTGCGAGGTTTAGAAGAGCTTTTTCAAGAGCAATTGGGCGAGTCCTTACCAGAGTTCCCGCAGCCTCAAGACATCTTTGCCGCTTTTGAGAGAACCGAAGACACCATTCAAGCCAAACTCAAGGACCAGAAGATGCTGCCCATCCTTCAGACTGTCGACCTTCCTTTAGTTGAGGTTTTGGCTACCATGGAAGCCAAAGGAATTTTAATAGATAAAGAAACCCTTAAAAATCAAAGTGAAGCTATTCACATTGAAGTCGATGAGCTCGAAACCATGATTAAAGCACAGGCGCAAGAAGACTTTAATGTCGCCAGTCCCAAACAACTTTCGATTATTCTTTTTGAAAAACTGAACTTAGCCAAGGGCAAAAAAACCAAGACCGGTTATTCGACGGCCAACGATGTTCTCGAAAAGCTACAAAACGAACACCCCATTATACCTTTGATCCTCAATTATCGTGAGCTCAGCAAATTAAAATCCACTTACTTGGATAGCTTGCCAGAGCTGGTGAATCCAAAAACAAAACGCATCCATACTGTTTTCAATCAAGCGCTGACCACAACTGGTCGTCTCTCGAGTAACCATCCCAATTTACAGAACATCCCTATTCGGACTGAAAAAGGGAGGCGAGTTCGCGAGGCCTTTATTGTTCCTGAAGGATATAAGATGTTATCAGCTGACTACAGTCAGATTGAACTGAGAGTACTTGCTCACATTACAAAAGATGAAGGTTTGATTGAAGCCTTTCGCCAGGATCGCGACATACACGCTTGGACTGCATCCGAAATTTTTGGTGTCAGCTTAGAGGATGTAGACAGTGAAAAACGAAGAATGGCCAAAGCTGTTAACTTTGGTATTGCCTATGGCCAAGGGGCTTATGGATTGGCCGAGACCTTAGGAATATCTAGAACAGAATCCAAAGAGATCATTGAAAATTATTTTGGCAAATTCCCCCTTGTCGGCAAGTATATGGAAGACGTCGTGGTGAGTGCCAAAGAAGAGGGTTATGTGGAAACACTTTTTGGACGTCGCCGCTATCTACCAGAGCTCTTTGCGAAAAATCCCATGCAACGCAGTTTTGCGGAACGTGCTGCGATTAATGCCCCTATTCAAGGAACGGCTAGCGACCTAGTTAAAATGGCCATGCTTGAGCTCTATGAGGACTTCTCCGATTCCATGTTGATCCAAGTCCACGATGAACTCTTATTTGAATTGCCCGAACAGGATATTGAAGAGTCTGCCGAGCATATTAAAGAAATTATGGAGGGGAACGTAAAGCTCAGCGTACCCCTGAAAGTAAATGTCTCGTGGGGCGATAATTGGTCCGAGGCTCATTAAGTATTCAGGATCTTTCTCTAATTTGTAGCCAATCTGTGGATAAGTTTTTATTAGTCTGGGCGGACATCCTGACCTCGCCAGCATTTTGTCCTGCGGACAAAAACGCATCCTGCTTGCTGAACCCAGCCTAGTAAAAACTTATCCACAGATTGTTTAAATGAAAAGAGCTTCCTTTTTGGTGCTTGGTTTCCATTGATTGGAACTTCCATCGAATCTCGATAACCCTCGTAGAAGAGAAAAAGAAACAAAATGGACATTCTGAAAGCGGATGCGTTTTCGCCCTTAGGGCGAAATTCAGAATAGGCAGGAGCCGTTGTCCCTTTTGTTTCTTTTTCTCTTCTCCGAGGGGAGCCGAGGATCTTCGATTGAAGTTATCCACATGGCAACAAATTAAAGAAAGAGCGAAGTATTCAGTAGTTTTGCTATTTGTTTTTGGAGGAGTTAAACAGCTGTTGAACTTTTACACAGCTGTTGAGACGCCACAGCTCCCCTTAAGTATCTAAAATCACAAGTTTTTATTCTCATGTCCTGTGTCTCACTTTGGCACGGACCTCGCATTTGCCTTGGACAAACAAGTGAGGAAAAAGTAATGAAGATCTTAATTATAATCTTAAGTGCATTGCTAATTTTGCAAAATGGAGCCTTAGCAAAAAGTGCCCGCACCTACAGATCTGTCTCAACCGCAAAGCTCAAATCTGCAAATACGAAAAACTGGAAAAAATCCTCGAGATCAGTCGTACAAAAGCAGGGACTAGAAACGGGAGATGCCTCAGCTTGTGAAATATTTGATGTTAAACTTGCATTAGACTTAAAAGTAAATATTGTTTGTGGTCAATTTAAAAAAAGTATTCAAGTAGATTTAAGCAAAAGTGATAAACGCCTGGTCTCTCGTAAAGAGGACCATATCACAATAACTCAGTTCAACTACCAAGTTAAAAAAGTTCAAGTCAATCAGATGACTCAGAAGGCTTTAAATATTCCTTATGTCGAACAGATTATTCACCTTAATATTCAAAACAATGGAGATTTGGCTTTTCATCAGCAAAACTTTGTCGTAGATCAATTTGGTCGCATTATACAGAGTCAATTGATTGAAGCTCACGGTCTCACACCAGAAGATGTCAGTGTGACGGCTCAAATTCAGCAAAAGACAAAAGGTCGTTAAGACTTTTAGTGGGTTTCCCAGCCGACGACATTGCCGCGCTCAAAATAAATCACTCTTTTTTCGGTGTAGTATCCATCCATCGTAGGAACAGATCTTATATAGGTCCAGCGCTCATGACCGTGGATAGGGTTTCCTGCCACTTCAATTTGATCAGGGCGACCTAAAAATGACTGCACCTTGTTTTTAAGCATTCCGATGTGCAAGTCATCTTCAGAAGACGCCAAAGTCCTTGAGTTGCTTTCTAAGTTTTGTTCGTGTTGCAATAACATTTCTAGACTGTCCAATTCATTTATGGTCGGCGGAGTTCGTCTCGCCCATTGGGAATTGGGCGATGTGGTCATACAGCCTGTAGAGAGGATTGTTAAGGCTAGGACTAAAAGGTTTTTCATAAACGCACTTTCCTTGTTTCGTTCAAAAGCTTATCGGAATGAGTCATTGCCGATTTGAGTCTAGTTAGGCAATATGATGGCTGAATCCATTGTGCCAGACTGTGGTCTGGTTTTTGTTTTTGTGTTTAATATTTGGGGAAACTAAAAAATACTGGAAGCTCTATGGCCGAGAATGATGACGAAAGCAAAGACAAATCCCAGGGTGTAGAAGTGGACGTAGACCCTGCTGGCAAAATGGCGTCATCCGAGGACGACAACTCACCCTCCTCGTCGAAGCGACAAGATATTTCAGAGAATAGGGATCGGGTCGAATCTGAAGGAGATCCATCCTCGACTTCGGCTGAAAACTCAACTACCGCCCCCAAAGACACATCCTCTTCGGAAGAGATTCTAAATGAGGAGGGTGGTGAAGACTTAGATGAGTTAGATCGAATTGCAGCCAATCAACATGAAGGAGTGGTGATTAGCAAGGGTCTTTCTATTGATCCGAATAAAGAGAAAGTAAAGCTACTCACAGTCTTAAAAGACTTTATTAAAAACATCCCCCCAGAAGTTAAGAAAAAGAGCTTGATAGCCGCTTTGATTCTACTTGTGGGTGCAGTACTTTCATATTTTTTACTACAAGGTAAGCTTTTGCCTCGTTTTTCTTTTCCCTATAAAGTTTCTTATAAAGAATTGACTCAAGAAATTTACAACTATCCAACCGATGGTCTGGAAGTTCCTCTTTTTGATGACTCCCGCTCTAAGTCCTTCACTGTCGCTTTAGCCAAAGCAACGCTTAATCTTCGTGGCGAGGGCGATGAGCCTGATTACGGTGAATTCGAATTCTTCCTAAATTTAAGAGACCGTGATCTCGTGGCTCTTGTGAATAGTCAGCAGAGTGAAATTTTAGAAATTGTCAGGCGCACGCTTGAACTTGTTTCTTGGAATGAGCTGCAAACTCCTCTTGGTAAGGATCGGGTCAAAAAACAAATCCGGAGTGAGGTAAACAAGTTTCTTGGCGGCAATATGGTCTTGAGTGTTTACTACCGCTCAGTCATCTTGTCCCGCTAAATTTTTCCTCGTTTTTTAAAATGCTTTGGATTTATTCCATAGAGTTTTATTTTATCGTTCAATGTGCTTTTGGGCATTTTGAGTTCCTCAGCAACACGTCTCTGATTGCCCGAATACTTTTGCATTTTTGAAATGATCAAACTTTTCTCGATTTCTTTAAGTGGGGGCAAGGAGTCAGAGTCATTGTCGGAAAAACGAATATCTTCGCCTTCTAAATCCCTTTCTAAAAGTTGTGACAAATCTTCTTCTTGAATGCGTTTGCCAGGAAAGTACGCGGCGGCTCTAATGATGACATTTTTGAGTTCTCGAATATTACCAGGCCAAGAATGATTTTTAAGGCTTTCAATAGCGCGAAAAGAAAAAGCAACCTTTTGTTCTTTAGCAAATTGATACAACAGAGCCTCAAAATCTTCCATTCTGTTTATTAGAGCAGGTGGGGTCACACGACAGATATTTAGGCGATGAAAAAGATCTTCACGAAACTCTCCTTTGTAAACACGTTGCTTGAGATTCTTATGAGTGGCGGCAATTATACGCACATTGGTTTTAATACTTTTATCACTTCCGACAGGTCGAATTTCATTGTTTTCCAAAGCGCGCAAAAGCTTTGGTTGCAAGGACAAGGGTAGGTCTCCAATTTCATCTAAAAATAAAGTTCCACCTCGGGCAGATTCAAAAGCACCTTTGCGATCTTCTGTGGCTCCGGTAAAGGCACCTCTAACATGGCCAAAGAGTTCGCTTTCAATGAGGTTTTCGCTCAATGCACTGCAGTTGATGGTGATGTAGGGATAAGGTTTTCGAGCTGAGTTTTCATGGAGCCATTTTGAGATAATTTCCTTGCCTGTTCCCGATGGGCCAATAACCAGAACAGTATAATCCGTGTTGGCAATGACGGGGAGTCGTTGTAGTTGCAAATTCCAGTGTTTATTTTCACTGCTCATCGCCGCCTGCTGACGATTGAGCTTAGAGAAAATAAACAGACTTTCTCCAACCATCACTTTGTCATTATTGCAAAGATAGGCCTCTATAATAGGAGTTCCGTTGAGATAGGTGCCATTGCGACTTTGTAAGTCACGTAAAAGGTAGCCCCTATGACGTTTCTCAATACGCACGTGACGTGACGATACAAAGGGGTCATCCAAGGGTATATTGTTTGTGGTTTCTCGTCCAATTGACAGAAACTCGCCGACTGGAAAGGATTCCGAGCTGCATTTGTGGATGGGAAGTAGGTAAGCTTGCTCAATACTCTCTGTTTGATTCAAATCTATTTTTTGGGTTTCCATATTGTCTCCTTTGATATGCGAGGAGGTTTACAAGCTTTGTGCCAGGAAATTGGGGCCAAATTGGCCTTTATTCGTCCGATAGGCCTGTAAATTTGTCCGAGTTCTGAATTTTAGGATTCCAATCTGGATCAAGTTAGGTATTTTCAACTCTGCCTACAAAAAGGAGTTTTTTTGACTCAAGTGAGATTTATTCAAAGCGCCAGCCGATTCCATCAGTTTCCGGAAAGCTCCTTACCTGAGGTCGCGATTGCTGGAAGGTCCAATAGCGGGAAGTCCTCCTTTATAAATTCTTTGGGGCGACAAAAGATTGCCAAAGTCAGTGGAACCCCTGGGAAAACACGACTCCTCAATATTTTTGATGTCGATCAACGCTTTTGGCTGGTCGACATGCCGGGCTACGGTTATGCCGCTCGCTCACACTCAGAGAGAGGGGACTGGGAAACCATGGTGGAGGAGTATCTCAGTGGTTCAAAAAATCTTAAAGGGCTGATTCTCCTTATGGATATCCGGCGCAAATGGAGTGACGACGAAGCGATGCTCATCGACTTTGCTGTTTCTATGGATTTACAGGTGGTTATTGGTTTAACCAAGGCCGATAAACTTTCGAAATCGAGCTGGCTAACAGCCACCAGGAGTATGGAGGCTCAGTTGGGAGTGCCTTGTTTTGCCCTTTCCTCAACTAAAAAATGGGGGGCCGCTACAATCCTTGAGCATATCAAAAAGACTTGGCTCTAAGAGCTAAGATTTTATGCAAATTCAATGACAATTCCTATCCTTGTTGTTAGAGATTCTCCATTGTTTTCAAACGTTAAGGAGTTTCAATGAGCCAAATAACAGCTGTCATACCAGTGCGTTTTGGGGCTCAGCGGTTTCCTGGCAAAGCACTGGCTCCTATCTTGGATCAGCCCATGGTGACCTGGGTGATCAGAGGGGTTCAGCAAGCTCAGCTTATCGATCACATTATAGTGGCCACCGATGATGAGCGAATTGCCCAAGTCTGCCGACCCCTCGGTGTGGAAGTGGTGATGACCGAGCCAGAATTGCCATCAGGATCAGATCGTGTCCATGCGGCCACGCAAAATGATAGCCATGATCTCATCATCAATATCCAAGGGGACGAACCTTTGATAACCGGTGCCATAGTCGACAGCTTGGCCGCTGAGATGAAAAACACTGTGAACTGGGATATGATGACTCTAGGGCGTGAGATGGACCATGAATCTCTTTTCAGTCCGAACACGGCTAAAATTCTTTTAGATTGTGAGCAAAATGCCATTTATTTTAGTCGCTTCCCCATTCCTTATTCGCGCGAAAAAAATCCTGATCTGCCCAACGCCTGCTTGAAGCATATTGGAATTTATGGGTATAAAAAGAGGTTTTTAAAAAAGTTTTGTGAAACCCCAGCTCAACCCCTGGAAATCCTTGAAGGTCTGGAGCAACTTCGTGCTCTTTATTTACAGGCTAAGATTCGGGTTTTAAAAGTAGATTATCAAAGTTGGGGCGTAGACACTCCTGAGGATATTCCTCATGTCGAAGAGTTGTTAAGGAGGCGGAATGAGCGTTAAGGCAAAAAAGAAAAAACCAAAATCAACTAGAGTCTCTAGCGGCAAAGCTCTCACTCAGAAATTTATTTTTGTGACCGGCGGAGTGGTCTCCTCTATTGGTAAAGGTTTGTCGGCCGCGAGTCTTGGCACACTTCTCGAAGCGCGGGGTTATAAAGTGACTTTGATGAAGTGCGATCCTTACATCAATGTGGACCCTGGAACTATGTCGCCGTTTCAGCACGGTGAAGTGTTTGTCACCAATGACGGGGCGGAAACCGATTTAGATTTGGGACATTACGAGCGCTTCACCTCTATTGAACTCAGCCGCTCCAATAGCACAACAGCCGGTCAGATCTATGAAAGTGTGATTCGTAAAGAAAGACGGGGCGATTATTTAGGCGGAACAGTTCAAGTCATTCCCCATATCACCGATGAAATTAAGTCGCGTATTTTTGAAGCCGCTCAGGGTTCTGAGATTTGCATTGTGGAAATTGGCGGAACCATTGGTGATATTGAAGGTCTTCCTTTTATCGAGGCCATTCGTCAAATGCGCGTGGACCTTGGCGTAGAGAACACACTCTATGTTCATGTGACTTATGTTCCGTATATCCGTGCAGCTGGCGAGCTTAAAAGTAAGCCCACTCAACATTCCGTCAAGGCCTTGCGCGAGGTTGGGATTCAACCCGATATTCTTATTTGTCGAAGTGAGCACATTATTTCCCACGAGATCAAATCAAAGATTGGTTTATTTTGCAGTATTCGCCCTGAAAACGTAATTTCGGCCTATGACGCCTCTTCTATCTACGAGGTGCCCTTGATGTTTCACGATGAGGGCTTTGATGAAAAAGTTATAGATGCTTTAGGGTTGGTCATGCATCCCTCACGTTTAGAGCAGTGGAGAAAAATGGTAAAAACCATCAAGTCTCCCAGCCAAGAAGTCCATATTGGGATCGTCGGCAAGTATACCAATTTAACAGAGAGCTATAAGTCTTTAAATGAAGCTCTTGTTCATGGTGGTATTGCCTGTGATGCAAAAATTAATATCACCTACATTAACTCTGAAAATCTTAAAGAAGGTAATTTGGACAAATACCTTAAGGGTGTCAATGGCATTTTGGTTCCAGGAGGGTTTGGCGAGCGAGGAGCTGCGGGAAAACTTTTAGCCATTCGCTATGCTCGTGAAAACAATATTCCTTTCTTTGGAATTTGCTTTGGCATGCAGATGGCGGCTATCGAATTTGCTCGCAATGTGTGTGGTCTTAAAAATGCGACAAGTAAAGAATTTAATGGTGAAGATGTGAAGGGCCAACGCAACTTTGTGATCCATATGATGGAAGATCAAAAAGGTTTAAACAATAAGGGTGGCACCATGAGGTTAGGTTCCTTTGCTTGCAGCTTGGCTAAAGGGTCTGTGGTTAAAAGAATATATAAGAAGTCTGTTGTTCACGAAAGACATCGGCATCGCTTTGAGTTCAATAATAAATTTAGAGCCCTTTTTGAGAAGAACGGCATGTCTCTCTCTGGAATATGTGAGGAACGCGATCTTGTTGAGATCGTCGAAATCCCCGATCATCTTTTTTATGTGGGCGTGCAATTTCACCCCGAGTTTAAATCAAAACCTTTGATGCCCCATCCGTTGTTCACACAGTTTGTCAAATCATCACTTGTCAGGCAGGAGATGGTGCTTAACCAAAGTCAAAAAAGAGGTTCTTTGAAAGCTAAAAATAAAGAATCCCAAGAAGCAGTGAGTTTTTCGTAAGCCATGTCCAGTTTAGAAGAAGCCAAAAGAGTTTTAAAAATAGAGGCTCAAGCTATCCTGAACGCAATGGAGCGCTTGGATGAGTCCTTTGAAAAAGCTGTTGATATCATATGTGAATGTTCAGGGAAAGTCGTCGTGGCTGGGATTGGAAAATCCGGTCACATTGGTCGCAAGATTGCCGCGACCATGAGCTCCACAGGAACCCCTGCGTTTTTCTTGCATCCCACTGAGGGCTCCCATGGTGATATGGGAGTGATTGGCAGTGATGACTGCTTGTTGGTGATCAGTTATGGTGGCGCTTCCCAAGAAATACAAGATCTCTTGACCTACTGTACACGCAAGGGACTTAAGCTCATAGCCATGACCGGAAATAAAGAAAGCCAGATGGCAAAAGTGGCCTCCTTATGTTTGGATATCAGTGTGCAAGAGGAAGCTTGTCCCTTAAAGTTGGCGCCAACGTCCAGCTCAACTGTGACCTTGGCTTTGGGTGATGCCTTAGCTATGGCCGCCCTTAAGAAAAAAGGTTTTCGCGAAGAGGATTTTGCTGAGTACCATCCGGGAGGCAAATTGGGCCGTCGTCTTTTAACCCGAGTCAAAGATATCATGCATGAAAACGGAAATCTTCCTGTTGTGCAAGATTCAGCCAGTATGGTCGAAGCTGTTTCTGTCATGACGGGCAGTGAAGTGCGTGGTGTCGCCGCTGTTGTGAATCCAGAGGGGCACTTTATCGGAGTGTTGACCGACGGTGATATTCGTCGCCATCTCAACAAAAACAAGAATCCTCTTGATGCTAAGGTTTCAGAGCTTATGTCTCACCAGCCTAAAACGATTGATCCTGAAGAGTTGGCCGTAAAGGCACTGTTTCTGATGGAGCAGTTCACTATTCAGTCTTTGTTTGTTGTCCATCCCGATAGTAAAGAGCCTCAAGGCGTGATCCATCTACAGGATTTGATTCGCGCTAAGATACGTTGATTTGGTTGTAAAAAAAACGGAATCCTTATCCCTCACTTAAATCTCCCTGATTAAAAAGCAACTTGCTGAAAACAGGTTGTTTTTTTATCAAAGTTCTTCACAATAACAGAATGGACTTTGATGTGAACAAGCTTAAAAAAATAAAAATGCTGGTGATGGATGTGGATGGAATCTTAACTGATTCGCGAATTATCCTGGACTCTAGTTTAGGCTGGAAACGATTTTTTTCTGTGCGAGATGGAATCGGAATTCATCAATTGCGCCATCATGGATACAAAACCGCCGTGATCACAGGATCAAATTCTGAAGATGTGCGCAAACGCATGCAACACCTTAAAATTGATTATTTTTTTGAAAACAAATTCGATAAAGGTCCGGCCTTTGAAGAGCTCAAGCAAGTGGCCCAACTAGTTAATGAAGAGATCAGTTATATCGGTGATGATATTTTTGATATTCCGTTATTAAAGCAGGTTGGTTTTTCGGCGACAGTTCCCGAAGCAGTTGAACAAGTTGTGAAGGAATGTGATTATATTACGAAACGAGCTGGCGGCTATGGTGCCGTTCGGGATTTGTGTCAGTTAATTCTTGAGCATGGCTATTACAGTGAGGGAACAACATGAAGGTCTTTTTATCATTAACTCTTTGGCTTTTAGCTCTCAATGCAAATGCGGTGACAATTGAGTTCCCCGAAGATGAGTTGGCTCGCGAGTCTGTTCTTCCAATATTTGACAATGCAGTGGCCGTAAAATCGCGTTTGGTTCCGACCGCTAAAAGATTTGAGTTCGGTATTGGTGGTGGCTTTGCGATGAACGAACCTTTTTTCAATGCCGCACGCTTTGGTGGGCATGCCGCCTATCACATCACCGAGACCCATGGCATATTGGTTCAGGGACAAATATACTCTGGTGGTTTGGGTGAGAACGGAACATCTCTTGCCAACACGGATCTTAACAATGCTGGCACCTTTTTGCGCTTGGATTATGCTCCACAAGCCAAATCTCATTTTTTGGTCAACTATCAGATTTCACCCTATTATGGGAAAATGTCTTTATTTAAAGATAGGGTATCAAATCTTTCACTTTATGGTTTAGTGGGGGCGGGAGTCATTGATATTGGTGGTGAGACCACTCCAGCTTTCAACTTGGGTATTGGGCAAAAGTTTTATTTCTCTGAGCGCTGGGGAATTCGAGCTGATTTAGGTTTGATGGCTTATCAAGGTGTGAATTACTTTTTGGGCGCTGGTGGGGTGCCAACACCTTTGCAAGATGATATCAGTAATCCAAGTGATTTTGAGGCCACTCAAAAACTACCTGGAGATTTCGAGCGTCAGATGAATTATGATCTGCAACTTTCTATAGCACTCATCATCTTGATTTAAGTCCACTTCGCGTAACATAAGAATTATTCAGAGGATTCTTTCTTTATTATTGGCCCTTTTGGGTCCAGTTATTTTCTTAAGTCTACAAATTCCTTAAACTTTTTTATAATCTGGTTGGAGACTGGATAGGTTGGGTAAATTATGAAGCAAATTATTTTTGTTATTCTTCTGAGTTTTTCAGCAGCAGGCTTTGCGCAGCAGAGCGATTCTTCTATTGATGATATTGAGGGCCTTTTCCAAGAGGAAGAGGAGCAAGTGGTTCGTCAAGATGAAAAAGAAGTGAAGAAAATAGAAGCCAAGGCAGAAGAAAAGAAGATCGAAGAAGTTTCGGATTTAAAAAGGCTTGAGACCTTTAGCAACATTGCTGTCATCCAAAAACGTTTTTTGCCAAAAACCGGGCGTTTTGAATTTAACGTCTCGGGAGGTACGAATCTCAACGATGCTTTCTTTGTTGGGAATGGTGTTGGGGCACGCCTGGGATATTACTTCCGTGAGAAATGGGGAGTTGAAGCGGTTTATAGTATTATTCAAAATAAAAATAGAGATGTGACCAACGAGCTTCTGACTCGAGGAGTGAACACTGAGGGCTCAGTTTCAACCGATGGTTATTATGGTTTGGATTTAAAGTGGACTCCAATTTTTGGAAAATTTGCTTATTTTAATGAAAAAATAATTCCTTTTGATCTTTATTTTACACTCGGTCTGGGTATGACAGAACCGCGAATTGCAGAATCAAATTTGAGTTCTCGACAGGTAGATGTGACATCCCCCTACACCATCAAGGTAGGAACTGGACAAATTTTTGCGCTGACAAAATGGATGGCTTTCAGGTGGGATCTATCCATGCACATGATCAGTGCTGAAACCACGATCACCGAGGGATCTGTATCCACTACCAGCTCATCGCTTAACAACAATTTGTTTTTAAACGTGGGCTTGAGTTTCTTCTTTCCGGAGGCTAGCTACAGATGACACGTATAACTTTAATAACCTTACCCTTTATTTTTGTATCGTCCTTAGCTTTTGCCAATAGCCAAGAAATTGAAAGCTTTGAGCAAGAGATAATCAGGCAGCTCGAAGATCCGAATATGCTAATAGCTCAAAATGAAAAGCCTCAGCCTGACGAGCGTAAGCCTGCAGCAAGCTCTCGTAAGGCCGATCTTTTAGCGCAAGCAAAAAAATTAGCTGTTGATAAGCAGTATGAGCCCTCATCAAAGCTTTTATTTTCATTGACCCGAAGCTCACGTTATCAAAGAGAAAAGTCACAAATTAAATATATCCTAGGCCTGATGCTTATGGAAATGGGATTGTACCAGGTGTCCTCATTTGTTTTTTATGATGTCATCAGCTCTGAAATTCGCAGCGGTAAGACAAGTAAATACTTAAGGCAAAGTTTAGGTAAATTATCCTTCCTCAGTAATGCGCTAGATAGTGATGTTTTACTTAAATACACTATTTCAAAAATTAAGGTAAAAGATTTTCCTAGCGAGAAGCGAGATCTATTTTATTTTCGTTTAGGTGAGCTGCGTATGCAAGAGAAGCGATACGCACAAGCAGTCAAAATATTTAGCCGTATCGACGCCAACAGTCTTGTATACCCCCAAGCGCTTTATAAAATGGGACATGCTTACTCTGAAATCAAACAAGGGCCTAAGGCTCTGGCTGCTTTCAATGAGCTCTATGAAGTCAGCAAGGACAAGGATGTAACAGACTCCAACCGTGTCAATGCGCTGCTTTCAATGGCCCGTGTCTATTATCAAAATAAGAAGTGGGACAAAGCCATTGAGTATTATCGTCTCATCCCGCGAGATACTTGGCAGTGGCACGACTCTCTGTTTGAGCAAAGCTGGGCAATGTTGAGGTCGGGTCGTTATTTTCGTTCTGCACTATCAAATTTTCACACTTTACACTCTTCTTATTATGACGATCGTTATGGCCCAGAGTCTTTGCTTTTGCGAGGCATGGTTTACCTATTTATCTGTCGCTACGACGAGATGGACAAAACCCTTAATCTTTTTGATCGAGTCTATAAGCCCGTTTACTCCAAAGTGAGTCGCTTTGTCTCGTCCGCCCCTTCACGCAGCTATTTAGACGAAATCTTAAAGGGAGAGGCCAATTATCAAGCTCTTCGTAATAAAGAGGAGTCCAAATTTACGACTCGTATTCCAAAACTCGTTATTGATGAAATTATTAACAAGCCGAATGTGCGTCGAAACTTAAACTATATTAAAGCCCTTGAAGGTGAGTTAGCTCGAATTGAAAAGTTAAGTATGGAGTGGCGTGCCTCCGGTATTGGAAAGTATGCAAAACGCGTCGTCGACAAAAGGATTGCCAGCACCAAGAGTGTTATGGGCAAGCAAGCTCAAATACATATGCGTCGGATTCGTTCAGAGTTAAGAGATTTTTTTGAACAAAGTGACTTCTTGAAATTTGAAATGATCAGTGGAAAGAAAGAGGCTTTGAGAAAGCAAATTGCCGGTAAGGAGATCGATCAAAAGCAGATCACAGAAGATGAAAGCCGCGATTATTTTATTGCGAATGGTTATGAGTACTGGCCTTATCAGGGGGAGTACTGGCTTGATGAGTTAGGTAACTATCACTATGTAGGGGTACAGGCTTGTGAATAAGGATCTTCTTATGCGACATATTCTAATTAGCTTCACCACCTTAACACTTCTTGTGTTAACAAACATTGGTCATGCGCAGTCGCAACAAAAAAGAAAGCAGATGGGAAACTTGACTCTTCAAAAGTTAAAATCCAGTGTTCCAGATGCGAAGCCGATTCCTAAAAAAACGGTGAAACCACGTAATGTAGGATTGATATCACCACCTAGCTCAAAGAAGTTCTATGTTTACGATGCAGATCCGCGAAAAGCGGAGTACAACAGACTCGTCGATGAAGAGATTAAGCGACTTTATGCTCTTTCAAAACAGTATAAAAGAAGTCGTAGTCGCGGTGAAATTTGGCTACGTCTGGGCGAGCGTTACGTAGAAAAAGCTCAAATTATAGACTTCAAGCTACAAGATAACTACGATAAGAAATTGGTTGCCTACAACGAAGGCAAGCTAAAGACGAAGCCGCGACCACCTGGGCGAGAAGAAGTTCGTAATTATCACAAAAGAGCTATTCGTCTTTACGAATGGTTTGTGCGCGACTTTCCAAAGGATCGAAAAGTGCCCCAGGCACTTTATTTTTTAGGTTATAATAATTTTGAAATCGGAAACCTAAAAAAAGGTGAACAGTACTATATCCAGTTAACTCGCAACTATCCCACCAGTGTTTACGTTGCCGAATCTCATTTTGCTTTAGGTGAGTATTATTTTGAACGTGAAGAGTGGGCAAAGGCTTTGCCAGAATATATGAAAGTTGTGGCTCGTCGACAAAACCGACTTTTTACATTTGGTCTATATAAGGCAGCTTGGTGTCATTACCGTATGGGAAGCTACAAGACTGCCCTTGCGACCTTAGTGAAAGTGATTAAAATTGCTCGCGGTGGAGAAAAAGAAGAAACTGTAGAAGGTGTTCGATCCATCGATAAATTACGTTTAGCAAAAGAGGCCGTCGGGGACTTTGTTTCGTTTTATGAGCAAACTGGTCGTTATAAGCAGGCCTATGACGACTTCATGGATATTTCTCGAAACGAAGATCGCACCTTAAATATGATTGAGCAATTGGCCTATCGTTACTCTTACGCTGGAAATTTGTCTGCATCAGGATATCTTTTTAAACAGTTAATGGCTTTAAAGCCAGCGGATCCAAAAGCGGCCAAGTACCAATATCAAATCGTGCAAGACTACGGTTCGACTGGTCAGGTGAAAGCCTTCCGCAAGGAACTTGCCATATGGTTGGACCAGTACGGTGCAGAGAGTGCTTGGGCGCAAGCAAACAAAGGTAACCCCGAGGTTATAAAAGAGAACTTTGAGTTACAAGAAAGTACTATGCGCAACTCCACCTTGCAACTTCATCAGCAGGCGATCAACGCACGCACTGACTATTCCAAACAGTTGGCGGCTGGGTCTTATAAGATGTACCTGACTTATTTTAAAGGATCGAGTAATTATAGTGAGATGCTCTTCTTCTATGGAGAGCTTCTCTATGATCTTCAAGACTTTGAAGGGGCTGCTCAGCAGTATGAGCGTGTCGCTTTAACCGATCAAAAAAGCAAGTATTTTGAGAAGGCCGTGACTAACAACGTGTTGGCGCGTGAGAAAAAACTTCCGACCAATAAAGAGATGGAGGATCGTCAAAAAAGTCTTCCAGACAAGCTTTCGCCGATTCCTCTAAGTCCATCAGTGAAGTATTTTGAGAGAGCTTCCCTTATCTATCTCAAATTTTTTCCTAAGGGCGAAAAGTCCCTTGAAATTCAAAGGCGCCTTGGGACCATTTACTATGCTCATAACAATTTTGACCCAGCCATTAAGATCTTGCGTGGGATTGTGGCTGAGAGACCGCGCTCACAAGATGCGATTATTGCAGCTGAGATCATTCTTGATATCCATCGTTTGCGTAACGATTTGGATAAATATCAAGAAGATGGGAACAAGTTTTTGGCCAATCCAACAATTGCAAGTTCGGCGTACGGTCGAGAATTAAAAAAGAATTTGGAGAAAGCCAAATTCTTGGTGGCTGATAATTACTCAAAAAAAGGAAATAACTTAAAGGCAGCTAAGGCTTTTGAGCAGTTTGCCGATGCTAACCCAGGCTCGGACCAAGTGCATTCTGCGCTTTTTAATGCGGCCGTGAACTATGACAAGTCTGGAGCCATTTTCGATGCCATCCGAATGTACAAGATGGTCACTGTTCGTCCAGGTAAGACGGCTGATCCGGGCTTAAAACAAGAGGCTCGGAACTCTCTGGGAGCCATCTACCAAAAACTTGGTCAGCTTCAGCAAGCCGCCGTTCACTACGAGGACTATGGTCGTAATGCCAAAGGAGATAAAGCTATAGCCGCATTGTTTAATGCAGCTGTGATATGGGATGCCCTCAATGAATATGGTCGCGCCTTTCAGGTTTATAATATCTACGCCAACTTGGACAAAGCTAAAAATAAAGGTCCACAAGAGGCCGCTTGGGCTAAGGCCGAAATGTATCGGCGCCAAAAATTGTACTCAAAGGCAATCTATCAATATGACCAATTTATTAAATCAAATTCTCCAGATTTGGATCGTATGATAAGGGCCCATTATTACGTGGCTGATTTTTATGCAAAGATTGGCAGAGCAAGCAATGCAAAAGAGTGGTACCTAAAGGTGCTTAGAATTGTGAATAACAGTTCTGCAGCAAGAAAAATGGGCGCAAAGTATGCTGCAGAGTCTCAGTATGAATTGAGTAAGGGCTCTTTGCTCGAGATGAGAAGGGTGAGTTTAGGTAATACTGAATCCACAATCACCAAGGGTTTAAATAAAATGAAAGCCCTTCAGCAGCAGCTTATAAAAGATATGGCCAAGGTGATTAAGTTTGATTACGGACCAATGGTTGTGGCAGCTCTAGCAGCTGAAGCGGAGTCCTATGAAATAATAGGAAATACATTTAAAAACATACCCGTGCCACGTGAGTATTCGCAAGGCGAGGTTCGCAAGCAGTTTACGGAAATGGCAAAACAGCAAATGGATGAGTTTTATGCTAAAGCTCTAGGTTCCTACCGCAATGCTTTTAACAAAGGACTATCTTTGAAGGCATACGGAGAGGCTATGTTGGCCAGCGGTCAGGCCCTTTATCGATTGGATCCAGCGGGCTTTAAGAATGCAGGAGAGATCAACGATGTTGGTGAGCTGCGTGATATGATGGGGATATAAATGAGGTATCTGATATATAGATTTATCATTGCATTAAGTTTGTTACTTATTGTTTCATGCGCCACCCAGACTAAACCAGGTGAAGAATCCGACAAAGATAAAGTAGCAGTAAACCTAGACGAAGAAGAAAAAAAAGAGCTCAAGGAAAAGCAAGACAAATTGGGCGGGTCTTACGCTCAATTGCGCCGCTTTTACTCAGCTAAGCGATTTCGGGAGCTTTTGGATGAGGTTTCCAAGATTCTTGCGAAAAATGAGTACGATTTAAGAGCCCTTTCCATACTTGGACTTTATCATATGGATAAGGGTGAGTTTGGTGCGGCAAGAATCTTTTTTGAAAAAGCCCTAGAAAAGCATCCCAATGAAGCGGGTATATACAACAACATTGGTGTGATTCAAATTCAAGAGGGGAGATTGGAGTCTGCATTGGCAACTTTTCGAAAAGCTTATGAAATGCAGAGGAATAATCCGGTTGTTCAAGCAAATTTGGGATCTATTTATGTGAAGTATATGGACTATGTCGAGGCCGAACCTTTAGTTGAAGATGCTTACTCAAGACTTTCTGACAACGATATTGTCGCAAATAACTATGCCATAGTCCTGCGTACACAAGGGCAGTATGAAGATGCGGCCAAGATTTATGAAAAAGCACTGGCTCGTGATTCTAGAAATATCTCGACCAATTTAAATTATGCTATCCTACTCGTTGAATATATGAAAAAATATGACAAGGCTCGACAGCTTGTTAATAAGATTGAGTTTTTAAACCCTAGAGACAGATATGTCTTAGCAAAGATCAAAGATTTACAGCGTAAGGTATCGGCAGCAAAATGAAGAATCTCACATCCCACATTTTAGTCAGCACGATGGTGTTCTTGCTATCTATGGTTGGATTTGCTCAAAACAAAGTTTCTGGCGGTCCTAAGCGGACAACCATTAACTTTGAAGATCAATTGATTAAAGGTCAAAACCAAAAACCGGATTTACTTTATCTGCTTCAGAAAAAACAATTTAATTACAAGCGCCTCATTCGTTTGCGTGAAGATTTTCTTCCTGAAATGAGAGAGACGGCCACTGAAATTGAAGAAGGTCGGCGCATTCAGTTGAAGCAATCGAACAAGGAGTAAACTTTGGCTCAAGTCGTGGTTCTCAAAATTTATAGAGCAGGGCAATTGGTTGATGAAAAGCGACTCAATCAGGACCATATTGTTTTCGGTTCCTCGGCAACAGAATCCCATATCACTTTAGCCGGTGAAGTATCACCCATACATGCCTCTATAGAAAAGCGTGGCCAAAAATACGTTGTTTGTGATTTAGGCTCTGAGCGTGGCACTTATAAAAACTCTGATAAAATCCTAGAGGCCGAAGTCCGCCCCGGAGACAAAATTATAATAGGTGATTTCTCTATAGAGTTTTGGTTGGCTGAATTTTCGGACGAGATGACCACTGCAACTTCGATAAACGAGGAAAACACCGAAGAAATCAGCACGGAAGTTTTACAAAAGGCACACAAACCAGTTCGCCCCAAAGATGCAAAGCCAAGACAATCTGAGTCGACTGTTGTTGCTGCTGCTAAAGTGGCCGTAGAGAGTTCGACTGCAGTTGGCTCTGCTAAGAGCCTTAGCCGCAACACCTTTGCACCGCCCAGCCCTTACAAGAACGTCAACGAGTTTATTCGCCCAACAAAGGGGACAACTGTTGAAGTTTTAGTGGCATGGAGAGAAAGAATTATCTCTTCCCACCACTTTACTGAAAAAGGCCCTATTCTTGTCGGGACTCATCCTTCTTGTGATGTGATAGTGCCGCTCCTCACTTCCAACGTGAACAAGGTTCCGTTGATTAATATTAACAACCAAGTCGACATCATGCTCTACCCTGGTATGGAAGGTATGTTGGTGAGCGAAAAGCACGCCACTCCCTTTAGTCAACTGGCCACCATTGGGCGAGGCTCGGGTCAAAGTGTTAACTTGCAGCAAGGTGAAATGGCGCGGATTACAATCGGTCCAGACGTCGAGATCCTAGTGCGCTACTCTTCACAAGCTCCAAAGCCAGTGATTATTCCTTTTCTAGATCTCTCTAGCAATGGTTTTCTAGCCGTCTTGCTCTCCATAGTCCTGGCCGGAATTTTATCTTTGTGGGTCGCACTCAATAAGTTGGATCAACTAGAGCGGCCTGAGGACGAAGAGTATCGTACGGCTCTGATCTTAACAAATCCGCCGCCACCGCCGCCAAAACCTAAAATTCAGTTACCTCCGCCTCCTAAAGAAAAACCAAAGAAGAAGGTTAAGAAGATCGTCAAACTGGTTGAGAAAAAAACGCCTCCAAAGAAGACGGCCAAGCTCGATATGACGGAGAAACGCAAAAGGGTAACAAAAAAACCAACCCCTACCGCAAAAGCCGGCCAGCAAGCAAGAGCCAAGGGAAGTGGCAATGATTCTTCGCCACGAGCGATGAAGCCTAAAGATGGTAAGAAAACAAACCAGGTCACCTCGGTTAAGCAGGGCGGTTCGGTTAAGACGGCTACCAAGGAAGGGGCACAGGCTCAGTCCGAGCGCAAGCTGAAGAAGTCCGGTATTTTCAGCGCCTTTGGCACTAGCGGCCGCAACAATAAATTAGATACTTCTTACTCGGGGAGTGGTGAACTCGCTGGCCTGGCCGATCAAGCTTCGGGTTCCGCCGGCTTTAATGAAGACCGAGCGGGCGAAGGTTTGGGCTCTAAATTTAAAGATACAGGTGCTGGTGGACAAGGTAAATCCAACGTCGGTGTATCGGGGTTAACTAAAGGTGGCAAAGGTCTGGGTGCCGGTGGATTCGGATCAGGTGGTCTTGGAGATCGCAAAGCGGTCACCATTATACCCGGTGGGGCTGGCGAAGAGTTTAGTGGTCAAATTGATCGCGAGGGAATTCGAAAAGTCTTTTTTGATAACCAGAGGGCGATTCGCTCTTGTTATGAGCGTGAATTGAATATGAATCCTAATCTTTCCGGTGTGCTTAAGCTCAATTTTGATATTGGTGAGCTGGGTCGAGTGGTCGGCCAACCCTCTATCAATTGGGGAGACTCCTCAATGAAGAGTCGTTCGGTAGCAGGTTGTATTTTAAATAGATTAAAAACATGGAGGTTCCCTGAACCTCCAAGAAATCAAGTTGTAAACGTAATTTATCCTTTAGCTTTCGCTGCTAAGTGATAAAAATGGGAGGTTTAAAGTGGAAGAAGAAATGACAAATGTCATGGCAAATGAAGAGACACAGAACTTTGTTCTGCGTGCCTTCGAAGAGGGCGGAACGGCGATGTATTTTATCGCAGTCGTCGGTATATTAACTCTTGTAGTGATTGTAAAACAAATCATTGCACTTAAGGATGCGAGCATCGATGCCAAGGATTTTAATGAAAATCTTTTTGGAATGATCTTGCGTGGTGATATTCAGCAAGCCATCGCTTATTGTGACAGCAAGCCCTCACCTCTTACAAACACACTCAAAGCTGGACTTGTTCAGGTGATGAACAAAAGACCTGATGAAGAAGTTCAAGTAGCCATGGATGCTGCCGTTCTGAGAGACACGCCAAAAGTAGAAGGCTGGGTTAGCTTTTTGGCCGTTTTTGGTAACTTATCGACACTTATTGGTCTAGTCGGTACCATTATTGGTATGATCACGGCCTTCCGAGGAGTTTCTTCTGCAGATGACGCTAAGAAAGCAGAGCTTTTATCAGAGGGGATTTCCGAAGCCCTTAACTGTACAGCTTTTGGTCTGATGGTGGCTGTTTTGGCTATTGCGACCTATGGTATTTTCCAACATAGAATTGGTCTGATTTTAAATGAAATGACCGAGAGTAGCATGAGCTTAATTAATTTAGTGGCTTCAAACCGCGATAAAATTAAGTCATAACTGTAAACATAAGGATATGTGATTTATGGCACAAGTAGGCGATTCGTCAGGAAATAAAAGAGCAGCAAGTTTTGATTTAAACTTGGTGCCTTTCATTGATTTGATGAGTGTGATGATCACGTTCTTATTAATAACAGCTGTTTGGACTCAAGTTTCCATGATCAAGCTAGGTAGCTCTATCTATGGTAAACAAAATACGGATGACGTCACTCCACCACCTCCCAGATCGGATGTGCCGTTTCGTTTGGATATCAAAGAGACAGGTTATAGAATTATAATTGGAAAACAGAACTACACCATCGATAAAATTGGTGGAGAGTACGATAAAGCAGAACTCAAGGTGAAATTGGATAGCATTAAGCAAGCCTATCCAGATAAAGTTGATGCTGTGATTACGGCCGAAGAACAATTGAAATATGATTACCTCATCCAGGGTATGGATATGCTTCTGCAGTCGGGTTTCCCGGCTGTTTCAGTGGCCACCGGAGGAGCTGAATAATGGCTATATACGCCCCAGGAAAAAGAGATCGTCGTGGACACATGAGCGCTGGTAAAAAAAGTCTCGTGGTCATTCTTTCGTTAACCGCCATGGTCGACATGTTTACGGTTTTGGCAGTGTTTCTTTTACAGAACTATCGAGTCGAAGAGATTCAGCTTAAACAGTCAGTCCCTCTTCCCGAGGCGACGGCAGTAAAAAAACTTAAACCAGCCCATGTAGTTGTTGTCACTCAAGATGAAATCTTTCTTGATGATAAAGCAGTGGCTCGTTTTGAAGATGTCAAAGAGCAAGAACATTGGTTGATTGAACCTCTTCAGGAGGGACTTGCTAAAGCTATTGAAGAAAAAAAGCAAGAGATGGAGTCTGGACTTCGCAATACACTCAAGAATGCTATTGGAAATCAGGGCAAAACGACAGAAGAGGACGAAGAGGAAGAGCGAGCCAAGAAGTACGCTTGGGGCCGCGTCACTATGCAGGCCGATAAAGACATCGATGTTCTGACAATCAAAAAAGTAATGTACACCATAACTGAGGCCGGCGCGTCCCTTATTAATTTTGCGGTCACACCCAAGACTGAAGACAAGTAAGCTTCTGGACTCGTCATTTTAGATTCTTTGTTTAAAATAGTATTATAGGCTTCATTTTTACTGACCTCTGTGTTGAAGCCTTTTGCGCAAAGGATTTGCATGGTTTTAAACACAAAAAAGCTTTTTCGATGGCTTCTCATTCTTATGTTTCTCCAAATTTTATCGGCTTGTAGTGAAGAAGAAACTGGCAGTAGCGCGGGTGGATCTTCAGGAGTGCCCACGAGTCCAGTAGACACCACTCCCGTTGGTACAGTTGAGGCCACGGGCTTTTGGGTCAACGTCAGAAGCTCTCTTTTCCCAAGCTTTGTTAACACCACGGATGGGTGGGACAACCCTTGTTTTATTTCGGTAGACGAAACAGATCCGCAAAAAATGGATTGTGTCGTAGATATGATGGAGGGAGATTTGTATGTTTACAGTCTATCCATGCAATATAATGCACCCCCTAACCTTTGCACCCATGTGACGGTTGACCCGGCCTGGCACTGGAATTTTTCACCAGGCAAAGGCCCGAAGGCCATTGTCCTAGCTAAAAACTCAGAAGGCAATGTCACAGACTGTACGGCGACACAGGAGGATGATTCGGTGGTTGCCTGTGCGGCGAGTTCCGAGGTTTTTATTTCAGACAATAATCCTGTTTGTATCTATGATCACAGTCAAGGTGGCCAAGTTACTGCTCCCAACTGCTGCTTTGGTAGCTATGATCTAACTGTTGAGACCGATACCGATGACGACACTATACCCGATGAGTTTGTCACTTCTGTACAGAGCTGGAATACACCAGAGGCTGTTTCAGCTTGTATCGGGGGGGCCTTGGCAATACCTACCAATTGGGATAATTACGCTAGAACGGGCTATCCAGTTGGTGAAATCTATGGAGTTGGATTACCAGGGGCCGAAAACAAGGGCTTAAATCAAGAGTTTGTCCTGGAGTCCAACGCAGCATTACTGGGCAGCAACGTCTCTTATCAAGCCAATTATTTTACAGAAGCAGGTGGATTGCATTCTCACAGTGGTTATGTTTCCGTTGCCACATCCGATTTACCTTATGCTGTTGCACCTATTGATGATTTGGATGGTTCACTTTTCGATACATTCAGTCGAGGTGTGAATTTGCGATCGGGTTCACCATCTTATAAATTTGCCTGTTTGGATGCAGCCTTTGAGGTTCTCCACGAAATTCATGTTTATATTCGGGAGTGGAATACCTTGGCCGCTTTTATGGCCTATGAAGAAAGCGAAGGCTTGATCTATGATCCCGATGTGACTGGTGATGAAGGGGCGAATTGTGATTATGACCCTATTTTTGGAAACACTTGTAATGATCAGGTTGATTTAGATGATATTGTGAACAACGTGGGTGGAAGCTACGATACATCCGACCCTACCGATTTTCTTACAAGAATGCTCTTTTTCCCAATGATACCAAAATAATAAATCAAGAGGCTTTCTTTTTAGCTTTAGCCTCTTGAATCTCGAAGCGTTTCACATAGTCCTCTATTTGATTTTTTGCTTCGTCTTCTAGTTGTTCAAAAGCAATTCCTACAAATCCTTGGGGAGTATGATATTTAATCGCGCCCTTCACAGATATGGGGATGCCGAGGTCCTGACTTTCAACTTTAATTTCGATGGGCAAGCCTGCAGTAAAATTTGAACCCAAGCCACAGACTCCAAGCCCACCCGGGCCAATCGTAGAAGTTTTGACTACATAACTAAAGCGTGTTTGCTTGCTACGTGTGATTTTTGCAAGCCCCATGAGAGGGGCACGTAAACAACTTCGACGCGAAAGTCCCAGGGCTTCCATAAAAACATAAGATGAAAAGATGGGTCTCCAGTGGTTCTCATTTTGGGGACATACCGACACTCGTTGTAGGTCCGGTAGGCTCTTCAGATAAGATAAGGTTTCTTCGAATGTCATATTTTCTAAAATCTGAGAGTGTGATTCGCGCAACTTCCATTTCTTATTGTTTATTTCAAAATCTTCTAATTGCGTAAGAAGGTGGTCTTCCCAGCTCGAGATTGGATTCCATTCGACTTGGCCTCGCCCCCAAATATAGGAATTGTAGCTGAGCTCTCCAGATTTAAGCTGGCTCAGAACTTGTTCAGAGGTCAAGGGGCCATAAATATTGTCATCCTGGTGAACAAACCACTGCATTCATTATCATCGGAAGATTTCCTAAGAACTTAAAAACAGACTCAAAAACCGACACGACGTCCCTAAATGAGATGCTTTTTTTACCGAGATCAGTCCTTGGCTTCGTTTCCTCAAACAGGTTATAACCTCAGTTGTATGTGGAAATGGTTTTTAGCGACCCTCTTATTTTTCTTTGTGGTTTTGGAGCTGACTTTTTTTGCTCCTAGCCGTGCAGATCGTCGAATTGACAACGGATTGGTGGGGGAGATTGACACCTCCGGTAGTTCGGACATTGAGCAGGTTCTATCGGGTATAGAGCTTATTGAATCCCAAGGTGATAAGAAAATGTGGGAGTTGCAATCCGATCTAGCTCGCAAAACCAAGGGTAAACAGGATTGGCAGCTGGACAAGGTCAGGGTTCAGTTTTACGGTGAAAACCAGGTGCAGTATGAGTGTGTTGGAGACAGTGGTTTTGTTTCTGAAGACCAACAAAAACTCAAGGTAGAGGGGAATGTAGTCATCACCTCTAGCAACGGCTATGTTCTCCACACCGATGTGGTCTATTACAATACAAAAAACCACACCATAGAGGGGCCCAAGCCTGCAAAGCTCAAGGGTTTGCAAGAAGAAGAGAATCAAGGTGGTCCGTTGTATATGAACTCCGATCTCTTCGATGCTGACCTGAACACAAACGTGATAAATATGAGAAAAAATGTTCGGGGTCGCAAACTTTTAAACGATGGTCGTCTGATGCGTATAAAAAGTCAGGTTGCCCAGTTTAGTGGTCAATCCAACTCAGCCCTGTTTAAAAAAGATGTTGTGATGGATATGGAATCGATGACGGTAACGGGACCACGGGCCCGTTTTGTCTACAAAGACGCAGTCTTGCACTCTCTATTTATTGATGGGGGAGTCAAAATCAAAGATATCGGACGCTGGGGTGTCGCCGGTGAAGCCGAAGTCTTCTTTCAAGAGGATAAATTTATATTTCGTGATAACCCCAAGGTCGTGCAATCCGATGATCAGTTGATTGGGGAGGAGATTATTGTTTATGATAAAGGCAATCGTATTCAAGTTTTGAAAGCCAAATCTAAATACAACACCAAAGAGAGCGGAGCAGAGGGGTTTTGAGTCGTTTAGAGGTCCTTGAAATTCATAAAATTTTTAATCACCTGCATGTCGTGAAAGGTGTCTCCTTTAATGTTGAGTCTAAATCTGTGGTGGGGTTATTGGGGCCCAATGGGGCTGGGAAGACCACAAGTTTTTATATGGTTGTGGGATTGGTCAGTCCTGACAATGGCCATATTCGACTTGATGATGTTGATATCACAAAATTACCCATCTATAAAAGAGCACGTCTAGGAATCAGTTACCTCCCTCAGGAGCCCAGTGTTTTCCGCAAGCTGACTGTGAGCGAAAATTTACAGGTAGCGGTGGACGCTCACAAAATAACGGGCAGTCAAAAACAAGAAACTATTGAACGATTGATCAGCGAGTTCAGTCTCAATCACATAGTCAACAGCTATGGCTATGCTCTTTCCGGTGGCGAAAGGCGACGAGTTGAGATTGCCCGTTCTTTAGTCGGGAAACCCAAATTTCTGCTGCTGGATGAGCCTTTTGCTGGAATTGACCCAATCGCTGTCCACGATATTCAACAGATCATTCGTAAGCTGCGCGATCAAGGTATTGGAATTTTAATAACGGACCACAACGTCCGCGAAACTCTGGGTATTTGCGACTTCAGCTACATCATGAAAGAGGGAGCCGTTCAGGTCAAAGGTACGCCTGAGGCCATCACCAACTCTCCTATTGCGAGGAAATTTTATCTGGGCGAAAACTTTCGTCTTTAGTCCCTTCGAGTCAATAGAAATTCGCTTTGCTCCCTCCAATTCTAGAGTATTGTTCAGATTTTAAGCGCCCTGAGGGGCCATCCTGTTGGTTTCTTGGGTTAGATAGATTAAACTTGGTATATATATTGCTCATGTAAGGAGAAACATGGCCGTCCACATGAAACAGAGTCTCGCATTAAAACAGGCTCTTCGCATGACACCGCAGTTGCAACAAGCCATCAAGCTGTTGCAACTCTCGCGTCTCGAGCTCGAAACTGAAATTCGTAAAGAGCTGGTGGAAAATCCAGTCCTCGAAGAGGGCATGGAAGTGGCCAATGAGGACGTCGTCAAAGAGTCAGAGACTCCTCAACAAGATCAAGACATGCAAGACCCTCGTAAACAAGATGAGTTTGAGTGGGACGACTACTTTGATAAGCAATCAAAATCTCGGGAAGGCAACAGCTCGCGTGGCAATGACGAGATCATGAATTACGAGAACATCATTTCGAGCAAAGAAACTTTGCATGATCATCTCAATTGGCAAGCCGGTCTTTATGGCTTTAATGAGGAAGAGCTCGAGCAAGCAATGATCATCATTGAGTACATTAATGACGATGGTTACCTTAGCGCTCCTCTTGAAGAAATTGCGAAAGATGAGAACGTAGAAGCTAAAGATCTTGAAGAGACGCTTAAAATGATTCACGAGTTTGATCCGCCTGGTGTGGGTGCAAGAGACCTCAAAGAGTGTTTGCTTATTCAAGCTAAACATTTACAAGAGGACACTCATGATTTTGTTCATCTTATTGAAAATCATATGCACGACTTGGAAAAAAAGAATTACAGCGGAATTGCAAAGTCCATGGAGTGTTCTGTCGAAGAAGTGATCGACATGTGTAAGATCATTAACACTATGGAACCTAAGCCTGGACGCATTTTTAACTCCAGCGACACTCATTACGTTATGCCCGATGTTTACGTTTATAAAGTCGGCGAGGAGTATGTGGTCTCTTTAAATGAAGATGGTCTTCCAAAGCTTCGTATCTCAAACTTTTACAAAAATATGTTGGCCACAGAAGAGGCTAAAAAAGGTAAAAGTGAAGCCCAAGATTATGTTCAGGACAAATTGCGTTCGGCGGTTTGGTTGATTAAGTCTATTCATCAAAGACAAAGAACCATTTACAAAGTCGCCGAGAGTATCGTGAAGCATCAACAGGATTTCTTTGATAAAGGCCCCGCTTTTATAAAGCCTATGATTTTGCGCGATATTGCCAATGACATCGAAATGCACGAATCCACAGTATCGCGTGTGACGACATCCAAGTATATGCACACGCCCCAGGGTATTTTTGAACTCAAATACTTTTTCAACTCTGGCATCAATACAACTGGGGGCGGGTCGCTGGCCAGTGAATCGGTAAAAATGAAGATCAAAGATTTGGTCGACAACGAAGATCCTAAAAAGCCTTTATCGGATCAAAAGTTGGTTGAGCTGCTTAAGAAGGACGGTATCGAGATCGCTCGACGGACTGTGGCAAAATACAGAGATGTTCTAAAAATCCTACCCTCGAGCAAGCGTAAAAAGTATTTCTAGGATCTATGATCCAAGTTGCCAATCAAACCCAAGAGTTACAGTACAGCGAACTGCCGTTTTTTGAAAATTCACTCAAAACCATTGCGTCCAAAGAAGGTTTGATTCAATTGAGTTTTCAATTGAGCGCCCCTCAATCAAAAACTGAAGTAAGTGAGCCTTCAGGTCTACTCGAGGCACTGCAAGCTTACCTTGCTGGAGAGATGCCGAGTGTGAATTGGCCAGTAGATTGGAGCCTACTTCGTGGGACTCACTTTCAAAAAAAAGTCTGGAGGGCTTTGTGCCAGATCCCACCAGGTGAGGTCGCCAGTTACAAAGAGATTGCGAAGATTGTGGACTCGCCTCAAGCAGCTCGAGCAGTGGGAACGGCCTGCGCCCAGAACCCTATTCTTCTTGTTATCCCGTGTCACAGAGTGGTGGCTCAAGGTCACTGGGGTGGCTATAGCGGCGGTGGTCTCGAAATCAAAAAAAGACTTCTGCGCCTTGAAGGTCACAGCTTGTAAATTTCAAGCCCCATGCCATGCCATGGCATGGGTTCCATATATTGACACAGACTCGCCCTTCGGGTGATCTATGGCGCACAATCCAAAAACCTGTTTTGAGAGGAATTCCATGAAAAATTATCTTTTTACAAGTGAGTCCGTTTCCGAGGGCCATCCTGATAAAATGGCCGACCAAATTAGCGATGGCATTTTAGATGCTATCCTTAAAGAAGATCCTTATGGTCGTGTTGCTGCAGAAACCATGATCACCACGGGAATGACTGTCGTGGCAGGTGAGATTTCAACAAAATGTTATGTGGAGATTCCCGAAATCGTACGCAGTGTGATCAAGGAAATTGGTTACGATGACAGTGCTAAAGGCTTTGATTATCAAACTTGTGCCGTCTTAACATCTATCGACCAACAAAGTCCCGATATTGCAATGGGCGTGGACGAGGCGAGTGGAAAAGAACAAGGCGCTGGTGACCAAGGTTTGATGTTTGGATATGCCATCAACGAAACTCCAGAGTTTATGCCATTGACAACCTCTCTTTCCCACAAGCTGGTAAAAACGTTGGCGGAAAAAAGAAAAGCGAACGTGGTGAACTGGTTGCGTCCAGACAGCAAGTCCCAAGTCACCTTCGAATACGTGGACGGCAAACCCACCCGCGTGGATACAGTTGTGATTTCAACTCAACATGGTCCGGATGTGAGCCAAGGCACCATTCGTGAATTTGTAATCGAAGAAGTGATTAAAAATGTGATCGACGAAAAGTGGTTGGATACGAAAACAAAGTTTATCGTAAACCCAACTGGTAAGTTTGTCATTGGTGGGCCACAGGGAGATTGTGGTTTGACAGGGCGTAAAATTATCGTCGACACTTACGGCGGTCACGGAGCCCACGGTGGGGGTGCCTTCTCTGGAAAAGATCCATCAAAAGTAGATCGTTCTGCGGCGTATGCAGGACGTCACATCGCCAAGAATATTGTGGCGGCCGGTCTTGCCCAGCGTTGCTTAGTTCAGTTGGCCTATGCCATTGGGGTGGCCGAGCCCGTGAGTGTAATGGTTGACGATTACGGGACCAGCAAAGTCGGCCCTGACGAACTCTCAAAAGCGGTGCGTGAACTCTGGGGTTTAAAACCTTCCCAGATCGTTAAAGATTTTGACTTGTTAAAGCCACGTTATCGAACAACGGCTGCTTACGGCCACTTTGGTCGCACTGAAGAAAGCTTCACTTGGGAGAAAACCGATAAAGTCGACGCTCTCAAGTCTTTCTTTAAAATCTAACCAAAAGGAATTGAAAACCAACACACCCTTTTAGCTTTGGGTGTGGATGGTCTTGCATCTATGGATCCATCGAAGATACGCAACTTTTCCATAATTGCTCATATCGACCACGGCAAATCCACTTTGGCCGATGGTTTGATCCGAAATACCGGCGGTCTCTCGGATCGAGAAATGAAAGAGCAAGTTTTGGACTCCATGGACATTGAGCGCGAACGTGGCATCACGATCAAAGCTCAAACTGTCCGCCTCATTTACAAAGCCGATGATGGAGAAATATACCAGCTCAACCTCATCGACACTCCTGGGCATGTGGACTTTAGTTACGAAGTGTCTCGTTCTTTAGCGGCTTGTGAAGGGGCTTTGCTCGTCGTCGACGCAGCTCAAGGAGTGGAAGCCCAGACTCTAGCCAATGTCTACCTCGCTCTAGATAACAACTTAGAAATTATTCCCGTTCTGAACAAAATTGATTTACCTGCGGCCAATCCCGAAGCGGTGATTCAGCAAATTGAAGATGGAATTGGCATTGATTGTAGCGATGTGGTGTTAGCCAGTGCAAAAGAGCAAATCGGTATTCGTGAGATCTTAGAGCAAGTGGTGGCCAAAGTTCCGGCACCTGAAAGCAACAGTCACAAAGTCCTGCGCGCCCTCGTCTTCGACTCCTGGTTTGATAGTTACCAGGGTGTTGTTGTTTTATGCCGGATAGTCGATGGAAAAGTTTCGAAGGGTGATAGAATTAAATTTATGTCTTCCGACTCGAACTTCGAAGTTTTAAAACTCGGTTTTTTCACGCCACAGCCTGTTTCTGTCGACGAGCTGAATACTGGTGAGGTCGGTTTTCTAATCTGTGGTATCAAAAGCATTCGAGATGTTCTTGTGGGCGACACCGTCACTATTGCAAAGAATGGAGCCACTCAACCTCTTGCTGGGTTCCAAAAAATCAAACCCATGGTTTTTGCTGGGATTTTTCCTGTCGAATCGCCAGACTTCAAAGAGCTCGAAGTTGCTCTCGAAAAATTAGCCCTCAACGACTCTAGTCTCAGCTACGAAATGGAAACCTCTGTAGCCCTAGGTTTTGGTTTTCGCTGTGGCTTCTTAGGTCTTTTGCATATGGAAATTGTGCAAGAAAGATTAGAGCGTGAGTTTGACCTCAATCTGATAACAACAGCCCCCACTGTCGTTTACAAAATCTATGACAACAAAGGGAATGTCTCGGAACTAGAGAACCCTGCTGATCTGCCGGATCCTACTAAAATTGATCATATTGAGGAACCCGTTGTGAAGCTGACGATTCACACACCCTCCGAGTACATTGGAAGCATTTTAAAGCTATGTGAGGCCAAACGTGGAGTTCAAATTGGCATTGACTACATTTCCGACACGAAGGTTGTGATCAACTACAACCTTCCGATGAGTGAAATGGTCATTGATTTTTATGATCGCCTTAAAACAATCACCCGCGGTTACGCCTCTATGGAGTACGAGGTGAGTGGTTACCAAGTGGCCGATCTTGTCAAGCTCGACATCCTGATCAATAGCGACCCTGTGGATGCTTTATCAGTTATCACGCACCGGGCACAGGCTGATTTCAAGGGGCGAGCTTTGTGTAAAAAAATGAGAGAGTTGATTCCTCGCCAGCAGTTTCAGGTGGCCATTCAGGCTGCTATTGGTTCTAAAATTGTGGCCCGTGAAAATGTCAGTGCGTTGAGAAAAGATGTGACAGCTAAGTGTTATGGTGGTGATATTACTCGTAAACGTAAATTGCTTGAAAAGCAAAAAGCTGGAAAAAAGCGCATGAAGCAAATCGGCACCGTCGAAGTGCCACAAGAGGCCTTTCTGGCGGTTTTAAAGGTGGAGGACTAGAGCTATGTTTAATAAACGTTTTTGGACTCATGGAGCTGGGTCTTATGCTTTAGCAATTGGTGTGGCCTTAACCATTCGTTGGGCTTTTATGGAGGCCTACGTCATCCCCTCGCCAAGTATGCTTCCGGCCCTTTTAATCCACGATCATATTTTCGTAAATAAGTCGATTTATGGAATCCGTGTGCCCTTTAGTGAAAACTGGCTCTTTGAGTTTGGCAAGCCTAAGCGTGGTGAAGTGATTGTCTTCAAATTTCCACGGGATAAAAGCACTTTTTACATCAAGCGCGTGATTGGTGTTCCAGGTGATAAGATCTATTACGAAGATGGAAATCTTTTTATCAACGACAAGCAAGTTCCTAGAACTCCAGCGATTGAAGAGGGTGGATTCTCTTACGTGAGAGATGTCGACTTCCAGAGCAATGGTCAGCTTCCCTTTGAAACAAAAGCTGACTTTGAACATTACATTGAAGAAATTGACGGCAGGAAGTTTGATGTCTTGTTGCGACGAGGTTCTTATATGGGGAACAGCTACGGGCCCGTCTATGTTCCTGAGGGTCAGCTCTTTGTTATGGGAGACAACCGCAGTCGGTCTTCCGATTCACGTGAATGGGATTTTGTTCCCCATGAGAACATTCTTGGGCGTGCTATGTTTGTTTGGCTGTCTTGTGAAAAGACCCTTCCTGTGGTGTCTTTCTTATGCAATCCATTTACCATCCGTGGAACTCGTTTTTTTCACCAAGTGAAGTAAATGGGATACCTCTTTCGAAAAGACCCTCAAGATCTACGCGGCAAGTGGTCCGATGTCCTTCGTTCGTTATTTATAATTATTGTGCTTTACATGGGATTTCGCTGGATACTTTGGGAACCGTTTGTGATCCCCTCTGGAAGTATGGAGTCGACTCTTTTAGTGCAAGACTATGTGCTCGTGAAAAAATGGGCCTATGGGTTGCGTCTTCCTTTTAGTGAAACCTGGGCTTACGGCCCACACACTCCAGCTCGTGGTGACATTGTTGTTTTTAAGGCTAAAGATGAGTCGGGTCATTTTTTGGTCAAGAGAGTGATCGGCCTGCCGGGGGAAACCCTCTTTATAGACAACCAAGGTCATATTCATATCAACGGAAAAAGTTTCAGTTATCAGAGTTCAGATTATCCCGATGATGATTATCGTGTTCTCACAGAAAATAACGGTTCGAAAAGCTACCAGGTCCAGTATCTTTCGGGAGTCGAGCAAAAATCTGAAGAGATCTATGTGCCTGAGGGTCATTTGTTTATGATGGGTGACAATCGCAATCAGTCTGCGGACAGTCGTTATTGGGGAGCTTTACCCCTTGAAAGAATTGTGGGAAAATTGGATCTAATATGGATGAGTTGTCGTGAGTCAGATAAGCACTCGAGCTTCCTCTGCGCTCCTGCTGATTTTAGAACAGAAAGACTTTTTCGTCTGGTTCAGTAAAGGTGGTTTATTCCTATGAGGGCCTATCCAGTACAGATTCTGTTTCGTGAGTACTTTGAAGGTATTCTCGCGGCGATTTTCCTCGCTCTTTTCTTGAGATTCTTTATCTTGAGTGTGATGTACCTTCCCACCGAGGCTATGGAGCCAAGCATCCAAAGGGGTGATTTTGTTGTCGGCTGGCGTGTGGCTTACGGCTTTCCTTTACCCTTAATGAAAGGGGAAAGAGTCAATTTCAAGATGCCAAAGCGCGGAGACGTGATTTCTTTTCGTTTTCCAGGGGATGAGGAGCAATTGATTGTCCGAAGAGTGGTGGGGCTACCAGGGGATTCCATTCAAATAGTTGAAGGGGTGCTTTATCTCAACGGCAAACCCTGTTCAGAGCCAATACTTTCAGCCCTTTGGGAAGAAAGTTTGCCCCAAGGGCGCAGCTATTGGATACACTCCAGTCGCAATGATAATATGCCCTTGGTCAAAGTGCCCAAAGATTCCCTGTTTGTTCTCTCTGACAACCGCCAATTCAATGATGACTCAAGGGACTGGGGTATGGTCTCAGTGAAAAACTTGGAAAGTCGGCTCTCCTTTATCTGGCTTTCTCTCGATACGAAATCTCCGCAGACTAAGATTCGTGGGAGTCGCATCTTCTCTGCTGTTCATTGAAAAGTTTCTCTGATTTTTGCGGCCATTCCGCGAAGCTCTTGACATTAAACTAGGGGAGTGGGAGGGTCTTTTTTTAATGAGTTCCTCTAAATCTTCTACTTCCTACACATGGGTATCCGACCTCTCACTCAAAGGAACTTGCGAGCTGTTTTCTCGAGCTTCGCAGATCAAAAAAAAGATAAAAGAGGGGGGGCGAATCAAGTCCCTCAAAGGGCGACAAATTGCTTTGCTTTTTAATGAACCCAGCACCCGCACCAAACTTTCTTTTCAGATGGCCGCCCACCGTTTAGGAGCTCAGTGCTTAATTATAGACGATTTCAGTACATCCAGCATGATTAAAGGTGAGACCTTTCTCGACACCCTTTGGACACTGCACTCACTGGGGCCAGATCTTATGGTTGTGCGTTGTGGTGGCCAAGAACCTCTAGAAAATTGGGTTTCACAGATAGATCTTCCAGTCATCAACGGCGGCTGGGGGGCCAAAAGTCATCCCACCCAAGCCCTACTGGATGTATTTACTTTAGTAGAACATTTCAAATCTCTGCAGGGGTTGAAGGTTGTATTTGTTGGAGACATTGATCACAGTCGCGTGGCTGCTTCTAGTATAGAGTTGCTACAGATATTTGGCGCCGATGTTCGCGTTTGTGCCCCTGCTGGATTTTGTGAAAAACGCCCCAAGAGTGTCGCAGTGATAGAGACTTTACAGGAGGCCCTAGCTTGGTGTGATGTCTATTTTGGTCTGCGAGTGCAGCTAGAGCGCCACGAGGGTTTTGCTGAAAAATCTAAAACCTTTGAACAATTTCAAAAAAACTTCAGTTTGGATCAGCAAGGTTTAAATTCTCTCGGAAAAGAGGCTGTGATTTTGCACCCTGGACCAGTGAATTGGGGTGTAGAGTTTCAAAATTGTGTAGAAAAAGATTCTCGACTGTTAGTGCGACGACAAGTTGAGAATGGTGTTTACGTTCGAGCGGCACTAATGGAAAGTTTTTTGGAGAAAAGATGAGCAAAGGTTACTTAGTTTTAGGCAATGGTGAAGTCTTTAGCGGATCTTGGCTTGGTAATAAAGAAGCTATAGGTGAGGTTGTTTTCAACACCTCTCATAACGGCTACGAAGAAATTGCAACCGACCCTTCTTACTATGGTCAGATTGTTGTCATGACAGCACCCCAACAGGGTAATTATGGTGTGAACGACTCTTTCTGGGAGTCTCGTCAACTTTGGATTCGTGGATTTATTTGTCTAGAACTACAAAAAAGCACAGCTAATTCAGCTTGGCTCGAGCGACTCAATGAGCATGGTATTCCAGCTATTGATAACTTAGACACACGTTCTTTAGTACTTCATCTGCGTGATCAAGGTACCCAGGTAGGTGCGATGTTTTCTGCAAACTCTATAGAGGAAGCTCGCGAAAAAGCTCTCCCTTTAGTCAGATCTTTTTCTGATCAAGAATTAAACTGGGCTTATCAGGTCAGTCGTAAAAAAAATCAAAAAATGGAGGGCGCCTCAACTGGAGGCCCTCGAGTGGCAGTAGTAGACTACGGCTGTAAGCAAAATATTATTCGCGAATTAATCAAACGTTGTCGCGAGGTTATGATTTTCCCAGCGAATACCTCTGCACAAGAAATTTTGGATTGGAACCCAGATGGTATTTTGTTGTCCAATGGTCCGGGCAATCCACAAGATGTTCTAGGAGCTCCCGAAACCATTCGAGAGTTGCTAGGTAAAAAAGTAATTTTTGGTATTTGTATGGGACATCAGCTTTTGGGAAGAGCTTTGGGTGGCGAAACCTTTAGACTCAAATTTGGTCACCGAGGCGCCAATCATCCCATCCAAGATTTAAGAAGTGGCAAAGTGTTTATGACGAGTCAAAACCATGGTTACGCGATCACAAAGGAATCTCTCCCTAGCTCCGTTGAGCTCACACACATCAACTTAAACGACAAGACAGTTTCGGGTATCTCATCTGCGAAACATAATTGTTTTAGCGTGCAGTTCCACCCCGAAAGTCATCCGGGTCCACGTGATGCTGAAAATCTCTTTGATGAATTCATTGAGAGGATTCAGGCATGAATTATAGCGATGGTATCGAAAAACTCGCTATCTACTTTGCTGGCTCAAAGTACGAGAGTGAAGTTGTTGAAGCCAAAAAACTTTTCTTTGCCGATGTCGGAATCGACGATAAAGAAAGTGAAAGATACGAAAGATGGATGAATATCTTTTTTGACTGGTACTTATTCAGTCGACCTATATCGGGTACAAGTTTGCCGCCAGCTCAATTTGCCCTAGAGATTGATGAGTTTCAGCAACTTCATGGTGATGAAAAAAAAGTATTCACGAGTCTCGCTAAGTGCGAACACTCACTCTTACAGTTTATCAAGTCTAAGGGAGGCTTTGTCTTTTTTAACGATATTTTTCGTAAAAAGAAGGTTAAAGTTGTGGACAATGAATTTGTATTAACACTCGAGAAAGGTGACATTTGCGACTCTCGATTGATTCCCGAAGAGGATCACTTCTATTTTTCAAAAGGCTTTTGTTGCCATCCTAAGGAGGCAAATCGCTTTATTCTCAAGGAAGCTAAGCTTCTCAAAAAGGCAGCAGCATTTGAGCAACAGGCCTTTCAGATCAATTTGATCCGTATGTACTTCAAAATGGAACAATACAGCCATCTCAAAGTTGAACAGATCTATAATCGCGAAAGTAAGGTTAGGTTTTAATGCCAAGAATTGAAAAATATAAAAAAGTTTTAATTATCGGAAGTGGTCCTATAGTCATCGGTCAGGCTTGTGAATTTGATTACTCTGGAACTCAAGCTTGTAAAGCTCTTGTTGCTGAGGGTATCGAAGTCATCTTGGTCAACTCCAACCCTGCTACAATTATGACCGATCCAGAAATTGCCTCTAAGGTTTATATTGAGCCTCTTGAAAAAACTTTTGTTGAAAAAATCATTGCAGCAGAAAGACCGGATGCAATTATTCCGACTTTAGGTGGTCAAACAGCTTTGAACTTAGGTTTGGAGTTGGATCGTTCTGGCATCTTAAAAAAATACAATGTTGAGATGATTGGGGCCACCCCCGAGGTGATCAAATCAGCTGAAGATCGTGAAATTTTTAATCAGCTGCTTAGAAAAGTGGGAGCCAAACACACCCGTAGTCAAATGATCCGCGATTTTAAACACGGCCTTAAAGTTTCCGATGAGCTGGGTTTTCCTATTATTCTCCGACCGAATTACACCTTGGGCGGGGGTGGAGGCGGGGTCGCCTACTCGAAGGAAGAGTTCGAGATTATGTTGGCCCATGCTCTTGGCGAGAGCCCAACCTCCGAAGTTTTGATTGAAGAGAGTATTTTGGGGTGGAAAGAATTTGAGCTGGAAGTCATGCGCGATCGAGCCGGAACATTTGTTGTCATTTGTTCCATTGAGAACTTTGATCCTTGTGGAGTGCACACCGGGGACTCTATTACAGTCGCCCCCCAGCAAACTCTTTCCGATTTGGAGTACCAGGATATGCGCGATGAAGCTCGTCGCATTCTCGATATTGTAGGTCTTGAGTGTGGGGGAGCAAATATCCAATTCGCTGTCGACCCAAAAACAAAAAAGCGAGTGGTCATTGAAATGAACCCGCGAGTCTCTCGTTCATCAGCCCTTGCCAGCAAGGCAACCGGGTTCCCCATTGCAAAAATTGCGGCTCTTTTAGCTATTGGTTATCGTCTCGACGAAATTCAAAACGACATCACGAAATCGACACCCTCTTGTTATGAGCCGGCTTTGGATTATGTTGTGACCAAAATCCCACGCTTTGCTTTCGAAAAGTTTTATGGAGCAAAGGATCAACTTTCCACGCAAATGAAGAGTGTAGGGGAGGTCATGAGCATAGGCCGCACCTTTAAAGAAAGTTTTCAAAAAGCCCTTTGTGCACAGGAAAGTTATTTAGGTTTTGATGAAGTTGTCTTTGATAAAAAGAAGCTCTCTCATCCAAGTAGTCATCGCATTTTGCAAGTGGCGCAAGCTTTTCGCGAGTCTTTAAGTGTAGAAGAGGTTAATCATCTCACCATGATCTCTCCATGGTTCCTGGAGCAGATTGAGGAGATCGTCCACTTTGAAGAAAAAATTAGAAAATTTCCAATGAACAAAGATATTCTCACCTCGGCTAAACGTTTTGGTTTTAGCGATGGCCGTTTGGCACAGTTGCAAAACTCTACAGAAGAAGACATCCGAAAGCTGAGAAACGATTTAGAAGTGCTTCCCGTTTATCTCAAGGTCGACACTTGTGCCGGTGAGTTTGCGTCCGAGACTCCATACTTTTATTCCAGCTACTGGGGGAGTGCAACTCCCGTCCAGACTTCGAAAAAGCAAAAAGTGATTGTGATTGGCAGCGGTCCCAACCGCATCGGACAAGGTATTGAGTTTGATTACTGTTGCGTTCGTGGTGTCAAGCAGCTGCAAAAACAAGGTTTTGAAGTGATCATGATTAACTCCAATCCCGAAACAGTTTCCACTGACTACGACACTTCGGACCAGCTTTACTTTGAACCCTTGGATTTTGAGCACGTATTTGACGTCGTCAACCATGTTCAGCCTATGGGATTGGTGCTTCAGTTGGGTGGTCAAACGCCATTATCCCTAGTTCACGAGCTGCATAAAAATGGTGTTCCCATCCTCGGCTCAACTATTGAGACTATCGACTTCACTGAGGATCGCTCTCGTTTTCAAATAGTGTGTGAGGGGATTGGTTTTGAAATTCCCGAAGCAGGCCTGGCGAGCGATTTAAATGAGGCTTTGCTGTGTGCTGATCGCATCGGCTACCCATTGATCTGTCGTCCCAGTTACGTGCTCGGTGGTCGCCGAATGGAGATTATAGAAAACATTGAGGACCTCAAGCGCTACTTCACTATGTATGCAAGCGAAATCAGCCCCAAAGCACGTTGCTTTATGGATCAGTTTTTAGAAAATGCTCTTGAAATAGATGTGGATATCGTCCGCGGTCAAGATTGGAGCCTAGTTGGTGGTATTGTCGAGCACATTGAGGCCGCTGGAGTTCATTCGGGCGACAGTATGGGGGTGATCCCGCCGCAAAGGCTGCGTTCTGAACTCTTGCAGATTATAGAGAAACAGTGTTTGCAGCTCGCCGATAAGCTCAACGTTATTGGTCATCTCAACGTTCAGTTGGCCATTAAAAACGAACGTGTTTACATTATTGAAGCCAATCCGCGTTGCTCACGTACGGTTCCATTTTTGGCTAAGGCCACTGGGATTCCGCTTGTCGACCTGGGAATCATGGCCATGACCCTTGTTCCTCGCGATCAGATCCCTCTGAGTGACTTCAATTGGAAATCTATTGAAGTGGTTTGTGTCAAAGGCGTGGTGTTTCCTTTTAAAAAGTTTCCAGAGGCCGACTCCATCCTAGGGCCCGAGATGAAGTCCACTGGCGAGAGTATGGGGCGCGGTCAAGAGTATTCCGAGGCCCTAATGAAGGCTTTTATCTCAAGCCACCAAAAGTTACCGCGTGAAGGTGAAGTCTTCTTATCTTTACGCGAGCAAGATAAAAAAACACTGCTTCCCGTCGCTCAAGACCTCTTGAAGTTAGGATTTCGTCTTTCAGCAACCAGCGGAACCGCTCAATTTCTTTACGAAAACGGAGTGGATTGTATTCCCGTTAAGAAGGTTCACGAGGGGCGGCCTAATTGCGTCGATCGCATTCGATCGGGAGGAGTCCATTTAGTGATCAACACCACCTCTGGACGACAAGCTGTGGAAGCCAGCTTTAGCATTCGCCGCAGTTGCACCGATTTCAGTATACCCTGTCTCACTGAAGATCATGCTGCAGAGGCATTTGTTTTAGCCTTAAAAAAACAAAAGTCTGGTGAATTTGGAATTTACCCTATCTAAGACTGCTTGATTTTAGGAATGGGCGGCGCGCCAAGAAGTATCTTTATTTTATTTTATCATTCCAAAAACATTTAGAGCTGTTAGAATTTTTGAGTCAGAGGTGATTCATGATTCTTTCTGTGCGTAACTTAAGTAAAAGTTTTCGACATCCTTGGAACCTCCAGCAAATTCAGG
>JBGSNK010000061.1:0-7278 GCA_041739665.1 Bdellovibrionales bacterium
TTGCAGTCGACTCTATTCCTGCTGTTTTTGCAGTCACCCAAGATGGCTTTGTGGCTTTTGCCTCAAACACTCTTGCCGTTCTCGGCTTACGCGCCCTGTATTTTGTTTTGGCGGAATGGGTCAGTCGTCTGCGGTATCTCAAACCAGGTCTTGCCACTATTTTAGGCTTTATTGGCTTTAAACTTCTTTTGATCGATGTTTACAAGGTACCCAGTTGGGTGTCTCTCTTGGTGATCTTCATGGTTCTCAGCACCGCGATTTTAAGTTCTTGGTACGTAAGCCGAGCATTAGATCGAGAAAAAGAGGAAAACAAAAAATCAACCTATTCCTGACCAAATTCTAAAACTTGCAATGGGCAGGGAGTGATAGCCTTCCCCCCTATGGGAAAATTAGGGGGAACAATTCTTGTCTTTTTTTTGACAGGAACGGTTTTTGGGCAAAGCAACAATCTCACTGCAGACCTGCGTTGGAATCTTTACGATTCTGATGAAAATCGATCCCAGTTCTCACAATCCAATGCTGTGGCTTTTTGGTCCAGCTTTGGTTCTGTTGAAGAAGATGAACTCTATACTTACTTACAATATCAAGGATGGATTGCCGGCGATCCTCATCCCGATAATTTTGCCTTGCAATTTGATGGTCATAATTGGTGGCCGGTCTTAACTGACTTTGATGACGGTGGAGAGGGTCCCTTTGTTCTTGACCTAATTCGCTACCTCACTGTGAGTGAGGGGCAGAGTCCTGCCATGCAACGAGTGCTCATTGACAAATACAAACTAGGTCTTTGTGGACAAGAGCCCATCTTGCCCTACGAAATTGCTTCACGTATTCCTCAGGTCTTGCCCACGAGCGATGATGTGGACAGTGAGGGCAAATCTTTCATAGAGAAGAAAAAGTTTTTTTTCCCTATGTCACAAAGACTCCAAAAGGAGCTTGAAAAGTTTTTACCCCCTGGTAAGCGGCTCCAGGCTATTGTGGCGCAGAGAAAAAGAGGGGGAAGCGCTGGGCTCAACCGATTTTGGATATTAATAGAGGAGGCTTCAGGGCGCCTACGCCACTTTGAGTTTAAACAAATGGGCCCACCAGCAACAGATCTGTTTCTGGAACAAAAACCTTCTCCCTCTCGTATTCAGGCTCTTCAAGAAATCTATTGGCCCCAAGTTTTGAGGGGCAGTCAAAAAGTGGTTACAATTTTGGATCGAGATTATTTACTCAGAGAGCGTCTCGTCAACCCACTGAAGATAAAGAAATCAGATAGACGACCACACACCCAGTTTGTTTTGGATCAGTTTTGGATGCAGTATTTAGGTTTTAAGCATGGGCAACAGTCTGCTGGAGCGAAATTGTGCCAACTGATTCAAGCTCAACCAGAAGATTTTTCAAGAATCATCTTTGCTCAAAGCGAACGGACTCAAAATAAAGAGAGCTATGAGTTCAAGAAAGGCAAAGTCGAGAACAAATCCTATCGCCTGTTTGGCGATGTTCGCTTTCGGTTACAAAATCGAAATAGGCAAGATTTTGATCCTAGAATCCAGCAGAAAGTCAGAGCACGCTTTGGTTCCGAGTTTATTATAAATGAGAATGTCAAAAGTCGTTTTTCAGTTTCTACGGGTCAGTCACCGACTTCGGCTAACGCCAATCTAGGGGATAGTTTTTCTTATAAATCCTTTGGCATTCACGAGGCCTCGATTCAGTATCAACCTCAATCCCCAATTTCTTTTATTGCGGGAAAAATGGACCTCCCATTTGTAGTGGTTGGCGATAGCGAGATCGTTTGGGACAACACCCTCACACCAGAAGGAGTGGCACTAAGGTTTAAGAGAGACTCTGGATTGTGGCGTCCCTTTTTGAATCTAGGATATTTTATGGTAGAGGAAAATTTCAGGAAGACAAAGGGCACTGATCAACCCGACAACACCCTCTTTGCCATTCAAATAGGTTTGCAAGCGTTTTGGCGAAGTTGGGACATCACACTAGCCGGTGGTCCCATTCGTTACTCGCAAATGAAAGGGACTCTTTTTGAAGACATGGGAGAGGACTCCCAATCGGGCAATAGTTCAAATGGTCAGGATGCATATTTGTATGACTTCCACATGAGCGAGATATTTTTTGAGCTCGCCCGTAGAGGGCTATTGGAATTCTCGGTTTTTGGCCACGCAGTTGAAAACTCGGCCAGCGAAGAGAATCGAGCTTATCGTGCTGGTTTTTCTGGTGGCTATGAAAGTTTAAAGTGGATTTACGCTTACCGCGAGGTAGAAAAGGATTCTGTACTAGGCTATTTTACCGAGAGTAACTTTGCTTTTGGTGGCACCGACCAGAAAGGTCACGAGCTCAGTTTGGTTTGGAAGATTGCTAAAAAGTTTCGCGTGAAGCTCACTCAACACTGGTCGCAACTGGGTGTGGATGTACAAAGGGATTCTATGAAAAGAACCCATCTTGACTTCAAAGTTAAATTTTAAAAGTGAATGAGTGGCACTCTCTCGTGGTTAGGCAGCAATGGTGCTGTATTTTTTTCAGGTTCAGATAATTCTTGCTTTGAAAATAATTTCACAAAAGACACAGGCCTTGGCAAACTTGATACGATAAGCGAACCTCAATAAAAGCTACTTCTTGAGGGCTTTTTTCAAATTGTTTTGGGTTGGGGGATTTCAATGACCGTTCTACGGTTTTCATTTTTTTTCATCTACGTATTATTCTTAAACTTACTCTTACCGCTTTCAGTTCTTGCTAATGTTGAATTGAATTTATCTGATGAGAATATATATAGTCATGTGCACCCTAGTTTTTTAAAGGCCGATCACGAGGATTTTAAAGCAGAACTTAAAGACAAAGTTCTGACGCCCCTTTCTTGGCAACAAAAAATGAATACCTCAAATTGGGACATACTCTGCGTCGGTGAAACTCATAGTGAGGGTTACAGAAATATCGTTAGCAGTCTGGTTTTAAGTGAATTAAAATTTGATCATTTAATGTTGGAAAGCAAGGCGAGTGAAATTGAGCCTCTTCTTCAAGAGTATCATGAAACGGAAAACGCTATATTTTTGTCAGCTCCGATAACAAATATTTTTAAATCTGTTCTGGGTAACAATCCACAATTGCGAATCAGTGGTGTAGAAAGGCGGCCAGAACAAGAAAGGCTGGCTCTCAGTGAAACTCTTCGTCTCAAGCGCGGAAAATTAACCCGAGAAGCATTTATTGCCCAAAACATTTTGGACACTTATCGCTCCGGTGAGAAGACCTTAGCCCTTTATGGCTCTCTCCACTGTGCCAAACTCAATAAAGGACTAGGTTTAGACACCCCGTTTTTTAAATTGATGGAGTCCTATTTTCGTTCTCAAGACATGAAGGTGAGCAATGTGCGCGTCATCCGCGCTAAGGATCACCAGGTGCTATCGGCCTTGCTGCGTCAATACGGTTATCTCAAACAACAGCCTATTGTGCTCAGCAACCTGCAGAATTTAAAACCCAGTGTATACAACCACCAGATCGACCTCTATACCCTCTTTAAGGATTACGATAACTTAGTCATAGTTCCATAGGTGGTGAGGCGTTGACATAAATGAGAGCTTCGGCCATTTTAACTCCTAAAACAAGGGGAGTTCTGTGTCTCATTTATCTAAGTTTTCATTTGTATTCATGTTATTATTTTTTGTGCAATGTTCAAATTTGTCACTAAACTCAAGCAACCCCGTTCTTGAAAAATGGCAAGGCCCTTATCAAGGGGTGCCTCCGTTTGATAAAATTGAGCCCCATCACTTTCCTACGGCTCTGAGCCAAATAATGGATGACTCTTTAAAAGCTTACCAATCAGTAGCTCAAAATCCAGAGCCTGCTAATTTTGAAAATACCTTTCTTCCCATGGAGAAAATCAACGAGCGCTTTCAGCGCGTGGCGATTCTCTTTCACATTTGGGCAAGCAATCTGAGCTCTCCAGAGGTTCAGAAAATTGAAGTGGTCATGGCTCCAAAGATGGCGGCTTTTCAGGATCAAGTGATTCAAAATTCAAAACTTTTTGCTCGTATCAAAAAAATCTACAACAAACCCTCAAAATCATTCACTCCTGAGCAAGTTCGTCTTGTGTGGCAGTATTATACTCAATTTGTTAAAGGTGGTGCTGCCTTAAATGACAAACAAAAGAAAAGAGTATCTGAAATCAACCAGAAGTTAGCTCAATTGGCAACTCAGTTTGCTCAAAATGTTTTAGCCGACGAAAATTCCCTCTATCTTCATATCGAAAATGAAAAGCAGCTGAAGGGCCTGCCCCAGTCTTTGATTGAGAGTGCTGCAATCGAAGCGAAAAGTCGAAATCTCAAAGGCTGGGTGATTGCCAACACACGCTCTTCCATGGATCCTTTTTTAACCTATTCAGAGGTTCGGCCCCTGAGACAAAAGGCTTTTCAACTGTGGACCACCCGCGGTGATCGTGAGGGGAAAAACAATAACAACCCCCTTATGAGTTTAATATTGGATCTTAGGCGCGAGCGCTCTCAGATTATGGGCTATCAAAGTTATGCCCATTGGCAACTTTCAGACAAGATGGCAAAGGAACCCAAGCAAGCCATGGCTTTACTTGAGCAAGTTTGGAAGCCCGCAAAGATGGCTGTGGCCAAAGATGTGGCCGCCATGCAAGCCATAGTCAATAAAGAAAATGGGGGCTTTAAAATCGAACCTTGGGATTATCATTTTTATTCGGAGAAGCTTCGTCAGAAGCGTTATGCCATCGATATGGATTTGGTAAAACCCTATTTACAGCTAGCGAATATTCAAAAAGCAATGTTCTGGATGGCCCAGGAGCTTTATGACTTTGAATTCACAAAAGTCGATGGCGTCCCTGTCTATCATTCGGATGTATCTGTTTATGAAGTGACTCAAGGTGGTCAACTCGTTGGTCTCTGGTACTTTGATCCTTTTGCTAGAAAGGGAAAACGTTCTGGCGCGTGGATGAACGCCTATCGGGAACAGCATCGTCTCAATGACTCCAACACCGTCACTTTAGTTTCTAATAATTCTAATTTCGTAAAGGGACAAAAAGGAAAACCCACTTTGCTTTCTTGGGATGATGCTACGACTATGTTTCACGAATTTGGTCATGCCTTGCACGGGCTCTCCTCGAACGTGACCTATCCGACCCTTTCTGGAACCAACACCTCTACAGACTTTGTTGAGTTTCCAAGTCAAATTCACGAAAGTTGGCTAGAAACACCTCAGGTATTGAATTTTCTTAAAAACCAAAAGGGCGAGACCCTTCCTCAAACTTTAGTGAGTAAACTTAAAAAGAGTAGTCATTTTAACCAAGGTTTTCAAACTGTTGAGTACCTAGCCTCCGCTCTTATCGACATGAAAATACATCTTTCTTCCCAAAAAAATATCAATCCACGTCGCTTTGAAAAGGAAACCCTACAAAAGTTGGGTATGCCTCCACAAATTGTCATGCGCCATCGCTTGCCTCATTTTAGTCATGTTTTTTCTACAGAAATGTACGCTGCAGGCTATTACAGTTATATCTGGTCGGATGTGCTTCGTCGGGATGCTTTTCAAGCTTTCCTAGAAGGCAAGGGGCCCTATGACAAAAAAGTAGCTCGTCGATTTAAATCTGAAATTCTTTCGGTAGGAAATACTGTGGATCCAGCCAAAGCTTTTAGAAAGTTCAGAGGGCGTGACCCCAAGGTCAGCGCTTTGCTAAAGTCAAAAGGTTTTAAACAAGTTCAATAAATGAGTTATAGAACAATTTCAAAGCTCTCTGTTTGAGGTTGCACGGAGTTCTCTTTTAGGTAGTGGATATGAAAAATGATTCGTCTCGAGGTGACTTCAAGAACCAAGGGGCTGGCGAGTGTAACGTAAGCCATGCCCTCCACAGGTTGATTCATTTCTAAGACTTGGTAGGAAGTTATATCAGTAACTGGAGAGAGCAAAGTCCCTGGTTGGTAATTCTCAAGGTTGAGTCCTTTCGCCATCGCATTTTCAAGTTGCAAGAGCCATATAAAGTGTTGTGAAGATTTGTCGGCCTTAAAATACCAAGAATCGCTGCGCAAAGACCGTTTGTGAAAATCACTATGGCGTTCAAAAGTGATATCAATATCGGAGTCCATAATTCGAGATTCATTCTCGGCTTGGTGAATCTTAGCTCGTCCGTTGATGAAGCTGCCAAAAATATAAAGTTTATGACGATAGAGCATGTGGAGAGGGCCGAGAGAGATCTGTAAAATATCTTGTGAGGCTCTGGCCGTTTGAAGCACGGTCTGAAAACTGTAACCGCCGCGGAGCTTCTTATCCTGGACTCCATAGCCCACTCGCTCCCAATATTCATCCACTTCCGTAATAAGCTGTTTGGCAGATATTTTTTTATTATGACTCAGGTTTTGTAAGTTTTGCGCTAATTCTCGCAACTCCATATGGTTGAGCTTATTTAGGAAGAGAAGCCCAGGATAGCTTTTCTTCAAACCATCGAATTTATTTAAATAGGTTTGGCGAGCAAGTTGTCTAAGATTCTCGGGGAGATTCGAAAAACTCTCAACAATGTCAGAATGATGGGGTTGAATACTCGCAATAGTCGCATTCCTGAGGTGTGTTGGTAGCTGAGACCTGTCCGAGATTTCGATGAGAAGAGCCAACTCTTGTAAAGCAACTTCTGGCACAATGTTTATACGAGCTAGCCAAACCAGTCTCCACAGCACTTGTCGAGTTTCGTCCAAACTTCTCTTAAAAGGGGTCAGCCATTGAATGGAGTAGAGGACCTCGAAGAGTTCGTCTCTTTGATAAGGACTCATGAGTGGAGCTAGCTTGCGAAATAGAGGGCCATGAGCATGGTTAAAGATTTCTTCAAAAATGGGTCGAATTAATCCACGCATTGCGGGGGCATCAAAAAGGTGGGACGCGGCCTCGCTATTAAGAATATCCCTCACTTTTTTATAAAAAATCAAAAGTTGTTCGGTGTTTTGAATTTCGCTAAAGTCGCCTTTATAAGATTGGGTAAACTTTTGGATGAGCTCCTGTTTGTACTCTTGATTGGCTGTGAAAGGTGAGCTTAGAAAGCGCTGCCATTCATTTGAAACACTCTGCAAGTGGGGAGTAGTAAAATAGACAATATCACTGACACGTGAATTTCCAAATACAGTCACACAGGTGTGGGCAAAACTAGTAGAGTTTAGAGAAAGCAGTAAAGAGAGCAACAGAAATGGCCACATTTTAGGATTCATAAGATGCGGTAGTTTAGATTAGTGTTTACATGACACTCTCAGTTACGGCTTTTATCCAGCTAGTGTTTCAACGTCACCTCCT
>JBGSNK010000082.1:0-13071 GCA_041739665.1 Bdellovibrionales bacterium
AGCTGATTTACCAAAAATCAATAACTTAAGCCTGTTATCCACAGAGAATTCATTGAAATTTCAGATGATGTCCGATTAAAAAAGTTAATGAACAACGCGTCGACAGGACTTTTCCCTATTCTAAAAAAGACATTCGTATAACAATTTTTACCAGTCGGGAAACAGACTTAGGTCCGGAGGAACGATGGTGGCTCAATGACGAGCCACAATTCAACGGGGGGATTTAATGAAAGCAATCATGGCCACAGCCATTTTTTTTCTAACATGCCAAAGCCTGGCGAGCAGTTTTGATAATTTTGGCCAAACGAACAAACAACCTATCGAAGCACAAAATATCATCGTCAAAACTAAAAGCGGCCTTAGCGTTCAGGCGCTTGGTTTCAGCCGAGCTATGATGAGCCAACAGCCACTTATTGAGGATCTTAAAATAAATCTTCTTCAACTCAACCCCGCATTGGACACTGAGGCAGTTCTTAATCAGCTCAGAAACAATCCCGATGTGGTTTATGCTCAGATTGACCACAAAGTAACAGCGCGCGTGGGAATCGAAGAGGACACGAACCTTGTAGAAAGCCCAAGCGAGGGTCCTAACGATCCTAGTTTTAACGAGCAGTGGTCCATGAGTCTTAGTGAGAACAGCTACGGTATTGATGCAATCAATGCCTGGATGACTTTTGGCACAGGTGGAAAAGACATCGACAATAACGATCTTGTGGTTGCTGTTGTCGACGGCGGAATGGAAGTCGAACATCCAGACTTAGTGGAAAATGTGTGGATCAACTCTAGCGAAATAGCTGGCAATGGAATCGACGACGACAATAACGGTTATGTCGATGATATTAACGGCTGGAATGGATACAGCAACAGCGGTTCTCCTCAAGTCAATGGTCATGGAACTCACGTTGCCGGAACCATTGGTGCTCGTGGTAACAACGAAAGTGGTGTTGCCGGTGTGAACTGGGATCTTAAAATGATGAACGTTCCAGGATCTTCTGGAAACACATCTGTGGTTCTTCGCGCCTATAAATACGTTTTGGATCAAAAGAAGCTTTGGTTAGCCACCAATGGTCAGCAAGGAGCTAACATTGTCTCCACTAACTCCAGCTTTGGAATCGACTTTGCCGATTGTAACGCTGGCAGCTACCCTGCTTGGAACGACATATACAATGAAATGGGTAAAGTCGGCATCCTCTCTGCTGCCGCCACTATGAACAATTCTCAAAACGTAGATGTTCGTGGAGATGTCCCCACTGGCTGTGACAGTCCTTATATCATTGCGGTTACCAACAACTTACCCAATGGTATGCGTGCCTCTGCTGCTTATGGTAAAAAGTCTATAGATTTAGCAGCTCCCGGTACTCGTATTATTTCCACTTGGACAGGCGGTGGATACTCAACCCTTTCTGGAACTTCTATGTCCACACCCCATGTTGCCGGCGCGGTGGCTTTCTTACAAAGCATTGCTTCTCGCACACTCAGCGATCTTTACCAAAACGATCCTGCTGAGGCCGCACTTGAAATGAAACGCATTATCCTTGAGACCGTCACTCCACGTGACAACTTCAAAGAAGAAACCGTTTCAGGTGGAATCCTCAACCTTATGAAGGCGGCTGAATCTGTTGTGAATTATGGTATGGGCGAAAGCGTTGGCGACGACATCCCAGAAGAAGACGACACAATTTAATTCTTATATCCAAATTGTTTTCAAAAAGGCTCACAGGAATGTGGGCCTTTTTTCTTGGCAGAGGGGCTTGATTGAAAACAAGCGGAGAACAAATGGTCTTTGAGGAACAAATGGTCTTTCAGCAACAAAAGGTCTTTCCTGCACAATTGGCTTTGTGAACTGAGTATTTTGAAGCACAAAAGGTTTTGAAGAAAGAGCCCCAGGAAGGAAAAGTTTCTTTTAAATCGAAAACACTTGGTCTTCGACCAACTTAAAGAAGACTCTTTGTGTGGCCTGCACATCTACCAAAGCATTGTGAGCATTCTCTAGCTTTTCGTTAAAGCAAATGCTGTAAAGCTCTTCAAGACGAGGCCATTTAAAACCATAGCGGCCTGGCAATTGACAGTAGTCCACTGCCGACTTCATGGTACAAAACATTTTCTTATTCAGCTCGGGGTTCATTTGCGCGCGCACAAGCTCGGACTGCAAAACAGCAAGATCAAAACTCAAATTGTGACCCACCAATACATCCGCCTCGGTCACGTCACTTAAGAATTCGCCCAGTATCTCTACGATAGGGCGCCCTTTAGCCGCTGCAATCTCGTTGGTGATGCCATGAATACGCGAGGACTCCTCTGGAATAGGTGTCGTGACTTTGACGATATTGTCGGACTGCTTGAGCAGGGATTGGTCTTCGCTCAAAAGCCAGGAGAGTTGCACAATTTGGGGCCAGTTTTCTGTCTCGGTATAAGGGGCCTTGTAGTTTTTAGGCAGTCCCATGGTTTCGGTATCAAAAAAAAGAAACTTCATTTTGTATCCCCTCCACCTTCAGTGGTGATTTTATTGGGCAACAATAAACGACAGCTTTGCTTTTGACAAAGAAGCTCGCCATGAAATTTACGCAATTTGTCTTTTTCTGTAGGCGGCAGGCAGTTGGCCACTTTGTCAGCCCCATGGGCTTTGGCTTCGTAAAGCTCCTTGTAGCGACGATGGACCGAAAGGTAACGACCACAGCCACCATAGGCTTTCACACAATCTTGCGTGGTCTCGCAGCGAAAGTAATTAATCGCAAGCACAGGTTGGACTTGCAACAACAAATAGGCAGAAATAAAAAGTCGAGTGAACATTTTTTTAACTTAACAAAAAAAGGAAGAGAACTCACTGAAATCGTGCTGGACGCAGCAATATTTCGTAACATTAAAGCCCTGTGGGCGCCTTAGACTATTCGCGGAAACGGTGGTGGGCCGCGTTCACAATCCCCTCGAGTTCAAAGATAAGGTTGGCAATTTTGACTCTTTGCGCCTGCTGCGCCCATGGCTCTTTAGGTGGCTGCAAAAGCTCACTTTCGATTTCCACAGTTTTAAACATCACACGCAGCAAGTACTCCTGAAAAACCAATTGGGATTTCTTAACACTGCTGGGGTCAATTTTATAAATCTTGGGAGGCAACTTGTGCATCACAGCACTCAAATGAACTCGCAAACGTTGCGAGCGCTCCATCAGAACTGCGTTCACATCACCTCCAGGGGACTTTAGAACATCCTCGATAAAACTGTTCATATCAGAAATCAAACGAGCCATGGTGCGCATATGGGAGTTGATCGGTCGCTCGGCATCGCATGTTATTTTAAAGGCCTCGGCTGGATCAAAAACACCCGGAAGTGCAGGGTTCTGAGCTATAGCCATTGATGAGAATAGAACAGCGATCATAAAAAATGCAGTTTGTTTCATAAACTCTCCCTTATTATCTCTGGCTTAATTCAAATGACTTAAAATGAAAATCTCAGACTGCAACCTTGGAACTTTTACAGTTTTTAGAGCCTTGCTCTCCAAAGACTCATATGGTGGGATGGGATATGTTCGATTTAAGACCCCAATGCTTACCCCTTGTTTTTTTATTATTAGCACTGCCTTTGTCCCAAGCAAAAGATCTCCGTACCAACGAGGTCTGGATGAGTGGTGCCCCCACGTGGCTTAAGCGCGTTCGCATCGAAAAGATCACCGACAAAATTCAGCGCAAACTGGAGTGGTCCACCCGCCGGGTCGAAGTCAAATGGCACCCAAGCTCTGAAAGCTTTCAAATGGCCCATACTCTTGGACCCATTCCCGGTGCTGTGACAGTGAGTTCAGCCAAGAATCAAACCATTCACATGGGTCCCAAGGTTCAAGATCGGAACTTTGATCAGATCTTTGCCCACGAGTTGATTCACATTATTATTTTTCAAAAGTATCGCGGTGCCATTCCTAAGTGGCTCGAAGAGGGTTTAGCAAACCATTTATCAAAAAGCCAAAAGGTGGATTACAATTGGTTGAGCCAACAAGAGTTGCCTTTAGATGTCAGTCAGGTGGCTCACCCCTATAAAGGCTCGCCCCAAAGTGTGACTGTTCAGTACAAGGTTTCCCAAGCACTGATCGAAATGCTCGAGAGCAAGTGCAACTTAGAAAATTTGATTCGCCTGAGTGTGCAAAGAAAAATGGAAGACTATATCAAGACCTACTGTGAGCTCCCCGACCTCAACAAGAGCTTTAAAACCTGGCTTCAAGATAAAACAAAGCACAAAAACACTCAGACTGACAAAAGCAATATTATGCCTTCTTCCCCAATGCACGCTCCAGCGGCTCGATACGATCGTTGAGGCTGCGGTAGCCATCTAAGACAAACTTATTGCGATTTTCCTGCTCCTCGATGAGTGTGAGCATACGGCTTGTTTGGGCGCTTTGCTTTTTCACTTCAGATAGAACTTCATCAAATCGAGCGTCCATCGAATTGAGCCGAGCATCTATCGATTTAAACTGTCCCTCCATCGAGCAAAATCGAGAGTCTACTCTTTTAAACTCACCAAAGACTTCATCAAACCTAGCATCCACCTTTTTAAACTCGGCCTTCATCTCAAGTCGCACCGATGAGATATCCGACTTTAATTCATCGCGGACTCCATAGAGCATTTTTTGAGTCACGGGGATATCAGAGGATTTCAAAGGTTTTATAACTTTTGAGCTTGATGATTTCTTCCCAGTGCTCCGCTTTTTTTGACTTTTATTTTTGCTTTCCGCCATGGCCTTAATATCCTTTCTTCAAAGTAAAAAAGCAATTTGCAAAAGAGGCGCCAAGCTAATCACGCAAAAAGACTCATGACACTTTGAGTGATGTGCGAAAAGAAATCCGAGATACGGACACAAAGGGATTCAGAGCCAATATACCTAGCAATCTAAATGAATTCTAAGGAGTTTAAAAATTAGACCTTACTCTTGCACGTCAGTTGGGGTATTGCTATCAAGACCGTCTCCCTGAGGTTCTGTAGCGGGAGGCTCATTGTCCACAACCTCTTCTTTAAAACAACGATAGGTTTGCCCATCCCCAATTAAACTTTTTTTGTATTTGCTTATAGCGTCCTGGGGGGCAACAAGTGCTGCCGCAAATTTATCAGAGTCTCCAGTAGTGGAATCACTGTTTGAAAAAACCTTGAGGGAATAGCCTCGCGGTTTTTCTTTAAGATCAATGGCTTCAAAAATTATTGTCCCATAAAAGTCAATATAGCCAGGCTCTAGGGGCTTTTCATAATCAAAGGGCTTATCTTGTGCCTTTTGCTTGACCTCATCAACTAAGCGCCGCACTTGCTCTATAGGAAGGGGTACAAATTTATCACCCTCCTTTTTATGAAAGCTACATTCTTCACATAAATAGGCTCTAAATTGCAAGGGCCATCGCTCAGGCGCTTCTTTGGGGGGAAGAGACTCTAACCTTCCTTCATTCAGCATGCGCTTTAAGGTGTCTCCATTACAAACGACGGGTCGTTTAAAATCCGTTTTGCCGTCTGGTTTTTTCTCAAACAAGGGGCGTTTCAGATAGGTCACTTGGCAGTCATTACTTTTTTGCTCTAAAACAAAGCTGCGAGCGCCAACTCTAGTGTTTCTTTTTGTTACCGCTGCCCGAAGTTGCTCTGTTTTTAATGTGGACTCACAAAAAATACGCAAATGGTTCTGTGCATACGATTTATTTGTTAAAATTAAAATAAAAAAAAGACAAACGAATTGAAAAACGCCCATGATAATCCCCTAAATCTTGTCTGTTTATTCGGAATATCCAAATAGAGACTTTACTTAAAGGTGGAAAAGTCTAGTGTTTTACAAAACTTTATAGTCGCAGAGTTAATATACCCGGCTATCTAAAAGAACTCTGCGGACGTTAAAAGTTAGAACTTACTCTTGCACATCTGTTGGAGCGCGGCTATCAAGACCGTCTCCCTGAGGTTCTGGAGAGAGAGGCTCATTGTCCACAACCTCTTCTTTAAAACAACGATAGGTTTGCCCATCCCCAATTAAACTTTTTTTGTATTTGCTTATAGCGTCCTGCGGAGCAACAAGTGCTGCCGCAAATTTATCAGAGTCTCCAGAGGCCTCTCTATTAGAAAAAATATGTAAAGCGTAACCTCGCGGCTTTTCATTGAGATCAAGTGCAAGGGAATTTATTGACCCATATAAATCAATATAACCAGGCTCTAGGGGCTTTTCATAATCAAAGGGCTTATCTTGTGCCTTTTGCTTGGTCTCATCAGCTAAGCGTCGCACTTGCTCTATTGGTAGCGGCACAAATTTATCACCCTCTTTTTTATGAAAGCTACATTCTTCACATAAATAGGCTCTAAATTGCAAGGGCCATCGATCTGGTGCCCCTTTGGGTGGTAGAGACTCTACTCCCCCCTCACTCAACATGCGCTTTAAACTCTCACCGTTACAAACAACAGGACGTTTAAAATCTGTTTTGCCATCTGGTTTTTTTTCAAACATGGGGCGTTTCAGATAGACCACTTGGCAGTCATTGCTTTTTTGCTCTAAGACAAAGCTACGAGCACCAACGCTTGATTTCCTGTCTGTTACTGACTCCCGAAGTTGTTTAGTTTTCAATGTGGACTCACAAAAAATACGTAAATGGTTTTGCGCATGTGATTTACCTGCTAAAAGTAAAATAAAAAAAAGACAAACGTATTGAAAACAGCCCATTACAATCTCCTAAATCTTGTCTGTTTATTCGGAATATCAAAATATAGACTTTAAATAAAGATAGAAAAGTCTCTGCATTTTACAACACTTTTAAAGAACTGTCTCTACTTGAGACAAAAATTATCAAATTAAAGATTAATCATTTTTTATTCCTTATCCTTAAACTTTAAGAGTTTATTTCTCTCAATTTTGAAATAAATTCTGCTATACTAAAGCCTATAGAATTAAAACTTTGGGGGGCAAGGGTTTGAATCGGCTGTTTTTTCTTTTAAAAAAACTTTTCTATACCTCTCTTGGTTTTCTTTTACCCCAAGTTCTATTGGCTCAGTTTTCCTTTGATTCAAATAAGGTCTGGACTCAGTTGCGCGAAGCCAGGGTTCAGAGTGAACAAGTCTCTCATATGAACCTCAGTGCCAAGGATGAACTTTCTGCCATAACAGAAGAACAACGGCGCTACTGCGAAGAGCCCATCGCCAATAACTTACTTGCGACAGTTCAAAACAGTTGTACTAATCCTCTTTTAGAATCGGGCTCAATGTTACGTGGCGTGGTTGATTCAAAGAGTCAGATTCCTGCCAATTTAGGTCTTCAGTTTAAACGACTCACCGAAGGTCTAACCCAAAATCGCGTAACACCAAAGATGATTTGCACTATAAGCTCACAGCTTTTTCGCTTTAGGACTGATCTTCTAAAACACAATGAGGAACTCAAAGCCCAGGAAAGTATTGTGTACTCTCAAGTTGAAAAGCTTTTTGGCCCAGAATGTGAGCAGCCTTATCTAAATACCATAAATCAAATTCGAGAAGGCGTGTGGCGCTTGTGTACAAAAGATTTCATAGATAGCGAGGTGAGTATCTACACTAAAGAGATGACAAATATAGTAGTTAATTATGTCAACCGCGATGCGGGAGAACCTTATATTGCCAGTCGCAAACTACGACAAAAGCTTGTTTTTTTAGCCAATGAAATTGATAAACAAATTCTACAAATTCACAATCACCTCGAGGCTCTAAAGACCTCTTGTGGTGAACACCTAGAAGTGGCGAGTCGCTAATGCTTAAGGCCCTATCCTTTAGTCTTTTTATGCTTCTCTATTCTCCCTTTCTAAGGTCAGTTGAGCCAAGCTTACTAGAGGAAGTCAATAAGTGTGATGCCATATTTTGCCCCTCGGGCTCTGCCGCCTCAGCAGAGGGTCGCACATCTCCACACCCAGAAGCTACCACCAATACTGGAGTTAAGCTCCAAAAAATACAAGCCACCTCTATGCATATTGAGCCTGTAATTTTACCAACGGTATCGAAAGTTTTTGAAAATCACCTTTCTATGGAAGACATGATAAAAAATAACGCTCTCACCTCGCCCAGCAATCCATCACCCTCGATAGCCTCACAAGAGGTCAAGACCTCTACTCATCAAAAAACGCAAGCAGCTGAATATAGCCCAAGCAATAATGGATTTGAAGGCGGGGCACCTATCTCTGGATTACTAAATACTAGCGGATCGAATCCAAGTTTAAAACATGGTCTTTTATATCGGGATGATGATAATGACTCTGGGGCTGCTTCTCAAAACATAAAACCGCTCATTCAACAAAATACTTACTTAAATCCTAATATGAACACCGAAACTAACAACACAACAACTAGCAATAGTAGGACTGGAGTAAGCAAGGGTCTTGAGGGAGTCCAAGCCAATCAAGCCCTTTTTAGTGGCTCTAACTCCACTCTAAACTCTCCTTTTGGACAATTTGAATCCCCTTCTGGCAACCGACCTGATAACTCGCAAAACGAAGTCGATGGCGGTACAAAACTTCTCCTGAAAATTGCTGGAGCACTTGGGCTTGACCGTTTTTTTGCTACAAAAGGTAAAAGTGGCAGCACACACTTGAATCATCGCAACAATGGGAGAGGTGGCATTCAGGGCTCAATCAAAAAAGAAGAACCCCTCAAAGACCCGCTCACTATCTTACAAGCCCAACTCGACAAACATTTAAAACAAGAACGCTCACTGGCAAGCCGACTTGAATTCGGCAGCAGCCAGAGCTCTTTATTCCACTCGATGTGCGAGCACTACAAACGCTACGCCCAGAGAGCTCGCATCACTGAACCAAATACCCAGCCTTGTCCTAAACCTTAGTTGCTTAAATACGTCACTTTTGCTGCCCATGGATAACAATACTTTGATAAGCTTTTGGCTTTAATTAATTAAAAGACAAGTAAGGTTATTTAAACTTCACTCTATTACCGAGTCCACACCAAAATTATTCTGATATAATTGGCAGACTTATATTAATTTTTGTACCCTTACCCTTCTCAGACGAAATTTCAAACGAGCCATTCCAACTACTAATTAGCACCTTGGCGCTAGAAAGACCAATTCCATTACCATTTGATTTGTTGGAAAAACCTGAGTTTAAAGTGACCTGAATAAATTCTTGAGACATACCAATACCATCATCCACTACATCCAGCGTGAATAAACTCGAAGTCGAGTTTAAGCGAATACTTATATTAGGGTTCGCAGAATCAGTGGTCGCATCAATTGAGTTGTTTACAAGATTACTTAGAATGGAACAAAATAGGACTGGGTGAGCTAAAACCGAACCCTCTGAAATATCTGAACTCAGTGAAACTCGATTTTTTTTAGCATCCCACTCTTGAATTAAATCAATAGTAAGTTGTTCAAGCTCACTAATTTTGACGGGTCTGACTAGTTTTCTACGTGATTCAGAAAGAAGCGTCTCGGCTAAATTCTCAATTCGTAATATTGTGGACTCAAGTAGTTTTTTTTCCTTTAAGGGCAGACTCAAAGAGTTTTTAATTACTGCAGAAATAGCACCTATTGGCGATCGAATATCATGAGAGAACTGTCTTGAAAATTGAAAAAGACTTTCATGACTTCTCAAATCTGCTAAATCTCTTTCGGTCTTAATAAGCCTTGTCCCAATACTAGTAATCTCACTGATTAATGGACGCCACAATATTTCAAGAATCCCACCGGAGTTACCGGAGTTAAATGAGATGTCCTTATTAGAATTCTGCAACGTCTGCTTAAGAAGGTCTGAAAGACGAAATAAGAAAGCATAAAGTAGTGCAACAGAAATAAACATGAGAAAAAATAGAGTAAAACTCATGAATAAAAGATTCTTTTTCATGTCTTTATGTAAAGTATCTATGCTTAATGAGGATACAACATAGTCCACATAGCCCCAAAGATGAGAGTCAGAATTAAAATAAACAGGTATAGAAATCAAAAAAACTCCTCTTTTTTTAGAAAGCAACAAAGGTTTGTCATTCTCCCTAAAATCAAAGCCTAATATAGGTCCCTGTGAAAAAGATCTTGATAAGAGATTTCTAGCCCCTCTAAGGTTGCCTTGAATAAGATCATTTCTGACAGCAAGAGTTGATGCTTCAAGTTCCCTTTCAATCTGGCTCCTAAAAAATGTATCAGTGTAGTCTAAAACTTGCTCATTAAGCTGAATACTTACAAGCCAAAAGACTATCGTCAAAGATAGAGAAAAAATAATAGATAAAACAAAAAAAATACTTTTATTCATGGAAGGGGATGACGATCCTTATTTAGCTTAAAGCCGACCTTAAAGAAGGGCCTTAGTCGCCTGCGATTTATCTTATTAAAACTAGCAGCTCCAAAGTAAAGGTTTTGTAAACTTGGAGAACTTGCATAGCAGATACTGACTTCCCATGGAAAAGAGTATGGCGCAACTAATTGTTTAGTCTCCACAACTTGAGTTTCTTCAATTGGTTGGCTTGTGGAATTAGATAACATCCATTTAATGCAACCCAAGTTGTTAGAATCCAAATAGTACTCAAGGTGGTAGGTAATCCATTTCAACAATGACGTCTCTTTGTAATTTGATTTAGAGTGCCTTCTATTGATAATCATGGTAGCTGCACGGTGCAATTCATTTAAGATTGATTTATTTGATCCCTCTTCATATTCCGAACAAGCTGTGGAGACAACAAAACCAAACTTATAAGGGGAAGCTTGTCCAGGCATCAGGACACCAATCTTACAGAACCTGCCATTTACAACAGAAAGCACTCCTAATCTGATATCAAAACCCTTTTTTTTAAAAGATGCCAGACGCTCCTTTGAACTGGTCGACAGGACACTTTCATTCCAAAATACAGGTCTTTTGAGAAGCCATGTAACGAGAAAAGCATCTCGCTCAAGCGCTTCATTAATTGCAGATTGCCTAGCATTATCAATATTATCATGAGCCGCGAAACCAGAGCTAGTATTGGGCCTATGCCACTTTTCTATGGACAGAAATGTAGCTCTTTCAAGCCACTCATTATATGCAATTTTGAGAGATAGTTTTTTATCGTAGGAAGTCCCGTATCCGCAGTGATCAAATCCAGCCAAAGCCACTTTGAAGTGATGTAAATCTAAGTCAATCGAGTCCAAGCTTTTGGTAATATGAAAGCTCCTTGGGTCAATTTTTATTGGGCTAGCACCTTCCAAAAAGAAACCTCAGGGTAAAGTTTAGACCAACTGTCGATATTTATATTATTTTTCAAGTAAAACATCATGAAGTTATGTGCGAGAGGAGATATCAAGGCTTCTTCAAGTAAAAGACGTTCTATCTGCTGATAAGCTTTATTCGCCCTACTAATATCAGTTGTCTCTGATATTTTCATGAGGCGCCCAATTTCCTCAATATATTTGTCATGAAAAATTAAGGGTCGAGTTTGATTAAAAGCAACCTTTAGATTTTCAAATAAATCTACTGAAGAAAAGTCATTATTAATGAAGATGAGGTGATAATAGGAGGGTTTTTCTATTGTTAATTTATCAAACTCTTTCAGGTTCTCATAATTTGTCTCTTCAATCACAGGTCCAATACTATTCAAAGCAAGACGAAGTTGCTTATTCCAACGAAAATTTTTAGAAACAAGAACCCTCAGTCGTGCTGGCATTTTAGGGGGTTCTTTAGCTCTCATTAGGTCTTGCCATATATTTTCTATTTTAGAGGCACTTAATCGCCCAGCTCCATCAGGGAGATATAGTCTATCAGCCCTTTCCCAATCGAGATCAGCTTTAATTGGCAATTTAAAAGCTCTTCTAATCTGAGCGGAAATATATTTCCTTAGGTTACGATCTTTTAAATCTTTGTTTTTTTCATTTATAGATAACCAATATGTAAAACCTATATGTGGTCTCTCTGCGCGGACACCAATATTATCAAAGAGATGTTTTTGCTCTTTAGCCTTTAATGCTCCTAATCCAAGACAAAAATCCAAACTACCTGCTTTTAGGAGCTCAATCATTTTAGAGTAAGACTCCAGAGAAATTTTTAATGTATCAGGCGCACTAAATTCTGGGTAAAATTTGTTTCTCCTTAAGACTAGTTCTTCATCTTTGTATTCTTCAATAAAATATGGGCCAGAGGTTATGTTAAAATTAATCTTATTATTTTCACTGACACAGTTCTCTTTTGGCAGAACCATAAACTCAGGATGAATCATTTGCTGTATAAACCTTGGATTTGGCTCTTTTAGTTCAATAGTGACTGAGTTCTGATCAGTTTCAACAATCTTAATTGTAGAAAAGTCAAAGTGAATGGATTTATTGAGGCGCATCTGTCTCTGGATAGAACAAGCTACATTTTCGGCTTTGATCCTACGACCGTCCGAAAAAAACTCACTATCTTTAATAATAAATTTAAATTTATTTAAACCCTTATTAATTGTCCATGACTCTGCAAGACTACCCACGTATTGAAGTTCTTTATTTAATTCGATTAAAGAACGGCCCAATTGCTTTAAACTGATATACTGACCAGCACTTGTTACTCTAGACGGCTCAAGAGGTATATTGACTGGAGTAACTGCAACTCGCAACTCTCTTGGTTGAATCGTGCTCGTAGGTAAATTGCTTTTCTTGTCAATACTGAAGATAGATTGGCCAAAATATATTAGGACAACTGAGAGTAAGGTGAAAGTCGTAGCAAAGACAACGTACTTACCTTTTGACTTTGTCAGAATCATCTAGCTCTGTCCAAGCAACCATAAGTATTGGCTCCTCATTTATCCACATCTCTGGGTTACTTAGAATTTCGCCCAAGCTGTCAATAATCTCATCCGAGAAGTCTCCCGAAAAAATTATTTGATCGTCAACAACTAGCTCTACATAATCTCCATGGAAAATATCTGCAGGAATCTCGTCATTTCCTGAGCTTATAATAAAATACTTGGGCTTCAATTCAGGCAAAAACTGCTTATAAGGATTATTCGAGGCATACGCCCTAACATTTAAGAGTAAGGTCAAACAAAAAGATAATCTAAAAATTGTTTTCATATTTACCACTCAACGATAAGCACGCTTAAAAACTAGATGAAGCTATAGTCTTTAAGCCTTGTGGTGTCAATTTGATACTAAATAAG
>JBGSNK010000013.1:0-26542 GCA_041739665.1 Bdellovibrionales bacterium
CCCCCCTTGGGGACAACGTCTTCCCGCCGGCTCTCAAGATATTTTAAAAACGGTGGTGGAGCGCTTGAATCCCGAACGCATTGGTCTTCTGATGCCAGCCAAATGGAAAATCAACCCACTCCCCCTCGAAAAGGTGAGAGACATCCCCATCCTCAATTCAGGCGTTGAAAACCGCTTTCTTGTCTTCTCAAAAAAAGCACCGAATTCCCTTTAATATTTCTCAAATTTATTGAGTCTTCTCAATTTATAAAAGATCAAGCTCTGGTTTTTTTCTTTAACTTGTAGCCATTCTTTGGAAAGTTGAACTTTTGTGAGACTCCAGGAAGCGTGATGCGTTTTTTGCCCGTAGGGCAAAAATCCTGGCAAAGGCACGAGGCCTGCCCTCACAAAAGCTCACCACTCCAAAAGGGGCCCGAACAACGCAAAAACGAACGGCATTAGCGGTGTGTGACTTCACAATCCTTGCAGATTTGAGTTATCCTTCATCTCTAAATTTACAAAGGAGTAGATATGAGTCTGCAAGATAAAACCGGTGAAAAAGTACCAAGTGTGACATTTAAAACTCGAGTGGGTCACAAATGGGTTGATAAAAGCAGCGATGATTATTTTAAAGGTAAGAAAGTTGTTCTTTTTGCCCTTCCCGGAGCATATACCCCAACATGCTCATCCACACACTTGCCACGCTACAATGAACTTTACGATGCCTTCAAAGCCCAGGGAATTGACGATGTGATTTGTTTGTCAGTCAATGACACCTTTGTGATGAATGCTTGGCAAGAAGACCAGAACGCTAGCAAAATCACCATGCTTCCCGACGGGAACGGTGAGTTTTCAGAGAAGTTAGGATTTCTTGTCGACAAAAAGAATCTTGGTTTTGGTTCTCGTTCTTGGCGTTATTCTATGTTGGTTAACGACGGCAAAATCGAGAAAATGTTCCTTGAAGAGGAAGTTCCTGGCGACCCCTTTGATGCCTCGACGGCCGAGACAATGTTAAAATATTTAAATCCTAAAATGGAGATCCCACCCTCCGTCGCAGTTTATACACGCAAAGGTTGTGAGTTTTGCTTTGAAGCTAAGTCCTATCTAAAAGAAATGGGCTTACCTTTTGAAGAGCACATTCTTGGCGAAGATTTCTCGGTTAAGACCTTGGTTGCCGTAAGTGGGAGCACAATGGTTCCCCAAATCTTTATTAACGGTAAGCGTTTGCATGGCTTTGACGAGTTGAAAAAGCACTTTAACTAGGGAGACCCTATAAATGCGAAATGTCGAAGTCGCCATAATTGGAGCTGGAACATCTGGCCTGACCGCAAGGTCTGAGGTCGCGAAGGTAACAGACAGTTATGTTGTCATCGACGATGGCCCACTGGGCACAACTTGTGCTCGAGTGGGCTGTATGCCTTCCAAAGCTCTAATCCAGGCTGCTAACGATTTTCATCGACGTAAAAAACTAGGGCAGATGGGAATTTTGGGCGGTGAAAATTTGAGCGTGGATTTGGCTGCTGTGATGGAGCATGTTCGCGGTCTTCGCGATCGTTTTGTACGAGCGGTTAAATCTCCCATGAAGAATTGGGAAGAGCGTCTTGTGCGTGGGCGCGCTCAGTTTATTGATGCTCACACCCTTGAAGTGGGTGGTGAAAAAATCTCTGCAAATAAAATAATCATTGCAACAGGATCTCGTCCGATAGTTCCTAAGCCATGGTTGGCGTATAAAGATCATTTGATAGACACCAATCTTTTCTTTGAACTCAATGAGCTACCAGCGTCTATGGCCGTTATTGGTCTTGGAGTTATTGGAATTGAACTTGGGCAAGCTTTGCACCGGCTTGGTGTTCAAGTCGTTGGGGTGACCTCTGGCCCTCGAATTGGAGGGCTCACCGACCCCGTTGTGCAGGAATATGTAAATAAAAAATTCAATGAAGAAATGAATTTGCATTTCAATGGCGCCGAACTAATCGGCGTGAGCCCAAAAGGTCTTTTGCAAGTGAAGGCGGATGATAAAATCTATGAGGTTCATAAGGCTCTCATTGCTGTCGGTCGAAAGCCTAATGTTGATGATATGGGTCTTGAAAAATTGGGTCTGAATCTCAATGAGAGAGGCTTGCCAGAAGTAGATGTTCATACGATGAAACTCAAAGAGATGCCCCATATCTTTTTGCCTGGAGATGTAAATGGCGATCGCCCGATTCTCCATGAAGCAGCGGACGAGGGCATTATTGCGGGTCACAATGCTGTGAACGAAGAGCAGTGTTTTAAAAGACGGATTCCTTTGGGCATTACATTTTCAGACCCCAACATTGCTTCTGTAGGGTTGCACCATGAGGAACTTGTTAAAAGGGGATTGCCCTTTGTCACCGGGAAGGTCTCTTTTGAGGGCCAAGGACGTAGTATTGTTAAATTAAAAGAGCAGGGCCTAATGCACATCTATGCCGACAGTAAGTCGGGAGAGGTTTTGGGTGCCGAACTGCAGGCACCAGATGGTGAGCACTTAGCTCATCTTTTAGCCTGGGCTGTTTCTTTGAAGTTAACTGTTGAAGAAACATTAAGGCTGCCATTTTATCACCCCGTTGTAGAAGAGGGATTGCGCACAGCTTTGCGTGATTGCGCCCGCCAAGTCCACGGTCTCGACCTTAAAGAGTTGTTTCGTTGTCAGGATCCGCCGATCCGCTAACCAAGATTTAGATTAAGATTTAAGAGCCTAAAGATCGTGCTTTCTCAAAACATTGATAGCGGATCGAAAACCAGTCTGTACGATTTTTGATAAGATTTTTGGATTCAGTGAAAAGTGATCGGCAAAGAACATCTCGTAATCATGCGGGTTGGGATGGATATAAAGATAGTCCACATCTGGACGATAGTCCGCCCTCTCCTCTATAATTTTTAAGAGCTTATTCATATCCTCTTCAGGTAAACCCTTTTGTTTAAAGTAGCCGCGAATGGCGTGATAGATCTTATCAATTGCATCCTGAGAGCTGATTTGAGCCTCGATTTTTTGCTGAACCACTTGATAGAGGGCCTGATTAAAAATCAAAGGAATTCCATACTCATGCAAACTGCCCATGTTTTCATTGTAGTGATAGGGCTGGATTGAGTAGCTGGCAATAATGAGGTCACAACCCTGATCTTTAGCAACATGAGTAGAGAGGGTGTCGCGAATTTCGCCATCAAAATAGTAAATGGTTTTGCCAAATTCATTTTCAATTCCATAGGGAGCAAAAACTGGGGGGAGGCTTGCCGAGGCTGCAACGGCATCACTAATGCTGGCATAATTGGCCCAACCAATATGTTTAATTTTTGAAGTTTTATCAAAATTACCGAATATCACCTTACGCGAATGGTTGAGTTGGGTGGCGATAATATAGAGCTCAACGCCGAGACTAGAAAACGTATTCTCGGGCCAAACATTTTCCCGAATATAGCGCTCTAGACCTTTGGCCGTAACAAGGCCATTGATCTTAAGACCATTTTTTACCATGGCCTCAATGCCGCCGCTTAAAATAGATTTCCCCTTTAAAATATTGGGGACCAACTTAATCCAGTTTTTTCCGTTTAAGCTAAATATGTCGGAATAGGATATGGGGCGTAAGCGCGATTCAAATTTGTCATCGACTCTTAGGCCTTTAAGATCCCACTCTGCCCCTTTTTCAAAGGCAGAGATAATAGCTTGCAGTGAGTAGCCACTGGCTAGGAAGCTGCTGATCACAGCTCCAGCACTGGACCCCACATAAAGCTGGATCAACTTTTCGTCGGAGGAGTGCTTGGACAGAACCTCTTCTTTTGTACCGCCGGCAAATCGAAAGCCCTTTTCCTGTAGGGCGAGGCACACTCCAATATGAAAAGCTGCTGCCTTGATCCCGCCACCACTGAGTGCTAAGCCAATTTTCTTTTTGCCCTTAATCCGCATAGACCAATTGTACCAAGTTGGGGCAAGTAAAATCAATGAGTTAGTTCGCCTACCCAGATTGGATAGGCAATCAGGTGGGTAGGCAGCCAGCCCTTAGACGCGTTTATTTACTTATTCATTGTCATGGAGTTTGGCTATGCTAGTCTTGAATAGTCATGAGCGTAGTGGATGTTGAAACAGAGTGGTTGCCCCTAGCTGAATACTCAGGTGAGTATGGGATCAGCGTATCCACCTTGAGGAGGCGGATTAAGGGTAACAAGATCAAATTCAAGCTTATTCATGGCAAATACTATTTACCAAAAAAGTCATTGTCCTCCCAGACTCAAAGCTTTGCGCCCGTCCCAAACAAAGCCCAAGCCGCGAGTTCTGGTCATAAAAAATCCGAGGGCATTGGAGAAAATATTTATGGAGCAAGGGAATTGCTAGATGAGCTGAAAAAGGCCTATATGCAGTCCTTGCAAAGCAAAGAAGACCAAATTATTCAGCTCAAGCAACAGATCACAGATCTCAAGACTTTAGTCATGTACCTTGAGCGCGAAAACTCACGCCTCAATCCCAATAACAATTAAATCAGAGCTTAAGTGCTGTTTCGCTTTAAGACAAAAATCTGCCTATGTCGTTAATAGCGTTTAATAAAGAAATACATTATTAATTAACTTGATATGACAGATTGAAAATATAAACTAAAAAAGTGAAACTTATTTCAGTTCTTGTCTTTTTTTGGGGGGCCGTGTCTCTGGCTCAGTTTGTTCCTTTTGCACAATGGAATATGCCGCCGGGTCCTGCTGTTGACCCCTGTATAGGTGACCCAGCTATCGGCACCGTCTGCTTGGGTGGGGCCCACTATGCTGGAATTTTTGACAGCGGTAAATATATGGTAACACCGGGTGGCTGTAATGATTCCGCGACACCAACATGTGATGGTTCTGTTGATGTTCTCAATAAGACTTGGCGCGGTTCGACAGGTTCAAATTCTAATATATCTGGCGTTGAGGACATCTCATTGAATACAGATGTGAGCACCGTTCTCGGCGGAGTTGCCACACCACTCATTGTTGCCCATTCCTCGACAAGCTCTGATAGCGCCGCCCATTTCTGTGACAACATGACCTATGGCGGATACAGCGATTGGTACCTGCCATCAAAAAGTGAGCTCGCGTATTTATATTGTAAAGCTGCCACGGGATCTCATAACACATCAAACCCACAAGAAGATCCAAACTGTGTAGCATACGGAGGGAAGACTGGAGAGCTCAGTGGTTTTAAAGATTCTATGTCCTATTGGACGTCCACAGAAGAGGGCAAATTTAATTCGTGGTTGCAGAGCTTTAGCTTTGGTTCTCAACTTAATTCTACAAAAGATATTAATCAACGTGTTCGCTGCGCTCGCAGGTATTAATAGAGTTTTATAATGTGAGCACGTTATCAATATGAACAAAAATACAAGTATGAGATAAATCAATCCACTATTTATTAAGGGCCCGTTATCAGGGCCCTTGTTGTTTCTAAGCGGCGGGAAGGTTGGCCTTGTTTTTATTGCCGGCCTGCTTTTTACGCGGCTTTACTTTGGCGGTTAATGCGATCTGGAGAACTTCGTCCAAATGCTCAACAAAAATAAAGTTGATTGCAGAGCGGATATCTTCCGAAATTTCGTCCACATCCTTTTTGTTAGCAAGAGGACAAATTACAGTTTTGATACCATGGCTAAGAGCTGCAAGAGCTTTCTCTTTAATTCCACCGATAGGAAGAACACGGCCCGTAAGGGTAACCTCTCCGGTCATGGCTACATCTTTGCGAACAGGATTGCTTGTCATGATGCTCACAATTGCAGTTGTCATAGTCACACCAGCCGAAGGTCCATCTTTAGGAATTCCACCTGCAGGCATATGAATATGAACATGGTTGTTTTCGAACCACTTGTCGTCAATGCCAAGCTCATCACAATGGGCACGAGCATAGGACATGGCTGCCGTTGCGGACTCTTTCATTACATCGCCCATTTGACCAGTTAATGTAAAGCCACCTTTGCCCTTCATTTTCAAAGCTTCCACATAAAGAACTTCGCCACCCGCTTGGGTCCAGGCAAGACCCGTGGTCACACCAATAGTGTCTTCTGCAAGACGCTCTTCTTTTAAGAACTTGGGTGCGCCAAGAAACTTAATCACTTGCGCACTGTTGATGGTGAATTTTTCTTGTGAACCCATGACGACTTCTTTAGCGACCTTACGACAGACCGAGCCGACTTCGCGCTCTAAGTTTCGAAGTCCAGCCTCGCGAGTGTAGTGGTTGATTAGAAAACTAATGCCTTCGTCTGTAAAATCAATCTGAGAATCCTTGATTCCATTCTCGTCGATTTGTTTGCGAACCAAATGCTTCTTTGTGATCTCAAGTTTATCTTTCTGGGTATAGCCAGATATATAGATAAGTTCCATACGATCGCGTAAGGCCGGCGGAATATTTTCTACCACATTCGCCGTTGCGATAAACAAACACTTCGAAAGGTCAAAGTCCACATTCAGGTAATTATCGCGAAAAGTAGAATTTTGTTCTGGATCTAAAACTTCCAGCATGGCTGCAGAAGGGTCGCCGCGAAAATCACTTCCAAGTTTATCGATCTCATCGAGAACGATAACAGGATTGCGAGTTCCTATTTGCTTTAAGGCTTGCACGATTTTACCAGGCATAGCTCCAACATAGGTTCTGCGATGTCCGCGGATCTCGGCCTCGTCCTTCACTCCGCCTAATGCGATACGGAAATATTTGCGATTCATGGACTTGGCAATACTTTTTCCAAGTGAGGTTTTACCAACACCCGGGGGGCCACAGAAACACAAGATGGGACCTCTCATATTGTTCTTTAGTTTTTGAACGGCCAAGAATTCTAAAATTCTCTCTTTTGCTTTTTCTAAACCGTGGTGGTCCGCTTCGAGAACTTCTTTGCCTTTTGCAATATCGATACTGTCCACAGTTTCAATAGACCAGGGAAGGTCGGCGATCCAATCTAAATAAGTGCGGATCATAGAGGCTTCACTAGCATCTGGATGCATGCGCTCAAGGCGACCCATTTGTTTCATGACTTCAGTCTCAACATCTTCTGGCATACCAGCAGCCACTAACTTTTGTCTCAGTTCATCGAGCTCATCTGTTTTCGAATCACCTTCTCCAAGCTCCGACTTAATGGCCTTCATTTGCTCGCGCAAGAAGTACTCGCGCTGGCTTTTGGACATCTCGTCTTTAGCCTGGCTGCGGATTTTTACCTGCATTTGCAAGACGTCGACTTCAGCAGAAAGCTTTTCATTCACTTGGCGCAATCTCTCGAGATGGTCTGTGGTTTCAAGAATACTTTGTGCTTCTTCGACCTTAAGGCCAAGATTGCTGGCAATTAAATCAGCAACACGACCAGGTTCGTTGATGTCGTCAATGACTAATAATATGTCTGGCGAGAGGACCTTGCCCATTGCAATGACTTTTTCTAACAATTCTTTTGATGTGCGTATTAAAGCGTCGGCCTTTGGTTGAGTCTCTTCATTGGCCACGTATTCTTCAGAAATTTTCTCAACAGAAACATTAAAGAAGGATTTGTCGTGGTGGAATTTTGTGACAGTTGCCTTAGTCATCCCTTGAATAAGTATTTTTACACGCCCATCTGCAAGCTTGCGCATGCGCATGATCATAGCCACTGTTCCCGTTCGGTAAACAGTTTCTTCAGTTGGATTTTCCTCGGTAAGGTCCATTTGAGAGGCTAGAAAGATAAGGCGATTTTTTGCCAAACTGTCTTCAACCGCTTGGATTGAGGACTCCCGTCCCACAAAGAGAGGGATAATCATATAAGGAAAAATGACAATATCCCTCACAGGTAACATGGGTATTTGATCGGGAATTTGTAGGCTTTTGTCGTCCATTAACGGCCTCCATCAGAATTACATAGTTGCTCTAAGTAATTCTTCGGAAGATCAGAGATATAATTTAACAAAAAGGGGTCATAAAAAGGTCTGGATTCTTCCAGCTGCTTTAAAACCCCGTAATACCCTAAGAAAATAGGGCTAAAAAGGGTTTTTAGTCGAGATTTTACTCTTTTTTGAAGGGTACAATTTCCCCTTCTTTTACGGTTAGAGTGACAACTGGACGTACAAATTCCTTTTTATTGTTAAGCAAAAGAGTGCCCAGAGCTCCTGGAACGCCTCGGTTTTGGGCAATGGCTTGAGTGAACTCAAGTCGGCTTGAGACCCCTTGAGATAAGACCGAGCGGGCCACGAGCCCAGAATCGTATCCCACGAGCGCAAAGGTCGAAGGGGCCTTATTAAAGGCTGAAGAGAAAGCTTGATAAAAGTGCGAGTTCATAAAACTTTCGTCCTGCCCATAAAAAGCATCTGTAAAAAGTGAAGAGCTCACAAAGTTTTGTCCGCGTCGTAAAAATTCTCGGCTATTCCAAATGTTAGTACCGATCAGGTAGACATCGCGAATATCGTTGTAAGCTAGCATGGGTGCAATCTGACCAATGGCTTTGGGGCCGTCAGGAATAAAAACAGCATCAAAATCAACAACAGGTGGCAAAAGTCCAACCGGCGGCTTTTGGCGTCGGCGTCCGGCCGCGTCTTCCTTTTCGTGCCACTCTTTAAGGCGTAGTTTGTATTCTTCTTTGCGATCTTCTAAATAGAAAGTCCCAACAAGTTTTTGAATAGGCTCATTAAAATCGGTTTCGCCAGGAGGGTAAGCTTGAGCTCCAGCCACTGTCCCACCATTTTCCACAACCATTTTCCAAAATATATTGCTGATCTTAACTCCGTAAGCATCGTTAGGATATAAGATAGCAAAGCGCTTAAAGTTCAGGTCCTTCATAGAGGTCTCGATAAGCTTTGTGATCTGAGACTCAACCGTGATAGCGTTGCGAAAGATAAAAGGACCGATGTCTGTGAGTCCCTCTTTTTGCGAAAGGGCTAAAAACGGGACGCCTAACTCTTGTGCTTGTATAGAGGCGGAGTAGGCTGTTTGACTGAGAAGGCCGCCTATGATCGCAATAGCGTGGTTCTCTTCTACCAACCGTTTGACTCCACGACGAGCGTGCTCTGGATTGCCACGACTGTCGATAATAGCCAAGCGCACATTCGCGCTATTCAGCCCGCCTTTAATTCCAAGAGCCAATTGAATACCATTTAAAGTTTCATAACCGATATTAGAATAGCGCCCGCTTAAAGGTAGCACGACCCCAACTGTTCTCTGATCCACCTGGCTTCGCGCCCCAAGTTGGGCCAATAACTGCTGCGCTTGAGTGCTGGTGTAGCTCTTGGGCTCAGCGCTGATCACTTGTTGCAAATACGAGCGGGCTTCACTATGGCGTCCCTCGTTCATAAGGTGAACACCATAACGATACATAGCATCGACTTTAAGATCTGAAGACCCTCCATCATTGGCGAAGTCTTTTAGCTCGGGACCAGAGAGGCGAGAGTCCAAAAAGGCTTTTGCCTTTTGTTTAAAGCTAATTCTTTTTGCTACGTTGGGATGTTTTTCTGAGAGAGCGACAAGAGTCTCGAAGGCCTCAAGCTGCGAGCCCATTTTCATAAGTGCGCTAAAGCGAGTTTCCAAAAGTTCGGCTTGCTGTTCGTCACTGCTGGCCATGCGCATGGATGAGTCCACAAGGGACAGCGCCTGTTTGTGTTCACTTAAGCGATAAGTTAAAATTTTTGCAGCAGAGGCCCTCGCCACAAACTCGCGCGAAGAGTAATATTTAGAGTTATAAATTTCTGTGTAAACACTCAGGGCCTTGGACCAGTCTTCCATTCTAGAATATGTTTTCGCGAGTAGAAAGAGGGCGTCATCACCGGTTTCGGTATTGCGATAGAATTTAAGTATATTATTAAGCTTTTTAACTGCATCTGGATATTTTTTTTGCTCAAAATCTGTTTGCGCTTCTTGCAACTGTTGCGAAACCGGAGCTGGAGCCTGTTCCAGAGTCTCTTTGCTGCGCAATCCGGCGCAGGAACAAAAGATTATCAAGCTTAAAAGAAGTCCGGTTTTCATATTAGCCTCTCTTGAATTGTTCTAGATAAGATTGATATTGTCTCATCATCTCACCCTTAGGCCAAGATCTCAGCACATTTTGCATGGCATTTCTTTCCGAGGTTGAGAGTTTTTCTGGATGCTCAATAAAGAAATGGATATGAAGATCGCCACGCAAATGGGGCTTGGTATCAGGTAGGCCATGTCCTTTGAGCAGAGCGGTGAGATTATCAAAGTTCCCAGCCTTAAGTTTTATTTTCCTTGTTCCATTCAGGGTTGGAACCTCAATGCTTGAGCCGAGGACAGCGTCTAGATAAGTAATGGGGACATTGACCCTTAAATCCAAACCCTTGCGTAGAAAGATGGGATGATTTTGCAGATGGAGAATAACAAAAAGGTCGCCCGCCCCGCTGGACTCCAAATCGCCGTATTGTGCAACCTTCAATCTTTGATGATGAAACGCTCCCCTGGGGACGTGAACCTTTAACTGAACGGTTTCTTGTTGTCCTTTATTGTTGCGTATGTAGCGTATAGAGCGTTCACAACCTTGGACCACATCTTCGAGGTTGATATAGAGATTGTAGCGAAGATTACGCGAGGGGCGTGTCGAGTTTTTGGGGCTGGGTTCTCTTTGGGCAGCGGAAGAAGGGTTCGCTTGAGTCGCGCGAGGACTTCGCTTACTGTCGTAATGTTTCTTTAGATCTGGTGAGGTTAAGATATCGTAGGCTTCTCGGATGCGAGCAAAATGTTCAAGGGCCTGAGGGTTGTCGGGATTGTGATCGGGGTGGTATTTAAGTGCCAATTGCCTATACGCCGACTTAATCACCTTAAGATTAGCCGACGCATCGATATTTAAAATCTGATAGTAATCTTTTTTTAGATCCAAGCTAGCATTATACTATTCACTTTTGGGTCGACTGACAACGACCTGTCCAGGTCGCAGTAATTTATCATGATATTTATAAGGAGCCTTAAAGACCTGAGTCACATGCCCCTCTGGATATTGGTCGCTGGGCTCACTGCTCAAAGCCTCTTGAGTGTTGGGATCAAAGGGTTGTCCGACGCATTCCATTTCCACAATTCCATGCTTTTCTAGAGTGTTTTTTAAAGACTGAGAAGTCATTTCAACGCCTTTTACAAAGTCTTGAAAGTTATCGGCGGAGATTTCGCTTTGAATAGCAGTTCTAAAGACATCGAGCGTGTCTAAAAGGTCTCGAGCCAATCGTTCTGAGCCATATTTAAGAAGTTGGCTGCGCTCTTTAAAGTTTTGACGCTTTACGTTTTCAAGTTCAGCGCGGAGATAAAGATACTCTTTTTCCATCAAGGCAAAACGCTCTTGAAGAGACAACTCAGTTGGTGCCGCCTCTTCTTTTTGGTTCTCAGTGTCAGGAGTGGGGTTTACGCTGTCTTCAACATCTTCTTTCACAGCCTTGTTTTTTTCGTCTTCGTTCTCGCGTGTCATATTTTCACCTCACTGAGCCGAAAGTATGAGTCCCTTTAAACTCATGTCAACATCCTCTGCGGAAAATAGAAGCTCTGAATAGACGTGATTGCTGAGAAGGCGTCCTTCACGGCTGAGTTTCCAGCGGCCATTTTGCCCTGTTATTAGACCTCTATCCTCAAGCTTTTTAAGCCTTGCAAGAACAGCGGAACCGGCCCGAGCGGGGAATTTTTGATGCAGCGAGGCTTCGCTCAGTCCAGCTGTGAGTCGAAACTGGGTGTGGCAAAAGTCGGTGAGAGACTCCCACAGTTTTAATTTCTCAATTTGTCCGGGGGAGTAGCTTTCGTGGAGCTCTGAGGTTTCGGGCAACTTTTTCATGTCTGCCATATAGGCTTTGTATCCAGAGGCGTTCCAAAAGCGAGCCCCCCAGTCGGGATGACGTATATAGGAGTGGGCGCTAAGGCCCAGCCCCCAGTAATTGTGGTCCTGCCAATAAAGAAGATTGTGTTGGGATTCATATCCAGGGCGCGCGAAATTTGAAAGTTCATAGTCAATAAGGCCCACAGTTGCCAATTGTGATTGCACGAGCTCAATCATCTCGACTTGAATATCATCGGAGGGGCGTCCTTGATTCATGGGGTGTCCGGGTTTGAGAGTTAGGCAATAAGCACTCACATGGGGAGGATTCAATTGAAGGAGGGTGGTCAGGTCTTTGCCCAGGTCATACATATTTTGTTTGGGTAGCGCAAAGAGAAGGTCCAGACTGTAATTATTAAAATATTTTTGAACCAACTCAATCGTGCGAAAAGTATCCTCCACACTGTGCTCGCGCCCACAGGTTTTCAAAAATCTGTCCTGAAAAGATTGGCAACCAATGCTTATGCGGTTCACTCCAGCCGCCTTTAAAGAGGCGCATTTCTCCTCGTTCAGGGTCGCGGGGTTGACCTCCAGGGTAATCTCTATTTTGTCGTTGGCTTGAAATCCCAAATCGTAAAAGCCCTGAATGATGCGCTCAATCTGGTTCGCAGAAAGTAAACTGGGAGTTCCGCCGCCAAAATAAAGAGTGTTCAACTCTTGAAAAGGGAAAAACGATCGGCGTATTTTCATTTCATGTAATAAAGTTGTGACGTAGTCCTCGTTGGGAGCAATTTGATCCTGAGCATAAGTTGCAAAATCGCAATAGCCACAACGTTGAATACAGAAGGGGATGTGCACATAAGCACCAAACTTTTGAGTGGCCATGTAAAGTTGCTAACTCAATTTTAGAGGCAGGTCTATTAAGAATTGGCATAGACGGCATAAACACAGCTTATGGTACTGATATTACTGGGTTATTTTGAGACACTAGAGCTGGACTTAGCGCCGGAACATCCCCTTTATCCAGTGAAACAGGATCAAATCGTATATAATAATGAGAGGTCCTTCGGGCCTGGAAAAGGGGTGGTTTGTTATGTCTGCAAACTTAATTTTCGATTCAAATCAGTATTTTCATGCAATTGTTGGCGAGGCATTTCAAGAAAGAAAATTAGAGACCTACCCTCATGTCAAAACATACATCGTCGATGTTTTAAAACACTACCTTGTGACGGAGAACCTGTACGACCAACAAGACTCCTCGGGCAAGAAAACGCGTAAAACTCTGGCTGAGATGTTATTAAAGGCCAATCAAGCGGGACAGAAAGAGCGTTTTGAACAACTCAAAAAATTAGGTGATAGCTCTCTCTACATCTCAGGATTTTTCTCAGACTCTTTTCAGCGCAAAATTATTGATATTGATTACTACGTCGATATGGGTCGCATGGCCTATGATTCTCTCGCCATAAATGTCGATGAAGACACGTTTTCCAAACTCTACAAAGAAATTTCATTGAAATTTATGGCCCTGGTCGACGTGTTGTCCCTAATCAGCCAGCGCTCCAAGATGATGGATCAGGAAAATATCCTCCGTATGATGGATCTTTACAGCAAAACGGGGTCCAGCCTTGCCGAAGAGAATCTTAATGAAAAAGGAGTTTTTACTCGCCTGGATAAGGGCCAGTTAAAACAATAGTATTGAATTGTTATTGTGACTTCGCTATCTTCAACCCATGTTCAATCTTGGTTTCTCAGAGGTTATTGCCATTGGTGTTATTGCTTTGTTGGTCATTGGCCCCAAGCAGCTTCCCGAGGTGGCTCGAATCATTGGTCGCTTGCTTGGTGAGTTGAGAAAAGCCACTCAGGATCTAAGTGGTGGTCTTCTAGAGGTGAAACGCAATGTCGAAAACTCCATCCACGATGTCAGGAGCGACTTGGCCCAAGAGAGTCGCAAATTTCAAGAATCAATATTAAATATTGAGAAAAATATTGAAGACGACCACGGGAGCGAACCGCCCCAGGCAAGTTCAGATGATCAGAAGCAAGAAAGTTTAGAAGGCACAAATCACGAGAAGCTGGATGACAAGTAAAGTGCCTCATCCAGATGACTACACCCTAGTCGAGCACTTAGCAGAGCTCCGCACCCGCTTGATTTACTCAATTATAGCGGTAACCGTTCTTGCTATTGGAGCGTGGAATTTTAGTGAATTCTTGTTTGATGTTGTTCGTCGGCCGATTCTTCCTTATCTTCCTCAAGGGGGGCTCGTATTTACAGCTCCGACCGACAAGTTTATGGCTCACCTTAAGGTTTCGATCTTAGCCGGGGTCATTTTTGCATGCCCGATTTGGATCTATCAGATCTGGATGTTTGTGGCCCCTGGCCTTTATAAAAAAGAGAGAAAATTTGCGCTCTACTTTATTTTTTTCGGAACCTTTCTTTTTTTAATCGGCGTATCCTTTGTCTACTTTGTGGTTTACCCACTTGCGTTCGAGTTCTTGTTGACCTTTGGTGGCGAAACAGATTCCGCGATGATTACGATCAGTGACTACTTGTCCTTTTTTATGACAACCACACTTGTGTTTGGCGTTGCTTTTGAACTTCCCCTGGTGCTGACGATCTTTGGTATGGCTGGTATTGTCACCAAACCAATCTTAATTGCCCTAAGACGCTATGCTGTTGTTTTGATCTGCATACTGTCGGCCTTTATCACCCCTCCCGATGTGCTCAGCATGATGCTGCTTGCGGTCCCCATGTTGGGCCTTTACGAACTCTCTATCTTTTTAGTTGGATGGATAGGTAAGAAACCCGAAGAGTTATAATGAGCAACGGAATCAATTTTGATTTAGTTGATTTTGAAAAGGCCACTCATACAGCAATTGTGAGCGATCTTCATCTGTGTGAGGCTGAGCCCGAACATAAAAAATTTCCACTCTGGAAAAAATATAAAACGCGCGCGTTCTTTTTTGACACTCAATTTTTTACCTTCCTTAAGCATATAGATTCAGAAGCTGGTGAAGACAAGATTGAGTTAATCCTAAATGGAGACACCTTTGACTTTGATAGCATGACTTATGTTCCGCCTCACCCGCCCTACTCCCTTTCTTGGCTAGAGCTTCGGCGCGGGCTAGAGCCAGAGGAAGAGAAGTCTATCGATAAGATTCGTGTGATTTTGCAAGACCATGAAGATTGGTGCAAAGCTCTGCGCTGGTTCATAGAACGTGGACATCGGGTCGTTTTTATTATTGGCAATCACGATCTGGAGTTACATTGGAAGAGTGTACAAGTTGAAATATTAAACATTTTGGAACTTACAGCCGAAGAGCGCACGCGAGTGCGCTTTGTGGAGTGGTTTTACATTAGCAATAAAGACACTTTGATCGAGCATGGAAATCAGTACGACCCCTATTGTTTGTGCGATGATCCGATCAACCCCTTTGTCATTGATTACAATCGGGTGCAAGTTCGACTTCCATTTGGCGATTGGGCTTGTCGCTATTTAGTCAATGGCATGGGATACTTTAATCCCCATGTGGACACAAATTATGTCATGAGCCTTGGTGAATACAGTCACTATTTTTTTAAATACATGGTTAGAGCTCAGCCCCTTATTGTTTGGACCTGGTTTTGGAGCAGCGTTGCGGTTCTTTGGCGCAGCATTTACTCCAATATGCAAAGACCCTTAACCAACCCCCTTACTGTTGAAAAAAGGGTGGAAAACATCGCGCAGAGGTCCAATGCGACACCAAGAATAGTTCGCGAACTCAGTGCCCTCTTTGTACAGCCTGCGGCCTCAAGCCCTTTGCGCATTATGAAGGAGCTATGGCTAGACCGTGCTTTCTTAGTTTTGATCTCTCTCTTTTTTTTGCTGCAGGTCTTTATTCTGATTCAACAAATTTACGCTTTGTCTTTCTTTTGGATGTTTATACCAGTCTTTATTTTACTTCCCCCGTTTGTTCTTTACGCCCGCGGGGTGGACTCCTATATCAGTTATTATAAAAAACCAAATGAACGGATTTTGACGACGTCAGCTTTGATCACAAATGTGACCCGCGTGGTTTATGGTCACACCCATGATGTGCGCCACGAGCTCATCGGAGGTATGGAGCACCTGAATTCCGGCACCTGGTCCCCGGCTTTTACCGACGTTGAGTGCACCGTTTCTCAAGATAGTAAGAGCTTTATTTGGATCACGCCGGGCGAGGAGCAGCGTCAAGCTCGTGTTTTTAAAGTTGATGGGGATAAAATTAGCGACTTTTTCAGGCCAAAAGCGAATGACAGAAGGCATTAGGCGCGGCGCAGAAACCCCCGTTTTACAAGGGTTTCCCCAGGTTCACCCTGTTTGTTCTCAGCTTTAAAGTTAAATGACTTTGTTTTCAGATCAAAAAATGGGATAGATAACCCCTATTAATAACCGCCTGACCATTGGGAGGTACTATGGCAAATGTTTTGGTCGTAACCAGTAAAGTTAAGAAATTCATCAAGGATCAGTCAGGGTGTAACACTTCCGCCGAAACCATCGACACACTTAGCAAAGCAGTAGAGCGTCTTTGTAAAAAAGGTGTTGAAGCGGCACAGGCCGACGGTCGCAAGACAGTTATGGCTCGTGATATTCCTATCGACCATCTTTAAGTTCTAAATTTATCATTTATTTAAAAAGCCCAGCCATCATGCCGGGCTTTTTTTATTGTATTTTGCTATTCAAGTCGTCCCAAGACCAAATTTCGACACCTAGCTTTTCTGCCTTTTCCAATTTGCTGCCGGCATTTTCTCCGGCCACGAGGACAGATGTTTTTTTGCTCACGGAAGAGCCTACGCTACCTCCCGCATGACGGATCATATCCTGAACTTCATTGCGCGGAATGGGCAAGGTGCCCGTGACGACAAAGCTCAGATTGGCCAAACTCTGTTTGTCGTTTGTCGGAGCCAGGATGACCTCGGAGGTGACCCCTAAAGCTAAAAGAGCTTCGACTTCTTCATGAAACTTTTTATCACTTAGACTCGTCATCACGGATTGGGCCACCTTGGGGCCAATATCCGGGATTGCAACCAGACGTTCTTTATCTGTGTTTAAAAAAGAGTGTATGTCTTTAAAGTGAAGAGCAAGAGTCCGCGCCGTTTGTTCACCGACAAAACGTATCCCCATGGCAAAGATCAGTCGGTGGAGTTGGGTTTTTTTACTCTTTTCAATACTATTAAGTAAGTTTTGAGCGGAGCGTTCTCCCTGTCTTTCCAGTGCGATAATTTGATCAAAGCTGAGGCGATAGATATCCGAAAAGGTTCGCACGAGACCGGCCTCAAAAAAGGTTTCGATGAGGCGGGCGCCAAGCTTATCCACATTCATCCCGCCACGAGAAACAAAATGTTTTAAAGATTCGACGGCAACAGCCGGGCAGAGGCTATTGAGACATCGTTTGACCACCTCGCCCTCTAGCTGTGTGGATTCTTGCCCGCAGGCTGGGCAATGTGATGGGATTTGAAAAGGTTCTGATTTTTTAGGTCTTTTTTCTTTAAGGACTTCTAAGATTTCAGGAATCACATCGCCGGCTCGGTGGACGAGTACGGTGTCTCCAATTCTAATATCCTTTCTATTGATTTCGTCTTGATTGTGAAGAGTCGCGTGGGAGATTGTGACCCCGCCCACACTTACTGGCGTCATTACAGCAACTGGGGTGAGAGCTCCCGTTCGCCCAACTTGCACCTGAATATCTTGAATGAGAGTCTCGGCCTGTTCGGGTTTAAACTTAGCTGCAAAAGCCCAACGTGGACTGCGGGCAATAAATCCCAGACTACGCTGAGTCTTAAAGGAGTTTACTTTGACCACAATTCCATCAATTTCAAAGTCGAGCCTGTGGCGGAGCTTGCCGATAGCTTGGTAGTAATCAACCACCTGGTTTCCACCAACACATATTTGAGCTAAACTTTTTAAACTAACGGGCTCAGTCGTGTGCGGCGTAATCGGCAGGCCCCATTTCGCAACACCCTTTTCAAAATCAGCATGGTTTTCAAAACGAATGCCTTCACTGTAACCGAGAGAGTAACAAATCATTTGCAAATTTCTTTGTGCCGCAATTCGCGAGTCCAGCTGTCGCAGTGTTCCCGCGGCAGCATTGCGTGGATTGGCAAAGGTTGGCAGGCCGCGATCTTGGTGTTCTTGGTTGATGCGGGCAAATTCATTTTTAAAAAGCAGAACCTCGCCTCGGATGTCTAGTTGCTCCGGTGGACGAGAAGTTTTGAGCTTGTGTGGTATAGTTTGAATAGTCTTTATATTCGAAATCACATTTTCACCAGTGGTGCCGTCCCCGCGCGTGATAGCCCGCACCAGTTTTCCTTGTTCGTAAACAAGCTCAATAGCAACACCGTCGTATTTGGGGCTACAAAAAAACTCAATAGGTGCTTCCGAGCCCAGTTGTCTTTGAATTTTAGCCTCAAAATCCAGGATTTCCTCAAGAGAATAGGTGTTTTGCAGAGATAACATCACCTCGCGATGCTGAACTTTTTCAAAGGAATCCAGAACCTCGCCGCCAACACGTTGGGTTGGGGAGTTGGGCTTCATTAAATCGGGGAACTCAGCTTCAAGCTTTAAGAGCTCATTAAAAAGCTGGTCATATTTGAGGTCGCTGATTTCAGGCTTATCGAGAGTATGATAGAGATGGTTGTGCTTCTGGATTTCTTCACTTAGAGAAATAATGCGTTTTTGAGCCTCACTCTTTTTCATGGAGCGATTATGAAAGTCTGGCCTTTGGGGGTCAATATTTTATCTTTAATCGATGGATAAAACTCGCTATATTCAAGACGAGGCTGTTGCCCTGTCTCTAAAATTCTGATTTGAAAGGTCAACCTATGAGCACACTTTCTAAATGCCGCATTGAGCAGGTCGCCGATCTCGCCTGCTTGAGTTTTGACAAGGAAAATTTGGATTTATATCAAGTGCACTTTGATCGCACATTAGTTCATTTTGAGAGCTTACAAGACGTTGATGTACAAGGGGTTGAGCCGATGATCACACCACACGATATTCTCATGCCTCTGCGTGAGGACACAACTCAAGTTGAGTCAGATAGAGAAGAAATTTTGAAGGGTGCGCCTGAAGTCAAAGACCAACAGTTTAAAGTTCCACCGGTCGTATAAGATGCAGATCTCTTACTCGAGCGCAAAAGTACTAGCCACAGCAATGCAGACAAAAAAAGTTTCAGCCGAGGAAGTTTGTCAAAGCTATTTGGATAAAATCCATGGTTATGGACGTGAGCTCAACGCCTTTATCGAAGCTAGCGATAAAGCTATTGAGAGAGCGCGCTTTCTCGATCAACAAAAAGAAAAAACGGGATCGTTGTGGGGCGTCCCCGTGGCCGTTAAAGACAACTTTTGTGTGCGAGGAATGAAAACAACTGCGGCCTCAAATATATTGAGAAACTTCATAGCGCCCTACACGGCCCATTGTGTGGCCCGGCTTGAAAGTGAGGGGGCCGTTGTCATCGGAAAAACGAATATGGATGAATTTGGCATGGGATCATCCAATGAAAATTCCATTTTTGGACCCTGTAAAAACCCTTGGGATACAACGCGCGTTTCTGGCGGATCCAGTGGAGGATCTGCTGTTGCGGTTGCCGCCCAAATGGCGCCGCTTGCTTTAGGCTCGGATACAGGAGGCTCTGTTCGTCAGCCCGCAAGCTTTTGTGGGGTTGTGGGGCTTAAGCCAACTTATGGGAGCATCAGCCGATATGGTCTGATTGCGTTTGCTTCTTCCTTAGACCAGGCCGGAGTTTTTGCCAGCAACGTCGACGACGCAGCCCTAGCTCTTGATATAATGATCGATAAAGACCCGCGCGATAGCACCAATATTCCTAGATCCTTGGGCTCGCTCCGAAATGTCGCAAAAGCATCGGCTAAAGGATTGAGAATTGGTGTGCCTCGGGACTTTATGGAACGTTCTCTAGATCCCATTTTGAAAAAACAAATAGACGTGCTGGTTGCAAAGCTAAAAGATCAAGGCAGTATTATCGAGACGATCGAGCTTCCGCACAGTTCACACGCCATCCCCGTTTATTATATTGTGGCCGCCTGTGAGGCCTCCAGCAATTTGTCGCGCTACGACGGTGTGCGCTTTGGTTTGCGTAAGACGCCTGATAACACGAAAGACACATTAAACTTGAGCGAACTTTATAGAATGACTCGCTCTGAGGGCTTTGGTGAAGAGGTAAAAAGACGAATTTTGCTAGGGACCTTTGCCCTCTCTGCGGATTCGTATGAGTCTTTTTACAAAAAAGCCTCTCAAGTGCGACGTTTGATCGCCGACGATTTTAAATCCGTATTTGCAGATTGTGATTTTATTATTGGGCCGGTGACAACTGGTGGCGCCTTCTCGATTGGCGAAAAAATCAAGGATCCTGTGTCGATGTACGACAATGATATCTTTACAACTCCGGCAAGTCTAGCCGGACTCCCTTGCATGAGCCTGCCGCTGGGGTTTGACGCCCAATCCATGCCTCTGGGCGTACAAATTATGGCTCCCTCATTTTGTGACGACCAGATGATTTCATTTGCAAAACTTGTCGAAGAGCTTTGTGCTTTCTCGGGGAGGCAAGATGCTCGATAAGTACGACGTTGTCATTGGGCTAGAGATACACGCCCAGATGATTACAGAATCGAAATGTTTTTCAGCGGCTGCGGCCAACTTCGGAGATTCTCCTAATCAGAATGTGAGCTTTGTATGCGCCGGTTATCCGGGGACTCTCCCCAGCCTTAACAAAGAGGTTGTGAAAAAGGCTGTGAAAACCTCACTTGCGTTGAATTGTGAACTGCAAAAAGTTTCCTATTTTGCACGCAAACAATATTTTTATCCCGATATGCCAAAGGGATATCAGATATCTCAATACAAAGAGCCTGTAGCACGCGGCGGCTGTGTTACTTTTTATTTAAACGGAGAAAAAAAGGAAGTTGCTTTAGAAAGAGCTCACATTGAGGAAGATGCTGGCAAGTCCACGCACTTTGGACAGTACACCCTAATCGACCTTAATCGCGCGGGAACGCCGCTGCTTGAGATTGTTTCTCGTCCCGAGATGAGTTCACCACAAGAGGCCGCGGCCTATGCCAAAGCTGTACGACAAATTTTGCGTTACAACGCTGTTTGCGATGGCAACCTTGAAGAGGGAAGTCTGCGTTGTGACTGCAACATTAGCATAAAACCAAAAGGACAAAAAAAATTAGGCACCAAGGTCGAAATTAAAAATATCAACTCGTTTCGCTTCATTGAAAAAGCGCTTGAATATGAGATCCTTCGCCAGGCCCGTAGCCTTGAGCTCGGTGAATTGATTACTCAAGAGACCCGCCTGTACGATGCCACAAAAAATAAAACCTTCTCCATGCGCAAAAAAGAGGAGGAGAATGATTATAGGTATTTTCCCGACCCCGACCTGATGCCGCTCATTTTAGATGATGACATGATTCTTAATGCGCGCAGATCATTGGTCGAATTGCCAGTAGATCGCTTAGACCGTTTTGTAAATGAGTTTGGTCTTAGCTTTCAAGACGCCGAACTCTTAGTTGGTGAAAAAGAGCTTGCGGATTTCTTTGAGACGATCTCGAATAAAACTCAAGATCCAAAGTTGTCTTGCAACTGGATTGTAGGAGAGTTTTTAAGGCTGACTCACGAAAGACAAACGTCAATAGAACAGCGCCCAATTGCAGACGACGACTTTGCCGAACTCATAACTCTCGTTATTAAAAAGGAGATTTCTGGCAAAATGGCAAAAGATGTGTTTGAAGAAATGTGGTCTTCGGGGTCCAATCCAAAAGACATCATTGCCCAAAAGGGCCTGAGTCAAATAACGGACCAAGCCACTCTAAGAGAATTGGTGTTAAAAGTCCTGGGCGACCACCCAGGTAAGGTGGCTGAGTTTCGCTCTGGAAAGGATAAGCTTTTTGGTTTCTTTGTAGGTCAGGTGATGAAACTTTCTCGGGGCCAGGCCAACCCCGAAATTTTAAACAAGATACTAAAGGAGTGCTTAAAGTGAAAATCCTCTTGATTCTAGTCTTAGGATTTATTTTGGAGGCTCAAGCCCCTCTCAAAACCCTCAAATTTAAGTCTGGAGCCCAGCTTCAGGTCGAGGTTGTAGATAGTTTTGAAACTCGCGCCCAGGGCTTGAAGGGCCGGACAAGTCTGCCAGCTAACCAAGGAATGCTTTTTAAATTTGAAACCCCCCAAAAGCTCAGCTTTTGGATGAAAAATACTTATGTTCCTTTATCCATTGGATACTTTGACGAAAACAAAACATTGAAAGAGATCTATCATATGGCGGCCCAGAATATGATGGAGCGCTCAGAGAATCTACAAAGCTATCCCAGCCAATGTGAATGTTTGTACGCCCTTGAGGTCAATCAAGGTTGGTTCAAAAAAAATAATGTCAAAGTTGGAGATAGCATTCAGCTTGAGTAGAATCGATAGGAGGCGAGTTGTTTTTTATTTGCTTGGCCTCGACTTTCCGTGAGTTCTTAAAAGTAAAGAACCCGGTTAAAGGTACTGTAGAATCTGTCAGATTGCTGGACTCTGGTCCTAATTGCTGAGTCTGGGTCGGGGTTTTAAGTCTCTGAATTTCCACTCTATTCTTTTCTGTGCTGTAATTACAAGAGTCAGGATGACCAGCACTGAGGATACAGCTATGAGAAACAAGTTCTTAATTTTGACCCTCTCCTTAATATTTACCTTCCAACTTACGGGTTGTAGTTTGTTTTCATCCAGCAGCGATGAGACAGAAACGGCAACAGTAGAGACGGATGAGCAAGGCTCAAGCGAACTGGATGATTTTTCCAGTGATGACTTTGAGTCCGGAGAATTCGATCCACAGGCGATGGCAGAAGGTGGCGGCGACGAGGTGCTTGCCGCTGAAGGCGCTGATGTTGAGGTCGAAGACAACTTTGGTTTTGAATCCGAAACGGACGCTTACTCTGACGACGACTATGGGGCTTCCGCACAAGCCAGTACAGAGGACTTTATTTCAGATGATAGCTTTGGCTCTGGTGCTGATGCCAGTTCAGAAGACACAGCCGGCGCAGGTGTTGGCGATGATTCTCTTTTCGCGGATGAGGGTGGTTTGCCAGCAGACCCCATGACCGATAATCAAGAACAAGATCTTTTTGCTCAAGATACAACTCCGACTGTGGACACTCCCGCCTTTCAAGACCCGGGCTTTGGCGGTGATTCTTTTGATCAAGGCGAACCCATGTCGGATGGACCAAAGTTGGTTCCTGTTAAGAAGATGAAAGCGGCGGCCTACAAGCGTGCCGGCGCCAATATGAACCGACTTTATGTAGCTCGCGCGGGCGACACACTGGTCTTTATTTCTCGAAAGATCTATTCGGGACAAAGATCAGAGGAAGATCTTCTTTCTTACAACCCCCATTTCCGTGGTCGCGATTTAAAAGTGGGAGATAAAATCTATTATGAATCCCCCACCAATCCAAATGATACAACGATGAAGACTTATTATGAGGACCTTAACTTAGCTCCTCAATACTACACCACCCAAGAGGGTGAAAACATCCGCGCCGTTGCTAAGACATTACTTGGTGACGATCGCAGCTGGATGGAGATTTGGGCAACAAATGAAAACTTAGAATCCAAGGGAAAAGTAAGTGGCGGTATTCAAATACGTTACTGGCCCGATGGCGTTGACACTCAGATGGCCGAAAACACAACAAAGCCAATGCCAGTTGCTGAGCCATCGCCGGAACCTCAAGAAGTGGTTGAGACTATTGCCGACTCAGAGTCAGCTGATTTAGATTTTGAAGAAGACGCTGCGACCGAGCCGACAGAAGTGGCACAGCTTGACGAGCCGAAGCCCTTTGAAGATGCAAGCGGTATTGAGGAGGACTTTACTCCTCCGCCCGCGGCAGGTATGGCGAGTCCACCTGCTCCACCCAAGCCCACAATGGCACCGCCCGCACCGCCCGCTCCAAGAGCACAGTTTGATAAGCCAACCAATCTACCAGTTCCATCTATGATGGATGCGGGAGAAATGGTGGCAGATGACTCGATGATCATGGGAGCACTTGGCGGCCTTTTGATTTTAGCCGCTATCATCATGTTGATTTTCATTAGAAGGAATCGGGCTAAGAGAGTGAACTTTAGCCAGACTCAAATCTAACCCACTTGGGAAAAGATCTCGTCGAGGACGTTACGGTTTTTCACTCGGCGACCTTTAACAAAATACATAAGGTCGTCGACGATTTGAACATCGCGATTGTTGTCGGGGTGAAACTGCAAACCGCAACCACCCTCTCCCAGCCAAATGACAGAAGCATTGAGGGTGCGTTCACGGCCGCTGACCTTAAAATGGATATTGATTTTGTCATTGACCACAATATCTTCCGTATTATCCACAACTAAAAAAGCGCCGGTGAGACTGATATTTTTAAGGTCGCCCACATCAGATTTTCTTGAATAGTTCTTGCGAAACTCAATGGAAAGCTGCAGGGGAAGCCGAGGTGATGGTTTATCCATAAAAGATCCTCCGTATTAATATAGAACTATGTCGGCCAATATGTTGGAGAAGGTAAGGATCTGGCGATGTTTTTTACAAAAAAAGACGGCTTTGCTTCGATTTGAGACAAAATCGGGGGGTCTGTAGAGAAGTTTGACGATTCGCCTGAATTGCGGCGCGTTATTACCAATTTTCTCTTTTAAGGGTTTCAGTTATTGGCTAATGTTCCGACTTATAAATAGATCGTGATCTATATCCCAATAAATTGTGTAGGAAAATAACTTTAAACAAACCAAGTCGAGTGTCCTCTCGCAGAGCCTATCTTAAATGGAGCTATATTTATGTCAGACGTGAATAACGTTGAAGAAAAGTCCAGCAAAGCCGAATCCCCCAATGAGTCTTTACCCAAAGAAGTCAGAACAGCAAAAGAGGCCTCCTCTTCTGACGACTCACCCAGAGAAAGTTCCCAACAGCGCCCTCGCCGGAACAACCCTCGCAATAATCAGCGCAATAAAAACAACAATAACCGCAACGGCGGCAGCCGCCATCGCAGCGGTGGTGGTGGTGGTGGCTACAAATCCCAGCAAGACACCTCAGCTCAAGAAGATTCTTTACCGCCCATCATGGGGGCCTCCGAGCCGGTTGATTTGAGCGATGTGGAGCTCAGTGATGAGGAAAAAGCAGCGCTCAGCTCAAAAGGACTTAAGACAAAGAAAATTGAAGAGGTTTTACAACTTGCGACCAAGCTTAAAATTGAAAATGCCGCGGGCTTGCGCCGACAAGAGTTGGTTTTTGAAACGCTGAAGCGTGCCGCTCAACTGGTTGATATTTTTGGAGAGGGTGTTTTAGAAATTCTACCCGACGGCTACGGCTTCTTGCGTTCACCCGATTACAACTATCTTCCTGGTCCCGATGATATCTATGTGAGCCCATCTCAAATTCGTCGTTTTGGTTTGCGCACCGGAGATACGGTGAGCGGAACTGTTCGTCCCCCGAAGGAGGGCGAACGTTACTTTGCTCTCCTAAAAGTAGATGAACTTAATTACCAGCCACCGGCCCTATCCAAAGAAAAGATACTTTTTGATAACTTGACCCCCCTATACCCCAACGAGCGCTTGAAGCTCGAGCACAATCCTGGAGAGTTCACCACCCGAGTGGTCGATCTTATGGCCCCCCTTGGAAAGGGTCAGCGAGCCTTAATTGTGGCCCCGCCGCGAACTGGTAAAACCCACTTGATGCAAGATATAGCCAACGCTATTTCTGTCAATCACCCCGAGGTCAAGCTGATCGTTTTACTGATCGATGAGCGTCCCGAAGAGGTGACCGACATGTCAAGAAACGTGAAAGGCGAGGTTGTCAGCTCTACATTTGACGAACCACCCACCCGCCACGTTCAAGTTTCTGAAATGGTTTTAGAAAAGGCCAAGCGCTTGGTTGAGAACAAAAACGATGTGGTCATCCTTTTGGATTCGATCACTCGTCTGGCTCGGGCCTACAATACGGTCGTGCCGCCGTCTGGTAAGATCCTTTCGGGCGGTGTGGACTCAAACGCTCTTCACAAGCCCAAAAGATTTTTTGGAGCCGCCCGTAACATCGAAGAGGGTGGAAGCTTAACAATCATCGCTACGGCCTTGATTGACACTGGCTCCCGCATGGACGAAGTGATCTTTGAAGAATTTAAAGGGACAGGAAATTCGGAGATCCATCTCGATCGCAAGCTTATGGAAAAAAGAATTTTTCCTTGTATGGACATCAACAAATCCGGAACGCGTAAAGAAGATTTGCTCATTGATAAAGCCGATCTCAATCGTCTTTGGATTTTGCGTAAGGTACTAGCTCCCATGAATGTCGTAGACAGCATGGAGTTTTTGATCGAGAAACTTAAGTCCGCCAAGGACAACACCGCCTTTTTATCGGGAATGGGGCAGTAAGAACCCCCGGGATCTTTCTCTTATTTGTAGCCATTCTGTGGAAAACTGAGCTTTTGCGAAGACGGGCTCCTGCCCTCACTGGGATTTTTGCCCTTCGGGCAAAAAACGCGTCCAGCTTCCCAGAGCTTCACAAAATCTCACTTATCCACAGATCGTATAAAGAAAAAAGCTTCCTTTTTGGTGCTTGGTTTGATTTCATTTCTTTGAGCTAAAAAAACGAATCAGGCTAGGGGGCTTGTATGGAAACCTCCCTGTGTTTTTTAACTTTTCAAGGATTTACCACAAAAGACATAAGGCCTACAGCTGGTTCTCTTCGTTTCGCTTTCCACTGAATGAGTTCCCGAATCCAAATATCTGTAGAAAGAGGCCTCCAGTAAACGTGATGTGATTTGCCCGAAGGGCAAATACTGGCAGAGCCCATAGAGGGGCGTGCCTCTTTCT
>JBGSNK010000025.1:0-50663 GCA_041739665.1 Bdellovibrionales bacterium
TTAACTGAGCTACAATGATATCGGCCAGTTCGCCAGCACTGTCGATGCTCGAAACTCGCATTAAAATTTCGGGCGGGATTCGCTTGTTTAGCTTCACATATTTTTCAAATGTCGTTTTCACAGAACGTATTAAAGCCTGCGCTTCAAGGTTATCGTGAACATCTTCGTCCATGTAAGTGACCTGGACCTTGTAAAAGGCTTCTTCGTCAAGAAACTTATCAACTTTCACGCGTCGCTTGCCCTCGATAAGAACCTTCACGGTTCCATCGGGAAGACGAAGAAGTTGAATAATTGAACCCACTGTCCCCACTTTGTAAATGTCTTCAACAGTGGGAGTGTTTGTTTTGGCATCTTTCTGCGCGACCAATACAATATCGGTCTGCTTGTTCATCGCATCTTCGAGGGCGTTGATACTCTTCTCACGTCCAACAAAAAGAGGCATCATCATATGTGGAAAAATGATCAGGTCTCTTAAGGGTAATAAGGGAAGATCAGCTGTTTTTGATTTTTCCTGACTCATAGGTCGCCTCCTTGACTTGGAATTGACCCCTTAAAAGCGCCTTGTTAGGCGCTTTCAGCTGACCCCGCACCTTTATCTTTCGATTCCGGCTTTTTTTCTGCGGAGGGAGCCCCGTAGGTCAATTGCGGTTCCGCTTCACCGCGGATCACCTTATCATCTATTATACATTCCTTCACGTTCAGCTTGGAAGGGATTTCGTACATGATGTCTAGCATCGCTCGCTCAATAACACCTCGTAGACCACGAGCTCCCGTCTTTCTCTCTAACGCCTCTTTCGCAATTTCCTGGAGGGCATCGTCAGTGAACTTTAGCTCCACGTTTTCGAAAGAAAACAGTCTTTGATATTGCTTAATCAAAGCATTTTTTGGCTTGACCAAAATATCTACTAATGCGTCTTTTTCTAGCTGATCCAGAACAGAGATGACAGGCAATCGACCAATAAATTCTGGAATAAGACCAAAACGTGCCAAATCCTCTGGTTGCATGCGCTTCAAGCTGCTGTGTCCTTCCAACTCTTTTTCTTTGGCACTTTTGATTTCAGCGGTAATCCCAAGGGATTTGTTAGACAATCTATTTTCAACAATCTTCTCTAGACCAACAAAAGCGCCACCACAAATGAACAAAATATTAGACGTATCGACCTGAATGAATTCCTGTTGAGGATGTTTGCGCCCGCCTTTAGGAGGTAAATTCGCAACCGTACCCTCTAATATCTTGAGTAAAGCCTGCTGAACACCTTCACCACTCACGTCGCGAGTGATCGAGGGGTTTTCTGACTTGCGAGTGATCTTATCGATTTCATCGATGTAAATAACACCACGCTGACATTTTTCCACATCGTAGTCAGATGACTGCAAAAGGTTAAGGATTACATTTTCCACATCTTCGCCCACATAACCTGCTTCAGTTAAGGCTGTGGCATCAGCCATGGCAAAAGGAACGTTTAAAATCTTTGCAATGGTTTGAGCTAAGTATGTTTTTCCAGATCCAGTAGGACCAATAAGGAGAATATTACTTTTTGATATTTCAACATCATCTTTTTTGCGGGTGCTGTTAATACGCTTGTAGTGATTATGAACAGCTACAGCTAAAGATTTTTTTGCAGAGTCTTGTCCGATAACATATTCGTCGAGATGCTCCTTAATATCGGCAGGCTTGGGAACCTTAAAGGTTGCGCCCTTATTATCCTCGCGACCTTTCTCTTCCTCGATAATATCTGTGCATAGATCGATACACTCGTCACAAATATACACCCCTGGACCCGCAATGAGTTTTTTGACCTCATTTTGACTTTTTCCACAAAAACTACATCTCAACAAACTGGAGGAACTTTCTCTACGACTCATTTTGCGACCTTTTCACTTTCTTTACGGAATTCAACAACCTTATCCACAATTCCCCATTCAAGGGCTCCGTTGGCGCTTAAGAAATTGTCACGGTCCATAGCTCTTTCAAGTTTGTCATAATCCTGACCTGTGTGGTGAACATAGATGTTCGTCAGTTGCTCTTTCATACGAATCAACTCTTTTGCATGAATTTCAATATCACTCGCTTGTCCAGATAGTCCACCGCTGATTAAGGGCTGGTGGATCATGATACGAGCGTTGGGTAAAACGTAACGCTTGCCCTTAGTTCCCGCCGCCAAAAGCAACGAGCCCATACTTGCAGCCATCCCAATACAGGTAGTGGCCACGTCACATTTCACAAACTGCATAATATCATAGATTCCCAACCCATCTGTCACACTTCCGCCAGGAGAGTTGATGTAGAGCTGAATATCTTTATCTGGATTGTCCGCCTCCAAAAACAACATTTGGGCAATAACATTATTTGCCACAGCAGAATTAATGGCTGTTCCGAGTAAAATGATACGGTCTTTAAGAAGTCTAGAATAAATATCGTAACTTCTCTCACCACGAGGTGTTTGCTCGATTACTATTGGAACAAGATTGCTCATCAGGAACTCCTTTTGGGGTCAAACCCACCATTGCAATATGGGACCATCATTCAATATGACAAGCCTTATTCGGGCTTTTTCACCCCTGACTTAACAGAAAAACGTAGAGACGCAAAATAGGTCGATTCCGACTCCTAACGCAGTCAATAATAAAGACTTGCCAGACTTTAGACCTGCGTTCCAAACTGTGCTAACAAACATTAAAATTTTAGAGATGAGGTTGTCATGCAATTAAGTGTCAGTGAAAAAACTCAAGTCCCCCATAAAGTTCATTTTTATTATAAAAAACAGGGCACTCAAAAGCTCCAGTTCTGTTCTTGCTCCTCTGATCACCGCAAAAAAGAGCTGGAAACTACTTTTCAAGATGAAGATTCAAAAGTAGACCTTGTCTTTTTTAGAGACGCCCAAGGAGGTCATGAGCTTTACGTTGGACTTCGCAATGACAAACCCAATAGCGAAGATCTGAGAGAAGTGGCCGGTAAAATCTATAAAAGGCTAAAATCTGAAAAAGTTTCACAGGCAACTCTATCTTTAGAGGCATTGCCTTTTCGGGATAAGAGCGAGGCTCTCTCAGCTTTAGCGGAGGGCTTTGTGATGAGCAGCTACGAATTTACAACCTTCAAGCAAGAGCCCAAAAAAAAGCAAGAAGTGATGACCCTTCACTTTACCACGAAGACAGCTTCTGCAACCCTAAAAAAGGTGCTTCAGGATGCGGTCTTAGTTGCTGAGGGCGTGAACTTTGCTCGCTGGATGGGGGACTGTCCTGGAAACTTTATGACCCCTGACCAATTGTCAGAAGAAGCTAAAAAGTCTGCCAAAGGCACGAGTTTAAAGGTCACAATCTGGAATAAAGCACGTATCGCTAAAGAAAAAATGGATTCTTTAATTGGCGTTTCTAATGGGAGTGCTCAAGAACCGCGCTTTATTATCATGGAATATTATGGCAGTAGCAGCAAAACCAAAGCCCCAATCTGTTTTGTTGGCAAAGGACTCACTTTTGATTGCGGTGGAATCTCTATGAAACCGCCACAAGGTATGGAAGAGATGAAATTCGACATGTGTGGCGGCGGGGCTGTGATCGCGGCGATGGCCACAATTGCCAAGCTAAAATTAAAGGTGAACGTCATCGCCTACGTTCCTTCTAGTGAGAATATGCCGGGTCCAGCTGCCAACAAGCCTGGTGACATTCGGAAAGCGCGCAATGGGAAAAGCATTGAAATTAACAACACCGATGCCGAGGGACGTCTTATTTTGGCCGATGCCCTATGCTATGCTAGCGAACAAAAACCAGCTTGGATCATAGATACTGCCACTCTAACTGGTGCCATGATGATTGCCCTTGGAAACACTCACACCGGTTTTTACACTCGAGACAACCAGATGGCCAAGCGAATTCAAAAAGCGGGCGAAACATCTGGTGAAAACGTTTGGCACATGCCCCTGTGCGACCACCACTCCAAGGATATGAAGGGTCATTATGCAGATCTCACCAATTTAGCACCGACCCGCAATGCTGGCAGCGCAACTGCTGCTGCCTTTCTCGAAAATTTTGTGGATAAGGACATCCCCTGGGCCCATCTGGATATTGCTGGTACAGCTTGGAATGTTGGAGGACGCCAGTGTTATGCACCAACAAAGGGTGCTAGTGGTGTTATGGTCAGGACCTTTGTCGAACTTGCTCGCTCACACAAATAGGACTTAAGAGAAATTTTCACTGCCAGTCGCGTTTGCGCCACCAGTAGGTTGGATATTCGAACTCGATTGGGAAGCTGACTGTCAAGCCGTAGCTATTGTAGGCCACCTCAGTTCCCGCGAATTCCATTTCCATGCGAGTTAACTTCATACCAACCAAAAAACTTTCACTATAAAAATATGACAACTCAAAAGAACTGAAGGGAAGACCCAACACTACATAAGTGCGCAGGGGAATATTCCACTCATAGCCTAAACCAATCCCCACATTGCCTTGGAACTCCATATTTGTATCGATGTTTTGGTCGTTACTATTCATAAGCAAGTAGCCATCGACCACAGCTGTGACATGAATGTACTCACGAGTGATTCCGTAGCGAAAACCACCAGAAAAATTTGTGTACGAGGTCGAGACTTCCGTTCCATCGGCAATAGTGTTGCTACCCGTAATCCGACCAGCATAGCCCCCATTATTCAATGATAAACTTGGTTCAAAAATAGTTCGGGCCCAACTCACCACTGGCAAACACAAAAGAAATATCAAGAGAGTTTTCATAGATTTATGATGTCTTAAATTTTTGAGGCTGGCAAACAGGTTTGGAATTTATAGCTTGGCTTAAGTCCTATTTTAAATCCTGAGCTTCACGCGTGATCGCGAGAAAGCCCAGTTTTGCCATCCAACCGTAGACGTTTTCGAGGAGACAACCCTCGGCACTGACTCTTAAATCACTCAAACAAAGTCGTTTGTATACTGCCCCAGGACTATTGAGACTTTGGAATGAGTCCTTTTGTTCATGAGTGCGTAGGAAACCACCCACCAGCTCATCTCCGACCATATAAACCACTGGTTCGGCAGTCGCACTGTCTTTTCTTAAAACCGAGGGAATACCTTCTTGGATAATGACCTCGGCAATTCCACCGCCACCTTTCGTGGCCTTCATTTTCTTCTTAGCTTTGTAGTTCCAGGATTCTACATCCTTTCCAGAGGAGGCCTCGATAACACCTAGACCGTAGGTTCCAGAATTATTTTTGACAAAAACATAAGGAGCATCGCTAATATTGTGTTCTTTGTACTTTTGGGCGGTCTCCGTAATCAATCGGTCCACTTGCGTCGCTAAGGACAATCGACTTTGCTCATCGGTCACGTCAAAGGCTTCAAAACGCTGGGTCGCAACCTGGAATAACCAAGGGTCCTCGTCAATCACCTGGGCAAACTCCTCGGCCAATTTGTTGTAGTGGTTGAAGTAAGCGTGCTTTTTGCGACGAAACCAGCCCAGCTCGCGCATCGGGGTCATTAGGGTTTTAGAAAAATCCTTATCTTCAAAGCCGTTGGAAAAATCATTATTGCTGATCACCAGATCAGGTTGCAAGGTGGCTGTTTCCAAACGGCCATCTACAAAAAGAATACGTGAAACCTTGATTGTCTTACCAGAAAATGATGTCAGCTCTACAAATTCATCTATTTCGTCGGAAATCATGCCGACTTCGACCTCGAAACCCGCTTCTCTCAAAAGATCTGAAATGGCGATGGCATTTTCCCAGTAATAAGTATTCTTAAGGTGACTTTCTGTTAACAGTAAAACCGAGCGCACTTTGGGATAGTATCGATGCACGTGCTCGGCCATAATTTCAGGTGCCTGTTCTTTATCTGCCTGGCAAATATTGTTGAAACCAGCAGGAAAGATATTTCCATCAACATTGCCGATCTTAAAGCCAGCGTCACGGATATCAAAACTCGAATAAAAGGGAACATAGGCGCCCGAGAGCTGACTCTCGTACCATGCGGCCAAATCTTCACAACGATCTAATATTTTACTATGGATCCTCTGTTTCATTGACCCGTTATACCCTCTCTTGAGTCAGTTGGATATACATCTTTGTAGCGCCACACACAAAGCCGGGCAATAGAATAAAAAAAGAACCTGGCAAAAATGAGGTCAAATAGATAGCGATCGTGAGACCTATATACTCAAAAATATGCCGTCCCATAAAAGCAAAGCTTTGTGCCAGCCCCCGTCTGTCGATTTCAAAAGAGTAGTCACTCATATCAAACGCAACCATCAGGAAGACAATAAAAGCGGCAATTAGATTCAGGCCAGGAAAGAAACTCAAGATAAAGCAAATCAGGCCAACTATTAGAAAGAAGAAGACTTTGACAAGACCTAGGGCGGCCATTTTCATCATGAGACCCCATGAGTTTTGCAGCACAATATTGGGTCGGTAAATTTTAAAGATATCCTCGGCAAGAAGTGCATAGAAGGGTCCGGCCACTATGACAATGCAGATGTAAGCAAACAGAAAATTTAATAAAGCCAAAGTCAGCCAAGACAAAATAAATAAAAATGTGTTGAGGATGCTAGAAAACCATCCCGTCCCGGAAATGAGTGGCGCGCTTTGATAAATAGATTCAACCCAAGGAAAAAAATAAGATTTTGATAGCATAAATCCAATAAGCATGAACACAAGACCCAGAACAAATGGAATAATGGCAAGCAGGACGAGCCTTTGCGAAGAAAACAAAAGACGGAACCCATCTACAGGAGCAAAAAACCCTTTGCTCAAACGACGAATGGGCGAAATCATAAGTTGGGGTCCTCACCAATATTCGGAGATGGAGCTGGAGATGGGATAATTTTAGGCGGCAGCTTGGTCTCGGGTTGATTTTCCGGCAGCAACACGCCCTCTTTAAAAACGGTAGGCGACGGTGGAATTATTTTATTAAGCAAAGGTCGATTTTTAATTTTATGACTGCGTGTGACCTCGGGGCCCAGATCCAGCTTTGCAGCAAATCCTTCCAAACGTTGACGCCACTCCTCTGCTTTGCGCAAGGCTTCCCATGCGGGGGACTGGACTGGTGTCTTCGGGGTTCTTTCCGCTTGCAAGCGCAGAACTAAATCATAAAAATCGGATGCCATAACCAATTGCTCGTTCTGCATTTGTTTTTTTTGTGCCCGAGGATCGTGGGACAACTCTTCGGAGACTGGGTGTTGAATGAGAAGATCCCAGAGCTTTTGGTAGGACTGAATGAGAGCTTGCTTGGACTCTGCACTCCACGCACTGGCCTCTATCTCAATTGAAGCTAACAAGTGACGCTGACCCAGATTGAGTTTAGAAAGAAGCGAATGAAAGTCTTCCTTCTCGCTGAGATAGATCGCGGTACCAAGATAGTATTGGCTCTTGGCAATATCGTTTTCACTTAAGTGGTTGCCATGAACGCGTATGATTTTTTGAAGGAATTGATTGGCTTGACCATGAAAAGCATGGGCCTTTTCCATTTGACCCTCGCTGGCATAGGCCGCTGCTAAACGAGCTGGGATTTCGACATCGCCGATCAGTTGGTCAAAAAAAGATCGTCGCGGCATGAGATCTAAAAGACTAGCGATCAAATCTTTTGTTTGCCCGGTATGCTCATAAACTTGTGACAATCTGTAGAGCGATTGAGCTTCCACCAAAGAATCAAAACCACTGGATTGACGAACCGCTTTTCGGAAGCTTTCAATGGCTTTATCCCATTTTTTTTGTCCCTGATAAACTCGTCCCTGAAGGTAATAGGCGTGTCCGTGCCACTGCAACTTCTCGGATCGATCCAAATAGGATTGAATTTGTTTTAATGTTAAATCACCCTCTCCCTGGCTCACTAACAAAAACACCTGCTCAAGCTCCTGGGGATAATCAATATTTTGAGCCTTACGTGGACCATGTGTGCAAGCAACGAGGGTAAAAATCATCCCTGAAACGATCGATATTTTTTTAAATAATTCCACCTACTGGGCTCCAGTGTTGCGACATTTGATCGACAAAGTTTAGAATTTCTTCTTGTGATGTTAAGTGAATTGGTAAATCTGGCAACAAAATATATTGATTCTGTAAAGAATCGCTATGATGTTTTTGCATATCTTCTAGAACGCTTTCGGCCAACTTTTTTTGTTGCAAACTGATTTTATACAATTGCGTCTCAAAGTCCAGCTGTTGAGAGCTGTCTATTTTGTTCGACAAACCTGGGATATAAGCCCTGTTGACAATATAAGATCCAACCAAAAACTGATTGCGACGAATTTCTTCGCTTAGATAGAGCGCCTCATCTTGCTTGTCTAATGCTGTTGAGAAAATCAGTGCAATGTGAGAGCTGTCATTCGATAATATTCGCGAAAACGTCTGCGAGACGTCAGCGATACCTTGCCGCAAACTTCCTACACCTCGAAAAAAAGAGTCCATCTCGGCCACAAATTCACCGCCCACTAGCGTTTGCAGAAAGCGTTCGGCCAGCCGCACGCCTTGATCTTTAATCCAACCCAACCACGACTCTTTATCGGGCGGCAGGGTGGTAGAAAAAAACTTTTGTAAACGCTGGGGAGACTCAAAAAAATCGACAACTTGATGACAGGGTGGAGTATCAAGAACAACCAAATCGTAATCCTGCTGTAAAACTTGAGTCATCAGATAAAGAGCTGCAAAGTTATGTGTCTCGCGTAAGCTCTGTGAAATCTGTTGATAGATTTTATTTTCTCTTAATTTATTATAAAACTCTGATGTCATGTTCTGACTTACAAATTGCTCGAAAGTGGCTTCGGTATCAACATGATAGACATCCAAGCTGCCCTTGAACCCTTGCCACTTCAGTTTACTGGGGTTCCCTTGCCCTTGTCCCAGGCCTAAAACATCGGAAAGTCGCCTTGATGGGTCAATGGTGATCGCCGCCACCTTGCGCCCCTGCTTTGCGGCCGCAATCGCACAAAGTATAGACAAGGAAGTCTTTCCAACCCCTCCGGTCCCAACAAAGGTTATTAAGCGATACTGATTTAAAAAAGACTCTAAAGTTTTCGTAGCAAGTCTCCTGGTTGGTTCTTTAAGCGCTGAGAAAGAGGCTCTAAAAGAAAATCCAAAGCGCGAGATTCAAAACCGAACTGCAAAACTCGCTCTTTTTGAATTTTTTGTTGCTCCAATTTGCTCTCGAGATAACTGTGCCAAGCGGGATCTGGAATTTTGACCTGTTGAATAGGTAAATATTTGTTTAGGACAACTGCCAATTGGCCGGGGTCGTGATCCTGAAACTGTTGCAGTGTTTCGTACAGCTCATCGACTGGCAGCTCCTCAAAGAGACCAAGAAAAAAATATTGAACCTGGCTTTTATCTTTTAACACTTTTTGAATACTAGCGGTTTGGGTGTGCAATGGGCCACGCGAAACACTAGCACCTAAGAGTTGGGGGGCCTTGAGTAGGGACAGAAAACTCCCCGTAGAGTGAGCATCCACAACAATGTGGTCGTACTGAAAACTTGGTCCATGGGACCTGAGGTGACTAGTGAGTTTTCCCAAAACAGCCAGATCGTTCAATCCAGGGGCCACATCAACCAACGCCTTAATAATGGAGCTTTCAAAAAACTGTTGGGTGAGTTTCTCGACCTTCACAAAAGAGCTGATATATTCAACCAAACAATCCCGCCCTTTTAATAACGAGAGATCAAAGCCAAAAGGTGTGGTCTCGGGCAAATAGCTTGCAATATTTGGCAACTCAGCCATGGGTCGACAGGAGCTGCGGTTGGCAAGTTCCACAAGTAGAGTTTTTTTGCCCAATCCGACCAGGTGGCGAGCTAAAAGAAGGGCAAAGGTCGTCTTCCCCGTCCCACCTTTGCCGCTAATGAAAATTAGGTTTTTGAAATCCAACTGCTTTGACCTCGTCCGGGGGTAAATTATGGGAGTTCCTTGATTTTATGCTCTTATTCCCCTATATTCCACAGACTTTAACGGAGCGAGTTATGAAAACAAATATCGAAAATTTATCTAATTTAGAGCGCAAAATTTCTATCCAAATCCCAGTCAACGAAGTGGATACCGAATTTAGCAATGCTTTCAAGTATTTACAAAAGAATGTCGAAATTAAAGGCTTTCGAAAGGGCAAAACGCCTCTGGAAAAAATCCGCAGTATCTATAAAGATAAAGTCAAAGACGATGTGGCCCAAAACCTGGTGCAAAATTTTTATTACAAAGCGATTAAAGAACACGACGTCATGCCAATCGGAATGCCACAAATCGACTTTAAAAGCCCAGAAGAAGGGCAAACTTTTGAATTTTCTGCATCCTTTGAAGTCCAACCTGAAATCGTCATTCAGAAAATCAATGACCTCGAAGTCAAAAAAGAGCTAATTACCGTTACCGACGAGCAGGTTGAGAAGAATATCAATCAGATCCTAGAAAATCAGGCCAAAATGGAAGATGTTGTCCTGATTCGCGAACTCAAAAATGGTGATTTTGCTAATATCAACTTCACTGGCTTTATGAACGGGGCGCCCCTTGAAAATGGTGCAGCACAAGGTCACGTCCTTGAAATTGGTTCTGATTCCTTTATACCAGGTTTTGAAGAGGGCCTCATTGGCCTTAAACAAAATGAAGAGCGAAATATCAATATTAAGTTCCCAGACGACTACCACGTTGAACACCTCAAAGGTCAACCCGTAGAATTCAATGTTAAGCTCAATAAAATTCAACGAAAAGTAAAACCTGAGTTGAATGATGAGTTTGTCAAAGGACTTGGTGAAGACCAGACTGTGGATCAATTTAGAGCCCAAGTGAAAAAAGATATTCTTGATGGCGAAAACAAGCGAGCGGAGCACGACCTTAAAAATCGTCTTTTTAAATCCCTCATTGCGGAGAACCCCTTTGATGTTCCAGAAACTTTAGTTAAGGAACAGCGAAGTGCCTTAGTAGAGGACTTTAAACGCCGTATGCAAGGTCAAGGAATTGGAGAAGACGAGTTCGCCGCTTACCAAACAAAGTGGGAAGAGGACTTTGCCGAAACTGCCGACTTTATGGTTCGCTCTGGTCTCTTGATTCAAAAAATCGCTCAAGAAAACGACCTGTTCGCCAAGCCAGCAGATATGGAAGCCAAGCTTCAAGAATTTGCCGATCAAACGGGCTTGGATCTTTCTAAAGTGAAAGAATTTTACAAACAAGGTCAGCAATCGCAAAATCTTGAATTCCAAATTACCGAAGACAAGGTTTTTAAATTCTTACGCGACAAAGCAAAGATTGAGGAAGTGGATGCAAGCTCTCTTGAGATTCAGGAAGACTAAAACTTTCTAACCAATTGAGCTAAACCTTAAACTTCCTTGATCTGGAGCTGTATTTCAACTTTGCCCTTATCTAGAAGAATATGACCCTCTTGGTTTTTTAGAATATCTATGCTTCCTCGACTTAAAGTCTCGTGATTGTGCTTTCTCATCAAAAGACTGTATTGCAAGCGGATCTTATCCCTAGAAAGTATTCTGGGGGTGAGTTCAAGATTGAACCTCTCCCTACTTTTAGAACTCACGATAACAAATTGAGCTTTGTGACCCTCAAGAACTGAGACGCGCGGAGCTCCGACCTTCTCTCCGAAAAAGAGGACCTTAGAATCGATTTCGTAATTCTGAACCGCTGAAACCGACAACAGAGATGTGAGATAAATGAGATTAAGTAGAAACATAGAAAAATCTTACTCCCTATTGAGGGAAATCCGAAATTGCTAACCTTTAGAGCAGGACTTATGTCTGGATGATGTTTGATAAGAACCCTAAAGACCCTTCATCACTTTATAAGCTTTCAAATAATTGTAGGCCTGTAAAACCTGAAAATCATCGAGTATCTCTTTTTTAGGGTCCACTTTAACCTTTTCTAGAGAAGACTTGTCCCACCATTTAAAAAAGCTAGTACTCTTCTCCTTATTTTTATTTTTCTCCTCGCGATCGCCGACTAGATGACCATCGATATCCGCTTCACGTTTCACATTTCTTTTGATAATCGCTTTTTGAAAGACTTCGTTGTCCACTTCGTCCACGATTACATCCGGCGTAATCCCTTCAGCTTGTATCGAGATTCCACTGGGAGTGTAATAGCGAGCCACTGTCATTTTGAGACCCGAGCCATCGCCCATCTTAACAACCGACTGAACGGAGCCTTTCCCAAAACTGCGCTTGCCCATAACAAGAGCACGCTTATTGTCCTTTAAAGCACCGGCTACAATTTCACTGGCGCTGGCCGAGTACTCATTAATTAAAATCACCAGAGGAAAATCTGTGTAGCTGTTGGATGAGGATGCCGAAACCACTTTTTGATTCTCCTTGTCTCGACCCTTGGTGCTGACTATGACACCTTTATCCAAGAAGAAATCACTAATCTGAATCGCTTGATCTAATAGTCCGCCTGGGTTGCGACGTAAATCCAAGACAAGACCCTTAATTTTTTTATTATTCTTTTTCATTGTCGTTAAGACTTTTTCCATGTCTTTCGCAGAATTATCGATAAAGCTAGTCAAACGGATATAACCGTAACCTTCACCAAAATCGGTAAATTTAACTGAATTAATCTTGATCGTTCCCCTCTTGATAGAGAAATCTTTTTTATCTTTAAAACCTTCACGCACGATTCCAAGCACAATTGTCTCGCCCTTTTCACCGCGCATCATCTGGGCGGATTCAGCTAAGCTCAAACCTTTTGTTGAATGACCATCAATGGAAACAACTTTGTCACCTGCTTTTAAACCGGCTTCCCAAGCTGGGGTGTCTTCAATAGGCGAAATAATAGTCAGGATACTATCTTGCACAGTAATTTCAATTCCAAGGCCGCCAAACTTTCCACTGGTTTCATTTTCAAATTCTTTGTAAATATCGGGTGGCAAGAAATTGGTATGGGGATCCAGTTCTTGCAACATCCCTTTGATACCACCATAGATTAACTTCTTAGTGTCGACGTCTTCTACGTAATACTGCTGTACCATATTCATGACTTTGGCAAAAAGCTGCAAATTGAGATAGTGATCGCCACTTTTAGCCAAGGCCGATGAACTCATATAAAATCCCGAAGTTATAATACAAGTTATTAAAATCGCTGATTGGATGAATTTTCTTGTAGATAATTTCATAACTTCCCTTTTACAGTGTTGCTAATTGCCCGCTGTCTGATTTTAACCATTGTGAAGGATCTTGAGGTTCCGAAAAATGTCGCACTTCAAAGTAGAGACCTTGCCCCATTTGTAAATGCTGCGCACCCGTCTCTCCGATCTCTTGTTTCTTTTCAACGGCTGAACCCATCTGCACATTTGCATTTTTAAGGTTTCCATATGTCGTGTAATATCGACTTCCGTGATCCAAAATTACCACATTACCAAATCCAGGAACTGAACCTGAAAATCGAACTCTTCCGACCGCAACACTGTGCACTTTTTGTGGAATCGATGTCTTATAAAAGTGTCCTTTGTGCAAAAGTTTTACCAAATCGTAGCTGAGCCACTTGTTTAAACCAAAATTCTGAATAAGAGAACCATTTACTGGTAATGGCAAATTGCCCCGCTGATCAAAAAAACCCATATCAAAAAGAATGTCCAAATCTTTAAATTCATTTTGCTGGCTAATAACCTGCCCTCTCTTTCTTAGATCAAGAAGGGTTTCCTTCTTTACGCCTAAGAATTTTTCAACACGCTTTAATTGACGCTTTTTTTGGAGCTGATTGGCAGCAATCTTCTTTTCTTCAACAATCATATTTTTTTTGAGTCTTAGAATCTCCTGAGCTGTTTTTGACAATTGAATTTTTTGCTCTTTTAGCTTGGCATGAAGGTTTAAAAACTCTTGGAATTCCTCTGATTGTTTTTGATTCACAATTTGTGTTCCGTCTACAAACTGTTCGAGCTCGCCAACGCTCTGTGAGGAGAGCAGAGCATATAGCCATGGAACATCATTTATTTTTTCGGCAAGGTCAAGGCGTCGCAAAAGATCTGGCAGCATCATCTGAATCTTTTCTTCAATTTGTACGATTTCGGTCGAGGCTTGACTGAGATCATGATCAAATTTAGCCTTTTTTTCATCGAGTGCCGATTTTTCAATAACAATTTTTTGAGTCTCTTTATCAAGACGGTAAACTTCAGCCAAAGCCTTGCGTCGATTCACCTCAAGCTCTGTTAACTCTGATTTCTTGCGGTTGTATTCTGCAGCTACATCAAAAATGTCTTCCCCCCTCACAAGAGGGTAGATCATGAAAACAGAGAGGGCGACTGAAAGACATTTCACGATTCAGAGCTCCCGATTGATGAGCTTGGAAGCATCTTATAAATAGTGAATATTGAAGACGCTAGAATTGAGACAAAGCAAATGAAGGCAATAAGACAGAGGACAGAAAGCGGAGCCATTACCATCGAAGATTGGCTCCAAATACTCGTCAGTAAACGACTATTTACAATTGTAACTAAAAAAATATTTCCTAGAAGAGCCAATAGAAACGAGCCCAGGCTCAAAGTGAGGGTGCTCATAATTTGTGGCAAATATATTTGTCGCTCATCTGCACCTATAAAGTCTAAGACTTCAATTTCTTCACGACGGTGGAACAAAACCGTTTTGATGACGCTGGAGGAAACAACAGCCGCAGCGATAAGAAATAAGCCAATTAAGGCCCAACCCAGTGCATAGGCCGCGTTAAAAATTATCATATACCGATCTAACCAAGCCTTGCCGTACTTCACTTCCGATATTCCCTGAAACTGCCTTTTGAGAGATGCGGCAAAATCTTCTATTGCGTGTATGCCTTTTGAACCCACTTGGCTTTTCGCCAAAGAGACTTCAAGATAATCGGGAAAAAAGGCTTTTAACTCTTGGGCCTGTATTGCTGAAGATCCAAAAGCACTCAAACGTTTGCTAAACCGCTCAGCCGCCTCGTGAGCGTGGACTTTTTTAATTTCTCGCACAAAGGGGTTGGTTTTGAGTTGTTCCTTGATCTTTTCGGCCCCATCGTTCTCGGCTGCCGTTTTTTCTAGATAGACAGTCAGCTGGCTGACCTCCCCCCATCGATCAAAAATTTTCTGTAGATTGTACATACCACTGGCGACTAAAATAGCAGCGCTGTAAGTTATAAAAAGAATGAGAAAGCCCGAGGACTGACTTATAAAATGTTGAGCCCAATTTCTCTTAAGGGCGATAAAATAGGACCACATAGTTCCCGATCTCCACTTTCAAACAATTCACCATTATCAATTTTTAAAACTCTTTTGTTCGGGGTATTTTTGACCAAATTATCGTCGTGAGTGGCAATGATAACTGTTGTTCCCATCTCATTGACAGACATAAAAAGTTGGTTAATTTCCGCACTTAACTTCCAATCTAGATTTCCCGTTGGCTCATCGGCAATTATTAAGTCGGGCTCGTGCACCAAGGCTCGCGCAATGGCAACTCTTTGCTTTTCTCCACCAGAGAGGTGTCGGGGACTCTCGTTCATGCGGCGTCGCAAACCCACTTTGTTAAGAATATTTTCAACCCGTTCCATGATTTGAAACGAATGCATATTTTGAATTTGTAAAGGCAAAGCCACATTGTCAAAAACGCTGCGATCATAGAGCAACTTAAAATCTTGAAAAACCACACCAATACTACGACGAAAGCGGAGTACTTCTTTTTTATTAGAAGTGTCTAAATTGTGGCCGTTAATCGTCAGACTACCTGAAGTTGGTCTTTCGAAACCCGTCATCATACGAAAAAGTGTCGTTTTACCTGCGCCACTGGGACCCATCAAATAGACAAATTCACCTTTTTCGATGTTAAGTTTCAAGTTCTTGAGAACGTGTTGTCCAGCAACATATGTTTTATAAACATGAGAGAGATTGACCATACTCCATAATTTTAACTCGGCTTAGTCAATATGACCAGAAACGAGACGGTCTAGAATTTCATGGTGCTGCTTCTCTAAAGCGGTGCGAATGGACTCTCGACTAGCAAAGGGAGATCGAAATACCTCCTGATAGGGTATTTTATAGCTTTTGAGCACAGCTCCCTGAGAAAAAATCTTGGTGACGATGAAAGGATTCTCCCAGCCCCAGTCTTCGGTCTGCACGTGATAGCTCTTGCCTTGAACTTGAATATCTGAGTTTAGTCCAGCTTCCATAACTGCTTGCCAATATCACATTCTTTATCAAATTGAGGCAAGAATATTTTTGAGTTTGTCTGTCTTGGTGCCGATATCTCACTATCGATGAAACGGCATTTTCCAAGGCAAAAAAGCCCACTTTTTTCAGCTCTTTTTTTGTTTTCTTGTCTGGCAAGCTTATTCCTCAGTGCCTGTGGCGGAAGCAGTAATGGCAACACGGCACCTCCCTCACAAGCCCCTGCAGCCTACTGTTCGACAATCACATCATATTCCAATGCAGTCTCTATAACCGGAAGTGCGGGTTACCAATATCGAGCCGATGGCAATGGTGCCGTCACAGGACCCAATCCAATAAGGTACGCAGAAATAATTGTTCAAGACAGTAGTGGTCAAATTATCCAGTGTGGTGAGACAAACAGCCTCGGTCAGTTCACCCTAAATGTTCCGCAAGGTGAAGCATCCTTGCAAATTTCTGTTCGCTCGCGGGCCAATAATAGTTTTCTTAAAGCCTATGTCATGGGCAATACTCAGAGCAATCAAGCCCATCAGATCACAGGAAGCTTTGTGCCCGACCAAACTAAAAGCATTGGTAGTCTTATAGCTCCTGCAACAGGAGCCTTACAGGGCGGTGCTTTTAATATCCTGGATAAAATTTTAGATACAAATGACTTTTTAAGGACCCAAACTTCAAACTGTAATACATTTCACTCTAGCTGCTCACCCTTTACTGTGGCGCCATTGGCTTATATTTATTGGACAGCGGGTGAAGATATTGGCAATCTTACTTTTGGCAACTCAATCGTTGGGGCAAGCTTTTATATTCGCGACTCAAATCAAATCTATCTTTTGGGCGGCAGCAATGGCGACATCAACAACTCCGACACTGATCATTTTGATAATACAATTATTATTCACGAGTATGGTCACTTTCTCGAAAATTTTTATTCCTTTAGTGACTCACCCGGCGGGCCTCATAGCGGAAACACTATTATTGACCCACGCCTAGCCTGGAGCGAGGCCTTTGCCAATTACTTACAGGCGGTTGTTACCGGAGATTTTGTTTATCGCGATACTTCCGGGACCATTGAGGGAAGTGCCTCAGTTTTTTTTAATGAAGATCTTGAAAATGGCAGCAATGACAATACCAATACATTGGGCGAAGCTAATTTTCGCGAGTTCTCAATTACAAGAGCCTTGGTGGATATTATAGATAGCAACAATGAATGTTTTGATGGAATCAATAATCCAGCACCCGGTGGTTGTCCAGGTAGCAATATTATTGACGATATTACTGCCCCTTTTGACGAGTTTTGGACTGTTTTTACATCGAGCGTAGTCGGTTTTCGGGCTTCAAATGTCTTTTTTCGCGATATCGGGCTCTTTTATTCTCTACAAAATGTCCTGACAGGAAAAACAGATTGGAGCAATATACAGGACGCTGAAAGTCAGCTGGCAAGTCGAGATGATTATAGCAACACTCTAACACTAGGTGGAGCGGCTTGCCCTATAAGTATCCAAGCTGCCAATATTCCAGGTGTGCCACCTCAATTTCAAGAAGATGGATCTGCGCAAAACTCCAATCAATTTGCGTCAAATGATTTCTATCAATACACACATGGCGGTGGAAATTTAACTATCAGCCTTAGCTATACCACCAACCCGGTTACACCGGCCGATCTCAATCTCTATTTGTACAACAGTGACTACACCTTTGGTTCTCTTGCAGACGTCGTCGCTTTCAGCGAGAACACAATCAGCGGTGGGTCTGGGTCAGAGTCCATTTCACTTACAAATTTGGCGGCTGGCACTTATATGATAAACATAAATGTGTATACTGGTGATGGGCTTGGTTCACTCGCCAATTATAATTTATTGATCAATGGTCAAAATGCATGCCCCAATTAAAGGAAGAATTATGAGTATCAGATGGATTTTATTTCTAAGCCTAATTTTGACAATATCTTGCGTGGAAAAAAAACACGCTTCCCATGCCAATACCAATACCAATACCAATACCAATACCAATACCAATTTTGGCAAGGCTGAATCTAAATTTCTGAAGTCAAGTCAACTCAGGCATGTCAATTCAAAGGTTCGCTCCTATTATCATGTGGAGATCAATCGTTTGGCATCAGCCGCCGGCGAAGTTTTATTGCAGGCAGACGTGATGGCCATGTCACCTTATGCCAGCACCCATCTCGAATGGCAGTTGCCACGAGACATACAACCCGTTGATGGAAATCTTCAAGAGGTTTTTGACGCCGAAGCGGGCGTCTCATATCAGTTTCAAATTTTATTTGATGAAGATCAGTTGCAGGAGCAAGATCAAATTTTTGTTTTTGTTTATCATATGGTGGGCAGCACTCGCCACGGGCTGACCCAGAGCTATGTCTACACAACCAAGATAAAAGAAGACACCCATCCTACGTCTTCAGACAAATCTAAAAAGTCTTCTCGCTTTTTACAATAAAAATGGACTCATCTTGTTACGTGCTCAATAAATTCTTGAAGAAGACGGGTAAATTCTTCTGGTTTTTCCCATTGGATGATGTGACCGCTATCAGGAACAACAATTGTTTTTCCCTGCCAGAGGGTCGGAAAGTCCTTTTCAAGGAAACGTAAATAGCTTTCGTTAACAAAAGCATCTTGCTCGGCATGCACTAGAGCCAAGGGAATCGTTAGATTTCGAAGCAACGAAATTTCGTCCCCAGAGTCTGGATCCATGCCAAGGCCTGCCTTCAAAATAGCACTACGAGTTTTGGAGTCTGTTTCGATGCCATCTTGGTAAATCATTTCAGGGATTGGGGCATAGTCTTCAGAGAAAAAAGATGTCACATAATGTTCGGTCATCAGATTATTGTGAAAACGTAAAACACCCAAATAAAAGGCCGCTCCTGCGTAACTTTCTCTGCGGCTTAAAAAAGGCTCGGGAGCCTCATCGTCAGTTTCTCCCATTGGGGCCGTACCAAAAATAAAAAGACCTTGAAGATCTGGTAAATCCGTCGAAGCAAGTATCGCCAAATCGCCTCCCCAGCTCCACCCTACTAAAACTCCCCTATCCACACCTGTAGCTTGTGCCACCTTCTGAATAGCGGATTTCCAAAGTGCTATATTGAATGCAGATTTTTCACTAAAAAGAAAGGGTTCGCGTTGAAATTGAGATAGCCCATAACCAGGCAAGTCCACTGCGACCACTCTGTATTCCTGTGCAAACTTTGAATGCATGATACGAGCATAAGAATTCGCCGACGAAGTGTTGCCATGAATCAGTAAAATCCCGGGCCCCGCAGTTCCAGAGCTCTCATAGTAATGCACATCGAAGCGATCCAAACGGACTGAGCCAGAAGGAATCAATCTCTCTTCGCCTCCCATTGCCAGCAATGGGATGACAAGCACAAAACAGATGTTGGTCAAGAAAAGACGCAAAGGAACCTCCTAATTAAGAATAACGTGTAATATAAGAGAAAAAGTCAAATCTTGCCTTTCATGAATCTCATCCATGAAAAATAGTGAATTCGAACAATATTTAGACACCTAATAATAGAGTTCTCTAAAGTCTTAGTTTTGATATCTAATTTTACGGGTCGTGCGACCCGTAATGAGTTTAGTGACTTCCAACGGGTCGTGCGACCTGTAATGAGTTTAGTGACTTCCAACAAGTCGTGTGACCTGTTACTGGATTTGTAATTTCCAGCAGGACTTGCGATTTCTAACAGATTTGCTGCAAGGATTATGTCTTGGGGAAAGAGCTTTGAGTGCAATCATGGAGTATAGACTCATCTATTTGGCGCATAAGGTTTATATTTTCACAGGATGGGGCCCACTTATTGTAGAGTTCTTTCTTTTGATTGGATTAAGGGGGGCCTATCAATCCTCTTTACTTTAATTCAGTCCAATATTTGCCCTAGTAAATTTGAAGGCTTCTGGTAGAAGAAGGACTTTAGTAAAGCCTATGAAAGCGAGAGGGTTCCTATGATGAAGCATCTTTTTAACTATTTCTTAAGCGGTCTTTTATTAGTGTTGGCCGTTACCGCCACTTACCTTGTACTTTCTTATGCGATTGTCGCCATAGATGGCATCATCCCCGCCCCTATCCCGGGAGTGGGTTTATTAGTCGTACTTTCGATCATTACTTTTCTAGGCTACCTAGGAAGAAATGTAATCGCAAAACCCATCCTGAATTTCATAATAGGGATTATTGAAAAAGCTCCCGTGATTAATATTATCTACAAATCCACCCGTGAATTGGCAGAGGCTTTTTTAGGTACGGATCGAAAACTGGATAAGCCAGTTCTTTTTGATGTCTATGACAACGAAACTTATCGCGTCGGCTTTATCACACAAGAGTCCATGTCTCATCTGGGATTGAATGACTATGTTGGAGTCTATGTTCCTCACTCTTATAACTTTTCGGGCAACTTTTTTATGGTCAAGCGCTCTCGCACCAAAGCCCTTAAAATATCAAGTACTGAGGCCATGCGCTTTGCCGTCACTGGCGGCATTGTCAACCTGGCTCCAAGCGCCAACACTCAAGCCCAGCTATGATCACGAAGACATCTGCAGATTCCTGGAAACTTTGGGCCGGCTAGACTAACTTGTTAAAAGGCCCAGCAGTTCTTTGCCAAAAACTTGGATTTTCTTTGGACCCATTCCGTGAACTTTTTCCAGTTCCTTTAGTGATTGGGGCTGTTTTTCGATAATCTCATAAAGTGTTTTGTCGTTGAAAATAACAAAGGCCGGGACTTCGCTCTCGGTAGCACGCACTTTTCTCCAGTCTTTGAGAACTTCAAGCCACATCTTTTGCCGGGAGTCCAGGGATTCAAGTCGTCTTTTGCTTTCACTTTTTCTAGAAACCGACTTCTTTTGCAAACCGCGCGAGATGGTCACGTGCACTCGGCGCGGGCTCTCGGGATCGCAAACGTCACAATGGCCACAGTTTTGGATCTTTTTAACATCATCAAAATAATCCAGAATCATAGCGTGACGACACTTGGCCTTTTGGGTGTAGTTCAACATGGAGTCTAAGGCTTCCCAGCGTAATGATTTCACATGTCGAGGAGCTTGGGACTGATTAATAAAAAAAGATTGCAGGCCTTTGTCTTTTTTTGAATGAAGCAATAAGCAGGTCGAATCCTTTCCGTCGCGTCCACTACGTCCCATCTCTTGATAGTAAGATTCGATGTCACTGGTAATCTGGGTGTGAATCACCAAACGCACATCGGCATGATCAATGCCCATACCGAAGGCGTTGGTTGCAGCAAGAATCCGAATATCGCCATTGCGGTAACTCTGTTCCACGTGATTGCGCTCTTCGACAGACAAGCCCGCATGATAATAGTCCACACCATCAAATGAGCCCGAGCAGGTTTCGGCCCAGTCCTCAGCTTTTTGACGGGTTCCACAATAAATAATCACACGTCCCTTGGGTGTTTCTTCGATTGCATTGAGGACAAAATCTTTTTTATCGAGCTCAGAATCACAAAACTCGAGTTGCAAATATAAGTTCGGTCGATAGAATCCATAAACATGTTGGGCCGGGTCGCGGAGGCCTAACTGTTTGATAATATCTTTTTTAACCGGCAAAGTGGCCGTCGCCGTCAGTGCCACCATGGGGACTTCTGGACGTAGTTGTTTGAGAATCGAAAGTTCGGAGTAAGGTTTGCGAAAGTCATGGCCCCACTGGGAAACACAGTGAGCCTCATCAATGGCAAACAGGTTAAGCTTTTGTTTTTGCACCCACTGGATAAAGCCCTGCTTTTGAACACGCTCGGGCGAGACATATAGAATAAAACTTTCAGAGTTTTTAAGTTCTTGAAAAACTTTTTGTTTCTCATAGGTGTCCATGCCTGAATGGATAGCGCCGGCATTCAAACCCAAATCGCGAAGAGATGAGACCTGATCATTCATCAAGGCCACAAGGGGCGAGACCACAACCGTTATTCCCGCTTGAGCCACCGCCGGCAATTGATAGCACAGGGACTTGCCACCTCCTGTGGGCATCACAGCCAGGGTGTCTTGTCCCGCCAATAAAGAACTGATGATCTCCCTTTGTCCGGGACGAAAAGAGTCCAAGTGGAAGTGAGTTTGCAGAAGGGTTTCAAGTCTTTGGATGTTTATTTTTTAGCCTTTCGATGGTAGATCCAAGGATAAGCAAAGACCAGACCACTTTCAAGCCAAGGAATACGGGAATGCAAGCCATCAAAAGTGCCATAGAAACGGTCTATTCTGCGACCTTGCCAATTACCGGTGGGGGACCTGCCACCTATATACCGGAGCTGGCTAAGGTAAATCCGGATCTTTTTGCTATCAGTATCTGTGATAAAAATAAGCAGATCTACAGTCAGGGAGACTTCAGCACTCCATTTACACTACAGTCCATCTCAAAAGTCTTTGCCTATGCCTTTGTTTTAGAGAATTACAGTGACGATGACATTGATGTGAAAGTCGGACTGGAGCCATCTGGCGAGGTCTTTGACTCCATCATTAAACTCGATAAATACCAACGCCCCTTTAATCCAATGGTCAATGCGGGCGCTATTGCCATCACCGATCTTATTATTTCACGTTTTGGCAATCGATCTTTGGAAAAGTCTCTTGAGTTCTTTTCTCAACTTCTGGGCCACGATACTATCCAAGTCAATCCGGCTATTTTTGATTCTGAATTTCAAAATGGAGAACGCAACAGAGCCCTTGCTCATCTTCTTAAAAGCTTTGATATTTTGGATAACTCGGTGGAAGACGTCTTGCGACTTTATTTTCAACACTGCTCTTTAGAGGTGACGACAGAAGGCTTAGCTCGCATGGGCAGCACACTCGCTCGCAATGGTCTAGGTCATGACAATCAACAAACTATCAAAAAAGAAAATATACGCAAACTACTCAGCGTGATGCTCTCTTGCGGGATGTACAATTATGCCGGACAATGGATTTACGAAGTCGGACTGCCAGCCAAAAGTGGCGTCTCCGGGGGAATCTTAGCTGTAGTGCCTGATCAGTATGGAGTTGCGGTTTACTCACCACCAATCAACGACGACGGCTGTAGTCATCGCGGTGCTTTTGCTATTAAAAAATTGGGTGAAGAACTCAATCTTCATATCTTTGATTTGGATTGATGATGGATCGTTTTTATGAACTTTTGAAAATTTTCCGCAAAACACTCCTCGACGCCGACCTCTCTATTCTGGCTGCCAGTCTCTCTTATGCCACTGTTTTTTCTCTCATCCCGATCCTCAGTATTTTTTTGATGTTTTCCCAATGGGCGGGGGACTACCAGGGCCTTGTCGAGTCTGCGAAGTCTGTCATTTTGAGCTTTGTTACAGTTGGTATTAAAGAGGATGTCGTACAAAATTTGCAGGGCAATCTTATCAACATCAATCCCCAAGCCCTTGGGATTGCTGGTCTCCTAGGATTTTTCTTCTCGGCCATTAAAATCATGTACGACTTCGACAAATGTATTTTAAAAATTTGGAATGTTCGAAAAAAGCATCTTTTTGCCAAACACCTTTTTTATTATGTGGCCATACTGGTTTGTATTCCACTGGGCTTAATTGCTTTAGCCGCCTTGCTTGAGGCCACCTACCTCAGTCGCTTTTTCACACAACACTCTTTTTGGGTGGACTTCATTGTTATTGCCTTCCTCACCTCACTTTATAAATTGACTCCGCCGGTTAAGGTCTCGTGGAGGGTGGCTGGACTATCGGCTTTTGTAACCTTCTTATTTCTTATGATAGCCCAGGTTCTTTATCTAAAAGCGATTAAAAACCTGTTTCAGCACAATGTTTACTATGGACCAATTGCAGCGATTCCCATATTTTTACTCTGGATTTACTGCATTTGGATCCTAATTCTTTTTGGACTGACCATGATAAAGTCCGTCGTCGGCTCTAAAGGTATCATCCCCAAACTCAAAGCTTAAAGGAATCTATTGTGCCGTCGAATTTTCAAGAGTTAGATAGTCAGCCCACTGCTATCGGTGAGTTAAGTCTGCGCAGAAGACGAATGAGCATCTTACCAGATCTCGATATTTATGAAATCAAACTCAACGACGAGTACTTGATGAGCAGTCTTTTCCATGAAGCTGAAGACCAGCTCGCCACACTGGCCTTACAAGAAATCGACAGGGAACAACACCTAGATGTGGTCATCGGCGGACTGGGGCTTGGCTACACGGCGGTATCTGCCCTTCAATTTAAAAATCTGAGTACTTTGAATGTGATCGAGTATCTGCCCCCAATTATTGAATGGCACCAACGAGAACTCGTGCCAATGGCTTCTATTTTAAATAAAGACCCGCGCTGCCGGTTTGTGCAAGGTGATTTCTTTGCCCTTAATCAAGGGTCTGGGTTTGATCCCCAAGTAGCATACAAAAAATTTGATGCCATTTTGCTCGATATCGATCACAAACCGGATCATTGGTTGCACCCAAGCAACCAGCTCTTTTACAGTCAAGAAGGCTTGCAAAGTTTAAAGGGTCACTTGAAAAACGATGGCATTTTTGCACTTTGGGCAGACGGCAAACCCCAAGAAACTTTCGAAAAACTTTTGCAAAGTGTATTTGATAAAGTATGTTCCCATACAATCGAGTTCGAAAACCCCATCACGCAAAGTTCCTCATTGGGTACGGTCTACACCGCCTCTTAGGCGATCATAATGTCGAGTTCGGGATTAAACTCGGCTCTAAGTATAGAGAGTATAGCATCCAGAGTGCCATACATAGAACTGGGGCAAGAGCCACAAGCACCTTCGTAACTCACCGTCACCACATTGTCTTTAAAGTCTACGATTTCAATATCACCCCCATCAGCTTGAAGACCGGGGCGAATAGTGCGATCCAGGATTTCTTCAATTTGATCAATCTCTGGGGAGCGACTTTCTCTTTTTTGTTTTTTCTTTTTTTCGTCTTCCAACATGAAGTTGGGATCATGGATTTTTAAGCGAGTTTGTAAAACTGCAGAAACAGCATCGATCAAGCCTGTGCGATCAATATCCGCTTGATGAGTGACGGTGACCACATTTTCAAACATATGCAATTGTTCGACACCGCTCACGGAAAAAAGAGATTCTGCCAACCTCAAGCCGTGGGCTTGTGCGGGGTCTGTAAATGTCGCTTTACCCTCAATCTTAATTGGACAGTTCACAATAAATTTTATGGCAAGTGGATTAGGTGTCGCCTGAGTGCGAACTAAAACGTCATAATTGAGCATTAGAAAAACTCCTCAATCTTCTTAAGTGTTTCAATAAAGAAGTCAACTTCGGCCTCAGTATTGTAGGGAGCCAACGAGGCCCTTGTCGTACCCGCGATGCCCATCAGGTCCATCAACGGCTGGCAACAGTGATGGCCCGAACGTACAGCCACACCATATTTATCTAAAAGGGTCCCCACATCGCTGGCATGGGCCCCTTTCATATTAAAGGAAACCACTCCACAATAATCATCTGCATGAAAGTCATAGAGTTCGCAAGTGGGAATTTCGCGCAGGCCATTTAAAAGCTGTTGGCGCAACCGATCCACATGCCTGTGATAATGGTGGACGCCATCTTCGTCGATCGCCGCAAGAGCTGAGGCCAAAGCCAAGGCGCCAGATACATTCGGGGTTCCCGCTTCAAATTTTTGCGGAATATCGGCATATGTTGTTTTTTCGAAAGTCACCCGGTCAATCATGCTTCCACCACTTTGATAGGGTGGCATTTTTTCGAGCATGGAGTGGCGAGCATACAAAACACCAATGCCATAGGGAGCAAAGAGCTTGTGTCCAGAAAAACAATAAAAATCACAACCTAATGAACGGACATTTACTTTTTCCGTTAGCAACGCCTGGGCGCCATCGATGAGGGTCATAATTTGGTTATCACGGCAGATCTCCACCATCTTTTCCACAGGCAAGCGGTGACCGAAACTATTCGAGTAATGAAGGAAAGAGACCAAACGAGTTTTTTTGTTGATCACTTTTTTAAGTTGATCGGCAAGACTGTTGATATCTTTGTTGAAATCTAAGACCTTCATCTTACAGCCTAATTTTTCGCAAAGAATTTGCCACGGAACGATATTGGAGTGGTGTTCAAAAGGCGAAAGAACAATCTCATCACCAGCTTGTAGAAGCCCGCTTAGGCTCGAGGCCACAAGATTGATGCTTTCGGTGGTGCCACGGGTGAAGATGATTTCCTTGTCAAACGCGGCCCCGATAAAATTTTGGACAACCTTTCGAGCGCCCTCGTAATTTTCTGTACCAAGGCGACTTAAAGTGTGAGCGCCTCTGTGCACATTGGAAACTTCAAAGCTGTTGTAGGCATGAGATCGATTGATAGCGGCCAAGTGTTTGAGCGTCGAGGCCCCATTGTCAAAATAGACCAGGGGTTTATCGTTGACCCTCTGGCCCAACTGGGGAAAGTTTTGACGAAATTCTTGGGGAGAAAAAGACAAGATCAGCACTCCTTCATTGTTGAAAGAGTTTTTAATAAATTGTGATCGTAGAATTGGATGAGTCTTTCGGATTCACCTTCCAGCAAATCAAAGATGAAAGCTCTACAGAGAGAGGACAAGGCTTGATCCGCACTGTAGCCTCGGCTCATTAAATAAAAGCGCTGCTCTTGATTGATCTGACCCACCGTCGCTCCGTGGGCAGCTTTGACGTCATCGTTATCAATTTGTAGTTCTGGCTTGGTGTCCACTTCTGCATTTTTTGAGAGCAAAAGGTTTTTGTTGATTTGTTCGGCATTGGATTTAGCCGCCATTTTCTCGATAAAAACTTTCCCATTAAATACGGCCCGCGCACTGTCCGTCAAAAGACCACGGTAATCCTCAAAGGACTGAGTGTTGCCACTTTTGTGGCGAATCAACGTGTGGTGGTCAGAGAAATCTTTATCTTGGCCCAAGTAAACACCTCTGAGATGAGCTTCGGCACGGGGGGATGAAAGCTCGACTTCGCTATCGTGACGACTCCAACCTCCATGTAAGGTGACATCCCAAGATTTAAAACTCGCCTTGGCCTCCACCGACGCAAAAACAGAACGGGAGAAGAAAGCATCCTCTCCACCACTTTGTTGACTCGCTAAAGTTAGAGTTGCACCCTCTTCAACATTCACATCGACACGAGAGTTGCAGAGCCCAGAGAAGTCATCCCCACAGTAATCCACAAAGACCTGCAAAGAAGAGTTAACTCCGCAGTCTATCATTAAATGCAAAGGGGCTAAGCCAACTTGATTCTGGGTCTTGTTAAGGTTCACCTTAATTTTGAGGGCCTTATCCACGACTCCCTTGGCTTCAATAACAAGACCCAAGCCAAGAAAAGGAAGAGCCCATTGATCCATGGTTTCTACATCTGATCTTTGGCGAGCCAAACTATTCATTAATTTTTCTTTTTGATTTTTATCTTTGAGAGCTTGTTTGTGAGTGAATATCTTCAATCCCTTTGGAAGCCCCGTGGCCACAAAATCAAAGGGGCTTGCAAAATCACTGAGCTCTATGCTGCAGAAATGATCGCTCTCATCAGCCAAAACTTTGGCCTCACCTTTAGCCATTTGAAAATCTTGACTTCGCAAGGAACTAAAATCCACATACTTCCAGTCCTCACCTGAAGGATATGTCGACTGACCTAAATGCTCAGCTGCACGCCCCATGCGATCTAAGTTCTCGGAGTCCAATTTTTCGAGAAGGGATTTTTGTTCTGGAAGATAGGTTTGCCAAGCTTTGTGTAGGTTTTGCAAGCTAAGCCTCGCTTCCAATCCAGTCGTAGCCCTCGGCCTCAAGTTTTAAAGCCAAGTCGGGTCCACCACTTTTCACGATACGACCACCAGCTAAGACATGAACAAAATCGGGCTTGATATAATCCAAAAGGCGCTGATAGTGAGTGACCAAAACAATACCATTGTCAGAGTTGCGAAGAACGTTCACACCATCGGCCACGATTTTTAAAGCATCTATATCGAGTCCAGAATCTGTTTCATCTAAAAAAGCGAGGCGTGGTGACAGGACGGCCATCTGCAAAATTTCATTACGTTTTTTTTCGCCGCCAGAAAAGCCACCGTTAACAGAGCGGTAAAGAAAATCTTCTCTCATCTTCACAATATCCATTTTCCCACGGACAAACTTTAGGAACGCCTCTTCTTTCATTTCAGGAAAGCCCTGCTCACGGGCTATGGCGTTATAAGAAGTCATTAGAAACTCGAGGTTACTCACGCCCGGGACTTCAACGGGGTATTGGAAGGCCAAGAAAACACCTTGGCGGGCCCGCTCATCGGCCTCTAGCTCTAGCAGATTGATAGCTTTAAAGTTAATATCGTAAAGAATTTCTCCTGATGTGACTTGATAATCAGGATGGCCAGCAACAACTTTGGATAAAGTTGATTTGCCAGAACCATTGGGCCCCATTATTGCGTGAATTTCACCTGCATTGATTTTCAGGTTCAAACCTTTAAGAACGGGTTGTTCCTCCACGCTGACATGAAGATCTTTAATTTCAAGTAGCACAACTACCCCACACTGTTTTCGAGTTTCATTTCTATAAGTTTGACGGCTTCAACCGAGAATTCTAAAGGCAACTCTTTGAAGACTTCTTTACAGAAGCCATTAACCAAGAGAGAGATAGATTCCTCCATGGAAAGTCCTCTGGATTGGAGATAAAAAAGCTGATCAGCACTCATGCGACTTGTGGTCGCCTCGTGTTCTAACACGGCTGTATTGTTTTTAATTTCTAGATAGGGATAAGTGTTGGCCGAACACTGATCTCCAACAAGCATAGAGTCACACTGGGAGTAATTGCGGGCTCCGTCCGCCTTCGGCATGATTTTAACGAGTCCTCGATAATTATTTTTAGAGTGGCCCGATGAAATACCCTTAGAGATAATGGTGCTTTTGGTGTTTTTTCCAATATGGATCATTTTTGTACCGGTATCGGCCTGCATATAGTCGTGGGTTAAGGCGACAGAATAAAAAGCACCTTGCGAATAATCACCCTGTAAGACGCAACTTGGATACTTCCAGGTGATCGCCGACCCAGATTCTACCTGAGTCCAAGATATTTTAGAGTGATGGCCTTTGCAAAGTCCACGCTTGGTCACAAAATTAAAAATGCCACCCTTGCCTTCTTTATCGCCAGTGTACCAATTTTGCACCGTAGAGTATTTAATCTCGGCATTATCGAGGGCAATGAGTTCAACAATGGCAGCGTGAAGCTGGTTCTCATCTCTTTGCGGCGCCGTACAGCCTTCAAGATAATTTACAAAACTGCCTTCGTCGGCAATGACCAATGTCCTTTCGAACTGGCCCGTGTCCATCGCGTTGATACGAAAATATGTAGAAAGATCAATGGGGCAGCGAACTCCCTTAGGAATGTAGACAAAGGAGCCGTCAGAAAAAACGGCGGCGTTCAGAGCTGCAAAAAAGTTATCTTTATAAGGGACAACAGAGCCTAAATACTTTTTGATCAAATCGGGATGGGAGTGAACTGCTTCCGATATGGAACAAAAAACAACCCCGTACTTTTTTAACTCCTCAGTATGGGTGGTTCCAACAGAGACGCTATCAAAAACAGCATCAACAGCCACTCCGCTAATTCTCTTCTGTTCACCGAGCGGAATACCCAAACGTTCAAACGTCTTTAAAAGTTCTGGATCCAAGTCGTCTAAACTTTGGGGCTTGTCCGAGTCGTCCTTTGATTTAGGCTCGGAATAATAAGAGATGGCCTGAAAATCAATAGGCTCGTATTCAAGATCGGCCCATTGAGGCTCACTAAGAGTCTGCCAATGGGCAAAAGCTTTAAGCCTATAATCCAATAACCATTGTGGCTCTTTTTTGCGATCTGAAATTTTTTGAATGATACCTTCGTTAAGGCCCTTTCCAAAACTCATAGACTCAATATCTGTATAGAAACCGTACTTGTAGCCCTCTTGTTTTTCCAGAACCTGCGAAGATTTCGCCATTACATTCCGCCCAAAGCCATAGGCTCAAAGGGTGCACACTTGCGATCTGAAACACTCAACATGTGATCCACGCTAATGCCTCTGTAAAAATTAACAATTTGCTCGTTCAAAAACGCCAATGGTGCGATTACGTTGCAGCGTGTTTCCATATCACACTGCTCTTTTCCAGTGTCCAAGCATTTCACTACGCTAATAGGACCGACGACCATTTCAATCAAATCTAGAAGACTGACTTTTTTTAGGTCTCTTAAAATAAGGTAACCGCCTTGTGCGCCTTGCTCCGACTTCAGCAATCCCTTTTGAACCATCATTTGTAAAACACGAGATGTGGCATCAAAAGAGCAGCCATAGGCCCGACAAATTTCCTTAACGGTAGTCAACTGTCCTGGCTGCTTCTGTTTCATGTGTTTAAGGGATATAAGAGCGTATTCGACTTTACGATGGATTTTATTCATGGATTTCCTCCCGTCTGATTTGTTCAAGAAACCTTAAACGAAAGACCCGGCGGAGTCAACAAACCAGACTTTTTTAGTCTTATTTAACAGGGCCAACTTAAAACTTTTGTTGACAAAAAATCAAGTCAAACCGATGCTTTATACGCGATGGGTTATTTTGCGCGTCTTTTCACGCTCCTTTTTTCAATTTTATTCTCGCTGTTCCTGGTCTGGTTTGGACTGAAGTCCTATGGCGAAAGCCTTCCGGCCTCGGAGTTTGAAACGGAGCTCGTCAAAAAGCTAAGAAGCCATGAAAAACCGATAGTTTGGCAGTCTTGGCAGAGCACACCCCCTCCACAATTTGCCCATATCAACGCTCACTTTTCTAAAAATCTATGGCTGACCCGACTTGAGAAAGACAGTTTGCCTCTAGATAATGCTCTAAAGAACCTGCCATCGACCTCCTATATATTGCTCCATATCGATGTGAAATCCCCCCAGGCTCTGCCGGCCCTCAGATCCAAAATGAAGGAGATGAATATCTGGTCGCGTATTGTCTTCTGTTCACGCAGTGATGGCATTTTAAAAGATCTAAGAGCCTTAGAGCCTGAATGGACCTTTTGCAGTGGCGAAATTTTTATGACTCGCATGTTAGGCCTCTCATCTTTGGGCTTGCAAAGTCTCAACCGAATTTCTGCTGATATTTTCTTCATCCACTTAAACCAACTGAAATTAAAGCGCGACCTTTTGCCCCTCATTAAAGAGGCTCAGCGTCAGAATCGACTGACCTTTGTGGGACCTGTTCCTCAGACCTCTTCAACTTACCCCGTCGACGCTTGGGTGATTAAAAATTAATCTTGTCAAAAATTTCGTTAGTAAAACTCATTGAACAGCACAAGTTCTTCATTTAGCCTTTAGCTTATGTATGCACATGCCGCCACACCCGAAATTACGACACATTCTTCATTAATCTCAGACATTATGGGAGCCGGCATCGCCGTCCAGTCCCTGCTTCTCTTGCTCATTATCATGTCAATCGTTTCCTGGGCGATTATTTTTAAAAAGCGAAAGCTTTTTAATCAGGTTCGCGAAGACAATGAGCGCTTCTTAGATCTCTTTTGGAGTGCCGCAACTCTTGAGCAGGTTAAAGATAAACTCGACCGTCACCAAGAAAGCCCCTTGTCGCGCATTTTTAACCTCGGATTTTCTGAACTCGAACGTATTCGACGTAAGAACGGCCAACGATTAGAGCGTGTTGGCAACCTGGAGCGCTCTCTTCGTCGAGGGCAAGATCAAGAGGTCTCTTTGCTCGAAGAAAAATTGCAGTTTTTAGCAACCACTGGTGCCACGGCCCCTTTTATCGGTCTTCTTGGAACAGTACTTGGAATTATGAGCTCATTTCGCGCCATTTCAAATGCCGGGTCCGCCAGTTTGGCCACCGTTGCGCCTGGTATTTCAGAGGCCCTTTTTGCCACTGCCGTGGGCTTATTTGCTGCGATTCCAGCTGTGATGGCCTACAACTACTTACTCAATGAAGTTCGCAAACAAGAAAACGAGATCAACAACTTCATATCTGAATTTCTGAATATCGCTCAACTACAACAATCGACCAAGGATTAAGCTCTATGGGAATGGGCTCGTCAAGAAATCCTCGTTCGTCGATGAGCGAGATCAATGTCACCCCACTTGTTGATGTGATGCTGGTACTGTTGATCATCTTTATGGTAACAGCGCCGATGATGCAGCAGGGAATTGACATCAATCTACCGGAAACAGCTGCCAGCGGCATGGAAACAAGCGAAGAGCCATTTGTGCTCTCCATTAAAGAAGGTAATAAAATTTTTATCGCCAGCGAGGAGGTCTCATTGAAGGGTCTCCGAGTACAACTTAAGGCTATTTTTAAAACACGTCAGAACAAGCAAATCTATCTTAAAGCGGATAAAATGGTGAATTATGAGCTTGTCGCTCAAACCTTGGCAGAAATTCGTGCCGCTGGGATTTACAATATTGGCTTAGTCACTCTACCGAAATGAAAAAGTCAGAGGACACATTTAATAGATTCATTGCTATCTCCATCGGCTTTCACTTAGTCATCTTCCTCGTTTTAACAGTAAATATTTTTTTCCTTCCTTCAGAGACCCCTATTTCTCAACGTTCTGTGCGTGTTGATGTGGTCGCTTTGCCTGAAAAAATGGTTGAACCTAAGGTCATCCCCAAGGCCAAGCCGCAAGTTGTCGAAAAGAAGGCTATTGAGCCGGCTCCCCCTAAAGAGACCGCTAAAACCAAACCGATAACAAAACCTAAGCCCAAACCAAAACCTGAAAAAATTTTTAGTGAAAAAAAGAAGCCAGCTCCAAAAAAGGAAGAGGTCAAAGAGGAGCAGGACTCCGCATTGGCCCGATTAAAAGCCATGCAGAAATTAAAAACCATGCAAAAAAACCAAGAGTCTGAAAAAGCTATCGAGTTTAAAGGCAATGCTTTAAGTAAGGGCAACTCGCTGACGGGACTAGAACAACTTCATCACGAATCTTACTTAGACGACCTTGATGGCCATATTCGAAATTTCTGGAACTTGCCCGAGTGGTTGGCGAATGGTAACTTTAAGGCTAGCATTATTTTGCGTATTGATAAACAAGGGGGAATCATAGACAAAAAGTTTATTAGCAGATCAGGTAATGAACTTTTTGATCAACAAGTGATGGGAACGCTTGAGAAAGCCAACCCTCTTCCCCCACCACCCTCCCACTTGGTCCAATTTTACTCGAGCCGAGGGGTCGAAATTCGCTTTCCAGAATAAAGGAGACTTCCGTTATGCCTAACAAATTATCCACACTGCTCTTGGGATGTTTTATTTTCATCTTTTCTCTTTCGGCACAATCCGCGGAAAGACCTTATATCAATGTGGGAAAAGCTGAGGTGAAGCAAAGTCCCCTGGCCCTAACACCGCTTATATATTTGGGAACACCGGGCTTAGGTACTAGCCAGCTCGCTTACGGCTCTCGCCTTTTTGATATTATCGCCAAAGATCTCACGATTTCCTCCTATTTCAGCCTGATTTCGGAAGAGGCCTTTGTCGAAGACTTCAAAGCTAAATCACTGCGCCCAAAAGAAGTTGATCCCCAACGAGGCTTTGATTTCTCATCCTGGAAACAAATTGGCGCCGAATTTATGATTCGCTCTGGCTTTAAAATTGTGCAAAACCAGATTGAGTTCGAAGCCTATCTTTACCACGTGCCTCAGCGCAAACTTATCATGGGCAAATCCTATTCTGGATCTATAAACGATTTGCGAACTATTGCCCATAAGTTCGCTAACGATATTATGAAAAGCTTAACCGGACGCAACGGCTTTTTTACAACAAAGTTTGTTGTTTCCAGGTCCACCAATAAGGGCGAAAAAGAGATTTTTATTATGGATTGGGATGGGGCCAACCAAAAGGTTCTCACCCAACACCGTACGATTTCACAATCACCCGCCTGGTCTCACGACGGTCGCTATATTTCGTATACTTCTTTTGTCTTTCATAAAAAATTAAAATCGCGCAATGCGGATTTGTTTCTTTACGAATTAAACACTGACAAACGTTGGCTACTTTCGTACCAGCCTGGTTTGAACTCTGGCCCAGCTTTTATACCCAACTCAACAGATCTACTTTTTAGGATCACAAAGAGGGGGTTATCCAACTCTGATATTTTTCGAATTGATATTGAAGGCAAAAACTTGACTCAAATAACCAATGGGCCACGTGGCGCCATGAATGTGGAGCCAGCCGTCAGTCCGGACGGACGCACTGTTGCCTTTTCTTCAGATCGCTCAGGTAAACCTATGATCTACACAATGAGTATTAATGGAAAAAATCCAAAGCGCCTGACTTTTGCTGGTGTTTACAACTCGAGTCCAGCCTGGTCACCTGATGGAGATCGGATTGCCTTTGCCGGATTTGACGAGGGTCATTTTGATATATTCACCGCTGATCGTGATGGAAAAAATATTAAACGACTGACGAGCGCCCGCAAACGCAATGGAAAGTGGGCCAACAACGAATATCCTAGCTTTTCTCCCGATGGTCGTTTCATACTTTTCTCAAGTGACCGTACTGGACGCTACCAACTTTATATTGTTAGCATTGATGGCAAATACGAACATCGCTTAACTTTCGACAACAAGGATTATTATAAACCTCAATGGTCACCCTACCTGGATTAGAATCTTATTCAAAAAATGATCTCCAGGAACTAAAAGACAAGTCTCCATCCTGCGCCCAATACTTAAACTTAATTGAGCGCAAGGCCAATGGCCGACAAGATCAGCTTCGCCAAAGAAAACATCGGTCCTGGCTTCAATGCGCCTTGGCCTCTCTTTTTGAGCGCACCACTCCTGAGGAAGTCTGCCTTTTTTGGAGTCAACAAAGCGATATGCTTATTTCAGAAGCTTGGCAAGAATGTGGTCTTGACCAAACTCCCGTCTCGCTATTAGCTCTAGGCAAATTGGGTTCCCATGAACTGAACTTAAGCTCTGATATTGATATTATTTTAGTACGCGAGAACGATTGCGGCATGGAGAAATACCAAAGCTCAATACGTAGCTTCCTTAAATTACTAAATGAGACAACCTCTTTTGGATTTTTGTACAGAGTCGACCTTAACTTGCGTCCTGGCGGTGACTCTTCACCACTTGTTCCGTCGCAAGCTCATTTCTACAACTACTATGATGAATACTTAGAGGCCTGGCATCGGATGAGTTTTATTCGCCTTCGCCCTCTCTTGGGTCCTTCTGAGTTAAACTTAAGTCTTTCCGCCTATTGTAAACGCCTAGCCTTTCCGAAGAGATTGGACTTTACTGTCATTGATGAGATTAAAAATATTCGTGGGAAGCTGAACTACCAATGGCGCAAAGCTAACGAACCTCTCGATATTAAGTTTTACCCTGGCGGAATTCGGGATATCGAACTTTATATTCATGCACTACAGGTTATCTATGGCGGGAAGAGGCCCGAGCTTCAGGTCACACGCTTCAGCGATGCCCTTCAAGTCCTACATCAAATGAATATTCTCGAAACAGCAGATTACAATTTTTTTAAAACCTTCTACTGGCACCTTCGTGGCATAGAAAATCTGATTCAAATGCAAGAGGATCAACACACTTACTTAGTTCGACCCGAGTTTCGTAAAAGTCTGATGCCGACATTAAATGAGCAACACCTCATTAAAGAGTTTGAAAATTCTCATCAGCTTGTGAGTAGCTTCTTTGTCTCGCCAATCACTCCCGCTAACGAAAGGAAAAGCCTTGATATTCAGAAATTTTCTAACAATTCACAACAAGCCGTGCGACAGATTTTAGAACTCAAGAGTCATTCTCTAAAGAAGAGTGAGAACGATGATGTTAAGCACGAAATTATTCATTCTTACCTTTCTATTGTACAAAAAATTGCAATTGACCAAGAGCTCGCCGTGCAAGTTTTCCGCGATTTTATTTTTGCGATAAAAGCTAAGTCTTCTATTTTTCATTTACTCAGGCGCCACTCCGAACTACTTGAAAATCTGGCGTGGCTCTTCTCGGTTTCGCCCTTTCTTGGTCAAATTATTTGTCGTCGCCCCGAGTTGCTTGACAGTTTTGCACTAGGAAGTGTGAGTTTTCTAGACAACGACGACCTTGAGGGACTCCTAGATAATCTTCACGACTACAAGCTTCTTGGAAACATTGTTTCGGTCACATATTTTCTGAAAAATCATGATATATTAAGCTATGGAAAAAGTTTAAGTGAGCGAGCTGATTTTGTCGTTCAAAAACTTTTGACATTTCTTGAGAGTGAACTCAACTGTGAAGGTATTGAGTTATTATGTTTGGGTAAATGGGGTGGTCTGGAACTCGGTATCCAATCCGATTTGGATCTTATTTTCTTATCGAAGGGCGAGCCACAACAACAGCAAATTCAATTAGCACGAAAATTTATTAACCTGGTGACCATTTCTCATAGTGCCGGAAAGCTGTACAATATTGATCTGAGATTAAAGCCCGAAGAAACGGCGGTCCCGCTGTTAATCAACAAAAATAAACTTTTTGATTTTCTAAAAAAAGATGCAGATCCCTGGCAAAAACAAGCCTACTTACGAGCTCGACAGCTTGGTGAGAAAGATATTTTTTTCAAAGACCAAATCGATTCGCTCTGGATAGACGGTGAGGAAAAAGATTCCCTTGAAGCGGTTCATAAACGACTGTTGACAACAGCTCTCGATGACTCTCTCGATATAAAGACCGTACTTGGTGGAATTATCCACACTGAATTTTGTGTGCAGAAACATGTACTTTACCAGAGGCTCAAGCCGACGCAGTCTGCAACACACCATTTGATAGCATCTTTAAATTTGGATTTTGCTGAAAAGCTGCAAGAGAACTATAAGTTTCTACGCATGTTTGAACAAGCCTTTCAGATCTGTAATGATTCACCCAGTACTAAAGTCGCAAGAACGAGCGCTAGCCTTGAACGAGTCAACAAGATCCTACGCCTACAAGATGGCTTTCAACAGCTTCAGGACGTGCTTTGCGAACAACGAGAACTCTTGAAAAAGCTTGACCTAAACTCTTAAAATCATTGAAAATAGGTTCATGCGATTTTTAATCTTCATGTTGACTCTTAGTGTTTCGACGAGCTCTTGGGCGGAGCCTAATGCTTTGTTCGCTTTTGTGACCCTGAAAACCTCTTTGGGAAATATTCAGCTTAAACTTTACAAAAAAGAAGCCCCAAGAACGGTCGATAATTTTTTAGGACTCGCCTCGGGGACAAAGTCCTACCGCGACAGCAAAACTGGAAAAAAGGCCCTTGAAAAACCTTTCTATCAAGACATGGTTTTCCATAAGGTCCATCCAGAACTTGGCATACAAACTGGATGTCCATGGGGCAATGGCAAAGGCTGGCCGGGCTTTACAATCGTACAGGAAAAAAATAATTTAAAATTTGACCGCCCTTTTCTTGTCGCAATGTCACGCACACTCAAGGACCCCAATTCTGTTGGCAGCCAGTTCTTCATTACAACGTTGGCCGCTCCACACCTGAACGAGGGTTACACCGTTATGGGCGAAGTTGTTTCTGGGCAAGATATTGTAAAGAAAATTAGTATGCAAAAAAGAGATGCCATGATGAAGCCTCTTAAGCCTATTAAGCTCATAGAAGTGATAGTCGATAGTGAGTAAAAATGTTCTAATCACTGGTGCTACCGGCTTTTTAGGGCGACACCTGACTAAAAATCTGATTGAAAAAGATTATAATGTTACGATTTTAGCACGTCCCACCAGCGACCTCTCACCCTTCCGCGGTCTCCCCCACAAAGTTTTTCATGGTGACATCAGCAATCGACTGAGCCTTCTCCAGGCTTGTGAGGACAAAGAAATCGTTTTTCATTTGGCCGGTTATATCGCTTACCGCTCAAGTGAGCGCGCTCTGATGGAAAAAATCAATGTGGATGGCACTGCAAATTTAATTGATGCCAGCATCACTCACAAGGTTAAACAATTTTTACATCTGAGTTCCGTTGTCACAATTGGAGCCAATAACTATCCCGAACCCTTGTCTGAAGACTTTGATTACAACTTGGGACGCTATAACCTAGGTTACTTTGAAACAAAGCGCAAAGCCGAGGAACTAGTGATTCGCGCCTACCATGAGAATCAATTGCCCACCTACTTAGTTAATCCCTCTACTATTTACGGTGCCGGCGACGGAACCAAGGAGAGTCGCAAAACACAAAGAAAGGTTGCCTTGGGCCAATTTAAATTCTATCCGCCCGGAGGTGTTAATGTCGTCCACGTTGATGATGTTATCGCCGCCATTCACCTTGTTTTAGAAAAGGGTAAACCTGCTCGACGCTATATAATTGCTGGCGAAAACTTACTCATTCGCGACTTGTTTTTTAAGATTGCTGATATCTCTGGGGTTCCTCGACCTACTTTGCCTCTACCGCGATTTCTTCTCAAAGGATTAGGATGGTTCGGCGATTTAATGCGATCAATAGGCAAAGACACTTCTTTGAGTAGTGAGACCGCCGTCACGGCATCCTTGTATCACTGGTTCTCGAACCAGCGGGCTCAAGATGAACTTGGATTTAAACCACGCTCTGCAGACGAAGCGATAAGAGAGAGTATTCAATGGATGAAGGAAAACGGCTACTTAAAAAAGTAACGATAAGTTCACTTGTATTGGCAATCTTAATTTCAATTGGAGTCAGCCTATACGCCGCCACACTCTATTTTCAAAATCAAAATCTTCCCGACCCTAAATCCTGTTTTACCACAGCTTGGCACAAGGTTCCACTTTGCCCCAGTCATCCCAATTATATTCTTTATGGGGAGATACCGGATTTATTCGTTCGTGCACTTATCATATCAGAAGACGCTAGCTTTTTTTTCCATAAGGGGTTGGATTGGTTTGAAATCAAGGAGAGTCTGAAGCGCAACTGGCAAGAGGGGCGCTACTCTCGTGGTGGCTCAACAATCAGTCAGCAGCTCGCAAAGAACCTATATCTCAACTCTGAGAAGAGTTTGCATAGGAAAATCAATGAATTTTTAATTGCCCAAGAACTTGAGAGGAAACTGTCCAAAAAAGAGATTCTTGAAAAATACCTTAACGTCATTGAGTTTAGTCAAAATCTTTATGGACTCTCTCAAGCTGCTCATTTTTATTTTGGAAAGAAGGCATCCGAACTGAATTTATTAGAAAGTGTTTTTTTAGTTTCTATTATTCCAAATCCAATAATTTATGGCTCTAGCTTCCAAGATAAGAAGCTCTCACCTGTCAATATACAGAAAATGAATACTATCCTTAGGCGTCTTTACCAAACAAAGCGTATTTCTGATAAGGAACTTGTCTATAGCCAAACACTCATTGAGACAGAACCATGGCCCTTTGATTTGTTCTCGCCCCAACATTTTGATTTTATGGAGATACCGAACGTTCAATCAGAGCTTGAAACTGAAATTCAAGGAATAGACTCCGATGTTGAATTTGCCCCCAGCTCTCCAGAGAAAAGTGACAATTAGCCGTGACCGCCCATAAGAAAAGCCTCGTGGCTGGTATCGACCTGCTTCCACAGCACGGCACCTTGATAGTAAGCTTCTATACTCTGATAAATTTCATCAAAGCCGCGAGCTGAGAAAATAGCGCGTCGAAAATCACTAGAGCCAGGCAAACCAGAAGAAAACCAAATCGCCAATTTGCGAAACAAAAGGCTCAGAGCCTTTTCATCCAGACGACCTTCACCACGTTGACGTAAATCTTCGAAGAGGGCTAAGTAATCTTTTTGAAGCTGCGCCCGTTGGCCACTGAAAAATAATGCGTTGGCCTCTTGAAAAATCCATGGATTTTTTAAGCAACCACGTCCAATCATAACACCATCACAGCGAGAGGATTGCAAACGGCTCACGGCAAGTTCTGCGGAAGTGAGATCCCCGTTTCCAATAATGGGAATAGGGCTTTGAGCCTTGACCTCAGCAATGTATTGCCAATCTGCCAAGCCTGAATAAGCTTGACTGCGTGTGCGTCCATGGATAGCTACCCAGGTAACACCCTCGTTGAAGGCCAAACTGGTAATTTCATGTGCGTTGCGAGATTCATGATCCCAACCGGTGCGAATCTTAATAGTCAGTGGTATTTGAATATTTTTTTTAATGGCTTTTAGGATTTGGGCCAATCGTTTCGGCTCTTTCAATAAAGCGGAGCCAGCCCCTTTCTTGACGATTTTCTTCACCGGACAACCCAAGTTCAAATCGACGAAATCAGCACCCATCTCTTCCACACATTGAGCCGCAAAGACCAAGCAACTTTCGTCTTCACCAAAAATTTGAATACCAACTGGTCGTTCTTCTTCAAGAAAGCTCATCAGACCCCTGGTTTTTTCACTTTTGTGAACCAGAGCCTGGGCCGAAATCAGCTCAGATATTAAAATCCCAGCTCCTTGCTGGCGCATAAACGAACGGAATACTAAATCTGTTATGCCGGCCATAGGGGCTAACAGAAATGGATTTTTCTGCAGTTCATTTAAAAGCTGTGACTCCGTCATAGGGCCTTATAGCGCCGCCCATGTGGCGGATCAAGACTTAGCTATTTTCCCCTGATCAGATAAGCGTAGAATTTACAATGGATAACCGTAACCTCTTCCGCAGAAAAGGTCCATCGGTGAAGCTCACATTTTAATAGTCTAAATATGTCCTTTATTGGCAGTCAACTTCTCGACCTGGAAGGCTATATTTGTTTTCTTTTTCGACTAAGACAAAATTGCCTAGAGTAAAAACGGTGCGCTGACCATCTCGATCACGAGTCACCTGTGCAAAACCTTCCATGTTGCGTTCGCCATAGGCGTACTCCACTGTCATGTAAACACCAGGATTGGATGGAACAAAATTAACTATAACATCCGAACACTGGTTATCAGGACAAGAGCAAACAACATCAGCACCATATAAATTTAAAGAAAATAGCAGGCAAGATAATGCCCCAAAAACGGACTTTCTCATGGCTCCCCCCTTTTGAGAAAGAAAGTGGTGGTCAGAGAGGGATTTGAACCCCCGACACGAGGATTTTCAGTCCTCTGCTCTACCGACTGAGCTACCTGACCAGGAAGAATCTGATTACTGAACCCTCTGTTTGTTGTCAACTGAGAGCTTGCTCCAGATCGGCAATGAGGTCAGAAATATCCTCAATACCAACGCTAAGTCGAACAAGGCCGTCATCAATGCCCAAAGACTTTCGAATATTTGGAGGCACACTGGCGTGAGTCATTATGGCAGGATGCTCAATCAGGGATTCAACCCCACCCAAACTCTCGGCTAAGGCAAAAATACGAACCTTTTCTAACATTTGACGAGCGGCTGGCAATCCGCCCCCAAGATAAAAAGTGATCATGCCACCAAAGCCGGACATTTGTGAGCAAGCTAAATCATACTGAGGATGGCTTTCAAGGCCGGGATAAATCACCTTCTCTACAGCTTTGTGCTCCTCAAGAAGTTTCACAACACTCATCGCATTGTCTTGATGGGCTTTCATACGAATGGGAAGTGTTTTAAGGCTGCGCATACACATATAAGCATCAAAGGGCGAACAAATCCCACCCATGGAGTTACTTAAGAAAGCTAATTTCTCTGCAATTTTGTCATCTTTTACAACAACTGCGCCGCCCACAATATCACTGTGACCGTTTATGAACTTGGTTGTGGAATGAACCACGATATCGGCCCCAAGTTCGAGTGGGCGTTGAAAATAGGGGCTCATAAAAGTGTTGTCGACTACCGAGACAACCCCTTTTGATTGGGCCAAAGTAGAGAGCTCTTTAATATTCACGATTTTTAACATGGGGTTTGTCGGCGTTTCCATCCACATCATTTTGGTGTTGCTTTTAATAGCTGCTCTGACTTGATCCAAATCTGTCATATCGACAAAGCTAAAATCAATTCCGTTTTTACGAATCACCTTATCAAATAACCGAAAGGTTCCACCATAAAGATCATCCGATGCGACAACATGGTCCCCCGACTCAAGCAAATGAGTCACCGTTGTACTGGCTGCACAACCCGAGGCAAAACCAAACCCATGCCGACCGGATTCTAAACTGGCCAAACAATCCTCGTAAGCTTTACGAGTGGGATTTGAGGTTCGACTGTACTCGTAACCTTTATGCTCTCCCGGTGAAGCTTGCACAAATGTCGATGTGAGATAAAGCGGAGTCATAATTGCACCGGTTGTGGGATCGGGAGTTTGACCGGCGTGAATAGCACGGGTAGAAAAACCTGCCTCTGGACTGACCTTCACTGTATTTCTCCTTTGTTAGGCACCTAAATGTTGGCTCATAAATTCGAGCAAATCAATTTTCGTGATAATATGAATTTTCTGTTGCTCGTCTTTCACAAGAGCCACATAACCTTTCTGGAAATGATTTGAAAGGCTCTCCAAATCATCTTGTCTGTTCACCCAAAGGATTGTTCCACGAATGAGGTGAATTATGGGCTCGGAAGGTTTGAGCTTTCCAGTAGCAAGAGGCAAAATGAGGTCTGACTCATCGAGAACACCCACCAACTCATCGTCAGAAAAAACAGGAACCTGAGAGATACCGTTATTCTTAAGCAATTGAACCACTTCGATCACTTTATGATCGACGCTGGCTGAAATAACGGGTGGCTGAGACTTCCGACGGCTCAAAAGATCCTCGATGCGATTGAGTTTCATGGGTGAAGGTAAAAACTCGTTTTCTCGAAGCCAGTCATCGTTGAAAGCCTTGCTGAGGTAAGCTCGGCCACTATCAGCCATCATGATTAGAATGTTTGCAGGCTCTTTTAATTTCTCGGAATACTTGATAGCGCCGACCAAAGCCATTGCTGAGGAGGGGCCCACACAAATACCCTCTTTGGCCACAAGCTCACGGGTCATCATGAAAGACTCTTTATCGGAAACTTGTTCAAAAGCATCAATCACGTTCAGGTGAACATTGTCTGGAAGCATATCTTCACCTACACCTTCCACTTTATAGGGCTGGGGAGGGTTTCTTACTTCTTTATAATAGAAAAGATCGTGTAGGATACTGCCTACAGGGTCTGGACATAAAACTTTGAGGCCTGGTTTTTGTTCTTTCAAATATTTGCCGACCCCTGAAACCGTTCCACCTGTACCCGCGCCCGCGACAAAGACATCAATTTTTCCATCGGTTTGTTGCCAGATTTCGGGTCCGGTTTTTTCATAGTGAACCTGTACGTTGTCGGGATTGTGGTATTGGTTGGTCAAAAAGCTACCGATCGTTATCTCGGCTAACTTTTTTGATACAGAAAGATAACTACGAGGGTCCTCAGGCTCAACAGCTGTGGGAGTGATCACGACTTTGGCTCCGTACGCACGCAGTGCGGCTCTTTTCTCTTCACTGATTTTATCGGGCATCACGAAAATAGCTTTATAACCTTTAACGGCGGCCACTAACGCAAGACCCATCCCAGTGTTACCCGATGTGGCTTCGATAATTGTTCCACCTGGCTTGAGCTGCCCTCGCTTCTCCGCGCCCTCAACAAGGGCAAGAGCGATTCGATCTTTAACACTCAACCCAGGATTGAAGTACTCGAGCTTGGCCCAAAAACGATGGGGAGATCCTTGGGGAACGACTTTTTTGAGTTCCACGATGGGGGTGTTGCCGACCGTGTCTAATATATTATTATAAATCATGGTGATCCCTTTTCTTTTTTCTATCAAAGACCAATTGGTTCATCTTTTCTAACACAAAACCAATTCTATCCACTGGCTCTTTAACGTAATCTAAATTCAGTTTTCCCATCAGGCGCTTAACTTGAAGTTCATTGGGATAATTTTTGATTAATTCCTCAACCAATAACTCAAAATCTTGAACTCTCTCAGCACTTAGATAATCTGTACTCATAAAAAACCTCGCGCTGATACTATTTCTAAACTATTACTTTTTGACTTATAAGAAGAAGCCCAAGAACAATCAATGCCCACAGGGTCTTACTCACACTTTGGATGCGGCGTATTAGCTACAGTGCGCCCTCTCCTACTCCAAAAGTGTAAAGAATCATAAACAAGAGTGCCGCAGGAACAAGATAGAATGCAAAAACTCGCAACCGTCTTTGTAAGGTGATTTTCACCATCCAGTGGATGGCAATAAGGCCAGTCACGAAAGAAATCAGAGCTCCTAGGCCAAGACTTTGGAAGTCCATGGCTTCATCAGCGCTCAAAAACTCTAACAAACCTGCACCCGCAATAGCAGGGACTGATATAAGAAAACTAAAGCGAGCACCATTTTGCGGAGTCATTCCCAAAAACAAACCCATTACTATCGTGGAACCCGAGCGGCTTATTCCAGGTAACACAGCAAAGCCCTGGACAATCCCAATGATAAAAGCTTTCCAATATGTGATTCCAAAGCCTTCACTTTTAACGTCTGTCGGACGAGCCCGATCCGAAAGCATTAAAATCAGAGCTGAGACAAGCAAACAACTTGCGGCTACCATTGGATGGGTTAAAACCCAATCCATATTTTTTTTCATTAGAATACCAATAACCCCTGTTGGAACACTGGCCACGAGAATCAGGGCCACCATTTGGAGGGAAGTTTTGTCACCCCCCACGAAGCCCCCCAACAAATTTAAAATATCTCGGCGGTAATAAATGATTATTGTTAGTAATGTGCCGACGTGAACAGCAATGTTAAGGGATAAATCTTCCTGGATCGATTCCGAGAAATAAGCAAACATAGCAAGATGTCCGGAACTTGAAACAGGTAAAAATTCTGTCAGACCTTGCAAGACACCAAATAACACTAGAGAGAAAAGGTAAAACATACCCCATCATAATAAGATCTTTTAAGGTTGCAATACAAATGTCCCACTCCTTGAAACACGAATCTCTCTTTTCTCATTCCCTTTTGGAGTGATAAGCGAAACAGAATATTGGCCTGTGCGTAATGCTTTCGGCGCAGTTGGTCCGTAACGTAGAGCTCCGTCATTCATAGAAAACTGCAGCCAATAAGTGTGCCCTTTCACTTGGAAAAATCCCAAGGCTCCCGAAGTCTCTTCTATTAGAAGAGTGAATAATACCAAACTGGCTAAAGCAAAGGCGGCAAAACGTTTTATGAAACTTGTTTTATTTTCCTGAAAAGAGCGTGCAATAATTCGGGTTTTATTTTGCGGTTCCGAATGCAACTCGCAAATTTTTTGAGCGAGAGCCCGGCGTCGCCAACCTCGAGATATTGAGTCACATTTTTTTAAGGATCGCACCTGAGCTTTGTGATCAACTCTTAGGTTCTGATGTTGTGTCAAAAAATCCGAAATTTTTTCCAGTGAATAAAAGTCGCTCTTGGGACATGGTGCGACCCCCTGAAATAAGGTGGGTTCAGCAAACTCGGGTGTGAAATAGGAGTGGTTCTCTGAATCAAAGAAACCAAAATCAATCAATTTAACCACACCCTGATTTGTTATCAAAATGTTCTTTAAGTTGAGATCTCCATGTACAATCTTCTCTCGGTGCAAACACTGAAGACCACGAGTCACTTGGGCGCAAACCTCGTCAACGAGCTCCAGAGACAGGGGCATCTCCCGATGAAGTCGCTCCAGTGAAACGCCCTCAATATAATCGAGAACAAGAGCCGAGCCAGTGGGTAAACTTTCCCAAGCCAGAACTTTTACACAGTATTTGGAGTCCACCTGAACGAGTTTCTCGAACTCAGTTTTTAAAACCTGGACGTGTTTCTTAGATTTTAAAATCTTCAAAGCCACTTCTTGACGCGTGTAACCCTGTGAGTCTCGGCGAAAGGCCTTATAAACTCGACTAGTTAAGCCCTCTCCCAAAAGTTCACAAATCTCATAACTGACTTTCTGAGCGGTTAAAGTTTTCATAGTCTCTGTTTACTTCAAGAAATATACCCTTTTTTCTCTGCAAATACTCCAGATCCTGCAAACGAAGGAATAAAGCTTGCTGGCAGACCCGTGGTGCCTGTTTGCTTAAAAGCCCTTTGATCTGTGAAATTGACTGAAGATTATCGGCGCCATGAAGACATAGGCTTTGAACCCGATCCCAGAGTGAGTCTAACCAGCCCCCGCGATTGATGAGCGGCCTTTCGAGTCCATCGGATATTTCTTGGAGACATGCCGTGGGAAAAAGTTTGAGCTTGAGCTGAAATTGGCAACGTCGCTTGATTTCAACCAATTTTTCTATTTTGTGCTCAGCAATAAGCAGATCACCAACTGAGCTGGCCTCCATTAGAGAACTCCAGTCGCCCCATGCCGATAGGCTGACTATATATATGATAAAAATAGACTTCATTGGACCTCCGCAAGGAATTGGACCAGTAACGGCCCAAAAAGTAAGATGATATAGGATGGGAAAAAACAAAGAAGAAGAGGGATGCTCAACTTTAATGGCAGGTTTTCTAAACTCGCCTTCCACTGTCGGTCAAACTCTTCAAGCATTTCGACCTCTAACAACTTCATATGCTCATAAACCGGGGCGCCGAGTAGGCCACTTTCCAGTAACTCTATGAAGCTCATTTGAAAATGTGTCTTGAATATTTGAGGGGCGGGGCTGCCGGAGCGATTTAAGTGCCACCAAATCCGCATTTTGATATAAAAGTCACTTTCTTCTAACCAAATCACTTGTTGTATTGTTTGTCCCAAGGATTGACCGCGCTCGATTCCAGCTAAGGTCTCTCTAACAAATGAAATGGAAGGTGCTATATGTGCCATTTTTGACCTCGACAGATTAAAAAAACAAAGAAAACGCCAAGAAAATAAAAACTCAATGACAGCAAATACACTTTTTTAAGCTGGAAAATCTCATACTGATTCGCAATATAGATAAGCAAACTGGAGTAAATCACAGTTAAAAGACCAAGTTGGTAAGCAAAATACATCCAAATCTGTCTCGACTTACGTCGAAAAAATTGCTCGGCTTGAAAATTTTTTCGAAATTTACACAGCCTATCAATTGCCTGATGTTGATGTTTGTAGACAAGACTCAACTCATTTTCGATTCTCAAGAGGAGACGGCCCAAAGGACCTGAACGCAGATTGAATTCTTGTTGTGAAAAAACAACATTCTCTAGAATTTGGACAAGTAGTGGTGCGTGTCTCCATCGCTGTGAATGCAACCCTAATTCATAGGAAGAGCGGAAGGAGTAGCCCATTTGCATCTTCAGGGTCACCACAGATAGAAAACGCAAGAACTCGCTACAGAAGTGCTGTTGGTGGAGTTTTTTAAAAATAAAAACAAGTATTGGGAGTAGAATTAATAAGCCCATGACAGCAAACCAAAGCTGAAAGGGCTTGTTAAAAAGGAGGATATAAAGAGAAAGAAATGACAAAAAATAAAAAGTGCCAATTTTTGTCATTAATGATGATGTGAAGAGATTTTGTTTTTTAAAATGATGATGAATTCGGTGTGCGAACAACAAACCGGACATTAAAATGAGAAGTGAAAAGAGTGTGAATTGGGTCATCATAAATAAAGACAAAGCAAAAAAAGTGCTAAAGCTTTAATTTTCTATTGACGAATATAGTCACGTGAGTAAACTTAAATCAGAAGTGTAAACAACAAAGACTCATCTTTTTGAGGAGGCATAATGGCAAAGAAGAAGAAAACAACTAAGAAGGCAACTAAGAAAAAAGTAGTTCGCAAGACTAAGAAGAAAGCAGCTAAAAAAGTTGCTAAGAAAGCGAAGAAAAAAGTTGCTAAGAAAGCAAAGAAAAAAGCCAAGAAAAAGGCTGCTAAGAAAAAAGCCACTCGCAGAAAGAAGTAATTCTTTAATCTGCTTAGTAAGCGAAGAACCCCGGCACCACGTCGGGGTTTTTTTTTGTCTAATCTCTTGTTTTGATCAACTTGTCAGCAAAAATAGCTTAAAAGAAGTAATTGAAGCCCAACGAGCCCGTTGGAGCGGATTGAAAGTCCTGAACGGATACTAAAAAGTTCAATTCAGCAAACAGTCCATAACCGGACCACTCTCCTGTTGTGAAAACATACTGCAAGCCCAAACTACCATGAGCAAGCCTTTCATCAATTCGTCCACTTAAGCGGTCCGCTTCGGACATAAACTTTTGTGCTACAAAATTGGGCGAAACGGAGTCCGCATCAAAAGGTCTATTTGTTGTTCTCTCCCAACGATGAAAACCAAAGCCTATATAGGGATTCAATGGCGAGGACATCAGCAACAACTTTTTGACTCGAACACCTGTGGATTGAAAGTGGCTACCGCCACCATAACCAAGATCGACACTCCATTGGGGGTGGAAGTGAATACCAATCACACCACCAGCAATCCCATAGACACCTGCTGTGGCCACTCCGACTGCCACCTTTCTGTGAGTCCAGAAATGGGAAACCTCACGCGCTTCATGGCTGCGATCGTAGTTGAAGCGACTTTTAGAGCTGTTGTCACTGGATCCCGAATCCTTCCACAAGAAGGCCGCCTCTCCCACAGCGGGCCACACTCCTCCCCAAAAAGAAAATGCAAAAATAAGGACAAGTTTTTTTGCTATCCCCACCCGTTTCACTAATATCATAACGAGACCCTAGCCTTAATTCCCTCTTCTTGAAGAAAGGAGCGGATTTCTCTTTCGTCAATGGTTTCTAACTTTGATAGAATATCACGCATGGCCTGAAGCAAACCCTTCACATCGCCATCCGCCTTTGCACCGCGGATCACCTCCCCCATGTCCTGGGCCAGTACTTTGAATTCTTTAATCAGCCCCTGACTATCGGCATGAGAGGCCAAGCGATCCACCTTGTCGAGGACATTGTTAAGACCCTTCACGAGATCTCCTAAAGAGCCAATCGTCTCCGTCACAGAGCTCTCGTTGTCTTCAACAACGGCCAAGATCTTTCCGGCCAAAGCATAGCCTTGAGAAATCAACTGATCCACACGCGGGGGATCTTCTCCCCGCACCTTTTGTCCATCTTTTATCTGTTGCGAGCCTGAGCTTCCCGGGGAGATTTCTAAAAACTTTTCGCCGATAATACCCGCCATATTTATATAATAACGACTGTCCTCACGGATAACGGGCCAAGCACTCTCTTTGACTCGCAAATGAACAAGCAGCTTGACCTCTTCACCCTCGGGAGTGGTGTAGTTGGGTTTAAATTCAAGTTGCTCAACCTTTCCAACTTTCACACCCATTAATCGCACATGGGAACCCTCTTCAAGACCTCCAACAAAGTTATATGCCACGATGACTCGCTTGTAGTTTCCAAAAAGACTTATCTTTCCTAGAAAACCAACAAAAACGAGAACTGAAACTAAGGCTAGGGTGAAAAGTAAGCCTACTTTTGCTTGTGAAGTCATATTGTCTCTCAGTAAAAGTTTGAAAATATAAAAGTTAAAATAAAGTCTAATACGATTATAGCAATAGAGGAAGACACCACACTTTTTGTTGTCGCGCGGCCAACTCCTTCGGCACCAGGAGCACAGTTGAAACCAAAGTAACCACTGACAAGCGGAATGAGCCCACAAAATGTCACACCTTTAATAACCGAAAAGATCAAATCTCGAGAGTCGACAAAGCGGCGAAAGGCGACTAAGAAGAATCCCAAACTTTGGTCAAGGCTAATTGTTGTTACAAGCGCCGCCGCTACCAAGCAGACAGCATTGGCAATCAGACTCAACAACAAACCCGCAATCAAACAAGCCACTAATCTTGGCGTGATTAAATAATTGACGGGATGAATCCCTAAGAGGCGAAGGGCGTCAATTTGCTCAGAAATTTTCATCTGTCCAATTTCGGCGGCGATACCTGCACCAATCTTGGCCGCCAGAAGCAAGGACATGACGACTACCGCTAATTCTCGCACAATCAGCATAGATGCAAAACCTGGCACCAAACTGTCGTTGTGAAGAACAAGTTTCATATGGTGGGACGCCTCTAATATGGTGACGGCCGCGGCAAAAGAAACACACACCAATATGATATTTAAACTTCGGTAAGCCAAGTGGTCCAGGTGACGAATCACTTCTTTACCACGAACACCGTGGGAGAAGATGCTCACTATGGTTTCTAGAAAAAGATCAAGAAAGGTCACTTTAACCATGAACCAGTCCCTCAAGTATAAAACTGCTCAACCAATCCATTAAAACCAGGGCGATCATGGTTTGGGTGGCCGCGGCCACCACCCCTTCGCCCACCTGCTTGGCCCCTCCGACCACGGTGTAACCGCGATACGTGCACAAGAGAGCAATAACAAATGAGAACAAAAGACATTTCACCAGACCACTAATGATCGAAAAACGACTCACCACGTTTGGAATATGGGTTAAATATTGTTCCCAAGGAAGCCCACCAAAGGTCACCGCAACCAGAAGGCCACCAAAGAAAGAAAAGATGAGACCAAAACTGAGCAGAAAGAAGCTCGCTATAATGATCCCCATAAATCTCGGTACCACAACCTCGTCAATAGGATTAGCTCCAAGACAGCGAATGGCGTCGATCTGTTCACTAACCTTCATAGTTCCAAGTTCTGCTGAAACATAGGCACCAATTTTACCACTCAATAAAAATGCAATCAGGAGGGGGCCCACCTCACGAACTGTGGCACTTGTCACCAAGGCGCCCAAATAAGTCAGGGCATTGAACATCTTCATCTGCATTGTGAATTGCAAAGTCATGATCGCACCAACAAAAAATCCAGCAAACAGGGTGGTCACTAGACTTTGCTGAATGACCTCTAAAGTCTTTGCAAAGATCATTTCTCGCCGTGAGTGTGCTCGCGTCAACGCCGTTATAACTTCGGAGAGAAA
>JBGSNK010000056.1:0-2913 GCA_041739665.1 Bdellovibrionales bacterium
CTCAGTATCTAACTCAGTATCTAACTCAGTATCTAACTCAGTATCTAACTCAGTATCTAACTCAGTATCTAACTCAGTATCTAACTCAGTATCTAACTCAGTATCTAACCCAACATCAAATTCAAAATCAGAGCATTTGATGAAACCTATAATTAGGCCATTAAGAAGAGCTTTGAGTCGAGAGCAAAAATATCAAGTTTGGAATAGAGCTAGTGGGAGTTGTCAATTCCGTGACTCTTTGAACAACAAGGTATGTAAAAGCCAGCATGGGCTTGAGATTGATCATATTCAACCCTTGATTCTTGGAGGAACAAATGACCTGACGAACTTGCGACTCCTCTGCAGAGAACACCATCGCTTGCTTACTCAAAACAGTTTTAAATAAATACGTCTTCGAAACCAAAAGAGTTCTGGAAGTTCTGGAAGTTCTGGAAGTTCTGGAAGTTCTGGAAGTTCTGGAAGTTCTGGGAGTTCTGGGAGCAAGAGAGGGCTGCGGAGACATTTATTGCCTGGCTCCGCATAAGTCATTTGAAGTGAATAAGCTTAGCGCTCACAGTAAGTGGCAATTGGGATTTCGAAGTCTACCGTGTAAGACTGTTCGCATCCGCCGCCACTTTTGCCTTTTAAAACCTTGAGCATGATCGACTTTTGATCAAAGTTAAGACTTTCAAATGCACAAAAACGAAGTTGCCCACTTGGATAGTCCGCTGTTGCTAGCGTGCTGAAGAGCTCATTGTAATGATTGGCCACGTCAGGTCCACTCTCTTTAAGAAGGCTTACAATGTCGACGACCTTTGACTTCTTCTGCCCTTCACACTGAATTCTTAAATCCAAGTGGATGGGTAGGATTTCGAGATGACCCTTTTTCTCGGTCTTCATGATCAACTTAATCCCTTTGGGATGGTTTTGATAATCATCAATAACCATTTGTACACGATTATCAAATGAATAATCTGTCAGTTGATGATTGGACTCGTTTGCCCGAACATCTCCAGCTATAGCTAATCCAGCAAAAATTAACATCGTAAGTCCTACAAACAAAATGGACCATGGGACTTTTTTTATAATTAATATGTTCATAAAATATTCTCCTCAGATTTTTTTTAAAAAATTATGTGCAAACAATATTGTGTCGCCTTCGATTGGTGCGCGTCTGTGGTAATGACATATGCATATGATCCCAATGGGCGCTGTTATAGTTATGATCAAGACAGCCAAAAGTTGGGCCACAAGGATCTGACAGAGTACTCGTTCCAGTTCTTTGAACTTCCTGTCTCCAGCAATCTCGAAAGTTTTCGTAAAATGCTCGAGAGCTGTGTTTAGACATTTGATTGCGATGCATGACGACCGAGTTGTGAGCACTACCGTTGTAAACGTCCACTTCAAAAACATCTATGGCACGGCCAATCGCATGGTTGGAAACACTGCTTGTGCCTGAAACTGTTCGATTTAAACTGACTTGCCCTTCATGAGTACGAAGGCCAATCTTTGTTGGAGTGAAACCAAAGGCTTTTTGGCCGGCAGATTTGGCGCACTTTAAACCTTGATTTTGAACAAACTCTAAAAAGTGACGATCATAATCCAGTTCATTGCATTTCCCATTGCGATGGCGAATTTCTATAGGACCACCGCAAACTTGCGTGGCCGCTTGACCGCTTCGGCTTGAAATAGCGTGTTGACGACTCCCCCCTGTGGAGTTGCGAATGTAACGAGGGGTTTGATGAACAACAATAGGCTTTGCATAAGTCGTCACTTGAGGAGCTTTTTGGGGCTGAGGCTTAGCCACAGGTGCGGGAGTGCGGCGAACGGTGACAGCAGGTGGATTTGGATTGACCGGCATCACTCTTTGGGTCCAATAGGGATTGTTGGTGGTTTCGGCCCACGCGAGACTGTCTGAAAATGTAAATGCCGCAATCAATGCCAAAAACAATAACAAAAAGGCCTCCTCTTTTGAACTTTTGGAAGTTCACCCTAGTTGAGACCCCTATCCCATACTGATACATTGCAAGGGCAATACCATCTCTGAGAAGCTCTGAAATCCATCTCAGAGAGGATATTTGTCTGCAAAACACCCCCACTGTCTAACAATTTAGGCTTTTAAAAAGGTTTGAACATACCTGGAGAATTTACAATAATGAGCTCTATGTTGCGATTTTTAGCTGGTTTTTGTCTGATTTTAGCCTCGGGTGTGCTCGTGTATCTCGCCTCCCCTCTGCCCTTTTACCTGCTGCCCAAACAAGACCGGCTTTATAGCCTCTGGCAAAAGGACTTCTCAAGCCTTGCGAAGAATGCTGAGTTTAAAGAAATGCTCAGTCAATTGGCCAAAGTAGAGATCCATTTTAATGACCCGCAGGTGGCCGATGAGTTCGGGGATTTTAAAAGTCCTTTTCGGACCTCTCCGCAAGGGTTATATACTTTAAAAATAAACATCACACGATGGATTGAACCCAAAACTTACGGCTTCATCATTGAGCACGAGCTATTTGACTCTACCGATGATAAGGTCCATGAGTTTGGGCGCACCTATCGAGTGGGCTATATTTTCTAACCTCTGAACCACGGATTTATTATGAGCTCGACCACTTGGAAAAACTGTAGCAGTTGCAAACAACCCATTTCCCTCAATTCAAAGTATTACATATGCAGTGTTTCGAGCTGCAACGTCCGTAATACCAATTACGTTTTTTGTAGCATTCCTTGCTTTGACAAACATGTACCCTTGGAAAGACACAAAAGTGCAGGTGCCATCGAAGAAGTGGCACCGGCTCACATAGAGGCCCCCAATAAACATGCGTCTGCCCCAAGTAAACAGGTCGCAGCGCCTAAGGGACAACGTCGAATAATTGGGTCCCAACAGTCTAAACCTTCCAACAAACAAATCTCAAAAGGTGGAGATATCTTGGTGATCGCATC